>CAVPJO010000005.1:0-78568 GCA_963705425.1 uncultured Chloroflexia bacterium | reverse complement strand
GAGGTTCGCCGCGACCTCTACATCGACGAGACGACCGCCGAGTGCCGCCCTGAGTTCGACGCCGTCCGCGCCGCCATCGAACGCGCGATCGTGGCCGGCCTGGGCATCACCTGACGGGGACCGCTCAAGGATCGGTGTTGCGCGCATCAGGGTCGCGACCCCCGGGGCATCGTTCGGTGGCCGTCTCGATGAGCGCCGTGTCAGAGCCAGCGTCGCCTCGTGGCGCTCAGCCCGGCGAGGCCAGGTCAGTCCTTGGCGGGAGGGTCGGGCCAGCTCTCGACGTAGACGACCTGCTCACGCGGCAGCCGAGCCTTGCCTGACGCGACTTCGGCTCCAGCGCTTCTTCGGTCGGGTGGCCGATGGCGATGATGGTCCGCACCGAGCGGTTGGCTGGCAGATTTAGCAGCGTGTCGATGCCCTCTCGCACGTCCGGCCGGACACGCGAGATGCCCCCACCCAGGCCGAGCAGGTTAGCGGCGATGAGGATGCGTTCGGCAGCTCGCCCGTCGTCGAAGGCGCGCGACAGCTCGCGCTCGGGCTCGTCGGGCACGATGACAGCCACCGCTGCGTTGGCCGTCCGCAGGCCGCGCGTCTGCGGCAGTCCCAGCTCGGCGATCTGGCGGATGACCTCCTTGTCGCGGAGGGCCACGAAACGGCAGGGTCCTGCCCGTTGCGGCTGCTGCCCGACCAGCGTGCGACCTCCGTGATGGCCTCCATCTCCCCGTTGGTCACGCGCTTGCCCGTGAAGTCGCGAATTTGCCGGACCCGGACGAGCGGCTTGACGGTCTCGAGCGGTGACGCTGCAGCTGCTGTCTTGGACCTCGCCTTGGGCGTGGCCTTGGTGGACTTGGTGGCGGAGGGCTTGGAGGTCATCGGAGCTCCTTTCGGGAGCGCGGGCAAGTGCAGGCGCGGTGGAGTGGCGTAGGGGCTCCAATCGTGACACAACCGCCCACTCCGATGGTGCGCTCAGGCCCCGATGGTCCATCGGCCGGTGGACCATCGGGGTCATGCAACGGACTCGGGCTGGCGCTGTACTAGGAGGAGTAGTGCCCGGCACCCTCGCCGGCGCGATGCCTGCCAAGCGCGAGGAGTCAGATGACGACCCCAACCATCGTTTCCGGAGCCGTATCGACGGTCAGTGATCTCGGTCAAGACGAGGCCTGGCTGCGGAGCTGGCTCAAAGAATGAGCCGACCCGCATGGGCCTCGGTGAACTCGAGGTTGCCGATGGCGTCTCCGACGACGAGCGTTCATTCGTGGTCACCGACGATGATCGCTGCCTCAGCGTCGACGTCAAGCTCGGCGAGATGGAGGCATCACACGGCTTCCAGCTGCTCGACAACTGGGCCCGCAACCGAGTCCTCCATCCGGACAAGACCCACGTCGCCGTGCTCGTCACCGAGACCGTCGGCGAGCGCTACCGCACGACGCTGGAAACGCTGGCTGAGCATCTGCCGCTGGTCGTCGTCGAGCTGCAGGTCTGGCGGGGCGACAAGGAGGCCATCGTCGTCCCCCACGTCGCACTCGCGAGCGACCAAGTGGACCTGAGCGCGACGCCGGCCGCCAAGGCCGCCGAGGCCATCGCCAAGTTCGAGGCCGAAGTGGTGGCTACCGAAGAGGTCGAAGAGGTCGAAGAGGTCGAAGGCGAGGAAGCCCTGGCCGACGCCGAGGCCATGGCTGAAGCCGATGCCATCGCCGAAGCTGAGTCGGGGGCCGAGGCTCCCGAGAACAAGGACGACACCGGCGTGGCTGACCCTTGGGGACTGCCCACGGCCGACGCCGAGGCCGTGGGAACTGATTCGAACGGTGCTCGCGAGTTCAGCGCGGTCGGCTGACCGGTACGAGCCCAGCACCACCCACGAGCAAGGGCCGGGCCGCGAATGCCCGGGCCTTGCTGTGTCCGCGGCACCCTGGCCGGCATATCTCCTTGAGCCCGGGGGCCAAACGCTACTGCGAGTACTTCTTCTCGACGCTGAGTGAGACGTCGAAGGTGTCCATCCAGCCCTTGTCGATGCCACGCCCGCCGCTCACAACGTCGCGTCTCCCGTCGCCGACATCCTCAGTGCCGCCGTACAGGTAGTCCCAGCCCCTGCCGCCGTAGAGGCGGTCGGCGCCAAGGCCGCCGACCAGTTCGTCCCGGCCTCGCAACCCGAAGATCCTGTCGTTGCCCTGGCCCCCGCTGAGGAGGTCGGCCCATCTGGTGCCTCTGATGACGTCGTTGCCAGCACCGCCCCAGACCACGCCGCCACCGCGGATGTCGTCGTCTTCGCCGAACGTGGCGTTGGGGCCGTCACCCCACACGAAATCGGAGGCGGCGCCGCCCCGGATGGTGTCCTTGTCAGACCCAAGGCAGATGATGACCGGGTCGCAGTATTCGGGGCCACCGAAGATCGCGTCGAAGTCCTCCTCTCCATAGAGATGGTCGTCGCCCATCTCGCCGTGGATGGTGTCCTCGCCTGTGCCGCCGTAGACCGTGTCGGCACCGGGACCACTCTTGATGAAATCGTTGCCGCCACCGCCACGAATGAAGTCATCGCCGCCGTAGGTGTAGATCTGGTCGTTCCCTCCTGACGCGTAGACCCGGTCTGCCCCGCTGCCGCCGATGATGCGGTCGTTACCGCCGTACGCATAGAACCTGTCGTTGCCGCCACCGCCGCACATCACATCCGCTCCGGACGTGCCGACCAGGACGTCATCGCCGGAGGTGCCCACGACCGTGCATGCGATCTGGGCCGCTCCCGGCGCTGTTGGAGGGCCACCTCGAGGTGCTTGACGCGTTCCGCCGCCTCGCGCACGACCGCGTGATAGTCCTCCAAGACGATGGTGTCCGCGGCCTGCTCGAAGGTCAGCCCGCGGAGCCAGGCGTCATGGGCCCGGCTCCAGGCCCGGACCCCGACCGGAGGCTGGAGACCCCGACGGAGCAGGAACTTGCTGAGACGGTGCTTGGCGCGCAACAGGTCGGACTTGGCGGCATCGCGAGCTCGGACCAGGTCACGCAGCGCCTCGCCGGCCTCGTCGGGTACCCACACCGCGACGAGATCGCCGCTGCGCAGCAGTCTCGCCAGCTTGGCGGCGTCACGCCGGTCGGTCTTGATCCGGTCGCCGGGGCGCACCGGGATCAACGATGGCGCCACGACGATGCAGTCGATGCCCATGCTGGTCAGCTGCCGATGGAGGGCATGGCCGGTCGGGCCCGCCTCGTAGGCGACCGTCAACCGATGACCGTCATCGCCGAGGCGTCGCAGCAGCTTCCGCACCGCTGCGGGGTCGTTGACGATGGTGCCGTGGTCCTCGGGAATCACCGAAGGCCTCGGCGACCGCGACCGTGATCGATGCCTTGTGGACATCGAGACCGATGAAGCGAGTACGCTCGGACATGGACCGGCCTCCCGTATGTGGCTCTGTGCGGGCAAGCTCAGGCGACCCGCGCAATCCACGATAGATGCGCGAGTGCCGGTCCTTCCATGTTGACTAGGGCGCTCCGTTCGTCCTGTTCATGCGCGCGGCGACGGCCTCTCCGATGTACCTGCCGTGGTGGTCGGGAACCGCTGGGACATCGGTGGCGATGGCGATGGCCGCGGCGGCGTCGGCTTCGGGCGTCCATGACTCGAGATCGTCGCGGACCAATCCGCAGAGGTACTCGGAGAGCGTGAGGCCCTGTTCGGCGGCTCGCCGTCGGGCGCGTCGTCGCTCATCGAGATGGAGCATGACCTGCACGGGCCGGTTCATGACGCGCGCAGTGTGCACCGGAGGTGGGTGCGTGGCAAGCCCCTATCGGTCATACCCCCAGGCTACGAAGACCCACCTATCTGCGAGTTCGTGCCGCCGGCACGGGCACTCGGCGCACCTCCGCCAGCGCCTACGCGAGGGCAGGTTCGACCACGACCGAACGGTCGTAGGCCCACCGCGTCGGCGCGCCGATGTCTCCGAGGGCACGGTAGCGGAACGTGTACTCGCCTGGCGCCACCTCGGGGCCGTTGTAGTCGAAGGCGATGGCGGTGTCGGGCGCGACCGCACCGAATCGATCCTCCCTGCTCCCCGAGGACCGGATCGTCCTGGTGGCCAGGACGAATCGCAGGTCGTTCGGCCGCGACCACGTGCCGTCCGCCGCGTCACGGGTCCGGACCACGAGCCGAGCGGGTGCCGGCCCACGCGGTCTGACCCAGCCCGGCACCAGCCGTTCCCAGACGATGGTGCGGCTCGGTGCCTGGCGGCTGACGCCGATGGCCGTGTCCTCCCCGTCGATGAGGAGCCTCATCTTGAGCGGTTCACCATCCCTGCGGTGTTGATGGTGCAGGTGCGGCGAGATGGCTCCGCTGCCGTGATACGTAGAGCCGATCTTGCCGATGCGTCGCTGGGCCTTGACGCGCTGACCCTCCTTCACCGATACCGGATCGAGGTGGGCATAGACCGTCTCGTACGTGCTCGTATCGTCGAATGCCGGGTGTGTGATGTGGACTTGGCCGTTGGCAGGATCGACCTTGCTGACACGGCCGGCGGCAGCGGCGCGCACCCAATGTCCGCGATCGGCACCGCCGGCGCCCCAGTTGAAGTCGACCGAGTAGGCGTCCTGCTCGTCGTGGCCCGGGTGGGTCAAGGCGGAGTAGCGGATACGCGACTCCTCCGTCCTGGGCATGTTCGGCAGGTGCGAAGCGAAGGGCGGGTAGAAGACCCCCTTGCGGCGGGCCTTGCCTGCCCGTCCCGAGCGTCGGAGCCGTTTCTCCGGCCGGAACTCGAAGCTCAGGCCGTCGCCTGCGATGCCGTCACTGGACTCGGTCGCGACATCGATGAGTCGCCATCCTGGGTGTAGCTCCCACGAATAGGCGTCGATGGGCTCCCGGGTGGCCATCCGGACTACGGGCCGACGACGGCCGATGAGCATGCCGTCGAAAGCGCGGTAGTCATCGAGCCAGACGAATTGGGGATGGGCACTGGCCATGCTCCACAGCGGCCTGTGCCAAGCCTTCGAGCGGCCACCCTGGTGGCCGGCTACGAGCTCGATCTCGTAGCCGGTGAGCTGCTGGTCGGGCGAGGAGGGCCATCCGCCCGCAGCGGCACGCCGACCAGGCCCGGAACGGTGCCGACCGGCTTCGGCGTGACGGCATCCATGGATTCCTCCTCGCGTGGCGATGGATTTCCTCCTCGCGCAGCATCTGCCTGCCCATACCCTCGCACTACCCTCCCACTCGTAGCAAGTCGCTCGCGTCGTCTATGTTGTCCGCATGGAGTTCTCAGACGTCATCCGCATGCGCCGCAGCGTGCGCAGCTACAGCGACCGGACCCCGGACCCCGAGCTGGTCGCCACCATCGTCGACAGGGCACGGCGAGCCCCGACGGCGGGCTTCTCACAGGGCATCGACTTCCTGGTCATCGACGATCGATCCGCGATGGCCGAATTCTGGGAGCTGACCGATGACCCGGATCAGCCAACGCCGGAAGAGGAGAAGGCGACGCGCCCACCAGCGGTCGTGATCGTGCTGGTCCGACCCGATGCGCTACCTCGCCCGGTATTCGGCCCAGGACAAGATCGAGTTCGGCCTCGACGATCTCGAGCGCTGGCCGGTGCGCTTCTGGGACGTCGATGCCGGCATGGCAGCCATGCAGCTGCAGCTCGTGGCTGTCGACGAGGGTCTCGATACGTGGTTCTTCGGGAATCGCCTCCGGCGAGGACGCGCTTCGGGAGCGCTTCGGCGTTCCTGCTGACCGCCGGATGTGCGGAGTGGTGGCCCTTGGGTATCGCACCGATGACGAACGCCCAAGCGAATCGACCCTGACCCAGAGACGCCGACCGCTCGAAGAACAGCTCCACCGCAACGGCTGGTAGGAAGGCACGACGAGATGACGCGCGGGGAAGAGGCTGAACGCCTGGTCGAAGAGCGACTGCGCAAGGCGCTGCCGGAGTCTGAGTACCGCGTCTACGTCAACGTCAACTGGACCGGGCCCGTCCGTAGCCGCGGCCCGGCGCGCGACGGTGAGGCCGACGCGGTCATCGCCCATCCTGAGTACGGCCTGCTCGTGCTCGAGGTCAAGGCCGGCGAACCCTCGATCGACCAGGCGGGCCACTGGCACCTGGGACCCATCGAGCTCAGGGAATCACCATTCGAGCAGGCCAGGACATCGAAGTACTACCTCCGCGCCAAGCTGGTCGACCTGCCCGACTGGCCCTCCGGTCTGGCACCGCTGACCGGCCACGCGGTGGCCCTCCCCGATGTCGACCTGGGGAGCCTGCCACCCGGCCACTCGCTGCTGGGGGTCGATGCGCCGACCGATCTGGTACTCGATGCCCGCGCACTGGAGACGACCGCCGGCATCCAGAAGTGGCTCGACCACGTCTTCGACTACTGGCGTGGCGATGGTTCAGGCCGCTACCAGCCCATCGGCGAGAAGGGCGTGGAGCTCCTCGATGAGCTGCTGCGACCGACCGTGACACTGCATCGGCTCGTGCGCGGGCGCATCGAGGACGACCGGCCCGCGCTGGTCGATGCCAGCCGGACGCAGTCGCGCATCCTCAATCGGTGGAAGTCGCTGCGTCAGGTAGAGGTGGTGGGGCCGGCCGGCTCCGGCAAGTCGATGCTCGCCGCTGAACGCGCGCGCAGGCTCGCCGCGGAGGGCTACCGCACGCTGCTGGTCTGCTTCAACCAGCGGCTGGCGAGCACCATGCAGCGCGACCTGGCCGATGCGAAGGCGCCCGCTGGGCTCCGCGTCACGACCTTTCATCGTCTGTGTGAGCTGCTCGCGGCCGAGGCCGGGGACGCTGCCCACGCGGCCCAGCCCCATCTCCCAGGCATGGTTCAGCGAGACGCTGCCCGCGGCTCTGGACGCAGCCATCGACCGTGATGACGATGCCCGCTACCACGCGGTCATCATCGACGAGGGACAGGACTTCGCCATCGGTTGGCTGGAGTCGCTGCAGCTGCTCTTGCGTGACCAGGACCACGGAGTGTTCTGGGTCTTTCACGACCCGGCGCAGGCGCTCTACCGGCCCGATGTCGTGGGGCAGCTGGGGCTGGTGCGGCTGGAGCTCTTCGAGGACCACCGCAACCCGCCGTCAGTCGCTCGCCTGGCGGCCCGATTCCGTGATGACGCAGAGGCCATCGAGGTCCTTCGCGAGGAGGGGCTGCCGGCCGAGTATCATCACGGCCGAGCCTGGAGCCGCGACCGTCGAGGCGTTGCGCCTGACGCTGCACCGGCTCCTCGTCGAGGAACAGGTGCCGCCCTTCCGCATCGCGGTGCTCTCGGGCGTGTCGGCCGGCAGTAGCGATGTCCTGCGACGACGCAGGTACGGCAACACCGTCCTCTGGAACGAGGCCATCGACGACGAAGGCCGCTCCAAGGGCCTGCCACCCGAGGCGGTGCCTGAGGAGCCGGACGACGTCGTCCTCTTCGAGACCATCCGTCGCTTCAAGGGACTCGAGCGCGAGGTCATCGTCCTGTGTGAGCTGCCTGAGGAGGGAGGACGGCTGGACGAGCTGCTCTACGTCGGCCTGACCCGGGCGACCACGCACGTCGTCGTCATCGCCCCGTCCGGCCTGGCCGAGCGTCTGCGCGGAAGCTGACCAAGCGCCCATCACCTATGCACTCGCAGCGATGTGTCCCGATGGACGGGGCCCGGCTGGGGGCCGGTCTCCGGCGCCGGCCGAGCAGGATGCCGGCCGTGGCCGAGGCCGATCGAGACGCAGCTCAGGGCCGTTCGCACACTCTCCGGTGACCCCCGGCAACACCGCGACGCCAATCTCGTTGACAGGACTATCGTCCTATACGCACGATGGGACCATGAGGAGTGAAACGAGGGAACGGACGCTTGCCACGTATGAAGCCCGCTTGCGTGGCGGCCCAGACGACGGTGCGGTCGTGCGAGTGACGTCGCTGCCCGGTGGAGGACCGCCTGACTTCTTCCATGCCGGCCCCGACGACCAGGGCGTCTATGTGCTGGCTGGCATGCCGCATTCGGATGAGATGCTGCCGTACTGGTGGATTCCCGATCACAGCCGACTGCCCGTCGGCGCGGGACCGGAGGGCGCGACGTGGACGCTCATCTCGATGGATGGCGACGGCACGACCGCCAAAGTCTGGCACCAGCATGGGGCCGGGCGACACCTGTCCGCCTGGCGATCGAGCCGATAGCGTCGGCGCAGGTGCCGGCGTTCGTCGGCCGGGGCTACGTCTGCCCCGACTGTGACGACCTGACCGTGGTCAGCCTGCCACCCCCCGAGGACGGCAGCGAGTAGGCGATATCCCTCGTCGCCGTCCTGTAGAGCGTCGAGCCACGAGACCCTCGACATATGGCCTCGTGATGGGCAGCATGGGTACCATGCAGCCCGGAGGCCTCATGAGCCGTTTGACCATCGCGCTCGTTGCGCTCGCGTTCGTGGCGGCGCCCCCCGCCGTGCTCGCCCAGCAAGAAGCCGGCGACGAGAGAGTCGGCCAGGGAGGTCGCATCGAGGTGCCGAGCGCCGGTTACGCGCTGACGTTCCCCGAAGACTGGATCCACATCCGCCCGACCGAAGGGGACACCGAGGCCATCCTCGACGCGGTGGCCCAGCTGGCTCCCGGATTCGCGCCGACGGTCGAAGCCGCATTGGCCGGTGGGCTCAGCTTCTCGCTGCTCGCGGTCCGCGACACCGCCGATGGTTCTGGTTCAGGCGAGAACTGCAACATCCTCGACCGGGCCGCAGACGGCCGACCCCTGGAGGTCGTGGCAGCCAGCGAGGTCGAGAAGCTCGACGCGCTCGGCGACCTCATCGCCAGCGGGCCGGACCTCAGCTTCATCGAGCTTTCCAGCGGTCGCGTGGCACGCATCGACGCAGGCGTCGAGACGCTCGACATGGCCGCGGCAACGAGCTCGTTCATCCTCATCGACGCGAACTGGATCCACACCATGACCTGCACCGCTGAAGAACGTCCCGACGACGCCTGGGGATCCATCGTGGGCACGTTCGAGCTGCGGCCAACCATCGACTGATCGTCGTGGCCCGAGCGCGACCGCGTCGATGAGCCGGGGGTCGCCGATCCCCGACGCACCCGCCGCTGCCACTCATCGACCACATCGCTTCGTACCAAAGGACCACTGTTCGCCGGCATCCCTTGAGCGCACCGTGGGCCCATACCCACACGGGGGAGTACACGCCCATGCCTGCCGCGCTACGCCGAACCGTCATCCTCATCGCCGCGCTGGCCCTGACCGCGACCATCCCGACCGCCGCGAGCGCCAACGTCGATGGCTACAAGGAGACGTCAAAGTCCACGTTCACGCTGGTGCCCGACGAAGCGGTGGTGCACGCCGCCTCGAAGGTCACCGTGCAGAACAAGCGCAAGTCCACGGTCCGGCGCGGTCCATGCAAGAACGCCCCACGCCGAACGTGCAAGATCACGACCTACTACTACATCGAGGGCTGGGGTCCGATCCTCGTTCCAGCCGATGCCACGAACGTCTCCATCGGCGGCAAGGGCGTCGAGGCCGTCACCATCGCCAGCAACGCGTCGGGATCCACGTACATCGTGCGTTTCCCCAGGCTGCTCTACAAGAAGAAGCAGGTCATCGACATCACCTACGACCTGCCCGACGCCGGACCTGGCGCGCAGGGGCGCACCCGCGTCGCCGATGCCTACGCCCATTTCTGCTGGAGCGGCGAGTACACCGACCGCGGCACCGTCAAAGCCATCCTCCCCGCCGGTTGGGAGGCGAACACGGACGGCGCCAGGACGAAGATCGCAGCGGCGCCCGCCAACACCGTCGTCTCCCTGGCCAAGACCAAGGAACCCGGCGGCACGGAGCTGTGCACCGACGCTTTCCTGCCGAGCGCGATGGCTCGTACCTACGCCCTTGCTCCGGCGGGCCAGGTCATCACGCTCGACTCGTGGCCGGATCGATCCCGAGTGGACGCCGACCATGGTCGACACCATCCACGAGTACTTGCCCGCCCTGGAGGAGACGATCGGCTCGCCCATGCCCTTCGTCTCGCTACCCATCCAGCAGGTGGCACGCACCAATCGACTTCGGGCTGCCGACCGATCTTGACGCCGCGGCGCCTCGCCTCTTCATGGACGAGGACCTCACCTTCACGGGCGCCTCGGTGTCTGCGCTGGCCCGCACCTGGTTCAACGACGGCTCCATCGCCGATGGCTGGCTCGCGGAGGGACTCACGCTCTGGGCAGGCCTCTCCTCGACCGGCCACGAGTGCCCCGACCCGGGCGAGTACCCCGGCGAGGGCCAACCCTCGCTCCGCGAATGGCAGGTCGGCCACAACCCCACCGGCAGCGACCCGACGCTCCCCGTCTACCTGGCCTCGGCAGCCTGCGGCATCGTCGAGGACGCAGCGGACCTCATCGGACCGGAGCGCATGGTCGAGGTCATCGACTCGCTCCGAACCGGGACACCCCGCTACGGAGTGCGCGCCGCGGACCTCCGGGCGACGAGGCAGGCGGCCGACTGGGCCGACTGGCTGGACGCCGTCGACGAGCTGGGCATGATCCCGGCGGGCCAGATCGACCTCGAGCTGGCACAGCGCGCCCTCACGCGGTACGGCGCTGCCATGCCAGGGGAGCTGGCCGGCCGCTTCTCGGCACGTACGCTCTATCACGACACGCTGGCCGCGATGGAAGGCACATCGATGCCCGCCTTCGTCGACGCGTCGATGGAGGGGTGGTCATTCGACGAAGCCGTCGGCTCGATCCTCGAGGCGCGACGCGTCCACCAGGTCATCGCCGACCGGCCAACGCTGCCGGACGACATACGGGCGTCCTTCCTGAACGCCTTCGAGTCCGCGACCTCGCCGGGCGCCCTGTCGGCGCTCGAAGGGGCAGTCACGACCTGGGTCCCCTCAGCCGAGCCGACTCCAGCGGACGCCTGAGCTTCGCTACCATCGGCGTATGGTCCACGCTGAGTTCGATACCGCAGGCTTCATCTCGCACCTCGAGGCCTATGCCGCTGCCATCCCCCAGGGAGAGCGGCGCATCGTGGCCATCGCCGGAGCCCCGGCCTCAGGCAAGTCGACCATCGCCGACGGACTGGAGCACCGTCTCAACGAAGCCGATCCGGGCAGCACGGCGCTGTTGCCCATGGACGGCTTCCACTACGACGACGAGGTGCTCACCCCCGCCGGCTGGCAGTCCCGCAAGGGCGCCCCGCACACGTTCGATGTCGGCGGATACGCGGCGGCCCTGCGACGACTGAAGGCCAACGATGAAGGTACCGTCGCGGTGCCACGGTTCGATCGCTCCATCGAGATCGCCCGTGCCGGCGCCATCCTCATCGACCGATCGGTCCGACTCATCGTGACCGAGGGCAACTGGCTGCTCCTCGAGGACGAGCCCTGGCCGCTTCTGCGCCCCTATTTCGACCACACGGCGCTGGTGCTAGCCGACATGGAGACGCTCGAGGTGCGCAATCGACAGCGCTGGGTCGACTACGACATGGACGAGGCGTTCATCCGCGCCAAGCTCGAGGACAACGATCTCCCCAACGCGCGTCTCGTCTACGAGCGCAGCGCTGAGCCCGACTGGATCGTCCGCACCTAGTACGGCCTTGTGACGGGATACTCGAGCTTCCGACTAACCCTCAGCCACGATGGCGAGGATCTCCAGCACCGTACTTGTCCACTTTGCCGGGGCCGATGCCGGGGATGGCCAGCAGTTCCCCGTGCGACTGTGGCCGGCGCTCGGCGATCTCGGCGATGACGGTGTCGTAGGCCACGATGAACGGCGAGACCTGGTCCGCCCGAGCCCGCTCCAGGCGCCACGCCCGAAGCGCATCGAACAACACCGCATCATCTGCACCCAACCGCGCCCGCGCGGCGCCGGGCTCCCGCTTGACGGTGCTCGCTCCCGCGCCGGCAGCTGCCGTTGTGGCCGCCTCCCCTGCCCCGAGGGCCCGCAGGAACCGCGACGGCTTGCGCCTCTGCGACTTCCCGGTGGCTGACATGCGCTGCGGCTGCCCACGACAGCGTCAGGTGGCGGCGCGCACGTGTGATGCCCACGTACAGCAGCCGACGCTCCTCGGCCAGCGACGTCTCATCGTCACCGGCCTGACTCACCGGCAGCGACCCCTCCTCGAGCATGGGGATGAAGACGGCGTCCCACTCCAGCCCCTTGGCTCGATGGAGCGTGAGCAGCTCCACCCCGTCGGCATCATCAGCCCGTTCGCGCGAAGCCCGCTCCGCCAGGGCCGCCGCGACCGCGTCCCGGTCTTGCCCATCGCCGTCCCGAGCCAGCTGTGAAACGATGGCCAGCAGCGTCGATAGGGTGGCGTGGCGCTCACGGCCTTCACGCCCTTCCGGTTCCTCGCTCGAGGTCGAAGCCCAGCTGACGATCCCAGGCCTTGCGCACGGCCACCACCAGCTCGTCGCCGGAGACGTCATCGGGCACGGACTCCAGGCCACGCACGGCCGCCCGGTACCTCACGTCGCTCGAAGAAACGCTTGCCGCGCAGCTGATACGGGATGCCCTCGCGCGCGAATGCCGACTCGAACCCGGCCGTCTGCGCATTCAGCCGCAGCAGCACCGCGACCTCGTTCGCCGCCGATGCCGTCAGCCATCAGCGACTTCACGCGAGCGACGATGTAGGCCTCCTCCTGCGTCCGCCGAGGCGAGCACCCGAATGGCGGGCTGCGGCCCATCGTCCTGGTGTCGCCAGCAACTGCTTGTCGGAGCCCGTCGATGACAGCAACTTGTTAGCCACAGCAAGTACCTGTGGGGCTCGACCGGTAGTTCGACGAGCAGCGGGATGACCACCGCTCCGGGATAGCGCCGTGCGAAGCCGAAGAGATGCTCCGGCGTCGCCCCGGCGAAGGTGTAGATGGTCTGATCCTCGTCTCCCACCACGCACAGGTCCCGCCGCTCCCCGAGCCACAGCTCCAGCAGCCGTGCCTGCAGCGGCGTGGTGTCCTGGTACTCGTCGACCGTGAACCACGAATAGCGCGAGCGCACCGCGAACGCCGCCTCTTCGTCCTCCTCGAGCAGCGTCGACGGTCATCGACAGGATGTCGTCGAAGTCGATCAGCCCTCGCCGCGCCTTTGCCCGCTCGTAGTCCCGGAACAGCCGCACGAACAGGTCCATCGTCGTCGGTGGCGTACGACCCACCGCCCGCGCCTCATAGGTCGATGGCGTCAGCCGTCGGCTCTTGGCCCACTCGATCTCGTCCATGAGGTCCTTCGTCGGCGTGAACCGGTACCCACCCGGCAACGCTCGAGCCAGCGGCGACACGATGCGCCACTTGTCAGCCATCACCTCGGGCAGCTCCGCCCCGTCGTGCCGCAGCGGCCAGAAGTAGCGCAGCTGGGCCAGTGCCGCGGAGTGGAAGGTTCGTGCCGTCACGCGCCCCAAGCCCAGCCCCTGCACTCGGGAAGCCATCTCGCCGGCCGCCTTCTCCGTGAACGTGACCAGCAGCACTCGCGCTCTCGGGCACGACTCCCGTGGCCACCGCATAGGCCGCTCGGTGGCTGACCACCCGTGTCTTGCCGCTGCCGGCTCCGGCGATGATGGCCACCGGCCCCGACGCAGTCGTCACCGCCCGCCGCTGGGCGTCGTTCAGCCCCTCGAGGATCCGCTCAGTCTCGACCATCCACCGTCCTCGGGCTCGCGGACGTCGATGCCGCGATGTCCGCATCACGGCTCCCGGCCCTCCAGGGCCCGGAACCACGTTCCCTGGGTGCGCCCGTGCCGGGTGTCCTTGTCGTAGCGCCGGCTGGCCTGCTCGTAGCGCTTGAAGATCAGGGTTGCCTTGGCATCGGCCTGGCGAGCCATCCGCTTGCAGATCTTGGCGCTGGGTCCAGCGTCCAGCTTGTCGTCGATGGCGTCGGCGCCCTGGAGCGCGATGGTCACGTGCCCCAGCTCGTGCTCGAGCAGGTTTCGGTAGACGCGCTCCCACTCCGCCGCGACGTCCCCATCGCCGTGCTTGGGTCTCTTCCACCTGGGCATCCGTACGGTGACCGCGAGCTCGGTCTCAGCGGAGTTGACCTGACACGAGGCTCCGCGCTCCAGCCAGGTGTACGCCCAGCTCACCTGCCACCGAGTGAACGCCGCCCACTTGCCCTCGATGCGATGCGTCCCCTCCTCGAGCGCAGCGATGGTGTCGCCGCGAACCGGGTAGAACCGCTCCTTGATGACCACCTTCAGCTCGGGATCCTCGATGGGCTCGAACCACATCGACCACTGCGCACAGTCACTGTCGACCTTCAGCGATGCTGTGACGTAATCGACATCGATGACCGAGCGGAGCGCCGTGCTGGCCTTCGCGTCCGAGTCAAACGTCGTGTCCAGGACCGGCCTCCCGTCGCTGATCAAGCGCACCCGAGCAGCGCATGGCTCCCCGCCTGGCACGAGGGTCACCCACGCTTCGACCTCCTGCGCCCCGAAGGAGACCGATGCCCAGCGGTAGGCGCCCGACTCGCCGGCCACTCTCAGCTCCGCGGGCCCGGCGAAAAGCGGCACATCGGATCTCGTTCGCCTGGCCGGTCCTGCGGTCAGCATCGGCACGGGCCCTGATGCCACCGACAGCGACGGCTCCGGCGCCGCGAACGTCGGACCCGACCCTGGTGCGGCGCTGGCGGCAACACCTTGCACGAATGTCCAGACTGGACTCGGCATAGGGTCGGGCGGGGCCCCGTCCCGAGCGGCGACGGGCACGGCCGACCACAGCCAGGCAAACGCCACCACGACCACCAGACCGGGCAAGAATCGAACCATCGCGAACAGTGTGCCCCCGAATCGACACGGACCGGATAATCGAGGCCCGCCGCCAACGAGGAGACTACGATGTCCGACCCGCACGCGACCGCTCAGCTCCGCTCGCTCATGCTCGACGGTCGCGTCGTCCTCCCGGGCGATGCTGGCTGGGACGAGGCACGTGCCGTCTGGAACGGCATGATCGATCGGCGACCGATCGCCGTCCTGCAGGCGGCCAGCCCGGCAGACGTGGCAGCTGGCATCGATGCCGCACGAAGGCACGGGCTGCCGCTGGCCATCCGCGGCGGCGGCCACAACGTGGCCGGCAACGGCACCATCGATGGCGGCCTGGTCATCGACCTCGGCCGCATCAACGAGGTCGGGAGTCAACCCTGGCACCCGCATCGTCACCGTCGGTGGCGGCGCCACCCTCGGCGATCTCGACCGCGGCACGGTGGGCCACCGCACGGCCGTGCCCGCCGGCGTCGTCTCCGGCACCGGCGTCGGCGGTCTCACCGTCGGCGGCGGCATGGGCTGGCTTACCCGAGCCTACGGCCTCAGCATCGACAACCTCCTCGACGTCTACCTCGTGACCGCCAACGGCGAACAGGTCCACGCCAGCCCACAGCAGAATCCCGAGCTCTTCTGGGGCATCCGCGGTGGCGGCTCCAACTTCGGCGTGGTCACGCGCTTCGAGTTCCAGGGGGTCCCGCTCGGCCCCGACGTCTACGCCGGTGGCGCCTGGTATCGACCCGAGCGGTGGCGCGATGCGCTCCGCTTCTATGCCGAGTGGGCTCCGACCCTGCCCGACGAGCTCACCACCATCGTGACCTGGATGACGCCCATGGAGCATTGGGACGTGCCCGAGCGATCCAAGGGTCAGCCGGTCCTGGCGCTGACCTGGTGCTGGGCGGGAAGTGACATGGCCGCCGGCGAGCGGGCCATCGAGGACGTGCTCAGGACCGATCCCGATGAGGTGCTGGCAGGCCCGACATCCTGGTTGGAACTGCAGACTAGCGCAGACGACCTGTTCCCCGACGGCGTCCACGCCTACTTCAAGTCGACCTACTTCGATGACTTCAGCGACGATCGTGATCGAGGTGCTGGCTGAGCACTCGCTGAAGCGCGGATCGCCCATCGCGGGCACGGACATCCACCAGCTCGGCGGTGCCTACGGACGCGTAGCTGAGGATGCCACCGCCTTCGGCAACCGTGATGCCGGGTACATCCTCAACGTCTGGGGCGTCTGGCACGGTGCGACAGAGGACGCGCGCGAACATCGCCTGGGTACGCGACTTCTGGAGCGCCGTGCAGCCCTACGTGCGCGGTGGTCACTACACCAACTTCCTCGGTGCCGAGGAAGCCGGCGAGTCCCGTGTACAGGCCCGCGACTCCTACTCCGAGGCCACCTGGGAGCGGCTCGTGGCGCTCAAGGACGTGTGGGATCCCGACAACGCCTTCCGTCTCAACCACAATATCCCGCCGAGCGGCTCGTAGTCCGGGCAGGCGACCGAGAGGGTCACGTTCAGGCGACCGTGACCTCCACGGCGACCGCGCCAGGCACGAACGAAGCCACGTCCGAGAGCAAACGGCGCATCGTCACCATCGGCGCCCAGGTCGACGCCTGGGCACGCTCGAGGGACACGACGCGGCGTGACATCGTCGCCACATCGGCCAAGCCGACGAGCGCCAGTCGCCCCGCCTCGATCTCCGGTGTGGCCGCGGTCGACGGCAGCCAGGCCACGCCAAGGCCAAGTGCCACCAGCCGTCGCGCGGTGTCGACGCTGTCTACCTCGATGACACCGTATGGCGCCACTCCCGCCCTCTTGCAGCAGCGACCGTGTGGCCTCGTAGTCGTCCGAGTTGCGGTCGTAGAAGATCAGCGTGGCGTCTGACAGACGCACCAGCGGGATGGGGCCCTCGGCTACGAACGGATGCTCCGGCCGAGCCGTCGAGCATCAGTGCTTCGTCGTACAGCGGCGTGACCCGAGACCCTGTGGTCGCGCGATGGTGACGCTTCCCGGATGAGCCCGAGCTGGGCGCTGCCGAAGGCCACCAGCTCGATGATCCGCTCGGGGTCAGCCGTGCGCACGTAGAGGTGCACGCCAGGGTGGTAGCGCCGGAAGCGCGCCACCAGCTCGGGCACGACCGAGGCGTTGATGGCCGAGACCGCCGCGATGACCAGCTCTCCATCGTCGCCCTGCTCGACCTGGCTGACCGCTGACCGCCCGGCCTCGATGGCCTCCAGCGCCCGCTCCGCGTGCGGCACGAGTGCCCGACCCGCCAGCGTCAGCCGGACCCCACGTTTGGTGCGTTCGAAGACCCGTGCACCGAGCTCATCCTCGAGCGCCACGATGCGCGCCGACAGCGCCGGCTGGCCGAGGTGCAGCGAACGTGCCGCTCCCCGCATCGAACCCAGTCGGGCAACCTCGAGAAAGGCTTCCAGGCGCGGGACATCCATCGGGTGTGGCCCCATTCTGTGAACGAAACGAACGATCACAAGCGTCGCACAATTCGATTGGACAGTCCAGAGGCTCAAGATTACGATCATGGTACGAGCATCCGGCCAACCAAGACGCATGGCCCAAGGAGACACCGATTACCGCCACCAGCGCGACCACCGGTCACCAGGATCCGAGCGAGACCGCCACCGCCTATCGCCTCATCGATCCGCGCGCACATCGCTTCGGCGCGGCGCTCTCGGTCGCTATCCTGGCTGCCGGTTTCTTCCTCGACGCGCCTCTTGTGGTGGCTTTCCTGGCCATGGCGCTCGGTGCCAGTGCTTTCTTCGGAACGCGCTACTCCATCCTCGGCCGGCCCTGGCCGATCGTGCGCAAGACCTTTCGCATCGCCCCGCCGAGGGAACTCGAGCACGAACTCCCGCCGCGCTTCGCGCAAGCCCTCGGTTTCATCGGCTTCTCCGTGTCGACAGTCCTGTTCCTCCTTGGGCTGCCGGCGCTGGGTTGGGTCGTGGCTGCAGCAGTCGGGGCTCTGCAGGCCGTCCTCGCGGCGACCGGCTACTGCCTCGGCTGTCGCATGTACTTCCTCAAGTGGTGGGTCCCCGCCCAGTTCCAGAAGCTGACCGGGCGCACGACGCTCGCGTAGAACACATGCATCGGCCATGGGCGGCCGATCTGCCACCGCAGACGGGGTCCGGCACTTCTCCCCGGTGTCGGACCCCGTCTTTGCGTTGCGGTGCACCTACTCGGCGCCGATCGGTCCCGGCAGGTTCTCGAGGGTCGTCTCGACGACGTCATCGGGGCCCTGCACCATCCACAGCGTGTCACCCTGGTCGTAGACGAAGAGCTCGACGTTCTGGTCATCGTCGCCGAGCGCGGTGATGACCAGCACGTCCTTGCCGCCGACGTTCCTGGCGATGCCTGGTGCCGGCTCGATGAGGTCCCCGTAGAGGATGGGTAGGTAGGCCGGCAAGAGCGAGTCCGGCTCCACGCCCTCGACGCGGATGGCAACCACGAAGCTGAAGAAGCCCTCCTGCGACACCAGCGCGTAGCCCGAGGTCAGGTTCTCGATCTCCGCCGCCGACGGCGGCGAGCAGCCCCTCGAGTTGGAATCGCGTAGGGTCCTCAGCGTCGAGGTTGGCGACATGCTCCGCGCCCCGCGTCATCACGATGGCCGGCTCGAAGCCACCCACGTAGTAGGGCATGTCGAGGTACAGGTCCCGGCGCCCGGTTCCCGGCGCGGCCGACTCGACGGGCGCAGCCGACTCGCGCGGAGCGGCCGACTCGAGGGGCACCGCCTGCGCATCCTCGGCCCAGACGGGGACCGCGGAAGCCACCATGGCGCCGGCCAGCAGCCACGACGCGTACGCTGAGCGCTTCATCACGGCCACCTCTCATCGTCGTCGATCACGACCGCAGCCTACTGCGGGGCGGCCGGAACGCGCCGAGCAGCAGGCCTGTCAGGCTCAAGATCCGCCTCCGATCAGCGGGCTTCTGGCGGCCTAGGTGGGCCTCGCGAAGCGAGGATGCAGCGGGCGGCAGACATCGTCCTTGTCGGGTTCCCGGTGCAGTCCGATCAGCGAGCCCCGGCAACGGATGGCAAGCGAGAGGCCGGACACGCCCCTCGCACCAGGGCCGGAGCGGCTCAGCAAGCCAAGCTCGGACGTGTCCGGGTATCCGAACGGTCGGACCTGGCTGGGCAGGCCACAGCGCGTCGAAACGGGGTCGGTCGTGGGTTAGGAGGGCATCCAGGGCTCGGTGTCGTCCGCTGGGCGGCGACTCATGGTAGGGAGCCGATGCCCAACGGTGACGCCAATGCGGTCGACCGGCTCTGGGACCATCGGCGACTTGCATCCACGACCCCAAACAGCCACTCTGGCGCCATTCCATCAGCGAGGTGCCTGCATGCCTGAGACACGAGGCCCGTCCTCGAAGATCGAGCTCCGTGTCCTTCGGAGCCATCACACCGCCACGATCCGGGAGGATGTTGGCCTCCAGGACCTTCCCGAGGCCATGGGTCGCATCTTCCAAGCAGTCAACGAGACGCTCGCCAAACAGAGCATCGCTCGGGACGGAGCGCCCTTCGCTCGGTATCACTCGTACGGTGACACGGTCGATCTCGAAGCCGGCGTGATGGTGGTCGCGCCCATCGCGCCTGATGGGAACGTAGCCCCCAGTGAGCTGCCAGCGGGTCCCGCGGCCATCGCCGTCCACGCAGGCCCCTACGAGTCGCTCGGTGCCACCTACGACGCTATCGAACGATGGCTCACCACCACCGGCCACGAGGCCAGCGGTGGCCCCTGGGAGCTCTACATCACGGACCCCTCCGCCGAGCCGGATCCCGCGAAGTGGCTCACGGAGGTGATCTTCCCGCTGGAGCCGAACCGGGAGATCAGCTAGGGAACCGGACAGCAACGACCAGCGTCTAGGCTGAGCGGGCCGACGTGAGACGCCGTCTGCACCGGCCCTGCGATCAGCCAACTCCGGAGGAACCATCACGGTGAACAGCTCTCTCTCCATCTCCCGTCCCCGCCTGCGCTGGCTCGCCACCGGTCTCGCCGCCGGCCTCCTCGCAGCCTCCTTCATGGGCACCACCGTGGTGAGCGCTCAGGCCCCGTCGGAGGGCGATGACACGCTACGCACCATCAGCGTGTCAGGCGTCGGCCGCGTCAAGGCCGCACCCGATGTCGCCGACATCAGCCTGGGCGTCACCAAGCAGGGCAAGGAGGCCGCCGACGCCTCCAAGAAGGCCGCAGCCGCCATGGACTCGGTGGTCACCGCACTGCTGGGCATGGGCATCGATGAGAACGACATCCAGACCACGAACCTGAGCCTCTCGCCACGCTACGACTGGAACCAGGAACCCGCCCCCATCGTGGGTTGGGAAGCCAACAACATGGTCAACGTGACGGTCCGCGATATCGATACGATCGGCGCAGTCGTCGACGACGCCGTCGCCGCGGGTGCCACCAACGTCAACGGCATCAGCTTCCGCGTCGAAGACTCGACCGAGGCTGAGGCCCTCGCGCGCAGCGCGGCCGTGGCCGATGCCGCGGCCAAGGCCACGCAGCTGGCCGCAGACGCCGGCGTGAGCATCATCGGCGTGGTGACCATCACCGAGTCCGGCGGACAGCAGCCCCAGCCCATCTACATGGCGCGCGAGGAGATGGCTTTCGCCTCGGACTCCGCTGCGGGCACCCCCGTACTGCCGGGCGAGGTCGAGCTCTCGGTCGACGTCCAGATCCAGTACGAGATCGAATAGCACCGACGTCTATGGGCAACATCTGATCGACGAGGGCCGGGAGCGATCCCGGCCCTTTCGGTAGCTCGGCAACGTCGACTACCCTGCACTGATGAGAGTCGCCGTCTTCAGCTCCAAGCCCTACGACGAGAAGTACCTCGCGGCCGCGGCCGAGGGCACCGACCAACAGCTCGACTTCTTCGAAGCCAGGCTCAACTGCGATCACGCACCACTGGCCTCGGGCTACGACGCCGTATGTGCCTTCGTGCACGACGAGCTCAACGCCGATGTGCTGCGCAAGCTGGCCGAGGGGGGCACGCGCTTCGTGGCCCTGCGCGCCGCCGGCTTCAACAACGTCGACCTCAAGGTCGCGCAGGAGCTGGGCATCAAGATCGGCCGCGTCCCGGCCTACTCGCCGTACGCGGTGGCAGAGCACTCGGTCGCGCTCATCCTCAGCCTCCTGCGTCGCACCAATCGCGCCTACAACCGCGTCCGCGACGGCAACTTCTCACTCGATGGGCTGCTTGGCTACGACCTCCATGGACGTTGCGTGGGCGTCATCGGGACCGGCCGCATCGGGACCGTGTTCGCCACCATCATGGCCGGTTTCGGCTGTCGGTTGATGGCCTATGACCCCTTCCCGAACGACACGGTGTGCGACCTTGGCGCCAGGTACGTCGAACTCCCCGAACTGTTCGCCGAGTCGGAGATCATCGCCCTCCACGCCCCCCTGACCGCCGAGACGCACCATCTCGTGAATCGAGGATCGCTCGCGCTCGTGCGGCCCGGCGTGATGATCGTCAACACCAGCCGCGGCGGCCTCATCGACACCGAGGCCGCCATCGAGGCCCTCAAGGATGGCCGCATCGGCTACCTCGGCCTCGATGTCTACGAGGAAGAAGACGCGCTGGGATTCTTCGAGGACCTCAGCCAGGACATCATCCAGGACGACACCTTTGCCCGGCTGCTGACCTTCCCGAACGTGCTCATCACCGCTCACCAGGCCTTCTTCACCGAGGACGCGCTGGCCAACATCGCGGAGTCGACGGTGGCCAACCTCACCGCCTTCGAGCGCGACGGCGCGCCAGTCAACGAGGTCTCGGCCGACTCGGTGGGCTAGGACGCGCTGCGCGCGTGCGCCCCGCGGGGCAGTCTGCTGCGGGTGGATTGTTGGTGATGGTCCGTGACCCGGGCCGCTGAGTCGAAAGGACGGCAAGACCATGGCGCTCATCTTCTCTGGCATGGCCATCCTGGCGATCATCGGTGGCATCGGCATCGTGGTCTGGGCACGAAAGGCGGAGGAAGGCGATCGGGGCAAGATGGGCTGCCTGGCGGCAGCGCTGTTCGTGACCGGCATCCTCATGCTGGTGTGGGCCTGGTACTGGGGCTGAGCCCGAGCCGTGAGGCTCGACTGACGGGAATCGTCAAGACACCGGCCCTGGGCCGCGGCATGCTGCGGTCATGCACGCTGACCTGCTCCCCGTGCTGGTGCACATCCAGACGGCTCTCGACACCGACCTGAGCACGGCCACACTGGCGCAGCGCTCGGGCATGTCCGAGTCGACGCTGCACCGGCGCATCCTCGAGGTCACCGGGGAGACGCCACGACGCCACGTCGAGCGGCTGCGCCTCGAGCGCGCCGCCTCCGGGCTGCTGCTGCGGGAGTCGACCATCCTCGATATCGCCCTTGACAACGGCTTCGCGTCTCACGAGGTCTTCACGCGGGCGTTCCGGCGCCACTTCGGCGTGTCGCCGGGCGAGTGGCGGGGACGGCAACACGCCGGTCGCCTGGGCGAGCATGATCGCCAACCCGGTCTCTCCGAATCGGCCGAGGGC
The DNA here is from genome assembly GCA_963705425.1 of uncultured Chloroflexia bacterium. Classification (GTDB taxonomy): domain Bacteria; phylum Chloroflexota; class Limnocylindria; order Limnocylindrales; family CSP1-4; genus JAFMJV01. The sequence goes on along the minus strand of CAVPJO010000005.1, from coordinate 56,371 downwards.
ATCTCTCTGTCCAGCACCCGTCTGACCGAGCTGCATGCGATCGATATCGCCTTCCTGCGGCACATCGGCCCCTACGGTGAGATCGACGGTGGTTCGTGGCTGCACATCCGCGAGCGCCTCCGCGAGCTGGGCTTCTCCGGCGATGGCCTGCCGGTCGGCATCGGCCACGATGCGCCCGGCGTCACAGCCCCCGATCACCAGCGCTTCGACGCCGGCTGGACCATCGACGAACCACTACCGCCCGAGTGCGGCCTGGGCCAGCAGACGATTCCCGGCGGCACCTTTGCCGTCACCACCTACGTCGGCCCCTTCGGGCTCCTCGGCCAGGCCTACGGCGTCGTCAGCGAGCGACTCATGCGACACGCCGACACGCTGACCTTCGGGGCCGGAGGCTTCGGCAGCTCGGTGGAGTGGTATCGCACCGGCTCCATCGACCAGGAGACCTACCTCAACCAGATCGACATCAGCTTCCCCGTCACCGCCTTCGGGGGAGGCCCTCGGGTCCTGGAGTGAGCCCGAGGGTCTTGCGACGAGACCTCACTTCGAGCCAGACAGGAGGCAGACATGCCCGATATCGAGATCCGCTCGATCCCACGCCAGCACACGGCGGCCATCAGGATCAGCTCGCCGACGGAACAGATCGCGGAGGCCATGAGTGGAGCCTTCCCGAAGCTGTACGAGGCCATCACCGCGGCCGGTGCCGTGCCCGCAGGCCCACCCCTGGCGCGCTACTTCTCGTTCGGCGGTCCGGTCATCGAGTTCGAGTGCGCCGCTCCGGTGGCGACCCCCTTCACCGCCGACGGTGAGGTCGAGCCGGGCGAGATCGGTGGTGTCGAGGCTGCGGTGACCATGCACGTGGGCCCCTACGACACCATCGGGGAAACGTGGGAGTCGATGACCGAGTGGGTCAAGCAGCAGGACCGGGAGATGGCCGGACCGGGCTGGGAGTCCTACCTCACCGACCCGACCGCGGAGCCCGATCCGGCCAAGTGGATGACCGAGGTGTTCATGCCCGTCAGGTAAGGCCGCAGGCCGGCACCACGGCTCGACTCCGTCCCAGGATCTGCCTCTGATGTGACCGATGGCCCGTTCGGCTCCGGACGGGCCCAACGGCCCTGTACGGCACCCACCACCCGTCGCAGCGTTGGTGCCAACGCGAGCCCTCCAAACCTTCATCAGCTGAGGGACTCGCGAGCACCAGGAAGGGGTGGCCATGAACGCTCAGTCAGACCAGGTAGCGAGCGACTGAACGAAGTGAGGCAGAGATGTATCGGACGACTCAAGGGTCGCGCGAGATCGGTATCGCGCTGACCAGCGCCGCTGTGCTGGCCCTGGCGATGGCCATCCCCACGGCTGCGGCATCGCAATGTGACATCAAGGGGACCGATGGCGATGACCGTCTCCTGGGCACTGCCCAGGGCGAGGTCATCTGCGGTTTCGGCGGCAATGACGTGATCTTCGGTGCTGGCGGGAACGACACGCTCATCGGCGGTGGAGGCGACGACGAGCTGCGCGGCGGCGGCGGGAACGACCAGCTCTATGGAGGCAAGGGGTCGGACACCGTGCTCGGCATGTACGGCGACGACCGGCTCTTCGGCGAGGGCGGCGATGACACCGTCATCGGCGGGCCCGGGGACGACATCGCTCGCGGCAGCAGCGGCAACGACCGCATCAGCGGCAGCGATGGCAACGACGTGCTCATCGGCGGCAAGGGAGACGATGAGATCTTCGGCGACGCCGGTGATGACGAGGTGCGCGGTGGCCACGGTCGAGACAAGATCGTCGGTTCGACCGGTCGCGATCGCCTCGTGGGCGGGCCCGATGGCGACCTCATCTACGGCGGGGACGGCAACGATCGGCTGACGGGCTCCTCAGGGAGCGACACCCTGGTCGGCGACGATGGCAACGATCGCCTCATGGGAGGTACCGAAGCGGATCGCCTCGTGGGCGGCCGCGGCCAGGACGTGCTCGTAGGCCAGGATGGACCGGACGTCCTCCGTGGTAGCAGCGGCAACGACGCGCTGGTGGGCCAGCGTGGCGCCGACGTCATGTGGGGCGGAACCGGCGATGACGTGCTCTTTGGCCAGCGCGGGCCGGACATACTCCGGGGCAACGGTGGCGATGACATCCTGTACGGGGGCCTCCACGAGGACACCATGCGCGGCGGCCCGGGTGACGACACCCTGACCGGCGGCCTGGGCGAAGACCGGATGTTCGGCGTCGGTGGAGATGACCGGCTGAACTCTCGTGATTCGTATGCCGATGTCGCTCGAGGTGGAGCCGGGATCGATAGCTGCAAGGAGGACGAGCTCGACATCGTCAGCCTCATGGAGATCCAACTCCCCTGATCCCTCAGGCAGGGCTCCGCTCCGGCCGGGATCGGCGGGGGCGGAGCCACAAGTACAGGCTCCACGCTCACCCGAGACCGGCCACAGGGCAGCTGGGGCCGCAGCGGGGCCTGCCTAGCGCAGTCCTGCGGCGGCCTCGTCGGGGAGCAGGAACCAGCGCAGGCCCTCGAAGTCACCCCCGACCGCGAGCCCGGATGCGCCCTGCGGCGGAGCTGCCGGTTCGGGGGGCTCGGCCATGAGGGCACGGGCCTCGGCCAGGTAGTCGGCGAAACGGCTCTCCGGTTCCTGGCGTCGATGCGCCTGGTAGTGCATGCCGTGGGCGGCATAGCGGATATCCCGCAGCGATAGCGGCGCCTCAGCCTGGCGGCCGACGTGATGCCACAGGCCGGTGTCGGGCTCGAGGCGGTAGTGCGGCAGCAGGCGCCAGCCCTGGCGGGCGATGAGCTCCACGGCCTCGAGGATGTATTCGAAGACCGTCTCGTCGATGAAGTAGTTGAAGCTGACGCGGACCCAGCCGGGCTTGATGCCCTCGCAACCGCGGGTGATCTCGCGCTCGAACTCGTGGCTGGTCTCGATGTCGATGCCCAGCAGGCGATGGCCGTATGGGCCGGCACAGGAGCAGCCGCCGCGCGACTGGATGCCGAAGAGGTCGTTGAGCAGCGCCACCACGAAGTTGTGGTGCAGGTAGCGGCTGTCGTGGCGAACGACGAAGCTGACGATCGAGAGGCGAGGACAGCCATGGTCGCCGAGCACCTCGAGGCCGGGCACGGTGCTCCAGCGCTCGAGCGCCCGCTTGATGAACGACTCCTCGCGGTCGCGGATGGTATCGGCGCCGACCGCCGCCTTGAGCTGGAAGACGAGTCCGGCACGGATGGATTCGATGATGGCCGGCGTACCACCCTCCTCGCGGTGCTCGGGATCTTCGAGGTAGACGTGCTCCTCGGTGTTGACGTAGGCCACCGTGCCGCCGCCGGGGACGGCTGGGACCGAGTTGGTCAGCAGCGCCTTGCGCACGACGAGCAGACCGGGCGTGCCAGGGCCGCCGATGAACTTGTGCGGCGAGATGAAGACGGCATCCTTGTAGTCGAGGGGGGCCTCCCGGGTGTCGCCATCAGCATCGCGTCGGTTCGGCCGCATGCGCAGATCGACGTAAGGAGCAGCCGCACCGTAGTCCCAGAAGGCCAGCGCCCCATGACGGTGTAGCAGCGTGGAGATGCCGCGCGTCTCCGACTTGATACCGGTGACGTTCGAGGCGGCTGAGAACGAGCCGATCCTCAGGGGCCGTTGCGCGTGGCGGCGAAGCTGGTCATCGAGTTGACCGAGGTCGATGCGGCCGTCGGCATCCTCGTGGATGGTGACCACTTCAGCGATCGACTCTCGCCAGGGCAGCTCGTTGGAATGATGCTCATAGGGACCGATGAAGACGACCGGCCGCTCATCCTCGGGGATGTGGCTGCTGAGATCGTAGCGAGCGTCGAGATCGGCCGGGATGCGCAGGTTGAGGATGCCGATGAGCTTGTCGACTGCGGCCGTGGACCCCGAGCCACAGAAGATGACGGCGTACTCGTCACGGTCGGCGCCACAGGCGTCCCGGATGATGTCGCGGGCGTCCTCACGGAAGCGCGTCGTCTGCAGGCCGGTGCCGCTCGACTCGGTGTGCGTGTTGGCGTAGAGCGGCATGACCTGGTCGCGGATGTAGTCCTCGATGAAGGTCAGGCTGCGACCAGATGCGGTGTAGTCGGCATAGGTCAGGCGACGCACGCCGAAGGGGCCGCTGAAGGCCTCGTCGTCGCCGATGACTGCGCTGCGGATGAGCTCGAGCAGCTGCTCGGGATCGGCCTGCGGGGCAGGCTGGGGCGAAGTATCACTCATGGAGTCTCCATCGTAGCCGTTGTCGGGCGCCTGTCTGGACCCCTCGCGTTCGAGCCGAGGTCGGCCTGTTCGTCACCGTTGCGAGGAGGGTCGGCCCGGGTATCCCGCAGCCGCTAGGCTGCCGGGTCATGGAACTGCTGACCAGCCCAGAACTCTGGATCGCGCTGCTGACGTTGACGGCGCTCGAGATCGTGCTCGGCATCGACAACATCGTCTTCATCTCCATCCTCGCCAACAAGCTGCCCGAAGGTCAGCGCGACAACGCCCGGCGCGTGGGCATCCTCGCGGCCATGGGCATGCGCATCCTGCTGCTGCTGGGCATCAGCTGGGTGGTGACCCTTACCGAGCCGCTCTTCGAGATCTTCGGCCATGAGTTCAGCGGCCGCGACATCATCCTCATCGTCGGTGGCTTCTTCCTGGTGGCCAAGGCGACATGGGAGATCCACGGCCGCATGGAGGGCGACGATCACGTCCGGGACACTGGCAAGGTGACCTCGTTCTGGAGCGTCATCGTGCAGATCATGCTGCTCGACATCATCTTCAGCCTGGACTCGGTCATCACCGCGGTGGGCATGGTCGACGAGGTCGCGGTCATGATCGCCGCGGTCGTCATCTCGGTCGTCGTGATGCTCGCCGCCTCGGGCTACATCACCAGGGTCATCGACCAGCACCCGACCCTCAAGATGCTGGCGCTCGCGTTCCTGCTGCTCATCGGCGTGACGCTGGTCGCCGATGGCTTCGGCACCCACGTCGACAAGGGCTACGTCTACGCTGCGATGGGCTTCGCGGTCTTCGTGGAGATCCTCAACATCCGCCGCTCATCGAAGGCCAACAAGCCACTCAAGATGCATGATCCCTATCACGAGCTGGGCGATCACGAGATGGGCGAGCCGATGGCCTCTCCCGACAAGGCCGAGCCGACAGCGCCATAGCGGGCCTGGCCCCAGGACTATCGAGGCGGCCGACGTCCGCCGCAGTCACACGAACGGGTATCGACAGGACGCCGGCTTGGGCCGCATGATTCGAGCCCCGCGGCCGTGCATAGGGCGGCCCGACGCTCCCCCGAAAGGACAAGATGCTTCGACTCGGTTACAAGGCTTCGGCCGAACAATTCGGCCCGCGCCAGCTCCTCGACTTCACCATCCTGGCCGAAGAGCTCGGCTACGACTCGGTCTGGACCAGCGATCACTACCAGCCCTGGCGTCACACCGATGGCCACGCCCCCAACGCCCTGGCCTGGCTCGGTGCCGCTGCCGCCTCGACCGAACGCGTCACCCTGGGCACCAGCGTGCTGACCCCCACCCTGCGCTACAACCCCGCGGTCGTGGCCCAGGCCTTCGCCACGCTGGGCTGCCTCGCGCCCGGCCGCGTCATCCTCGGCGTGGGCACCGGCGAATTGCTCAACGAGGTCGTGGTCGGAGCCCAGTGGCCCGATCAGAAGGAGCGCTTCCGCCGCCTGAAGGAGTCGGTGCTGCTCATCGGGCAGCTGTTCCGCGAGGACTTCGTGACCTTCGAAGGGGAGTTCTACACGACGCACAACGCGACCATCTACGACAAGCCGGCTGAGCCGGTAGCCGGTCTACATCGCCGGCTCCGGACCGGCTGCCGCACGACTGGCGGGCCGCATCGCCGAAGGCTTCATCGCCACCTCGGGCAAGGCCACCGAGCTCTATACGGAGACGCTGCTGCCGGCCGTGGCCGAGGGGCTCGAGAAGGCAGGACGGGCCGATGGCGACATCAGCCGCATGATCGAGATGAAGGTCAGCTTCGAGAGCGATCGTGCGCGAGCCATGGAGGACACCAAGATCTGGGCTGCGCTGGCGCTCTCAGGCGAGCAGAAGATGGGCGTCGAGGACCCGCGCGAGATGGAGCGGCTGGCGACCACGGTCGAGGACGTGGCCCACCGCCGCTGGCTCGTCTCGGACGATGTCGAGGAGCACATCGAGCAGATCAGGCCCTACCTCGACTGGGGCTTCGACCACCTCGTCTTCCACTTCCCCGGCGACGACCAGGGGCGGGCCCTGGCCCTCTACGCCGAGAAGGTGCTGCCGGAGCTGCGCGCGCGCTTCGGCTGAGCCGCTCCGACCCGTTCGTCTACGCCTCCGGCGGGATGACGCCCTTGCGCAGCATGAAGCAGCCGTAGAAGCGTCGCTCGCCGGTCTGGATGACGGCGTAGGCCTCTTTGGCGAGATCGTAGAAGTCAAAGCGCTCGATGCTGATCATGGGCCGCGGGCGGCCTTCGGCAGCGTCGATCTCCGCTTGGACCTCGGTCATGACCGGCTCGATCTGGTCGGGCTTGTCGACCACCTCCATGCGGCCGGCGAAGTCGTCCACGAAGGTGTCGAGCGGCAGCACCGAGAGGATGGCCTTGATGGCCTCAGCCGAGGTCAGGTTCTCCATGCGCAGGAGCTCCCCGAGCGTGGTTTCGCGGGCGATCGAGTCGGCCGGGAAGTTCGTGTCGGAGACGATGAGGTAGTCGCCGTGGCCCATGGCCCGCAGGCAGCCCAACACCTCCGCGTTGAGGCGGTTGTCGATTCCCTTGAGCATCTCGTTCCTCCCTTTTCGCGCGGGGGAAGCCATCGGGCCCCGCCGGCGTCTGGCTTGATGCGGTGCAAACGTTATCGTCATTGTGGACCGACCAAGCCCCGAAGTGCCTGGCTGCGTCGCATCCAGCCGGTTTCTCTGCCTTGACAGGCTTACCATAGCGTCGCCATGCTGCCCGACACCCAGTGTCTCAAGGCAGCTGGGGACAATGCACTTCCCAATGAGGAGGGTCGGAGATGACGGTCAGGTTCCAGCAGGCAACGACGCGTTCGCAAGGCAGACGTAGCGGGGTACTGAAGGGGGCGACCGCCCTCAGCGTGGTGGCCGCATTGGCAATCGGGGCGTTGCCGGCATCGGCCCAGGACGATGACGTCCGAGCCCAGATCCTGCAGATCCCCGGCGTGGGCATGGGTAGCCCCAGTGATGCCGACTGGCAGGCTGTCGGCGAGCTGACGCTCGGCCCGACCATGGCCAACCTCGCTGAGGGCGAGTGCAGTGGTGTCGAGCTGACCTTCATGGGGCTCAACAACCAGAACCTGCACAACTTCCTGTTCCGTGGCTTCCTCAAGCCGTGGGAGGACTACTCCGGGGCGACGATCAACTGGATCGACCTCGCGCAGGACGACTACAACGGTCGACTGCAGCAGGCCATCGCCACCGGCACCGTGGACTGGGACATCATGGAGATGGGTGCGCCGTTCGAGGGCGACACCGCCGGTCGCGGCTTGCTCGATCCGATGCCCGAGTGGGTGGCCACGCAGATCGACATGGATGACTACGTCGACTACCTGAAGGCGCCGATCGGCACCTGGGACGACCAGACGTACCGGATCTCCATCGATGGCGACACGCACACCCTGGCCTATCGGACCGACTACTACGACAACGAGGAGTTCGCGGCTGCCTGGGCCGAGGAAGGCGACGGGGGCGAGTGGGCTCCGCCAACCACCTGGGAGCAGGTCAACGCCCAGTCGAAGTTCCTGGCCGGCAAGACCGACCCGCTGACGGGCCTTGATGCCTACGGCATCGTCGACCCGCTGAACTACCTGTGGGGCGGCTTCGGCTTCTACTTCCTGGCCGATCGCGCGGCACCCTACGTCAAGCATCCGGACAACCCCGCCTGGCTGTTCGATCCCGACACCATGGAGCCGCTGGTCAACAACCCCGGCTGGGTGCAGGCCATCCAGGACGTCATGGACCTCATGGCCACGCCTGGCGCCTATCCGCCCGACCAGATCAATGCGGACCCGAACACGACCGCTTTCCAGCAGTTCCTGGCCGGCACCGGCGGAGCGGTGATGTGGTGGGGTGACGTGGGCTCCAACGCCCGCACCTCGGACACCTCGCTTGTGGGTGACGTGGTCGGCTTCGACATCAACCCCGGCACGACCCGGGTCTACAACTCGGTCAGCGGCGAGTGGGAAGACGCCGCCAACGTGTCCCCGCACAACGCCTACATCGGCTGGGGCGTGTACGTCACCAACCGGGTCTCTGCCGATGAACTCAAGCGCAAGTGCGCATGGTCGGCTGCAGCACACCTTGGTGGCAAGGACCTCTCGCTGTGGACGTCGGCCTATCCGTCCGGCTTCCAGCCCTACCGCAACTCGCACTTCGACTACGACGAGTGGGAGGCCGCGGGCTACGACCGCGCCTTCGTGGAGGACTACCTCTCGTCGAACGCTGACAGCTACAACCACCCGAACGCGGCCAACGAGCCGCGTATCCCGGGCATCTTCCAGTACTACTCGAGGGCTGAGGACGAACTCGTCAAGGGCCTCGGCAGTGGTGCCTCCGCGCAGGATATCGCCGACGCTATCTACGCCGGCTGGGAAGAGATCACCGACCAGATCGGTCGTGACAGCCAGATCGAGCTCTACCGAGCTTCGCTGGGCCTGTAGGCAATGTCATCGGTGGGCGTGGCTGACCGCGCCCACCGGGCAGTCATCCTGGGGTGCGTGGCTATCGCGCACCCCCTTGGATTCCCCGGCGCGCGCTGAGCGCGCCCCGCACTTGATGAACGGGATTCGGAATTGAGCGGCGCCGACCTCATCCACGTCGTCCACCCCGACGACATCTCAGACAGACGCAAGCGCTTTGGCCGCATCCTCATCCGGGGATCGTTCCTGGTGCTGGTGCTCGTGGTCGCGGCACAGGCGCTCCAGGCGCTGGGCTATGTGGATCTCGGCTTCCAGAACTGGCAGCCTGCGATGTTCGCCTGGATCTTCTGGTGCGTGTCGCTGTGCGTGGGCCAGGTGCTCATCCGTGGTGAACAGGGCAAGCGCCTGCTGTTCGTGCTGCCGTCGGCACTCTTCGTCGTCTCGCTCACGGTCATCCCGCTCCTGCTCGGGGTGGCCATCGCCTTCTCCGACTGGAACCTGTCCTCGCCTGCCGGCCCGCAGTTCGCGGGGTTGGACAACATCCGCAAGATGCTCTCCGATCCCTTCTACTGGAACGCCCTCACCAACATGCTGTGGTACACGCTGGGCGTGCTGGTCGAATACGCCATCGCCTTCGGCCTGGCCCTGCTGCTGAGCATGCAGATCCGAGCCCGGCGCTTCTTCCGGGTAGCGTTCCTGATGCCGTTGATGCTGTCGCCGGTGGCAGTGTCGTGGATGATCGGCAAGTCCATGCTCGAGTTCCGCTTCGGCCCCATCTCGACGCTGGCCCGCGCGCTCGGCTGGGAGGACCCGGCCTTCTTCGCCACCCCCGAGCTGGCCCGCATCACGATGGGCATCCTCGATGCCTGGATCTTCATCCCCTTCATGATGATCATGCTCCTGGCCGGGCTGCAGGCCATGCCCACCGAGGTCATCGAGGCCGCCCGCGTCGACGGCGCCTCGGCCTGGCAGACGTTCCGCAAGATCATCTTCCCGCTGATGCTTCCGGTCTCGCTGACAGCCATCATCGTGCGCATCATCTTCAAGCTGAAGCTGGCCGACATCGTCATCAACATCACCGCCGGCGGGCCCGGCGGCTCGACCGACACGGTCACCAGCTTCATCTTTCGTGAGTACCGCGACAGATCGAACGTGGGCTACGGCACGCTGCTGGCCATCTTCTACCTGGTCATCATCATCATCGGCCTGACCGGCCTGATGCGCGGGCTGAGCCGCTGGATGAGGCCGTACTCGTGAGCGCGGCGACCAGCACGCCGGGCAACAGACCTCCGGCCCTCTTCCACGACACCGAGGCTGACCTGGCCCACAAGGCCAAGTGGTGGTCCAGCCGTGCCGTCATCTACGGACTGCTCGATCTCCTGGACCGTGGTCTGCCTCTTCCCCATCTTCTGGACCATCACCACCAGCTTCAAGACGGCGCCGGACGTGATGCAGTCAAACCTCATCCCCTTCCTCGATTTCGAGCCGGCCTGGCTGGGCTGGCGCTCGCTGGGCCTTTCGCCCGAGACCATCGGCGCGGACTCGACGGTGCGCGACCAGTTCCTGACCCGCTTCACCAACTCGGTCATCGTGTCCGTCTCAGCCTCGCTGCTGGCCACTGCTCTGGGTTCACTCACCGGCTACGGGCTGTCGCGCTTCGGCTACCGGTTCGGGCCGATGAGGAACGCCGATATCGGCTTCTTCTTCATCAGCCAGCTGATCTTGCCGCCGGTCGTGCTGGCGCTGCCGTTCCTCGTGCTCTACAAGGAGCTGGCGCTGCTGGATACGCACATCGGATTGGTCCTGCTGTACACCTTGACGGTGCTGCCTATCGTCATCTGGATCATGCGCGACCAGTTCATGACCATCCCCACCGAACTCGAGGAGGCAGCGCTGGTCGACGGCCAAGGCGTTTGGGGCGCGTTCATCAAGATCATCATGCCTATCGCGCTGCCGGGCATGATCGCAGCCTTCGTGATCGCGCTGGTGCTGACCTGGAACGAGTACTTCTTCGCGGCGTTGCTGACCTCGACCGACACCATCACCCTGCCCGTGATGGTGGCCAGCCAAACCGGTAGCCAGGGCATCTCGTGGTGGACGATGGCCGCCATCTCCTTCGCCGCCATCCTGCCGCTGATCGTGGTCGGTGTCCTGCTCGAGCGGTTCATCGTGCGGGGCATGTCGGCGGGTGCCGTGAAGTAACGCCCGGCGACGGGCGCTGCCCGGTCACTCCATGTTCGTGTGGCGCTCGCGCATGGTCGTGGGCGTCTCGCCGAGGGCGTCGCGCAGCCTGAGCACGAGCACCTCGAAGACGAGGAACATGGCTCCTTCGAAGAGCGAACCCATGGGCAGCACCGAGGCGCCGCCGATGTCGCGGGCCATGGTCTGGGCGGGGATGACCAGAAGGTCGTCGGCCATGGCCGCGGTGGCGCCCTCAGGCTCAGCGGTGACCACGAGGACCTGCGCGCCGGCACCGCTGGCCACGCCGCACAGGGCGGAGGCGGTGGGCAACGAACCCGGCCCCGCCGCACACAGGAACAGGTCGCCGGGGCCCAGTGGGAAAGCGTTCATGTCGCCCTGCATGCAGACGGTGAGGCCGAGGTGGTGGAGCCGCATGGCCAGCGCGCGCATCATCAGACCCTCACGCCCACACCCGAAGAGCATCACGCGGTCCGCGCCGACGATGGCCTCCACGACCGGATCGAGGGTCGCCTCGTCCATCTGGTCGGCGATGGCGACCAGCTCGTTGGCGGCCTCACGCATGGTCATCATCGTTCTCCCAGGGCGTGCGCGATGTCCTTGGTCTGCTCGTACAACGACCTCCACAGCGGATACTGCCGCTCGTAGAGCGGCACGCGTTGCGGTGACACGGTCCGCGCCAGCGGGTTCCAGTGGTCGATCCGCTCAGGGCCGACGGCGCCGACGGCGGTGGCCGCGAGGAAGGCGTCGCCGTAGCTGGCGCCGACCGTCTTCTCACGGACGACCTGCGACACGCCGCCCAGATCGGAGGTGGCCTGCATCCAGACCGCGTTCCGGGTGCCGCCACCCACCGCATAGACGCTGCGCGGTTCGGCGCCGACCTCGCGGTAGGTCTCCATGACCTGCGCGGTCCCGGCCGCGATGCCCTCCAGGACCGCGCGGAACAGGTCGCCGCGGGTGTGGGTCAGGTCGAGGCCGAAGAACGCGCCCCTGGCTTGCGCATCATGGAGGGGCGTCCGCTCGCCCGAGAAGTGGGGCAGGCAGAGCAGGCCCCTGGCGCCCTTGGGGCTGGCCGCTGCCTCCCGCACCAGCTCGTCGAAGGTAGCGTCCCCAGCAAGCTGGTCGCGGAACCAGCGCGTGAGCGTGCCCGACGTGGCCAGGCCGGCCATCGAGGCGTGTCTGCCGGGGAACAGCCAGGGCGCGTACCAGAGCCGGCGATCTCGTACCGGCCGCTCGGTGAGCTCGATGATGAAGATGGTCGAGCCGTACATCAGCATCATGTCGCCGGAAGCCCGGACGCCGATGCTGACCGCCTCGGCCGGGGCGTCGACCGTGCCCACGGTCACCGGGGTGCCCTGGGCGAGCCCCGTCTGCGCCGCTGCCTCGGCGGTGACCGCCCCGGCGATCTCGGTCGACCAGGCCACGCGCGGCAGGCGCTCGATGGGCACGATGTCCCGTGCCAGGTCGGCCGACCAGCCCAGCCGGTTGACGTCGTACAGGGGCGAGAAGTTGGCCGCGGTGTAGTGATCGATGACGTACTCGCCGGTCAGCTTCCAGGTGAGGTAGCTCGTGGAGGTGAGCACCATGGCGGTGCGCTCGAACAGCTCAGGGTGTGTCTCGCGCAGCCACAGGATCTTGGGCCCGACCGATTGGGAGGTCAGCGCGTTGCCGCAGGCCTCGAGGATGACGCCCTCGCCAAGCCGTTCGTTCAGGGCCGCGATCTGGTCGCTGGCGCGCGTGTCCACGCCGTAGAGCACGCCGTTCATGAGCGGCGCACCCGATGCGTCCACCGGCAGCATGCAGGGTCCGATGGCGCTGACGGCGACCGCGTCGAGGTCCGTCGGGTCGAGGCCGGACACGTCCAGCAGCTCACGCGCGATGACCACCAAGTCGCCCCACCAGTCCTCGTCGGGCCGGTGTTCGGCCCAGCCCGGCTGCGGGACCAGCATCTCGTGCGGCCGGGTGGCGGCGGCCAGGACGCGGCCCTCGACATCGGCGATGACGCCTTTCGATTCGAAGGTGCCGATATCGATGCCCAGCGTGAAGGTCAAGGCGCGCGGATGAGCTCGAGGCCGGGGTCGATGCGGTCGAGAGCTGCGTCGACGAGCATCACCAAGCTGGCGATGTCGGCTGGATCGACGACTTCGAGCGGCGAGTGCGAGTAGCGCACGGGGATGCCCACGTCGAGGCAGGCCACGCCCTCGGTGCCGCTGAACTGGATGTAGCTCAGGTCGGTCAGCAGCCCGGTGTGCGCCGAGCGCTGCAGCGGGACGCCGGCCCCGGTCGCCGCGGCTTCGAACAGGCGCACGAGCGCCGGGTGCGGGATGACGCCGTTGAGCGTGCCGCGGCCGTGGAACGAGAACATGGAGATGACCGCTCCACCGCCCAGCTCGACATCGCCGCGATCAGCGACCTCCGGCGTGTCACAGGCGAGCATCGTGTCGACGCCGATGGCGATATCGGGGGCCAGGGCCGTGGCGGCCGGCAGGATGCCCCGCAGGTTGTGCTCCTCCTGGACCGACCACACGAGGTGGAGGGTCGGGCCCGGCTTGTCCACGCGCCGCTCGGCCAGGGCGATGAGCGCGGCACAGCCAGCACGGTCGTCCACGGCCGTGCCCGCGATGCGACCGCCCGCCAGTTCCAGCGCTCGGGGCAGGTAGGTGACCGGCGTGCCGATACGTACGCCCGCCGTCGCGGCCTCCTCGCTCGAGGAGAAACCCGCGTCGACGGCGAGCTCAGCGTAGGGCACCACCTGGTACTTCTCATCGGGCGCGGTGGCGTGGTGGCTCTTGTTGGAGATGACCCCGGGCAGGTCGCCCAGCTCGGTACTGAGCAGCACGGCCTGTGCCGGGAGGGCGCGCTCGGGGACGCCGCCCTGGCGCTCCAGCCGGATGAGTCCGGAGGGTTCGATCTTGCGCACGATGAGGCCCAGCTGGTCCATGTGGGCGAAGATCATGGTCGAGGGCGAGTCAGGGTCTCCCGGCAGCGTGGTCATCAAGTTGCCCAGTCGGTCAGAGCGATGTTCGAGTCCCAGACCGTCGAGATGCGTGGCGATGGCCTTGGCCACGCGGTCCTCGTATCCCGCCAGGCCGGGAATCCGCATGAGCTCGACGAGGAGGTCGCGCTCCATGGTCAGCCCCGGGTCGCGCGGACGCGATCCATGAAGTCCTTGGCACGATCGGGATCCACCGGCTGCCAGGTGTCGCCCTCGAACTTCAAGGCGCTGCCGATGATGACACCATCGGCCACGGCCAGGACCTCGGCCACGGTGTCGTGCTTGACGCCGGTGTTGGCCAGCACGGGCACGTCGGGCAGGACGGCCTTGACGGCCTCGAGGTCGTTCATGGAGGCCGGCTCGCCGGTGATGACGCCGGAGACGAGGACCGCATCGGGGATCGAGGAGACGACCGCCGAGCGGGCCCGGTCGGGCAGACTGCGGCGGTCGAGCGAATAGGCGAACTCGGCAGAGACGTTGTACAGCTTGACCACGTCCTCGACACCGAGGCGGCGCGCGTAGCGCAGGGCTTTGCCGGCGTCGGGGTTCCAGGGCCCCATGTCCGAGGCGTACGTGCCACTGAAGATCTCACGCACGAAGGCCGCCCCGGTGGCGGCCGCGAGGGCCATCGTCGAGCTCGGGTCCCAGAGCACGTTGACGCCGAAGGGCACGGTCACCTCATCACGGACCCGGCCGATGACGTAGGCCATGGCCGAGGTCGCCGCCACGTCCACGTCCAGCTCGTATGGTCGGTCGTGCTCGTTACCGAACATGATGGCGTCGACACCAGCCGCCTGGAGGCGCTCGATGTCGCGACGAGCGTCTTCCACGAGCCCGCCGACCCCGCGCTCCGCGTCGTACAACGGAGCTCCCGGCGTGGCGTTGATATGGACCATCGCGATGATGGGCTTGATGTCTCCGAAGAGCTTGCGGTAGCGCGACACGGATCCTCCCTGGTCTAGCTGCGGGCGACGATGCCGGCCTCGATGGCGCGGCAGCGCTCGTTGTCGGGGAATGACTTCTGCGTGCCCGGACGAAGCACGGATTCAGCGGCGATGGCGCAGCCCAATCGCACGGCATCCGCCTCGGCCCAGCCGGAGGCGAGCCCGTAGGCGAACGCGCCCACGAAGGCGTCGCCCGCACCGGTCGTGTCGACGGCCTCGACGACGGGTGTGGGGAGCACCTCCACGGTGCCGTCCTCGGCCACCAGCGCAGCACCCTTCTCGCCCAGGGTCACCACCAGACGCGTGCCGAGCCCGGCCGCCAGCACCGACAGCGCGGCCGGGTCGGCGACGTCCCCGGGCAGGCCCGCAGCGGCAGCGATGAGCGTGAACTCGGTCTCGTTGGGGATGATCCAGTCGCTCACCGCAGCCAGCTCAGGAGAGACGGTCGCCCCGGGGGCGGGGTTGAGGATGGTCGTGGCGCCACGCTCACGGGCGGCCCCGAAGCCGGCGGCGGTCACGGCCTGGTCGATCTCGAATTGGCCGATGACGGCGTCGAGCCGCTCCTGGGCTGCCACCGCCGCAGCGGCGTCCTCGGCGGTCAAGCCGGCATTGGCGCCGGGCACCACGATGATGCGATTGGAGCCGTCAGCCTCGACCCAGATGGGGGCCACGCCACTGGGGCCGGGGACGCGACGGACGTGGGACGCGTCGATGCCCAGGCGCTCGAAGTTGGCGATGGTCTCAGCGCCATAGCTGTCGTCGCCGACGGCGTTGACCATGGCCACGTTCGCACCCATGAGTCGAGCCATCACGGCCTGGTTCGCACCCTTGCCGCCGAAGCCCTGCTCGAAGCGGTCGCCGGTGACGGTCTCACCGCGCTCCGGCAGACGCGCCGCGTACGCGATCTGGTCGATCATCGTGCTGCCTACGACGGTCAGCCACGGACCGCTCGGATCTTGGCCCACGCTTCCCTCCTCGGTGCCGCTCAGGTTGGTCGTGGCCCCATTGTCACTCAGGCATGACCTGCCGCGAGCAGCTCGCGCACCTGTTTCGGCCCCACGGCATCGCGTTCTGGTGCAGGCGTGCCGACATGCAGTGCGGCGGCAGCGTTGGCATAGCGAAGAGCAGTCTCCAGGGCCTCACCTTCAGCGAGGCGGGCAGCGAGCGCACCGGTGAAGACGTCACCCGCCCCGTGTGTCTCGACGTCGGCGACCTCGTGCGGCGGGAGCGTGACGACCGCTTCCTTGCTGGCGGCGGCGACCCCGGCCCCACCGGCGGTCACGATGGCCATCGGCGCATGGACGAGCAGGGCCCGCGCAGCTCGGGCGGCAGCGTCGAGGTCTTCGACCGTGCCGGCGCCGAGTTGCTCCGCCTCCACGCTATTCACGACGAGAACATCGACCAGTCCGCTGAGCGTGCCCAGCGGCCGCGCCGGCGCCGCGTTGACGATGACCGAGACGCCTGCCTCGTGGGCGATCCGGGCCGCGGCGGCGCTGGCCTCCTCGGCCACCTCGTTCTGCAACAGCAGGACCCGACTCTCGCGGATGGCCTGCCCTTGGTCAGCCACTTGGGCCGCGTCGATGGCCATGTTGGCGCCAGACACGACGACCGCGGCGTAGTCGCCGTCATCCTGTTGCAGGGCCACGCTCATGCCGGAGCCCCTGCTCACGGTCAAGACCCCATCGTGGCCGACGCCGGCCGCGGCCAGCCGCTCCCGCAGGCGGATGCCGAATCCATCATCGCCAACGCAGCCGATCATCTCCACCACGGCGCCGTGACGAGCTGCGGCCATGGCCTGGTTGCCGCCCTTGCCGCCGGGCTTCCACCACCAGGCTTCGCCGATGAGCGTCTCGCCCGTGCGGGGCAGGTACGGCGTCCGCACCATGATGTCGTAGTGCAGGCTACCCACGACCACCACGCCCAGCGGGCGTACCACGCCCAGCTCAGGCATCGATGCCGAGGATGGCCCCCTGCACCAGACGGTGCGCCGTGAGGGCGTCCTGCGCCTGAAGTGCCGCGTCCAGCTGCGCCTCCGGCAGGCGCTCGATGATGCCGAAAAGGGCCTCGATGACGGTCACGTTGGCCTCGGTCTCAGCCACCGGATCGAGGCCCGCCCCATCGGGGAAGGTGTCGAAGTAGATGGTGCCCTCGAAGCCGTCGCGCTGGAGCTGGCGCAGGAGCTCGATCGTTTGCACCGTATGCACGGAGCCGACCATGAGTCCGTCGTCACGCTTGCCGTAGCCGTCGTTGATGTGCAGGCCCAGCATGCGGCTGCGCCTTCCGACCAGCGCCGCGGCCATGGCCGGGCTGGTGTCGCCGTACAGCACGTGCGCGAAGTCGAGCGTGACACCCAGGTTGGCCGCACCAGCCTCGTCGATGGCCAGGAGCGTGGCCGCGACGTTGGGCAGGACCGAGATGGCCTTGGGTTCGTTGGGCTTGTACTCGATCGAGACCGCGAAGTCGGGGTCGTGCTCGGCGACGACACGGATACCCTCGACCTCGTGCTCCCAGAGTCGGACGTAGTCAGCCTCGAAGGGGTGGTCGACGCCGTCCTGGCCAAGCCACAGGGTGAGTACCGTGCCGCCCGCCTCACGCGCCTCGTCGAGACCGCGACGGGAGAGGTCGATGGCCTTCCGGCGGATCGCCGGGTCAGGGTTGGTGAAGGCGCCCGCGAGGAAGTCCGGATCGCCGTTGTAGCGCATGGCGTAGCCATTGAGCACCACCCCCAGGTCAGCCAGCCGCTCGCGCATCTGCCCTGGGCTGATGCCGCGTGCCTGCTGCGGATAGTTGATGTCGACCGCGGTCAACCCTGTGGCAGTGGCGGCACGCTCGATGAGCTCGAACGTCCCCGGTCGGTCGGAGCGGCCGGGCCAGAACAGCTCAGGCCGCGTCTCGAATGAGTTGAGCCGGGTGGCGTAGCGGTGGCGGGTCATCGGGATTCACCTTCGAGTGCGGAAGTCAGGACCGGTCTGGGCGGCGGGGCCGATCTGGGTGGCGGGGCACTGGGTCTGTCAGGAGGCATCCGCGGCGCCCGTCACGAGTGCGACCAGTTCGAGTCCTGTGGTTTCAGTCCGCCGCCGGGAGGCCACGGCCTTGCCGTGACGCATCACCCAGATGAGGTCGGCAAGACCCATCACCTCCTCGAAGTTGTGGCTGATGAAGATGACGGTGATGCCTTCATCCCGAAGTCCCTTGATCAGCCCGTGCACTTCAGCGGATTCCTTGACGCCCAGCGCCGCTGTCGGCTCATCGAAGATGATGATGCTCGCACCCCAGCCGACCGCACGCACGATGGCCACGGCTTGCCGTTGCCCTCCCGACATCGCCGAGAGTTCCCGCGTAACGGGCATCGTGGCATTGCCGACCCTCATGAGCATCTCGCTCGCGCCTTTTCGCATCTTCCCTCGATTGAGGAGCGTGAAGGGCCGGAAACCGACGGTCTGCTCCCGGGAGAGGTACAGGTTCTCCGCGACGGTGAGGGTGTCGATCACGGCCAGGTCCTGGTAGACCGTCTCGATGCCGTGGTGGCGCGAGTCGATCGGCGAGGTGATGCGGACCTCGACGCCATCGATGAAGATCTGACCGGAGGACGGCTCGAACAGGCCGGAGAGGCAGCTGATCAGCGTGCTCTTTCCCGCACCGTTGTCGCCCACGATGGCCGTGACCTGCCCTTCGGGAATCTGCATGTTGACACCGCGCAAGGGCGTGGACCCCGCCGAAATCCTTGGTGATGTCACGCAGGTCGATGTAGGCCTCGTTCATGAGGCACCTCCGAAAGCCGAAGTGGTGTCTGTCGCGAAGGCGCTCGAGGCTGCGTCGAGAATCGCGATGGTCGACATCGTCATCGTCTGGACCTCGCGCGGGACGATGCTCGATCGACGAACACGGCCACCAGGATGATCACACCCGTGACCACGAGCTGCCAGAACGGGTTCACGTTCTGAAGGGTCAGACCGGTGCGGATCGCGCCGAGGAGCAGTGCACCGAGGACGGTCCCGACGATCGGTGGCGCGTCCACCCCCGAGGCTCGTACCGCCGACCACGACTGCGGCGATGACGGTGAGCTCGTAGCCGGTGCCGGAGATCGGCTCCGCTGCCCCGATCCTGCTCATGAGCAGCAGTGCTCCGAGAGCGGCGAACACGCCGCAGACCGTGAAAGCCACGATCTTGGTTCGCTCGACCAGCGACGCCGCTCTTCCTCGAGGCCAGTTCGTTCGTACCGATGGCCTTGAAGTACGTGCCCGAGCGCGACCAGTTGAGGATGAGGTAGGCGACGACGGTCGCGCCCAGCAGGAACAGGATGGGCTTGGGAATGGGGCCGAGGTCAGCGCCGAAGAAGTCGCGGAAGCCATCGTCGATGCCGAAGATGGGCCGTCCCTCGGTGTACAGGAAGGCAAGGCCGCGATACACGTTGAGCGTGGCCAGGGTGACCACGAACGACTCGAGGTTGAAGAGAGCCGAGAACGAACCGTTGATCATGCCCAGCAAGCCGCCGAGGGCGAGACCGACGACGATCGTCGGGATGGTCCCCCAGGCATCGAGGTTCGTCGCGCAGATGACGCTGACCAGCCCGACGATCGAGCCGACCGAGAGGTCGATGCCGTGGGTCACGATGACCAGCGTCATCCCGAGCGCGATGACGCCGATGATCGACGACTGCACGCCGATCTCGATGACGTTGCCGAGATCGAGGAACCGCGGTTCGAGGATGGTGAAGACGGCGAACGTCGCGACCAGGGCCACGAGGACGCCGAAGATCCGGTTGTCGGCGAACAGCGAGGCGAGGCGGATTGACTCCGCCTCGGCCCGCTGTCGCGCCCACGCTACGGGTCACTTGAGGCGCTGACTTCCAGGTCCGTCGTCGACTACAGCGACGGTGGTGGCTCGTCGACGTTGTCGGACGGTGATGAGCGCCTGCGGCGTGTAGACCGCACGCGGAACATCCTGGCCACCGAGGATCCGCAGAGCCACATCGACCGCGACCTGGCCGGTGATGTACGGGTAGGAGTCGACCGTGGCCGTGAGGTCGCCGGCTGCGGATGGCCTCGTAGGCGGCTTCGATGCCGTCGGTGCCGATGACCATCACCTTGCCCTGTGAGGTCTGCAGCGTTGACGGCCTCGGCGATGCCCAGCGCCATCGTGTCGTTGTTGGCGTAGAAGCCGGCGATGTCGGGGTACTGCTGGATGATCGTCGCCGCAGCGTCGAGAGCCTTCTGGATGTCCCAGTCACCCGGGACGCTGGCGACCACATCGAGGCCGCCGGCCGTCGCGGTGTCGGTGAAGCCCTTGGTCCGCTGGCCGGCGGCGTAGACTCCGGCCTGGCCCTCGATGACCGCGACCTTCGCGCCCGCTGGGAGGTTCTCGAGCACGTACTCGGCAGCGCTGATGCCGTTCTGGATCTGGTTCGGTCCGACCCATTGCCTGGCACCGGGCAGCACAGCGTCGTTGACGTTGAGCACCAGGACGCCGGCCTCTTCGGCCTTCTCGACCGCCGGGCACAGGTTGGTGTCCGTCTGGGGCGAGACGAGCAAGGCGTCGTAGCCCGCCCGCAGCATCGTCTCTGCGGCATTGAGCTGGCCGACCTGGTCGGACTCGCTGGCCGCCGCCTGCACGTCGACCGTCACGCCGAACTTCTCGGCCGCGGTCGACTGGCCGTCGGCCAGGATGATCCAGTACTGGTTGCCCAGGAACTTCATGATCGACCCGAGCGTCGTGCCCTCGGCAGCCTCCGGCACGGGTCCGAGCATGCGCTTCGAGGTCCGTGTAGTTGACGCTGTCGGCGGCGTCGTCGGTGCTGAACGGCGCGTCCCCGGCCACGCAGGACCCAGCCATCTCGTCCTGCGCGAGGCCGACGCTCGAGAGGCTGAGCATCAGCGCCGCTCCGATCACGGAGCCGCGTAGAGCGACTCGGCGCAGTAAACCATCCATGGTCTCTCCTCCAGAGTGCGGTCTGTCGTCACTGGCTGACGAACGTGCGCCGCCATCCTTGCACAACATGTACGGACTGTCCATACAATTCGTACAGTACGGTATCGGTCCGACACATACGGCCGACGACGGCAGCGTACCGCAGCACATACGATTCGCAAGCCTGAAGCGCATCAGGTCCGACGCAACGCGAGGAGCATGGGAGCTGGATCCGGTGGTGACGACGAAGCGTGCAAGCGATGACCCTGCCGATCGCGGCGAGGTCATCCGCCGCGATTCCCCAACGCCCTACCACCGTCAGCTCACCGACATCCTCGAGCAGCGGATCCTCGACGGCGTGATACCCGAGAAGGGTCGCCTGCCGTCCGAGCTCGAGCTCGCCGACCGCTTCGGGCTATCGCGGTCCACGGTGCGACAGGCGCTCCAGACCCTGGTCGCACGGGGCTATGCCGTCCGCATCGCGAACCGGGGACACTTCGCGAGCACTCCGCCCCAGGAGCATGGCTGGATGATCCAGGACCGGGCCGGCTTCCTGGAGAACGGGGTCGGACACCACAACCGGCGGGTGACCACCGAGGTCCTGAGCGCTCGCCGAGAGCCCTTCCCGGCGCATGCCTGTCGCGCACTGCGTCTGCCCGAAGGAAGCGAGGGTCTGGTGCTCGTTCGGCGCCGACTGCCTTGACGGGGCGCCAGCTCTGATCGGTACGAACTACCACCCACCCCACGTGGAGCCGGCCATCGGCCGCAGCTTCGGACGTGCTGCAGCGGGGAGGCCTCCCTCAACGCGGCGCTGGCGCGAGAGGGGTTCGTTGCCTACGGCGCCCAGCGCATCATCCATGCGCTGGGGGCACCGAGCGACATCGCTGACTCTGCTCGGTGTCCCAGGGGACGCGCGCTGGTTCGCATCCGCTCAGCGACGTGGGACGAGTCGACCGTGCCGTTCGACTACTACGAGACCTGGCTGCGAACCGACGTCGTCCCGCTCGAGGTCGCGACGGCATCGGTGGCGCCCGCAGAGGGCTTGACCCAGGAGAGGTAGCCGCCCATGTAGATGCGGCGAGCGACCTGGTCCTCGAGGCTGAGCCAGCGCCGGCCGGCCTCGTCGTCGGCGCGGTGAGCCATGGCCGACAGCGCGCAGGCCCGCAGCCGTTCGAGCGGCAGGACCTGGTTGGCGTCGAGTCTCCTCGGCGATGGCGACGAAGGCTCGGCCGCCTCGGTCCCGCCGAGCAGCGGTGCCGCCTCGTCGCGCCATGAAACGCTCCCAGGTGAGCGACGGATCCCAGCTGAAGCGTGCGAAGGCGAGGTAGGAGAGCTCCACGCGTGGCGTGATACGGCGAGGGCTCGCCCCACACCGTGAGCCCGTGCATGCCGCGTTCGCCGCAGAGCCGGGCCATGTCGGCAAAGACGCGGGCGTTGAGGGCGTAGCGCTCGGTGCGCTCGTCGCCGTTCCACTGGCAGGCGAACTGGCAGCGCAGCACGTTGGGCTGCGTCGGCAGCGACTCGACGTAGCCACGCGTCAGCTCGGCCTTGATGCGGCTCCAGTAGCTGCGGTTGGTGGTGTGCTGGTAGATGCCGCCGCGCGGCAGGCGACGCTGGGCCTCGTGCGCGACCGGGTCGAGCAGGTTGTCCCACTGGATCTCGCTGTACAGCCACAGGTCGGGCTTGACGGCCTTGGCCGTGCGGTAGAGGCGCGGGAAGTTGTCGGCCATGTCGGTGTGCGACCAGGAGTCGCCGAAGTCGTCGACCCGCCGCGCCGCCTCGGCCTCGTTGGCCCGCCGGGCCACGCAGCGGTCGCAGCCGCAGACGCCGTAGTCGCCGGCCTCGATGTTGATGCCGCCGATGTCGAAGGTCTCGGCCAGCCAGGCCACGCCCTCCTCCATCCAGGCCATGGTCTCCGGCGCCGAGGGGCAGGCCGAGAGCGTGTAGTCGGACCGGGGGAAGGTCGAGCGGGAAGGCCAGGTCGGCGATCTGGAAGCCGACGCCCTTCTCCAGCGTGGCCGCGTGCTGCGGGTTGTGCGCGCAGCCAGGTGGCGAGGTTGTAGCGGTGGTCGCCCTCCCAGTAGCACGCCGCCGTAGGAGCCGATGGCGATGCCGGGCAGGATGCGCACGCCGCGCTCGGTGGCGTAGCGGCACAGCTCCTGGGCCGTCTCGATGCCGCCGTGGGGGTCGCGCAGGAAGCCGTAGATGACGACGGCCGCGATGCGGTTGCGCGAGCAGAAGTCGACGACGCGCTGGTAGTCGGCGAGGAAGCCGCCCGGCGGCTTGCCGTAGGGGTTGAAGACGCCGATCTCCTGCTGGCCGACCTGGGACAGCTCCCAGTTGGTGGAGTGGTCCCAGGTCCAGAAGGTGCGATAGGCCAGGCCCGGGCGCATCCTCGATGTGCCCGGCTCGAGGCTCGAGTACGGTCAGGCTGCCGCGCCGGCGCGGTCGATGAGCTCCTCGACCCCGTAGATGACGCCCGAGAACGGGCCGCCGGTGACCGTGATGCGCTCGCTGGCCGGCCTCGATGCGGAACGCGCCCTCCGGCGAGCGCCGCGTCCTCGGCCAGCTCGATGGTCGGGCCCTCACCACCCGCGCGCCAGCTCGATGCCGGGGAAGCTCTCGCGCAAGCGCCGTGCGGCGTGGACGTGCCGGTCAGCACCCTGCAGCCGACGCGCCCTCGAGGATGATCGCGCTCGGTCCCCATGTGGCTCTCCATGACGTCTACGCCTCCTTCTCCCAGTACCAGTAGTCGGTCCTGAACTCGTCGTACTCGCGCCGGGCGGTCATGCGCTCCACGTCGACCACGATCATCTTGGTCCTACCCAGCAGGTCGTCGCCGTGCTGGTAGTCGCCGTGGCCGTAGTAGGCCATGTACGTCTTCATGCCCGCGATGAGCTCGTCGTCCTCCGAGATGATCGCTGGCCGTGCCGTAGGCGATGACGCTCTCCCAGTGCCCGTGGCACTTCATGGCCTTGGCCAGCTCGGCGCTGTCACCGTAGTACTTGCTGATGACGTAGGCCACGTTCGGGTTCTGCCCGATGGTGTCCAGCTTGCGGCCGGCGTTGGCGCAGTGGAAGTAGAACCGGCCGTCGCGGTAGGCGTGGTTGAGCGGCACGGCATAGGGCTCGTCGCCGACCGTCATGGCGAGCACGCCCTGGTAGGTGCCGCCGATGATCCTCTCGCACTCCTCGTTGCTCCTGACCGGATGGAACTGCTCCTTCATCGGGTCAACGTCCTTCTGCCGCGACACCCGCGACGACGCGGAGCACGGCCGAGATCCGGCTTCCCACGCACCCTGCCGGAGCGTTCATGCGGCTCTCATCGTGGGTGGCGGTCCGACGCTGCCGCGTTCACGGAATTCGACCGGCAGGCGGATGCGCTCGACCGCCGGCTGGCGCTGCCGGCGCAGGCGCAGCAGCAGTCGCTCGGCGGCGCATCGTCCCATCTCAGTCGCCGATTCCTGGATCGCGGTGATGGCAGGGTTGGCGATGGGATACCACTCCATGTCGTCGATGCCCACGATGGAGATGTCTGTTGGGACCCGCAGGCCGGCATCGGCGATCGCCACCAGCGCGCCCACGGTCATGAGGTTGTTGGTGGCGAAGATGGCTGTTGGTCGCTGGGGCAGGGTCAGCAGCGTCGCGACAGCCGCACGGCCGCCTTCGAAGGTGTCGGCGCCGCTGGTCAGGTACTCGGGCCGAACCTCGATGCCCCGGTCCTCGAGCGTCCTGGTGTAGCCGTCCAGCCGTGCCCGATCCGAGGCGGGGCCCGACCCGCCGAAGGCGATGGCCACGTCCCGGTGCCCGAACGCCAGCAGGTGCTCCACTGCCGTGCGCGCAGCGGCGTCGTTGTCGATGGTGACCGAATCGACCGCCAGGTCGGGAAGTTCCGCGTCGACGAGGACGACCCTGGTCCCGCGCGTCACCGCGCCAAGCAAGTGTGCGCCGTCGGCCGAGCTGGAGGCCACGACCAGGGCGTCGACCTGCTTCTGCAGGAGGATCTGGATGGCGGCCCGTTCGCGTTCGACGCTGTTGTTGGTATTGGCCAGGATGACGCTGAAGCCCGCGGGCCCGAGCACGCTCTCGACAGCGGCGGCGAGCTGGCCGAACCAGGGGTTAGCGATATCAGCGATGACGAGCCCGACGCTGCGCGTTTGCCCGCTGCGCATGCTGGAGGCCACGCCGTCCACGATGTAGCCCAGCTCCGAGGCGCATCCCAGGATGCGGGTGGCCGTCTCCCTCGAGCTGGCACCCTCGACGCCCCGAAGGACCCGTGAGACCGTCGCCGTGGAGACGTTCGCCGCCTGCGCGACGTCGGCCATCGTGGGCTTGCCCGAGGTGACCAAATTGCCTCCACGTGAGCGAGATAACGATTGCCGCAATCGATTAACTATGATATGCTCGGCCTGTACTCTCGTCAACTTCAGCGGCACCGCAGACAATCGTCAAGGCTGAGGCGGTGTCGCGAGGTGAGACGGAGCGAACGGCCATGTAGCCATCATGAACAGTCCGGCGGTCTGCATTCTGCAGCGGCTGCCGTCGACGCGTGAAGGGAGCCAGTGATGGACGGACATTTCGTACGCAATCCAGCGACCATGCGGTACGGTCTGGTCAGAGGACGCATTGTGGCCTTGACTGTCACAGGCATCGCCCTGCTGGCGCTCTTCGCACCGACCGCCGTGGTCGTATCCCAGGATGCCTCGCCGCAGTTGGGTGGGCAGCTGAACTTCGTGGGCTACGACGGGGAGGATGCCAGGAACGTGGCCAAGCCGTTCTTTGAGGAGACCGGCATCACCATGAACCCGACGTACATGGCTGACCCGTACCAGCCCCTGACCATGTTCCAGACAGGCGGACGTGGCCAGATGGACATCATCGCGGACAACAAGGACTTCATGCGCGAGGTCCTCGACGCCGACGTGGAGCTCTTCCAGCCGCTCGACATGTCGAGGATCCCGAATGCCGCCGGTCTCTTCGAGGCCTTCAAGGAGGCGCCCTGGGTCTACAAGGATGGCCAGATGTATGGCGTGCCCCTGATCTGGGGTGACCAGCCGGTCGTCTACGATCCAGAGAGGTGGCCCGAAGGCCCACCGGCCAAGTACACCGATTTCGAGGATTCGAAGTACGCGGGCGAGTTGGTGATGGTCGATGATCCGGTGGCCAACACCTGGCTCTTCGCGAGGTCACTTGGTTTTCCTGAGCCGCAGCGGCTGACGCAAGAGCAGCTGGACCAGACGATCGACGCGATGCTCAAGGTCAAGCCCAACGTCGTGACCCTGACCCCTACCCTCGGAGACGAAGCGGACGTTCTCATCCGTGGCGATGCCTCGATGGGCATCGGCGGGTGGGCCTACCAAATCCAGATTGCCAAGGAGAAGGGCAAGACGCTCGCGGCGGCCTCGCCGGCTGAGGACGGCACCTACTACTGGTCAGACGCGTACGCGATCGCCGTCGATGCCCCTAACATCGACAACGCCTACGCGTTCATCGACTACATGATGGCGCCGGAGAACAACGCCGCCATCGCCGCCGAACTCGGCTCTGCGGCCACGATCGAGGATGCGGTGCCGTTGATGCCAGAGGACGCGCGCGACCTCTACGACTACGAGGAGGTCAGGCAGCCTGGCGGAGGCATCCTGGGGACACAGGCCATCATGCCTCCCCCTACCGATGAGGGCGACATCGTGGGCATCCCCGCGTGGAAGGAAGCCTGGGACCGGTTCAAGTTGAGCTGATCCGACGCGCCGACCACCGTGCGCGAAGCATTGGGCCAGGCCCGTACTAGCGGCTCGGGGTGACGCGCTGCGGTGACGTCACCCCGAACAGCCATGCACCGCCGGTGGACGGTCGCGTGGCAGATCGCCCCGGCGGCCATCTTCTACGCGTTCGCCTTCCTGGCGCCGCTGGTGATCTTGCTGACCTATAGCGTCTGGAGAGCGAGCGGCTTCGAGATGATCCGGAGCTTCACGCTCGACAACTACTTCGCCCCGGCGACCTCTGGGCTCTACCGGGCCGTGTTCATCCGCACGATCGGGGTCGGGCTGTCGGTCGCCGCCATTGTCGTTCCCGTGTCGTACGTGTTGGCGTACCTCCTTCGCTTCGTCTTCGAGAAGCGGGGAGCGGTCATCCTCGACGTCATCCTCGTCTCCATGTTCAGCGGCTACCTGGTCCGCATCTATGCGTGGCGCACGATCCTCGGGCGGGAAGGACTCCTCAATGAGGGACTGGCACAGCTTGGGATCATCGACGAGCCCTTGACGTTCCTCGTCTACAGCAACTTCGCCACGGTCATCACGCTCGTCGGCATGCTCATTCCGCTGGCCGTGCTGCCGATCTACTCATCGATGGCCAACGTGTCCCGAGATCACCTCGACGGCGCGGCGGACCTCGGCGCGAAGGGCTTCCGACTTCACCGGACGATCGTCGTCCCGATGGTCCTGCCCGGTCTGAGCACGGCCTTCGCCATCGCCTTCATCCTGTCGGCGGGCGACTTCGTCGTGCCTCAGCTGGTCGGTGGCACAGGAGGGCTGCTCGCAGGCAATCTCGTGGCCGACCAGTTCCGGGGACTGGGCACCAACTGGCCCTTGGGGGCCGCTATCGCGTTCCTCATCCTCGCGTCCGTGGTCGCGGTGTACCTGCTCGTCACGCGCCTGGTCCGGTGGGTCACCACGTGGTGACCGCGGAGCCTGGCGCTACCGTGGCTGACCGTCCGCGACGCGGTATGGCCGGGATGCTCGCGGCCCGCGTCTACCTGCTCGTCGTGCTCCTGTACCTGTTCCTCCCGGTGCTGGTCGTCGTCCTCTTCTCGTTCACGACCTCGCCGCGGCTCAGCCTGCCCATCGAGGGGTTCACGCTCTCCTGGTACCAGTCAGCGTTCGCGGAGCCACTCTTCTCGCGCGCGCTCGTGAACAGCCTCGTCCTCGCCGTCGATCACGGCGGTCGTGGCGGTGGGCCTCGGCGTCCCATTCTGTTTCGCCTTGGCACGGCTCCGCCGGAGGCCGCGCGGCGTCCTGCTCACCGCAAGTCTCCTGCCGATGGCCGTACCGGTGCTCGTGCTCGGCGTCGCGCTGGCGGTCCTCTTCACGATCCTGGCGCGACCTCCCAGTCTCCTGAACGCGGCGGTCGGTCACATCGTGGTCGCGCTGCCCTTCGTCATCCTCACCGTGAACGCGCGCCTCGAGACCTTCGACTTCTCGACCCTGGAGGCTGCCCGGATCTCGGGGCCTCGCCCCTGCGGACGTTCCGAGACGTCACCTTCCCGCTCATCCGGCCGTCGGTCATCGGCGCAGCCCTCCTGGCCATGGCCTTGTCCCTCGATGAGTTCGTTGTCACGTTCTTCAACATCGGCAACGAGACGAGCCTGCCGGTGCTTGTGTGGGGGCTCCTGCGCCGTGGCATCAACCCCTCCATCAACGCGCTCGCGACCGTCGTCCTGCTCTCGCTCGTCGGGCTCGTGGTCGTATCGAACATCCTGAGTCGGAGGGGTTCATGAGCGTTCCCGCGGTCGAGGTCCGGGCAGTCGACAAGCGCTTCGGTGACAACGTCGCCCTGAAGGACATCGACCTCACCGTCGACCAGAACGAGTTCGTCTCGCTCCTGGGTCCCAGTGGCTGCGGAAAGACGACGCTGCTGCGCATCATCTCCGGCTTCGAGGAGCCGACACGCGGACGAGTCTTCGTGATGGGTGATGATGTGACGGACGTGCCGCCGCACCGGCGGCCTACCAACATCGTCTTCCAGCGCGGGGCGCTCTTCCACACATGAACGTGGCCGCGAACATCGGCTACAGCCTCAAGCTGCGTGGCTGGCCCCGCGCCAGGATCGCGGCGCGCGTCGAAGAGATGCTCTCGCTGGTGCGACTCGAAGGACTCGGGCAGCGGGGTCCGACCGAGCTCTCGGGCGGACAGATCCAGCGAGCCGCCCTGGCTCGAGCGCTGGCCGCCGAACCGAGCGTCCTGCTGCTCGACGAGCCGCTGTCGGCCCTGGACCTGAAGCTGCGGCAGCACATGCAGCTCGAGCTGCGGGCCATCCAGCGAGAGCTCGGTGCCACGTTCGTCTACGTCACGCACGATCAGACCGAAGCGCTTGTGATGTCGGACCGGATCGCCATCATGAACCAAGGTCGGATCATCCAGCAAGGAACGCCACGAGAGATCTACACGCGCCCTGGTTCGGTCTTCGCCTCGGACTTCATCGGCGAGACGAACCTCATCGAGGGCACGGTGCAGCTCCCGCGACGACGGGCTCGTGACGCTCAGCCTTCCGAAATGGCGCCCTGGTACAGGGGACCGGCAGCGACCACTTGGCGGAGGGCGCTCGGCGATGCTGTCGGTACGGCCGGAATCGGTGCGAGTGCAGCGACTGGACCGCCGCGACCGAGTCCATGCCTGCGTATAGCCCGCGACGCCGAAGCTGGGCGAAGTCACGGGGGTGATCTCCGCAAGTCGTCTACCTCGGCAACCGGCTGCGGGTCGGGGATCGACATCGGCGAGGAGACGGTCGTGTGGTCCGACCTGCGTGACGAAGAGGCGGTGGACCTGACGGACGGAGTCCACGTGGCTGCTCAGCTGGCGCCCCATCAGCCACCAGCATCTGGGCGCGAGGACCAGGAGGGGAGGAAGCGAAGCGATGACTGACTCAGCGTCCCACGAGCGTTGACATCCTCATCCGCCATGCCTACGTCATCACGATGGACGACGACGGGAGGCTCATTCCGTGACGGCGCCGTCGCCATCCGCGGCCGGCGCATCGTCGACGTCGGAGAGGACGGCGCGTAGCGACGCGCGTTCACGCGGACGCGCACGATCGATGCTCATGGCGCCCCGGTCCATCCTGGCCTCGTCGAGACGCACCTGCATGCCTCGTACCAGACGTTCCGCGGCGTGGTCCCCGGCCAGATCCGCGAGGTGGACGTCTTCCCGACCATCGAGCGGCAGTTCTACGAGGTCGTGACCGACGAGGAAGAGCACCTGGGGTGCCTGCTCGCGTGCCTCGAGATGGTGCGCAACGGCACGACATGCTTCCTCGAGCCCGGGACCGTGCAGACCCCGCTGCCGCGGCCGAGGCAGCGGAGCGGGTCGGCATCCGCGCGGTCCTGGGTGACGCACTAATCCTCGACCAGTCGACGGGATTCGCCCAAGGGAAGGAGTCGCGTGCGGCGGGCCAACCGTTCATCCGTCGGGCGCCCCGGGACCTGGACGAGGCGCTCAGTCGCCTGGGGGGCGAACTTCGCCGCAACGAGGACCCTGACGCCCTCGTCCGCGGTCACATCGCGGTACTCGGCCTTGGCACAGCCAGTGAGACCCTCCTGCGCGAGGCCAAGCGGCGCGCCGACGCGGCCGGCGTTGTGCTCAACATGCATCACGCCTACAGCCCCGCTGACACGGCTGCCGACCGCGCACGCTACGGCACCGATCCCCTGCTACACCTTGCGAACATTGGGGTGCTTGACCGGAACGTCACGCTTGCCCACGCCAATCACCTCACCGACGAGGAGTGCGAGATACTGCTGGAGAGCGGGGCGAGCCTCGCCTGGGCCCCTGCGGCCTCGATGCTCTGGGGTCACGGGGCGACGCTCCACGGGCGCCATGCGGAGCTCTGGCGACGCGGCGTGAACATCGGCCTGGCCTCCGACTCGGCCAACTGGTCGAACGACTTCGACCTCTTCCGCCAGGCTGACCTGGCCCTCCTGACCGCTCGCGACGCGCATCAGGAACGTACCTACCTGCTGGCAGAGGACGTCCTGCGCATGGCCACACGGGGAGGCGCCAGGGCGGCTGGGCTCGAGGAACACATCGGTTCACTCGAGGTCGGCAAACGGGCCGACCTGGTCATCCACACGCTCGACCGGCCCGAGCTGCGGCCGGTCACTGACATGCTCCGCAACCTCGTCCACTCGAGCCGCTCCAAGTCGGTCCGGACGGTCGTCGTGGACGGCCGCGTCGTCCTCGACGACGGGGTCTTCCCACACCTCGACGAGCCCGGAACTCTAGCTCGCATCGATGAAGCCGCCCAGAGGCTCTTGGCACGCATGGGCGTCACCGCCGTGAGCGAGCGCATCGACCGCCGGGCCCGCCCAGCCTGAGCACCACGGCAACCGAATCTGGACGCACTCGCAATTCCGTGAGGACAAGCCTGGCACGGCCGGCGCGCACTACACTGGCGAAGGGTCGACTTCGCGAGCGGCGAAGCCCTTCCTCGTGGGGGGACGGGTGGCCGTAGCTCGATCGTCCGATCCAAATGGTCCGCGTCCAGCCGTGAACGCGGGCACGCCCAGACCCAATGTCGATCCAGGGAGGATTGTGATGGTGCGGGTGGCCTGGACCGGCCGATTACGGCCGGACAAGATCGAGGCCTACGTGGAAGCCCATGCCAACGTGTGGCCCGGGGTTGTGGACGCGATGCGAGCGGCCGGTATGCGGGACTACAGTGTCTTCATCTTTGGAGACCGGGTGTTCGGCACGTACGAGTGTGATGACCTGGACAAGTCGCTGGCCATCGAAGAGGCAGCCGAGGCGACGCAGCGCTGGCGATCGTGGATGCGAGAGCTCTTCGATGATGAGGTCACGCTGTACGGCCCCACCTGGATGCGGGAGGTTTTCCG
Source organism: uncultured Chloroflexia bacterium (assembly GCA_963705425.1). GTDB lineage: Bacteria > Chloroflexota > Limnocylindria > Limnocylindrales > CSP1-4 > JAFMJV01. Next base: position 25,080 of record CAVPJO010000005.1, on the reverse strand, counting down.
GCTCGAGTGACCGAGCAGCCGCGGGCGAGCAATCGCCCACGCTCGCCGACTGTGAGATGGCCGAAACGCCTGCCGCGTCGCCCTGAGCGCCGAGCTACGGGCCTTCGTCGAGGGCCACCTCGATCAGCGCTGGAGCTCAGAGCAAATCAGCCGGGCCGTCGCTGGACGGTTCCCGGGCCAGCTTGAGATGCGCATCGTGCACGAGTCCATCTAGAGGGCGTTCAACACGCAGGGCGCCGGCCGGCTCCGTCGAGACCCGGCACGGGTGCTCCGAAGCAGGCACATCCGCCGCAGGCGGCGCTGCCGATCCGACAAGCGCCTCGACCGGTTCATCGCGGCGATACTGATATCGTCGAGAGTGCTGCCGAGCTTGCCGACCGCGTCGTCCCGGGTCATTGGGAAGTCGCCGGACTTCGTCATGGCCACGGACGGAGTGTCCCGACGGTCGCGCCCTGACCCTCTCGGTTTCGTTGGCCAGAGGTGTCGAATGACACACGAGGCCCAGTACGCGGTCATTCCTTGATCGAGCCCGTGAGGGCACCGCGGATGACGTAGCGCTGGGAGAGGATGAAGACGACCACCAGGGGCAGCACCATCAGCAGGCCCATGAGTGCCCCTCGGGGCCCTTCAGCAGCGTGTTCGTCCCCCGGATGGCCGACATCGAGACCATCGGCGTGCCGGCGACGAGCGACTGGAGACCGACGGCCAGGGTGTAGGTCTGATTGTCGTTGAGCATCACGTAGGGCAGGAAGTAGTTGTTCCAGTTGGCCGTGAAGCTGAGGAAGGTGAGCAGCCCGATCAGCGTCTTCGAGAGCGGCAGGCAGACGAGGCGGAAGAGCTGCCACTCAGAACAGCCGTCCACTCGCCCGGCGGCGAGCAGGTCCCTGGGGATGCTCGTCGCGTAGAACACGTAGGCGAGGTAGACGCCGAACGGGAAGAAGGCCGTCGGCAGGATAACCGACCATGGACTGCCGACCAGTCCGAACGAGGTTCAGCTCGAGGAACAGCGGCAACACCAGGGCCGAGGCGGGCACGATGAGAGCGATCAGGGTGAGCCACAGGACCAGCCGGCGGCCGCGGAACTCGGCCGTCGCGAGCGCGTACCCTGCGGGGATGGAGATCACCAGGCCAATCACCATCGCGGCCGCCGTGTACCAGACCGAGTTCCACGCCCAGACGAGGATCTGCCCGTCCTTGAAGCCGATGAGGTGGTCCCAGGCGCGGAGGTAGTTGGCGACCTCCCCGAAGCTGAGCGGCCGGCAGCGTCACGAACTCGTTATGGAGCTTGCTCGGGGCGATCGCGAGCCAGATCAGAGGGACGCCGAAGAAGACAGCCAGCAGCACGAGCAAGACGACGCGAGTCGAACCCCCGACCGAGGGCAGGTACCGGCGAAGGCTCCGCGGCGGTCGGGGACTCGCCTGGTTCATGCGCGGGGTCCTTCGCCACGCGGACTACCGTCTCTTCGGGCTCGGCCAATGGCCGCGACTCGTCGTGGAGGACGGGGCAGCCCGGGATGGCAGCCTCGTCGGCTAGCGTTCGGCGACATCGGGACGGAAGAAGTCGGTCAGGCCGATGACCAGGACCGCGCCGACCAGGCCAATCCCAAGCATCAGCAGCGATATCGCCGCTGCGCTGCCGAAGTCGGACAGCTCGAACGCGTAGGCATAGCTCAGCTGGTTCAAGGACCAGTACTTGCCGACCGTGGCGCCTGGCGCCACGGCAAGCAGTTGGGGCTCGACGAACAGCTGGACGTTGGCGGCGAACGTCAGAATCAGCATGTAGATGACGTACGGACGGACGAGCGGCAGTTTGATCGACCATGCCCATCCGCACGGGACCGCAACCGTCCACTATCGCCGCCTCCGTGATCTCCCGCGAGATGCCGTTGAAGGCACCGTAGAAGATGGCGACCCAGCCGCCGGCGCCGGCGAAGAAGAACATGACCGAGAAGACCCACGGCAGACGATCACCGCTCGTCGAACCTGCCGATCGTCTCGAAACCGAGGGCCTGGAGCAGGGGTGCGAACGGGCTGATCCGCGGGTCGAGCATGAAGATGGCGAGCAGAGCGAGGATCGGGCCGGCGACCGCCCCGGGGATGAAGTAGACCGTGCGCATGCCCGCCCCGATGCGATCCTGGCGGGCATGCACGAGGAGCGAGATCGCCATGACGCCGATGGCGCCGAGCGGCACCGAGATGGCCAGGAACTGGGCGACGTTCCAGAAGGACGGCAGGAATCTGAAGTCGCCGTAGGCGGTGACGTAGTTGTCGAGTCCCGCCGCGAAGAACTCCGGTGTTCCCGACTCGAACGAGGCGAAGCTGATCACCAGCGCGTAGAGCGCCGGCCCGATGCCGAACAGCACCAGGAAGAGCGTGTGCGGGAACACGAACAGGTGTGCCGGCTTGATGGCCCTGCGGACGCGTGTGAGCATCGTTACCTCGGATGGCCGGACGGCAGGCGAGGCGGTCCCGCCGTCCGGCATCCATTGCTGTCTCAGGGGGTCGTGACGACCTCGTAGCCGGCCACCTCTGCCGCCTGGACCAGGGCATCCTGGAAGGCCGGCAGCGACGACTCGATGGTCTTGCCGTCATTGAGAGCACCGATCACGGTCGTCGAGAAGATGGTGGCCGTGTCGTAGGTCACGATGCCGAACAGCGGATCCTCGAAAGCCGCCGCCTCGATGTACACGGGCCCGGGGTCGTTGGCATAGAGCGGGTTCTCGGCGATCTTCTTGACCCACTGCTCAGCCGGAGGCTTGAAGGCGGGATAGGTAGGCGCGAGGTCGACCTGGTACTCGTCCGCGGTCGCCAGCCAGGTGGCCAGCGTCGATGGCCAGCTTGGGGTTCTGGGTGTGCTTCGACACCGCCCAGGCTGCCCCGCCCTGGCCGCCGAAGTACGGCTGGTCGTCGGCCTCCCACTTGGGCGGCAGGGCCACGCCGAGCTGACCGTTCGACTCGGTGTAGTAGACGCTGTCCTCCTTGCCCCCGAACACGAACTCGCCGAACCAGGACGGCGCCGTCAGGATGAGCAGCTTGTCCTGGTTCGCGGCATCGATGAAGGTGGGATCGAAGGTGCCGACCTTCGCCACCACCCCGAGCTCCTGCATCCTGTCGACCCACTGGGCTGCCCGCACGCACTCTGGAGCCAGGACGTTGATGTAGACCGTGTCTTCGCTCTTGAGCTGGCCGGTGGCGCAGCGGGCTGTCCAGAAGTACATGTCGAGGCTCAGGGCGTCGCCGAAGGCCCCGATCAGGTAGCCCGGGTGCTCCGTCGCCACCCTCTCGCCGAGTGCCGCCAACTCCTCCCATGTCGTGGGCACCGCGTAGCCGAACTCGTCCATCAGCGGCTTGTTGTAGTAGGTCACGCTCTGGGCGATGTCGTTCGAGAGGCAGATGATTCGGCCGTCGGGGCGGATGCACTCGGCGATGACGCTCTCCTCGAACTGGTCGAGCAACTCCTGTGACACGTAGGGGCTGCAGGTCCAGTGCCCAGTCGTTCCGCTCGGTGGCCGTCATGGCGATCAGGTTGGCGCCGTTGAAGGCCAGATCCGGCCAACCCTTTCCGACGTTGTTGGCGAGCGCGATCTTGGCCGGGATCTGGAGGATATCCACGACCTCAGCGGTCACCAGATCGGCCTGCTCCGGATGTGCCGTCTGTCCACGCCTCGACCGCCGGCACGCGAGTCTCGTCGAGCCAGACCACGATCGGGGCATTCTCGTCTGCCCCGATGGCCGCCTGTCCGTACGCTGAGATGAGCAACCCCACCATTACGGTGGCCCACAGTTTCTTCACACCACAACTCCCTTCGAGTTCGAATCTCTTGAATGACCTATCCCTCGGCGAGGGCCAAGCGGCAAACTGCGTGTGCGCCTCCTCTCTCCCTTGCCTCGGCTGCGAGCGTCACCAACACAGCTCCCCCCTTCATGAGGCACGCGCTGCCGTTGCGGACCATCTCCACGGCAGCAAGCATGCCGCCCAGAAACCCGTGTTCGTTGGTACTGCGGCGAAAAGCCCGCTCGATGGCGTCAGACGCATCGTCCTCGCGGATGTGGTCCGGCGTCACCACCCGGGACCTCTCGAACGACGCGTGCGATCGGCGCTTGACGAGGCCAGGATGGACGGGGCGCCCCGAACATCGAAAGTGCCGTCTGGATGGGGGTGGACCGCCAGGTTGGCCTCCTCGTCGACATAGGCGTGCCCGACCCGGAGGTGGAAGCTCCTCGAGCCGTCTGGTGCGAGAGATACGCCGCGGTCGTCCAACCAGGCTCTTCTCCACGGGGAACCAGCCCCTCAACCCTCGTGGCGCCACGGTCCCAACCGAGCATGACGCACGCCTTGTGCTCAAGCCACTCGCACTTCTCGGCGCCGAGGTCGACCATGAGATGTCGAATCCTCGGCGGTTGCTGCCCTGGCCCGTCTCTTGCCGCCGACGCAGACGGTCTCGGTGGCTGGCGCGAGCAGTCCGGCCGGCTTTTCGCTTGAACCGAACGGAGCCTACTGACGGTGCGACGAGGATCGTCACTCCACTGCAAGCCTGTCGTGCGTCCTGGCGCACCGTCCAATCGGCCCTTGTCATTGGCCAGGCTCCTCGTGGTGCCCTGTCGTTGCCATGACCAGACACTCGTGCCGCCCGGTGAGCCCGAGGCCCAACAGACGCGAGAGCTCCCAAGTCCTCTGCTCGCGGCTACGTAGACGATTTCCGAAAACGATTGTGCACATGTTACGATGGTCACTGGTGCTAGTCAATGCCGAAGAGCCTGCATCCCGCTCCGATGCGCGACTCCTGGTCGTGCTTCGGTACGTCCGTCCTCGCCCGCGCGTCGAGCCCAAGTGGAGGGGCGGCCGGCGCGGCGTTACGTTGGCGACTGGTTGAGTCGGCTGTGACATCGGCAACGCGAGGACGAGGACCCGTTGCGGACCTCGTCGCCAGCAGGCTAGACCGAACCGGGAGGAGGCTAGTGAACGCAAGCCATTCGCCAGAATCACTTGAGGAGATCAAGGCAGTCGTTCGCCGCTTCGATGAGCGGGTTACTGGGGCCCTCCAGAAGGCCGAACCGAGCAAAGCATGGACTGGGAGGGCCATCGCGCGCCAGGGTGCGCCACGCTGCCCCGTTCACCTGCGCGAACTCTCATACGACGTCATCCTGCGCCACGGTGAGGTCCTGGCCGAACTCCTGGTTGACTATCCTGACGACCTCGTCTTCGTGGACCCCTACGAGTGGGCGATTGGCCACCAGGCGCTTGGAGCGATGGAGCCGATTGATCCACTCCAGGCGCTCACGCAGGACTCGGAGTGGACAGACGAGTGGGGCACGCGCTGGGGGCACGCCTCCGGCGGAGTGGGTGCGACTCCGATCGGACATCCGCTCGACGATTGGCTTGGACTCGAGGACTACCTAGCCCATCGTATGCCCGACGCGCGGGCCCCCGGCCGACTCGCCGGTGCCTTGCCCACACTGAGCGCCGTCGGCCCATCGAAGTACTGCGTCGGCAATATCTCGGGTGGACTCTTCGAGCGGCTCCACTTCCTACGCGGGATGGAGAGCACGTTCGCAGACTTCTACACGGCCCCGAGCGAGACCGATCGGCTACTCGACGCAATCACCGACTATCAGGTTGAGCTGATCCGGGCGTGGGCGCAGTTGCCAGACGTCGATGCCTGCCTTCTCACCGACGACTGGGGGACGCAGACGGCCCTGATCGATCTCCCCCACGATGTGGCGTCGAAGCTTCGCCGAGCGATATCGACGGCTGTGCGACGAGGCGCACCGCAGTGGCCTGCTGGTTGTCTTCCACAGTTGCGGCAATGTGTTCGAGATCATCGGCGATCTGATTGACGTCGGAATCGACGTACTCGATCCACTCCAGCCGGAGGCCATGGACCTCGCCGAAGTGGCTCGCGAGTACGGCGGCTCTGTGGCATTCTGCGGCGGCATAAGCGACCAGCGCTTGGGCAGCCAGACGCCGAACCAGGTGCGCGATCAGGTCCGGTGGCTAATCGACACGCTCGGATCCCCGTTCGGAAACGCCTACGTCCTGGCCCCGTCGAACAGCCTCATGCCAGAGACCCCAGTGGAGAATCTCGTGGCACTGTTCGAGGCCTGCCACGAACAGTAGGCCAGCCGGACGGAGGCTGTCTCGCGCCATCCCAGGCTGGGGCGGTGTCGACGAGCTCCGCCCGCCGGCCAGCTCAGCCATGCTGCCCCACCGATACAGCCATCGTCTGTGTCGATGTCGATGGGTTACTCGCCACCAGGTGGGAAGTGCTATTCGCCCAGCCGGACTTGGTTGGCGTTTCGGTTGCAGCGACGTGACTGGAGACCGCGTCCATGATCAGTTGCATGTTTGCCCGCTGCTCGTACTTCGCCATCGCAGACCTTGCCGAGGTGATCAGCCTACGCCCACGAGACCGAGATAACGATTGCCGCAATCGATTAACTTGCTATACTCCGGATTGTGCTCTCGTGAGGATTCGGTCGCTCCCTCCTCGATGTGGCCGGGGCATGTGTAGCAGGCCGAGCAAGCCGAGCGAGATACGTCATCGACCGTGAGAAAGCTTAGGAGGAAGCACGATGGCTGGACCTATAATCCCCGTCGAGGAATACGCTGAGCGGCGAGACGCGGGCAGCGACAGCTCATCGCCGACGCCGGCTACGACGTGCTGGTGGGCAACGCCACCGAGTCGGACGCGTCGGTGGTGCGCTACTTCTCGGCCTATTGGCCCCTGTTCGAGATGGGCGGCGTGGCCATCGCGCCCGATGGTCGGTCGGCACTCATGGCCGGCATGGAGTCGGGCGAGTTCGCCAAGGGTCGAAGCGTCATCGACAACATCCATCTCATGAAGGAGTACCGCGAGACGGCCGATCCGGTCTATCCCGGCATGGCCGGGAGCACCTATCGCGACGTCTTCGAGTCCATCGGCGTCAGCGACGTCAAGCGCATCGGGGTGGCTGGCTACCTGTGCACCAACATGGCCATGTACGAGGGCCTGCGGGAATCGTTCCCCGACGCCGAGATCGTCAATGCCGATGAGCTGACCGCACAGCTGCGCTCACGCAAGTCGCCCGCCGAGCTGGCCTGCCTGCGGGAGGGCTTCCGCCTCGGCGAGCTGGCCCTGGAGGCGATGTTGGACGCGGTGAAGCCGGGCATGACCGAGCTGGAGCTCGCCGGCATCGCGGTCAGCACGCTCTATGCCAACGGCGCCGAGGGAGAGGCTCACACGGTCTATTCCTTCGGCGGCAAGAAGACCACGAACGGCATCTCGCGCAGCACCCACCGGCGCCTGCGAGCAGGGCGACATCGTCCAGATCGACGTGGGCGGCCGCGTCGACGGCTACTCCCCGTCCGTGGGCCGGCCCATCTGCCTGGGCACCATGACCGAACGCCAGCGCAAGCTCCTCGAATTCGGGCGAGACATGCACTACCGCACCTACGAATGGGTGCAGGCGGGGGTCGTGGCCAAGGATGTCGCGATCCAGCTACGAGCAGTTCGTCAAGGATGCCGGGATGGAGCGGCACTACCTCTACGGACCGTGTACCGGCCTCGGCCTGATGGAGGTCGAGAAGCCCTGGATGGAAGCGGTCAGCGAGTACACCATCGAGCCGGGCATGACCTTCCAGGCCGACACGTTCTTCTACGACGACGACTTCGGTTGTCGCTGGGAGAACGGCCTGCTGGTGCAGGAGTCCGGGCCGGCCGAGATGATCAACGCCGGCTCACACATGGAGCTCATCGAGATCGACCGCTAGGTCACACTGCGAGGACATCGCCGCGGAGGGGAGACCACGATGCGCTACGAGCTGATGCTGCCGCACCACATCAAGACCGCCATCGACGAGGACTGGCCGGTGGTGCTGCCGCTCGGGCCGCTCGAGTATCACGGCCAGCACATGTCCGTGGGCATGGACACGCTGGCCGTGGTCAAGACCGTCGAGCGGCTGGAGCCCGAGATGGACATGGTCGTCCTGCCCACCTTCTAGTACGGCCCGGCGAGCTACGCCGTCGAGCCGCCGGAGCTGCAAGGGCAGCGTGCAGGTCGAAGCCGAGCACCTCATCCCGGTGGCCAGGGACATCTTCCGCAGCCTGCTGCGCATCGGCTTCCGCAACATCCACTTCTTCATCCACCACCAGTCGGAGAACTTCTTCCAGGGCATGCCCACCGACCTGGCCTTCCGGACCGGTGCCCGCCTGGCCATCTTCGAGTTCCTCGAGCAGGAGCGGGGCGAGGGCTGGTGGGGCGACAACGAGATGTCGACCTACTACGCCGACCACGAGCGTGGAGCCAACCCCTTCAACTGGATCTCCGGCCATCCCCTGATGGACGCCGAGATCATCAGCCAGTACCCCTTCGATCACGCGGCCATCGGCGAGACCTCGCTGATGATGGAACTGTGCCCCGAGAGCGTGGACATGAGCTACCTGGACACCTCGAAGTGGTATCTGGAGAGCGCGGCGGACGCCAATCGGGAGCTCGGGGCCGAGGGTGCAGCGCTGTGCCTCGAGCGCATGCGCAAGATCCTCACGGAGTCGAGGCTGGTGCAGTGACGGCCGTGCACGGATCGAGGACGTGGTTCTTCCCGGACGGTGACATCCCGCCGCCAGGGGACACGGAGCCGAAGGCACACGAATCGCTGATCATGCTCAATCCCAACGTCGAGCCCGCCGAGGTGGTCATCACGGTCTACTTCGAGGACCGCGATCCGGACGTGCTGCGACCCCAGTTCCTGGGTGCCCAACGGGTGCGCTGCATCCGCACCAACGAAGCCATCGACGGCTACCGGATCCCGCTGGGGCAGTACGCGCTGAAGCTGGAGAGCTCAGTGCCCGATCATCTGCCAGATCGGCCGCATGGACGTCCGACAGCCGAACCTGGCCTACTACACCGTGATAGGGCATCCCGCCGACTGATCCCCGTCCCGTCTGGCGACAGGCACCGGTGCTTGGGCCAGCCGTCGGTGCTAGGCCTGGTCCAGTGCCTCGAGCACAGCTGCCAGCGCCTCCAGACCGGCCGGGGTGACGGGGTCGATGACGAGCTGGACGTGGGCGATGCCCTCGGCCGCGAACTCGCGCAGCACGGCCGCGATCTCCTCTGGCGCGCCTTCGATGACCGGCGTTTCGATGGCCCGCTGGTGCACCGCGTCGGGCAGTCGTACGAAAGCCGCCACCGTGCGCTCGATCTCGGCCGGGTCACGTCCGACCTCGTGACAAGCCGCATCGACCAGCTCGCGCTGCTCCGCCACACCGGCCGGCGTATTGCCGTAGGTGACGTACCAGGCGTTCCACCCCTGGACGTAGGGGCTGGTGATGCGCAGCATGCGCGGCCCGCTGGAGCCGATGAGCAGTGGAGGCCCCTCCGCTCGAGGCCCGCGCGGCAGCAGCTCACAGTCGCGCAGCGTGTAGTACTGCCCCTCGAAGTCGATGTACCCGTCACGCAGCAGGGTGCGGATGACCGTGAAGGCCTCCTCGAAGCGCGAGATGCGGTGATCGAAGGGGAACCCGAAGGCAGCGTACTCCGTCGCGTTCCAGCCCGCGCCAAGACCCAGGATGAGCCGTCCGCCGCTGATCTCGTCGATGGTCATGGCCATCTTGGCCAGCACGCCCGGCTCGTGGAAGGAGGTCGACGCTACCAGCGGCCCGATCTCGATGTGCGAAGTCACCGCCGCGATGGCCGCCAGCTGCGTCCACGCCTCCCACGGACCGCGGGCGCCATCAGCCCCACGGTACAGATAGTGGTCGCCGACCCATACCGAATCGAGGCCGATGTCCTCGGCCAGTCGGGCCATCTCGGCGAGGTGGACCCAGCGGGCTTCATATTCGATCTCGGGCAGCTGAACCCCGACCTTGAGCGGCCTGACCACGCGTGCTCCTCTCCATGACGACGCTGCGATGGCTCGATGACACCGGTCACAGGAACGTAGCGGGTGTCACATCACCGTCGTGGCTGCCAGCATACGGTCCCGGGTATGAACCGCATCGGCATCGCCTCCACGGTCGCCGCCCTCGGGCTCGTAGCCGCGGTCGCACTCCCATCGCTCACCACCTCACCCCAGGTGCAGGCCCAGGACGACGAATTCGTCGCCCAGCGGCCCGACCAGATCGAGGACCCCGGCACACCGCGCTTCAGCACCGCTGGCTGGTCCACGAACTTCGAGATCAGCGCCGTGCCCTACAGCGAGATCTTCTCCGGCGGACCCCCCAAGGACGGCATCCCCGCGATCGACGACCCGAAGTTCGAGTCGATCGAGGAGGCACGGGCATGGATCAGCGGCCAGGGGCCGGTCGTCGCACTCGAGGTCAACGGCGAGGCACGGGCCTATCCCCTGGCTGTGCTGACCTGGCACGAGATCGTCAACGACACCGTCGGCGACGTGCCGGTGCTCGTCACCTTCTGTCCGCTGTGCCATACAGCGCTGGCCTTCGGGCGCAGCCTCGACGGCACCGTCCACGACTTCGGCGTGTCGGGCAACCTCCGTCTCAGCGACTTGGTCATGTACGACCGCCAGACAGAGACGTGGTGGCAACAGGCCACGGGCAAGGGCATCGTCGGCGAGCTTACCGGCGCCAAGCTCGAGTTCCTGCCGGCTCAGCTCATCGGCCTCGATCAGTTCGCCGCGGCCTATCCCGATGGGCGCGTGCTCAGCCGCGACACGGGCCACGACCGTGACTACGGCCGCAACCCCTACGTGGGCTACGACATCGCCGATCAGCAGCCATTCCTCTTCGACGGCGTCACCGACGGGCGCCTCTCACCCAAGGAGCGTGTGGTCACGTTGGGCGAGCCGGACAGTGACGCGCCCATCTCCGTGCCCTACAGCGAGTTGCGCCGCAACGGTGCCGTCAACCTCGAGCTCGAGGGCCGGCCGGTGGTCGTGCTCTGGGCAGCCGGCGCCGTCTCCGCGCTCGACCAGGAGTACATCGATGAGTCCACGGATGTGGGCGCCACCGGTGTCTTCTCCGCGGTCGTCGACGACCGGGCGCTGACCTTCAGGCGACCGGGCGATGAGGACGTTCCCATCACCGACCTCGAGACCGGCAGCACCTGGGACATCACCGGTCGTGCCAGTGACGGTCCCCTGGCGGGCACGACCCTCACGCCGGTCAGCCACGGCGATCACTTCTGGTTCGCCTGGGCCGCGTTCGTCCCCCACACCAGCATCTGGACCGCCGACGGCATCATCAGCCTCGACGGCGAGGGCTAGTGAGATGACCGAGAGCACCCCGCTCAGGCCCATCGAGTCGGTCTGGGACTACCCCCGACCACCCCGCCTGGAACCGTCCGACCGACGCGTGCGTGTCGTCGTCGATGGCACCACCATCGCCGACACCTGCCGTGCCGTGCGCGTTCTGGAAACCTCGCACCCGCCCGGCTGGTACATCCCGCCCGAGGACGTGCGCATGGACCTGCTGCAGCCGACCCCTCTCCACACGGCCTGCGAGTACAAGGGCCAGGCCAGCTACTTCCGCATCAGCGCCGGAGTCCAGATCGGGTCGATGCAGCCTGGACGTATGCCCGGCCGCTGGCCGGCTACGAGGCCATCGCTGGCTTCATCGCCTTCTACCCAGGAAGGGTCGACGAGGCCTGGGTCGATGACGAACGTGTCATGCCCCAGGCGGGCGACTTCTACGGCGGCTGGATCACCTCCGACGTGACCGGTCCCTTCAAGGGAGGTCCCGGCAGCCGCGGCTGGTAGTGGGCCCGCGAACACACGATCGAGCGCCCTCACGTGCGCTCGACCTCTCTGCCGGAGGTGGACCGCACCGAACCACGCTGCTCCCGACCAGGGCTGGGTCGCCAGTACGGGGACCGGTCGTACCAAGGAGTGATGGGCCGACGCTTCGGCGAGGTGCATATTGTCGCCAGATAGTTTCATAGCGACGCCGTTCCACTGCACGGCCCTGATCGTGAGGAACCCCTCTCCCTCATGAACCGGGGGTGGGACAGGTGACGCGGATTCTTTGCCCGGTGGCAAGGTCGGCCCCCTCCTCCCGACCTCGCCACCGGGTTTCTTTTGTGTCGCACGAATGGCGGGGCCCGGGCGGCAGGACCTGAGCGCCCTGCGGCTGAGGCGGCGCGCCCTCGGCTCAGTAGACCTTGGGGACGAAGCGGCGCGTCCGCGCCATGTACGTCGGGTAGCCGGCATAGCGCGCCTTCAGCCAAGCCTCCTCGCGGCGTGACTTGAGGTCGAAGAAGAGCATGAGCGCGGCCGCCAGCAGCAAGGTCAGGGGGCTGGCCGCGACCAGGCCCCACCCGAACGCGGTGGCCACGAGGCCGCCGTAGATGGGGTGGCGGACAAGCGCGTAGATGCCGGTCTCGACCAGCTCGGCGTCATCGCGCGGATAGGGCAAGGGTGTCAGATTGCGGCCGAGGTCGAGCAAGCCACGGCCGATGAGCAGCGCACCGGCACCCATCAGCATCAGCCCCACGAGCGCGGTGACCGAAGCGAGGGTACCGGCCCAGGCATCGCCGCTGACGATGCCGGCCAGAGCCACCAACGGCAGCAGCATGAGCTGCAACGCGAGCCAACCCTCACCTCTCGGGCCAAGGCCGGGCAGACGTGCCAGGTACGTGTCAGAGACAGCGGCCAGCGCCGACAAGGGCGAGCGCCGCCGTGGTCAGGCGTCGAGCACCTCGGGCACGCCGATGATGTTGTAGCCACCGTCGACGTAGTGGATCTCGCCGGTCGTGCCACGGCTCATGTCGCTGCACAAGTAGACCGCCGCATCGCCGAGATCGTCGATCGACAGCGGCCGACGCAGTCGGCGAGATCTCCTCGAAGAGGCGATGCATCTTCTTGAAGCCGGTCACACCCGAGGCGGCCAGCGTGCGCACCGGTCCGGCGCTGATGGCGTTGACGCGGATGCCGTCCTTGCCGAGGTCGACCGCGAGGTAGCGCACGCAGGCCTCCAGCGAAGCCTTGGCCACGCCCATGACGTTGTAGTTGACGACGGCCTTCTCAGCGCCGTAGTAGGAGAGCGTCAGGATGGCACCGCCGTCGGTCATCAGCGGCCGGGCCTCGCGGGCCAGGGCCACCAGCGAGTAGGCCGAGACGTCGTGCGCCAGCGCGAAACCCTCGCGCGAAGTGCGGATGAACTCGCCGCCGAGCTCGTCCTTGTTGGCGAAAGCGACTGCGTGGACGAGGATGTCCAGACGGCCGTAGCGCTCCTTCCAGAGGGCGAAGACACGCTCGATGTCCTCGTCCCTCTGGACGTCACAGGGCTCCACGAACGTCGAGCCGAGCCGAGCCGCGAGTGGCTTGACGCGCTTCTCCATGAGCATCTCGACCGACGAGAAGCCCACCTCGGCCCCCTCGCGATGGAGTGCCTGGGCGATCCCCCAGGCGATCGAGTGGTCATTCGCCAATCCGAAGATCAGGGCGCGCTTGCCCTCCAGCAGACCCATGTGTGTGCATACCTCCCTACGACCAGCCCTGCGACGTCGACGGCCGACATGCCGGGGCGCCCTAAGGATGCACCGGATGGGAGGCGTGCGGGTGGCGCGCCGATGCACCGGCCCTTCCGGTCCACTACCCCGGGACGAACGGGTGGTACAGACGGGACCGCTCCGACCGCACCATGCGAGCACGTTCGAGGGGTCACTGATCGGCGATGCTCGGAAGCCGTTATGGGGCCCCTCGTTCGCCTTCATCGGGACCGGACACCGGCAGCGTCGTGACCGGCATCACCACGCGGTGTGCCAGGTCAACCCGAATCCGGGGGAATCGGCCAAGTCGGATACCCTAGTCGTGTCGATGTCTCAACTCGGAGGAGTCGTGTCCCTCGGACGGCTGTCTGCTCGTTCCCTGACCGCGATCCTGTGTGTCGCCCTGCTCGCCGCTTTGCTCCCGGTTGCGGCGCTGGCGGCCCCCGCGGGCAAGGCCCGCGAGTACATCGTCACGCTCTCGGTGGTCGACTCAGGCCGCACCATCGCGCCCAGCTCCAGGAGTGCCAAGCAGCGCATCCGCCAGCGTGCCGTTCGTGCCGACGGCGTGACCGACCGGCTCAGTCGGGCACACGACTTCAAGACACGCTACCGCTACGGCAACGCCATCACCGGCTTCTCAGCCAAGCTGACACCGCGGCAAGCGGCCCAGGTGGCGGCCGACCCCAGCGTGGCCGGTGTGCGCCCCGCCCGCACGTTCAAGCTGGCCAGCACCGAGCGGATCGCCCCTGGCATCAAGCGCATCAAGGCCTGGACCACCGGCGAGTTCCCGGGCCGGACGTCAACGCCCACGTGGCGGTGCTCGACACGGGCATCGGTCCGGCCGGCGGCAACGGCACGCCCATGGGCATGGACAACGTCGCCCCGCAAGCAACCCTGAGCTCAACATCGTCGGTGGTATCAACTGCTTCGACGATCCCTGGCCCCTCCACCAACGAAGCCGAGACGTACCCCGGACGGTGGGGAGACACGCTCGGTCACGGCACGCACGTGGCCGGCACCATCGGTGCCCGCGACAACAACGTGGGCACCATCGGCGTCGCACCCGGCGTCTCGCTGTGGTCGGTGCGCGTCTTCGAGGGCACGCGCGGCACCGAGGCTTCCATCGTCTGCGGCCTCGACTGGGCCGTCGGCACCCACAGCAACGCGTCCCGGACATCGACGTCATCAACATGAGCATCGAGGGCCCGCGGGTCGACTACCAGGAGAACTGCGCGCGATCGCGTCCGACCTCGATTCCGATCCCATCCAGCGCTCGATCTGCGAGGCCACCGCGGCCGGCATCACCGTCGTGGCGGCGGCCGGCAACGGTAGCAAGAGCGCCAACAACAGCTCGCCGGGCGGCTACGACCAGGTCATCAGCGTGGGCGCCATGACCGACACCGACGGAGTCGGCGGCGGGCTGGGCGGCAACGTCAGCTGCTCTGGCACCGAGGCGAGGCTGACGACACCTTTGCGAGCTACAGCAACTACGGCGCCGAGATCGACATCGTGGCTCCCGGTACCTGCGTCCTCTCGACCTTCCCCGACGCAGTGGGGTGACGACACGCCATCACTGACCGGCACCTCGATGGCCGCACCCCACGTCGCTGGCGCGGTGGCCCGCTACCTGGCCGACCATCCCGGCACGTCGCCCTCGTTGATGCGCAAGATCGTGCGCAGTGCCGGACGCATGGACTGGGTCGCCAAGAGCGACCCATGGTGGAGCGGTCCTCGCGACAGCCGCCCACCCAACCGCGTCCTCGATGTCAAGGCGCTGATCGGCCCCGAGATGCTCAAGACCTGGCTCTACAACACGACCTTCAAGGTCGCCGCTGGCAGCACTTCACGCACCACGCGCGTCGACGTGCAGCGCGGTGGCGGCTACGACGGCCCGGTCACGCTGAGCCTGGCCGGCCTGCCGGGCGCCGTCGGCTCCCATGCCTTCGGGGACGGCACGCTTGCGGGCTATGCACGATCCCAGCTGGGGACGGGCCTGGTCCTGAACCTCAAGCGCAGCGGCCAGGAAGGTCGCTACGACCTCGACATCGACGCCAACGGCCCGGGCGTCTCACCTGACAGCCGGGTCCTGGCGCTGACCGTCGACCGCACCGGGCCCATGGTCGCCGACCTGGCGCCGCGCCTGCGCGCCCGCAACGCTGGCCTGGCCGCCAGCGGCGCGGCGCAGATGATCCTCGCGTGGCAGGTCAACGATGCGCTCAGCAACGTCAAGTCCGCGCAGTTGCAGCGCAAGACCGGCAGCGGGAGTGGCGCAACGCAGGCACCGGCGGCAGCACCATGTCACGGGTGACCCTGAAGCCTGCTCAGGCCAACAGGTTCCGTGTCAAGGCCAAGGACAGCCTCGGCAACAGCGCGTCAGTGAGGCCGTCAACGCGCGCCTCTCGGTCCGGGACTCCGGGTCGTCGCACTGGCGCGAGCCGGCCAGCGGTGGCTGGAAGACGAAGAAGGTCAAGAAGGCCTACGGCAGCTCCTCCTCACTGGCCATCGGCGCCACCGGCAGCCTGTCCACCAGCTTCCGCGGCAAGTCCGTCGCCGTGGTCGGCTCGGTCGGTCCCAACCGCGGTTCGTTCCGCGTTCGCATCGACGGTGGCGCTGGACCGTCATCAGCATGAGACCGGCCAGGGCCGGGCACCGCGGTCGTCTGGAGCCGCCGGCTCGATCACGGCTCGCACACCCTGGAGGTCCAGGGCGACGACGGTCAGACCACGCTCGACGCCGTCCTCATCATCCGCTAGCTAGCCGAATGGCGGCTAGCCGCCGATAGCCCGGCCGTAGGCCACCTCGTACCGTCGCGCCGGCACGCGCCAGGAGTGGTCACGGGCCATGCCCTGTGCCTGGATGTGTCGGAAGCGTGAGTCGTCGCGCAGCGCCGCGAGGGCGCGACGGACCGCCTCGACGAGTGCCTCCGGCTCCGCCGGCCCGAAGACGAAGCCGGTGCCCGTTCTCTGGATCGGCGTCGGCATCGATGACCGTGTCGGCGAGGCCGCCGCTGCGGCGCACCACCGGCGGCGTGCCATAGCGCATGGCGATGAGCTGGCCCTGGCCGCAGGGCTCGAAGCGCGACGGCATCAGGAAGAGGTCGGCGCCGGCGTAGATGCGCCGCGCCTCATCCCGGTCGAAGCGGTCCAGCACGGCGACGCGGTCGGGGTGCTCGCCCGGCCAGCTCGACGCAGTCCGGCGACGAGCTGCTCGTTGCCGGTGCCGAGCACGATCGAGACGCGCACCCATCTCCACGAGCGCCGGCGCCGCCGCGCCACCAGGTCGAAGCCCTTCTGGGGGTCGAGGCGGCCGATGACACCCGAGCAGTGGCTCCGCCGGGGTCGAGTCCGTGGCGCGCCATCAGGTCGGCGCGGGTCGCGGCCTTGGGCGCAGATCGTCCGGGCGTCGTAGGGCGCGACCAGGGTGGCGTCGGTGGCCGGATCCCAGAGCTCCGTGTCGATGCCGTTGATGATGCCGATGTAGCGGTCACCGCGCGCGCGCAGGACATCGTCGAGGCCGGCCCCGAACTCGGGCGTCAGCGACTCGCGGGCGTAGTTGGGGCTGACGGTGTTGACGATGTCGGCCGTGCGGATGGCCTCGCGCAGCAGATCCACGCCGTCGGGCGCTTGCCGACGTCCTCGGGCAGGTCCAGCTGCCAGGCCTGCGTCTCGCGGCGTCCAGCCGTGGTAGGCGAGGTTGTGGCAGGTCAGCATGGTGGCGGTGCCGGCCAGCAGCGGGTCGCCGGCGTAGCGATGGCGCAGCGACAGCAGCGCCGGCCCGGCCTGCCAGTCGTGGCCGTGGATGATGTCCACCGGCCGGCCTCGGCGCGGATGGCCTCGAGCGCGGCGCGGCCCAGCAGCGTGAAGCGGGCGGCGTTGTCGCGGAAGTCGCCCGTCGGCATCCATGTAGTAGCCGTCGCGGTCGAACGAGGCGGCGTGCTCCACCAGCCGCAGCCGATAGCCATCGGCGTCGCCACTCCACAGGGTCACCGTCTCGTGGCGCGGGTCTCGCCGTCGCGGGCTGCCCACGGGCACGCGCAGCTCGAGCGGCACGAGGCCCGCGGGCGGGGTCAGCCCCGCGTACCAGGGCAGATAGACGTCGACCTCGTGGCCGGGTCCGGCCGGCTCGGGCGCTGCCCAGGGCCCGTGAGAGCGCGTCGACCACGTCCGCCAGGCCGCCGGTCTTGGCCCAGGGCTCACACTCGGAAGCTACCATCGCGATACGCATCGTGGCGCGAATGGTACGTCGCTCGCGGCTTGCTCGCAGCGCCGGCACGTGCGAGGCCACTGCGACGCGTGGACCTCGATGCTGTGTAGCATTCGCCGGTCATGCCCTTTCGAACTATCCATCCCCACCCTTCCCTTCCCGGACCACCGACTGCCGCCCGCTCTGGAGGGCCTCGAACGACTCGCCTACAACCTGTACTGGTCCTGGCACCCCGAGGTGCGCTCGCTGTTCGCGCGCATCGACCGCCGGCGTCTGGGTCGGCTACCGCAGCCCGGTCGCCGTGCTGCGAGCCTCGCGCGACTGGACCTCGCTGCTCGACGACCCGGACTTCATGGTCCAGTACCAGACCATCCTGCGCCGACTTCGACACCTACATGGCCAACGGCCGCGAGCACTGGTACGCGCGCCACCACGGCACGAGACTGGACGGCCCGGTGGCCTACTTCTGCGCCGAGTACGGCCTGCAGGAGTCGCTGCCCATCTACTCGGGCGGCCTCGGTGTGCTGGCCGGCGACCACTGCAAGGCCGCCTCGGACATGGCCCTGCCGTTCGTGGCCGTCGGCCTCTTCTACCGCCGCGGCTACTTCCGCCAGACCATCGATGCCGACGGCCACCAGGAGCACGGCTACCTCAACCTCGACCCGGAGCGCCTGCCCCTGCTGCGGCGTCGTCGACCCGCTGGGCGAGCCGCTGATGGTCGGCGTGGAGCTGCCCGGACGCACCGTGCACGCCGCCGTGTGGCTGGTCCAGGTCGGCCGCGTGCCGCTGCTGCTGCTCGACACCGACATGCCCGAGAACGCTGAGAGCGACCGGCCCATCACCCACATCCTGTACGTGCGCGGCCGCGAGATGCGCCTGCACCAGGAGCTCATCCTGGGCGTCGGCGGCGTCCGCGCCCTGCGCAAGCTGGGCATCGACCCGTCCGTCTGGCACCTCAACGAGGGCCACTCCGCGTTCATGCTCGTGGAGCAGGCGCGCGAGCTGGTGGCCAAAGGCGCCACGCTCGAAGACGCCCTCGAGCAGGTTCGCGCCAAGGCCGTCTTCACCATCCACACCCCGGTCCCGGCCGGCAATGAGCGCTTCTCAGCCGACCTCGTGCGCGAGCTCACGGCCCCGAGCCAAGGCTCGGGCATCGACGTGGAGCGCGTCCTGGACCATGGGTCTCGGCGTCGACGGCGACGCCAGCCAGTTCGACATGACCGCCTTCGCGCTGCGCAACACCATCAGCGCCAACGGCGTCAGCCAGCTCCACGGCCGCGTCGCCAACGAGACCTGGGCACCCATCATCGACCATCCCATCCTGGGCATCACCAACGGCGTGCATCCGCCCACGTGGGTGGGCCGGCCCATGCGCAAGGTGCTCCAGGAGCTCGGCGGCGACCTCGACCACCAGGAGCGCGAACGCGAGGCGGACCGCTTCTGGGAGCGCATGAACATGGTCACGGACGAGCGACCTCTGGCAGGCACACCTGCAGCAGAAAGCGACCCTCCAGGAGTACGCCCGCATCCGGCTGCGCCGCCAGCTGGCCCGCCACGGCGAGTCGCCGGAGATCGCTCGCCGAGCTCGGCGACATCCTCGACCCGCAGGTGCTGACCATCGGCTTCGCCCGGCGCATGGCCACCTACAAGCGCGCCGCCCTGCTCTTCAGCGACGTCGAGCGCATCACGCGGCTCATCAGCGACGCGGACCGCCCGGTGCAGTTCATCTTCGCGGGCAAGGCCCATCCCGCCGACCGGCCCGGCCAGGGCGTCATCCAGACGATCTTCGAGCACAGCCGCTCGGAAGCCCTGCGCGGGCGCGTCTTCATCCTCGAGGACTACGACATGCGCGTCGGGCGGCACCTCGTCCAGGGCGTGCGACGTCTGGCTCAACAACCCGCGCCGCCCGCTCGAGGCCTCCGGCACCAGCGGCATGAAGGCGGCCATGAACGGCGTCATCAACCTGTCCATCCTCGACGGCTGGTGGGACGAGGGCTACCACGGCGACAACGGCTGGGCCATCGGCGGCCGCGACCCGAATCCCGACGAGGGTGCCCAGGACTGGGCCGACGCCCAGGACCTCTACCGGCTCCTCGAGAAGGAGATCGTGCCGCTCTGGTACGACCGTGACGCGGATGGCCTGCCGCAGGGCTGGCTCGAGCGCATGCGCGGGCGCAGGGCACCTCGCTGTGGCACTTCTCGACCACGCGCATGCTGGCGCGAGTACGTCGAGCAGATGTACCTGCCGGCCGCGAGGGAGGTGCCGGCCGACTGACCGACGCTCAGCGGCGGCGCGGGTCCTCGGTGGCCAGCCAGCGCGTCCAGGTGAAGGCGCGCTCGAAGCCCAGACGCGAATAGACGCTGACCGCGGCCTCGTTGTCCTCGCGCACCGAGAGCCACACCAGGCGGTTGCCCATGGCCAGGCCGGCACGCGTGGCGATGGTGGTGATGAGCGTGCCGTAACCCTGGCCGCGACGGCTCTCGATCGACGCCGATGCCCTGCAGGCCGGCCACGCCGTCGCCCTGCGAGAGACGCGCCACCGCGACCGGCTCGTCGCCGAGCCAGACGACCCAGGCGCGCAGGCGGCCGGTCTCGCAGGCGCGGCACTCAGCGGCGTCGCGGCGGCGCGCGGCCTGGTCGGCGCCGATGCCGAAGATGCCGGCGCTCCAGCGCCTCGTGTGTCGTCGAGCGAGCGCGGCTGCACGGCCTCGATGCGCAGGAGCGGGTCGAGGTGGGGCACGAGCCGAGGCATGGCCGACCCACATCACGGTCTCGGCGATGACCGTCATCCAGCCCCGCTGCTCGAGCTCCGCGGCCAGGCCGGGCGGGTCGATCGAGATGGTCGATCAGGAGCAGGGACGGCCAGGCGCCCTCGATCGCGCATGCGGCCGCGCACGGCAGCCAGCGCGTCGGGCCAGGCGTCGGCGTCCCAGCGCGGCATGGCCGCGTAGACTGATCCGGGCCGCTGCCTGGGCCACGCACGAAGATGACGCCGAGCTCGTCGTCGTCGTGACGGTGGCGCCTTCCTGTGCGGGCAGCGTGCACCAGGTGTCGTCCGATGGCGAGGCAACTCCTCGGCGCTGGGTGGCTCGACCGCCGGCGACGGCCTCCTCACGCGGGCGGGCCGTGTCGGGGCGGCGGACCGGCGAGTCGGGTCGGAGCTCGCTCAAGCGCGCCCTCGGCCATCTCTTCACCCTCGTCGCCGAGCATCAGACGCCGGCACCACTTGATGGGCGGCGTGCCGTGGCTGATGACCGCCTCGAGGTGCGCGCGCTGGTCGAAGCCGGGTGAGTCGCCGATGCCACCGGCGATGTGCTGCGGCGGGCACGTCGTCGGCCGTCGCGCCGGCGGCGACGGCAGCCCGGCGGCGCACCGCCAGCTCGAGGTCCCACATCTCGAGCGAGCCCACGAAGTAGGTCGACAGCTGCGTCGAGCTGATGCGGGCGCGCAGCCACTTGCCGCGGGCCTCGTCCTGCTCCTGCCAGGCGCCATCGACCATCAGGGCCATGGCCTCCTCCTCGGTCATGTGGCCGGCGTGGGTCTCGACATCGAGGATGGCGTTGGCGGTGGCGCGCAGGTACATCTTCCAGTGCGGCAGGGCGAAGCCGGGGTCATCGGCGGCATAGCCCGCGTCGTACATCACCTGCGTGACGTAGACGGCCCAGCCCTCGGCGAACATGCCGTTGGTGAAGACGGTGCGCGCCAGCGACGGGCAGCGGTTGGAGGCGGCCAGCTGCAGGTAGTGCCCGGGGATGCCCTCGTGGATGCTGAGGATGCGCAGCGCGGCGTCGTTCTCCTCGCGCAGGTACGAAGCCACCGCCTCGAGGCCCTCGCTCTCGTCGGGCGGCGTGATCCAGAAGTGCGATCGCTCGCCGCGATCGAGCGGACCGGGGCTGTTCAGGAAGGCCCGGGCGGTCGCGCGCAGGAACAACGGCGTCCAGGTGATGGTCAGCGGCTCGTCGGGCAGGGTGATGATGTCGTGCTCGCGGCAGAATGCCGCGATGCGGCCGATCTCCGCCTCGCAGTAGCCGATGAGCCCGTCGGGCTGCTGGTGTCGGGTGGCGATGGCGTCGAGCACGCGCTTGACGATGGCCGACTCGCCGGGGGCGTCGCCGTCGGCGATGCGGGGCAGCGGCTCGTGCGGGATCCAGGTCGGCCACGACTCGCGAGCGAGGCGCAGCATCTCGAGCCGGACGGCGTGGTAGTCGGCCCAGGCGCGCTCGCGCAGCTGCTCGGGCGTGAGGTCGGAGCCCAGCGTGAGGCGCAGCTTCTGGGCGAACAGCTCCCGACCCAGCCGTCCCTCGCCGGCGGCCCGGGCACGCACGTCCGTGTCCAGCGCCGCACGAAAGCGGGCCAACGCCTCGTGGGCAGCTGTGGCCGCGGCCTCCATGGGTGCCACCAGGTCGCTGGCCTCGCCCATCTCGGCGCGGCGGTGTGCCTCGGCCACGCTGCTCGCGACCAGCTCGCTCACGCCGGGCAGCTGTGCGATGGCGGTGTCCAGCTGCAGCAGGGCCACTGGCCGCTCGGCCAGGCCGGTCAGCCCGGCCAGCACGGCAGCGTCAGCGCCGGCAGGCCCTCGATACGCGAGAGCAGGGCAGCGCCACGCTGGGCCCACGGCGCTTGCTCGCGCGAGAGCACGCCGAACAGGCCGCCGCCCATGAGGTACACGGCCCCGAGCGCGTCCCAGGCCTCCGCGCGCAGGACCTCATCGCCGAAGACGACCTTCTCGATCTCCTCGAGCAGGATGTGACGGTCGACCCGCTCGTCGATCGAGAGGCCGGCCTCGTCGAAGGCCCCGAGCCGCTCGGCGTGGCGCTTGAAGGTCGCCAGCCGAGCCTCGCGTCCGGCCTCGCTCAGGTCCGGCCAGCGGCCGTCCACGACGTGATAGCCAGCCGAGGTGCCCCACGTCGGATAGGCCTCGAAGAGGTCGACGATGACGTCCACCACGGCCGACTCGAAGGCGTTCCGGGGCTGGGGCAACCCGTCAGGGCGCAAGGTACTGGCCAAGGGTCCTCCTTCGAATTCCGCAGACACGGTCACGGGGCGGCACGACTCCGGCCCGTGCCGGCCATCGTACGCTGCCTCCACGAGGTTGACCGGGACGTCCACGTCGGGGTCTCCGGCCCGTGCGCTGTACCCTTGCCAATCGATGGCCAAGACCTCCTCAACCTCACATGCCCGCCGGGCCTTCGCAGAGCGCATCGCCGAGCGGCCGCTGCTCCTCGACGGCGCCATGGGCACCCTGCTCTTCAGCCGGGGAACGCCGCAGCGTGCTTCGCTCGACGAGCTGGTGCTGAGCCGGCCCGACGTGGTCGGTGCCGTACATCGCGAGTACATCGCCGCGGGCGCCGACATCATCGAGACCGACTCGTTCACGGCCAACCGGCCGCACCTGGCCCGACTGGGCCTCGGCGAGCGCACAGCGCAGATCAACCGTCGAGCCGCGCAGCTGGCCCGCGAGGCCCGCGAGGTGTCGGCGCGGGAGGTGCTGGTGGCCGGCTCCATCGGACCCATCAGCTCACCGTTGCACGGTCCCGGCCACGTCTCGCCGGAGGCGGCCGCGGAGGCGGTCACCGAACAGCTCGAGGCCCTGCTCGAAGGTGGCATCGACATCGTCCAGCTCGAGACGTCGAGCGATCTCGCCCATCTGCTCGCCTCGGTCGAGGCGGCGCGTCGGCTGTCCGACCTGCCCATCGTGGCCTCGATGACGTTCGGCGACGACCTCTCGGTAGCCGACGGCAGCGATGCCATCGCGGTCGCGGTCGCACTCCACGCCGCGGGCGTGGACGTCATCGGCAGCAACTGCGGCTCCGGCCCCATCGCCGGCATCGATTTGCTCGCTCAGATGGCGCCCGCGGCCGGGGGCACGCCGCTGCTGATCATGCCCAACGCCGGACTCTCCGGCCGTGTCGGCGGTGAGTTCGTGTGGGCCGCTGCGCCCTCGTACTTCGCCGAGGAGATAGCCGGCTTCCTGGCCGCCGGCGCGCGGCTCATCGGCGGATGCTGTGGCACCACGCCCGAGCACGTCGCGGCCATGCGCGGGGCACTCGATGTTGAGCGTGCACGCGGAGCCAGCACCCCAGCCGATACCCCCCAGCCGCCGACCTTGACGGCTCCCCGGCCGCGCTCCGCCGGCGATGACCGGGGTGCGTTCACACCGGAAGCACCGCCACCGACCGGCCTGGCCCAGAAGCTGGCCGAGGGCCGCTTCGTCATCAGCGTCGAGATCGACCCGCCGCGCTCCGTGCGCATCGAGCGCACACTGGATTCGGCCCAGCTCATCCGAGACGCCGGGGCGGACCTCGTCAACATCAGCGACAGTGCCATGGCCCGCGTGCGCATGGGCGCTATGGCCGTGGGGTTCGCCATCAGGCGCGAACTGATCTCGAGGCACTCATCCACTTCACGACGCGCGATCGCAACCTCATGGCCCTCGAGTCGGAGCTGCTGGGTGCGCACGCGCTGGGCATCCGCGACATCCTGGCCTTGACCGGCGATCCGCCGCGAGTGGGCGACTATCCCAGCGGCACGGGCATCTGGGATATCGATTCCATCGGGCTCATCGGTATCCTCACGCGTCTCAACCGGGGCGAGGACCAGGCCGGTCGGCCGATCGGCGCCCCGGCCGGCTTCACCATCGCCTGCGCCCTCGATCCCAGCGCTGAGGATCTCGATGGCGAGCTCGACCGGCTGGCAGGCAAGATCGAGGCCGGTGCACACCTCATCATGACCCAGCCTGTCTATGCACCCGCCCAGTGGGACCGCTTCATGGATCGCGCCTCGGCGCGCTGGGTGATCGCCTGCCACGGCCGGTGCTCTTCGGCGTGTTGCCGCTGCACTCCGCGCGCCACGCCGAGTTCCTCCACAACGAGGTACCCGGCATCACCGTCCCCGACGACGTCCGAGCGGCCATGGGCGCGGCCGGGGAGCGCGGTGCTGAGGTCGGCCTGGAGCATTCCCTGGCGCTGCTGCGGGCCATGCGACCGTCCGTGGACGGCACCTACATCATGCCCAGCTTCGGTCGCTACGAGCAGTCGGCCGAGCTGGTACGCCGGGTGCGCGTCGAGCTACTCGGCCCCGGCGCCGGGGCTGGGGCGGAAGCCGGCGTGAGCCCGAGCGCCGGGCCGATGGCTCGGGCATGATGCGCTCCATGGCGCTGTCGAGATCGGCCGCCGCTTCGCGGGCGCGCCGCACGACGGTCGCGGCGTTGATGTTCGCCGTGGCCCTGCTGCTGGCCCTCGCACCGCTGACCGCTGCCCAGGTCGGCAGGGATTACGAGGAGCGCCTCGACGGTCAGCACATCCTCAACGACGCCGGCATCTTCGACGCCATGAACCAGGCCGCCACCGAAGAAGTGCTTGTCGCCTTCGAGGAGGAGACCGGGCGTCGACATCGTCGTGTACACGCAAAGCAAGGGCAAGTATCGGCGCGCGCAAGGACGCCCGCGCGGATGC
>CAVPJO010000004.1:0-142183 GCA_963705425.1 uncultured Chloroflexia bacterium | reverse complement strand
GTGGCGATGGCGCCCCCGGACGGGCGCAGGGCGCCAACTGCCAAACCCGAGGAGAAGCTCGGCGCGTTCCTGTAGCCGCCGATGCCGGAACGAGAGCGAACGTCAGTCGTCCGGCGCTGCGCACCCCGCCCGTGGTGGGCCCGACACCGCAGCCGCGGCTGACGTAGGGTACGGACATCCGGACGTCGAGCCGGGACGACGGTCGGTCACCCTCGACGACGGGCTGTCGCTCAGCCTCGTCGAGCATGATCCTGCGGCAGCCGAGCCAGACGCCCCGCCATTCGTGCTCGTCCACGGGCTTTCCTCGAACGCGCGCACGTGGGATGGGGTCGGGCAGGCGCTCGCGGCGGCCGGACGGCAGGCCTGGGCGGTAGACCTGCGCGGCCACGGCCGATCGGACAAGCCCGACGACGGCTACGACATCGCCACCGTCGCACGCGACGTCTGCGAGCTCATCGACCAGCTGTCGCCGTCGTCGGTCGTGCTGGCCGGCCAGTCGTGGGGCGGGAACGTGGTGATGGAGGCCGCGGCGCGCTGTCCGGAGCGCATCGCTGCGGTCGCCGGCGTCGATGGCGGCGCCATCCGCCTGCGGAGCGCCTTTCCCACCTGGGAGGGATGCGCGCGCCAGCTGGCGCCGCCCCCACTGGCAGGCACCCCGGCGAGCGACATGGAGCGCTACCTGCGCGCCGCCCATCCCGACTGGCCCGAGAGCGGCATAAGCGGCACGATGGCGAACTTCGAGGTCCGCGACGACGGCACCGTTGCGCCGTGGCTCACACGCGAGCGGCACATGCGCGTCCTACGCGGGCTGTGGGAGCACGACCCGCTGGCGGTCTTCCCGAGCATCGCGAGGCCAGCGCTGCTCATCGCTGCCGGCCCGAGCGACGCAGGACCGCCAGCCGCCACACGCCGGCAGTGGTTCACCGAGGCGGCCACGAGGCTGCCGGCCGGGCGCCTGGTGGAGCTGCCCGACGCCGACCACGACGTGCACGCGCAGCACCCCGACGACGTCGCGACGCTATTGCAGGAACTGGCAGCCACAGCCAGCTCCGGGCCCGGGGCCTGAGAGCGTGCCGCGTGCGCGCGCCGGCATCGGGACATACCGTGAGAAGCTCCGCCCGTCGGGTCGGGCCTCGATGGTGATGTGGTGGTCCCACACCCGGGCGAGCGTGCTTCAGGCGCAGCTCGCCGAGTTGCTGCCGCCTGCCGACTCGAACGTCTGGTAGTGGCGCCCCCGGACGGACTCCAGCCACGTTCGTCTCTGGCGGCAGTACTCGCGCGCCCAGCTGGCGTTCACCGTCCCGGCGGAGGCTTCCGAGTCCCCCGGCCGGCAGCCACCAACTCGGCCACGATGGCATCGAACTCGGCGTCATGGTCGCTCATGTCGAGAGAGTGGCGGCGGCGGCTTGCCCGGCGCTTGCTCGAGTCGGGCTGCCGGCCAGGATCGCCTGCGCGGATCGCACGGATGGACGCTGCGCGCGTTCTCCGAGCCCCCCGCCGAGTAGCCCCATCGCACCGCCTCGGCTGCCTGCGGCGCTACTTCGGTCTGTGGTAATCCTCGGCCACCGGGCCGCAATAGCCCACGTGGCAGGTGCCGCTGCCTTTGTGGCTCGACACGCGGATCAGCAGGACTTCCTGCCGCAGGCGATGTCGCCCAGGGAGTCGGTGAGGATGTTCCCCTCGGACTCATACGTCGGGGGCTGGCCGTGTCGGCCCACGTCCCAATCGGTGCAGGCGTAGCCCTGGCCTTCTAGGTTGTTCATGGAGACCAGGCTGGGCGCGTGGTAGGCGGACGAACCGCTCGCGCAGTAGTAGCCGTGGTAGTCGTCGGAGTAGACACCCCAGCCCATCATCGGGCCGACGATGAAGTTCAGGACCAGGTAGCCGACGCCTACGATGAGGGCTCCGCGTCCGACGATCTGCTTCGTGGTCATCTCTCTCCAGTGCTGGTGGCCGCACTCGCGGCCAGACTCCGAGCTTGATCGGGGCGCCTGCCAGGTTCCATGGCACAAGCCGGCAAACTGGAGCCTGGCCCGTTGCCGCGATCAGGCAGGCCCCTCGCATTCGACCGTGCTGCCTCCACGCTGCTGCCGATGGGCAAGGTCATCCGCGAGACGTCTCCCGAGCACCAGCAGGCCATCGTGCGCCACATCGTCGAGCGGGTAGTGATCCAGGATGGAGTCGTCGTCGGGACTCGACACCGCGACCCGAGGCCAGGCCCTTCTTCGAGGGTATGGCAGTGGCGCCCCCGGACGGGCTCGGGGGCGCGGAAAGCAAACCGTCGGACCCGCTCGCGTGGTACGCGCTGGGTTGACGTGCTGGCCTGCTCGTCCTGCTCAGTCGCCGGGTGCCGAGCGCTTGCCACCTCCCGGCCTGATGGCGTAGGACTGGACTGGCTCCACGGTCTCGCCGAGCCGGTACGAGTCGATGCTCTCGATGTCGACCACTGCGGCCTGGACCCAGAGCGTCCCATCGGGTGCGACGTCCATCGAGAAGATGCAGGTATCACGGAGGTAGCGGGTCCAGGTCGACCCATCGAAGTGCGCGACGCCATCGCACTTCGCAGCTCGTCGTCGGGATGACCCGTCGACACCGACGGCGTGACCCACACGCCGCCGTCCGGTGCAGCCGCCAGCTTCTGCAGCTCGCTGCCGGTGTAGCCGAGTGGCGGGACCCCGTCAGCTTCGGTGAAGACCGTCCACGCCCCGTCCCGGTAGCGTTCGAGGGCCGATGTCGAACGGCGCAGCCAGAGGGTGCCGTCGTCTGCGGCATCCATGCGCAGCAGCATGTCGGCATCAACTCCGGTGGGTGGCTGCTCGACGTGCCAGCGCCGGCCGTCGAATCGCAGCAGCCCCGGGCCGTGCTTCTGTGGGTCGTGCTTGCAGCACGTCCAGGCCTCGCCGTCGCCGGTGACCGCCAGATGGCTCCCGGAGTAGTGGTAGAGCTTGGGGATGTCGACGATCGACCAGCCCTCGCGGTCGCGGCGTCCCAGCCGGGTCGGCGTGCAGCCCTCGGGTTCGAAGCAGACGCCCGACTCGGTCCATGTCGCCCACAGCGTGCCGTCAGGCTCCATCTCGACGCTCCACGGCGACCTGGCGCTGGAGGTGCCGGCGCCAGGTCTCGCCGCCGAACGACTGGAGGCGCCGAATGGGGACCAGGCGCCACAAGCGGCCATCGGGCGATACCTCCAGGTCGTTGGAGGAGACATGTCGGGTCGGCTGCGGCCAGCGCGATGTCGGTCGGCGACCCGAGCCAGAAGAGCCGGTCAGGCTCGATGACCCAGGCTCGCCCGTCCCGCCCGACGACGAGGTTGCGCGCGACGTGGGTATCGAGGTATTCCGCGTAGGTCTCGGGCGTATCGGCGGCGGTGGCTCCGGACAGGTCACGGTGACCGTCCGAAAGGATGCGGAGCACGCCGGGCTCGACCTCCTCGGTCTCGAGTCTGTGCGAGGAGGTCGAGTGGTGTCTCGGCGTCCGCCTCCGCGGATCGTGAGGAAGTGGCCGTCGCGCCGACCTGCCGCAGCGGCAGGGCGTCCATGTCGTAGATAGCGCGGTCGCCCAGGGGTTCAGGCAGGCGGACCGTGACTCGAGCCGGCGGGCCAGGGTCGCACATGTCGGTGTTCACGACGTTGCGGACGGGGACGGCCACGAGCACGGCGTCCGGCGTCATCGCCACGACCGGATCGCCATGGACCTGCACCTCGGCGCGGCAGTCTCGCGAGGCCCAGACTTTGAGGTGGAGGGCCTTCGAGCTCGGCCCTGGCTGGGACCAGCGCCGGTCGAGTCGGAAGTACCCTCCGGACGCTCGCGGCCTCCGGAACACCGCTATGGGTTGGCAGTCGCCCTCACCAGCCCAGCTCCAGCCCGGCTCCCCCGTCAGGCCGGACTCCGACCGGGCCACCTCCACGGTAGTAGAGCGGGTCGCCGTCGTGGCTCTGCGGATCGATCCCCCTGACCAGCAGTGCCTGTGCGTCATCGACCGTCGCGACACGCCAGTACGACTCGTCGAGGCGTCTCGTCCACCGCAAACAGCGCGCCGATCTCGATCGGCGGCGAGACCTCGTCCGGAGCCGGTGCGTTCACGAGATCCGTGACCGTGAACGCCAGACCGTTGCACGTGTATGAGACCGGGATGTCCCCAGGCCGCGCCGGCGCCCAGAGTGCCGCCAGCAGGTCGTCCTGCGCGGTCACAGGAGCATCTGTGGTCACGCCGTCCTCGTGGCCGGATACGGCCGGCGTAGCAGCCTCCTCGCCTGTGCGGTCGACTGCGTCATCGAGAGCCGGGCGCGATCGAGAGTGGCAACGCCAGGACGGCGAACGTGAGCGCGGCGGCGGTGAGTCCTCGAACGGCGACTCGCATGACTACCCCCGACTATGGACCCTGGAGAGCGGAGACGGACACCGGGTGTCGCGGCAGGGTCCAGGTCTTGATGGCGTCGAAGCCCTCGCCCGTGAAGGCCAGGACGATCGCCTCGTCGGTGGCCGCGACCGACTGCAGCCCGGCCAGCCGCATGCCCGGGTGGCCCGCGCTCACGGTCCAGGTAGAGCCGCCGTCCTCGGAGAGCGCGACCCAGCTCCAGACGTGGTCGTCGACGTCGTCCCACACATCGAAGATCCAGACCAGCGCGCCGTCGGCCTCCAGGAGATGGCCGTCGGGTGACTCGGGGGCAGGAGCGACGCGCACCACGGGCGTCCAGGTCTCGTCATCGGTGGAGGCCTGGATCTCGCGGCTGATCCAGCCATCGCCGTAGACACTGGACTGGGCCAACACGCGATCACGGACAGGGTCAGGGACCACGGCTCGGCTGTCGTCGGGAAGCACGCCGAGCTCCTGCCAGCGGCGACCGTCGGTCGAGGTGATGAGTCGGCCCGCCCGTCTCGCTCCCGGGATGCGCTCCTCGCGGTTGGCCAGGAACCGCTGACCATCCGAGACGAGACCGAAGTCGACCACGCCATCGAGGCCTCCGCGGACGCGGCGCCAGCCGCGCTCATCGAGGGTCCAGGCCCACCGCCGGTACGGGATCATCTCGCCGGCTTGTGTCCCGAGCACGAGCAGCGTGTCGGTCGGTGGCCACGCCACGCACGAAGTCGAGCGAGAGGGCCTTCCGGCCCACCGAGAACACCGGGCGATCGCGCAGGCGCTGCCAGGTCTCGCCGCAGTCGCGCGAGCGCCACACCACGAGTCGCCGATCCTCCGCACCGAGCGCGAGGAGGTCGCCCTCGTACTCCACGAGGTCGAAGACCGCCCACTCGTCCTTGATGGGGTCGCCGCTCGGTCGGAGGGTCCCGGCGCGCGACCACTCGATGCCATCGGGTGAGGTCCATATGAGCGCACGCGGCCGATACCGCCTGCCCGACTCGGCGAGCTTCTCGTACACGTGGCCCAGCAGTGTGAACCCACCGTCGCAGGCGACGAGGTCGATGTCGCCCACGTTCCAGAACGAGCGCTCGAGGCCGACCTGCCAGGCCGGGCCGATCGGCGGCGACGGGGCTGGACCGTGCGGATCGGGCCCGACGATCTCGACGACTTCCGACGTCCGGCTCGGAAGACGACGGCGACTGAGCCACGGCAGCGGTCGGCAGCGCGAGCGACCCGACGAGGAACAGGGCCGTGACGATGACTGCGTCGGCCGGTCATCGACCGGACCCCTCGCGGACCACGACGGACTCCGTCCTCGACGGATCTGCCTGTTCCGGATCGAGGGCGAAGAGGCGATGCGGGCGACCGGGCACCGGGTCGGTGAAGTCGCGCACGCTGAGCCAGACCATGCCCTCCGGGTCGATGGAGAGGTCGCTCACCCGCGGGCCCTTCTCGTCCCTCGTGGGGACCGTGTAGGAGCGCCAGGTCTCGCCGTCGAACGACATCAGCGGCTGCTTGAACCAGAGTGTCCCGTCAGGGCTGACCTCCATGTCCGGGCTGAACGCCTTGTCGTAGCCGAGCGAGCCTCGGTACGGGTTGATGCGTTCGAGGACGCTGCTCGCCCACGACGGCCACTCGAACGCGGTCCACGACGTGCCGTCCCACCGAGCGAGGACGGATGCCGAGTAGTCGCCCAGCCGTTCGCCGTCGGCACTCTCAGGAAGCAGGATGGCCCAGACGATGCCGTCCTGACCTGCGGTGATCCCGTACACCTCGGTCGGTCCAGCGTCGGGGAAGGGGTCCACGTCGCTGCCACAGCCCGTCCTCCAGGCGGAACAGGCCGGCGCCCGAGTCGCCTTCGAAGTCACTCCATCCCTTCACGCCCATCCAGATGTCTCCGGCCGCGTCCTCGGCGAAGCCGGTCGTGAGGCAGTCACACCGATGGTCGGTGATGCTCCAGGTCGCGCCATCCCAGCGAGCCGCACCCGGCGTCTCACGAGACTCCGCGGGATCGCTGCCGGCCCAGGCCGAGCCATCGGACACGAACGTGAGGTAGCGGCGCGGCGGGTCCGCCTGCTCATCGACCAGCCTCGTCCACCGCTTGCCGTCGTACGTCGCGGCGTGCTGGCCGATAGCGATGAGCTCTCCATCAGGCGTGCTGTCGAGGGCCGAGATGTAGCGCAACGGCTTCCTGATGGTGCCCGCTCGTCCGAGCTCGGACAACAGCTGGGTGCCGGCGATCCAGACGGTCCCGTCGGGTCCCGCCTCGACGAGGCGAACGCGATCCACGTCGCGTCCGGTCCGGTCGTCGGTCACGCGCCAGACCCCGGGAGCGACGCGCTTCACGACCGCTCGACTGATGGGACCTTCGCTTGGGCCCCGAGGCGAGGACGATGTCGAGCCGTCGGCAGCCTGGCCTGCCAGTCGCCGGACCTTGGTGAGCGGCAGCTGCTCCATCCCGGGCAGATAGAAGCGGCTGGGCTTGCTATCCCCGATGAACGCCACCGCGTCGATCCGACCGGGCACGCCGTCGAGCCTTCGCGTCCATGGCGAATGCCAGCCGCTCGCCGGGGGTTCGGACGCGCAAGTCGGCCGGGAAGTGCGGGCAGTGGATCAGGGGTACGCCCGATCGGAAGCCGTCGAACTTGATGACGGAGGGAGCGTTGCCGCGCAGGACCTCGTCGACATCCAGCGTGAACACCGTCCGGCCACCGGGGCCGACCTCCGTGACCGTCCCGACGAACACGGTTCTGGCGGACGGTGCGGCAGCCGCGAACGACGGCCACGGGTCGATCAGCTCGCACACAAGGTCGGCGACGACGACATGGCTGGCGGAGCCCAGAGCACCGAGCAGGAGCGCGGCGACCATGACCAACCGAAGCGGAACGAATGCGACGCGTCTCATCCGGTCTCACCCTCCAGTGAGACTCGGTACGTCACGCCGTCCTCGAGCACGGCTCCAGTGACCGGGTCCACTCCACCCCAGGCGAAGATGCGATCCCCTGCCCACACGTATGGCGTGTCGGTGCGAGCCGCGCGATCGTCTCTTGGCAGCGCCAGCCATCGGTCGGCGTCAGGGTCGTAGGCCACGCCTTCATGACCGGCGAACACCGCCAGCGCTCCAGTCCACAACGGTGCCGAGGCAACAGAGTGCGTTGGTATCGCGGCCGAGATGCTGCGCCAGCACGAGGCGAACGGATCGTAGGCGGCACTCGTCGGCAGATCATCCCCGCCGAGCGGGATGCCCGGGCGCAAGAGCAGCAGCTCAGCGCCGGTCCAGATGGGTGACGCCGGCGCACGTCCGGAGATGCGGGGCTCGGCGATGTCGTACCACTGCTCGGTGGACACCTCGTAGGCCGCCATCTCGGGCCGCTCGTTGTCGCCGTAGCTGACGGCGAAGACGAACTCCCCGTCGCCGGCGAGGCCATCAGGTCCCCAGCGCCGGAACAGTGGCGATCGATCGCCGTACCAGTCGTCGGTCGAAGGGTCGTACGCGAGCATCACGTCATCTCGCCAATAGCGACTGCCGCTCGGCCCGACGCCGCTCCAGATGAGCATCTCCTTGCCCGTCCAGAAGGCATGATGCGAGCGGCGTCGGAGGTCGCTCTCGAGCGTGGGAATCTGACGCCATGTGTCCGTCTTCGGGAAGTACGCAGCACCATCGCCCCTGAGCCGGTCTCCTCGTCGGCCACCGAAGACGATGAGCCGATCGCCGGCCCACACCGCGGAGTGGGCGACCCGACCCTTGATCGGTGCCTCGCTGATCGGTCGCCACGTGTCGGTCGCGGGGTCATAGGCGGCGCCGTCGGCCGGCATGCTCGTCGAGCCGTCTTCGGCGGTCTCGATGCCGCCCCAGACGATGACCTCCTCGCCGGTCCAGGTGGCCGTGTGCGAGTGCCGCCCAGGGGTCGGTGCGGCCGCGATGCTCGACCACTCCCCCGCCAGCACGCCCGGCTCCTCGGCGACCTGATCGCGCGGTTCCTCGCACACGTACGGTGACAAGCCTGCGCTCCCGCGGTTCGGTGCCAGCGCAGAGGTCGTCACCTCCACCGCTGACATCGCCGCAGCGCCACGAACCCTCGATCCGCAGGCCGTCACCCTCCGCCGAGAAGGGTCCGAAGCTATGGACCGTGTCGGAGGGCATGTCGATGTTCTCGAGGCTCGGCGAGCGCACGTACCACTCCGACCCGACGGGCACATCGACCGTGCGCACCTCCCGGCCGAACAGCCGCTCGGTCTCGTCGAAGGCGATGTCACCGGCGTCGTTCATGAGGCTCCAGCCCAGACAGTCGCCCGCGTCCACGTCGAGCTGGAACGGCACGTTGGACGGGGGCTCGCTCTCGTCCCCCTTCCGGCGGATACGCTCGGTGATGCGCAGCACCGGCTCGTAGCGGGCCCCACGAGGGACGTCCGCCAGCCAGCGCTCACCCTGCTCGGCCGGGAATGCCCCGAAGTAGCGGGTATGCGCCCTGAACGTGCCGGGGTCCGAAACGGTACCGACGCGTCCCTTGAGACCACGAGCCTCGAGCGGGAGCACCTGGGCCCACGTCCCCTGGCCGAAGGTGCGAACCAGGGTCAGGTTCACGCCGAGTGCATGCCAAGTGGCCGGATGTCGAACGCCGGCCGCGGCGGATTCCAGCCGGTGCGTCGGAAGCACGACCTTCGCGCGCATCTCGCATCGCTGTGACTCCCGGCAAGGACGTGTGGTCACGTGCACCGGCTTGCCGACTCGCGCGTCGAGGCCGACGCTGCCGCCGTCGCCGGATAGATCGGTGGATGCGAAGAGGACCGCGGGCCCAGGGTCAAGAGGCACGGTCGTTTCGGTCGGATCGATCGCCACGTGCAGCGTGAGGCGACCGTCCGGGCGGAGGTTGGCGCGTTCGACCCACCACTCGCCCCCGGATCGCTGCTCCCACCAGTAGCCGAGCGGGCTCGTGATGCGACCATCCCAGCCCTTGTAGTCGAGCCCCAGTTCCTCCCGATCCACGGGTGTGGCTGCTTCCACGTGCGGCGTGGTCGCCACTTGGATCGACACCAGGCACAGGACCGTGGCCAGGATCGCTGCCACAGCGGTCGATCCGGTCTTCATCCTTCTCATTCGGTCACCCCGATCCAGAACGCCAAGCCGTCGGTCTTCGGCGGACTCGTGTCCTCGTTCGCTCCGGACCAGTAGAGCAGCGCATCGCCGGTCGAGATGTCGGTCGTCCAGCTGCGGTCACCGTGTTCGGTGAAGTCCTCCCACACGTCGCGGCCGGGCAGGGCGTAGCAGGCACCGGTCTCAGGGTCGAGTGCGACATGCCCGAAGGTCGCGATCGTCGGAGTATCTGGATCGCCGTCGAACTCGACGCCACCGTACTCGCCGACCAGCAGTTCGCCGGTCGACAGTGCGCCTCCGGTGGTGATCGGGCAGTCGTAGTCCTGCGCGGCCCAACTGCCGGTGGCTGGGTCGTACGTGGCGTCGGTGATGGCATCCTCCCAGCCCATGGCGCTGGCGAAGACGAGCCGACCTCGGACCTGATCGGCGCGACAGACACCACTCCCCTCCGGGGCCCTGGACGCTTCGCCCCAGGCATCGGCGCCGAGATCGAGCACCCTGACCTTGGTGCGAGCACGCTCCCCACCACAGGTCACCACGAGCATCTCGTCGCCGGTCCAGTGCAGGCCATCGACGCGCACGCTGTCGGGCAGCATCCGCCAGGTGTCGTCTGTGATGTCGTAGGCCGCGAGGTCCTTCCGGTTGCGCCCACGGACCACGACCTGCCCGTCGGCCCAGCCTGCGAGCCACTGCTGCTTGAAGGGCGAGCGTGCGAGCCGGCGCCATGTCCGAGTCTCGGGGTCGTAGGCGTAGTTGCGACCGGGCTTGTAGCGGTCGAAGATCAGCAGCTCCGAGCCCGTCCAGACCGATGGGCTGACGCCGTCGAACGGCTTGGGCGCCGTCTCGAGCTGGGTCCAGACCTCGGCCTCTGGGTCGTAACTCTGTGTGCGGCCGGTCTCGAGGTCGACGACGAGCATCTCCTGTCCGGTGAAGGCCGCTGCGGGGAAGACGGTGCCCCACGGAGCATCGGGTATCGGCGACCAGGAGCCCGCCAGGACCGCGCCCTCGAACGGAGTCGGCATCGGCTCGGCACTGGACGCGCCAGCCGCCGGGTTCAGGGCGAGCAGCGCGGCCACCACAGCGGCGAGGACGATGACCCGCCTCATCGGATCCTCGCTCGTCCATACGGGTGGAACGTCCCGTCGGGCACAGGTTCAGGCGCGGCCATCATGAACCTCCAGCCAGCGCTCGATCACCGACCTGGACGAAGACCGTGCCCACGATGCCAAGCTCGTCATCCGTCGAGCACCGTGAAGTCAGATGGACTCGAGCCGACGGGACCTGGGTTGATGTCGAGGAGGACCTTCGCGCGCGCTCCGGCGCGATCAGCGGCCCAGAGCTCGCGCCCGTGGACACCATCGTCCGCACTTAACACGACCTGTCGGCGGAAGGCCGTGAAGTCGACCGGGTCGGAACCGCCTCCGGACGCGATGTCGGCGACTGCTCGAGTACCGTACGTAGTCCCGTCGCTGATCCATGGCTCGCGCCCGTGGCCATCGTCAGCGTCCGCCGACAGCCACAGCCATTTCCCGACAGGCGCGAGCTCTCGTGGGTCGAGGTCCCCTGCGGGGACGTCCAGCACGATGGCGGTTCCCGCGGCCGTACCATCGCTGACCCACAGCTCGGTTCCCGTGGCGACATCGTCGACCACCAGGGCCAACTCGCCACGCCACTCGGTCAGGTGGCCGAGCGACCCTTGAGGTGGCGGGTCTGCCGATGGCGGGGGCGCCGTCATCACGCGCGTGGCCGCATCTTGAGTGCGAATCGGATCGTCCCAGCGCGTGCCGTCCCACGTCTGCGTCGCACGCCCCAGGAATGGTCGTTCGTCAGCATCGGTGGCCACGAAGTAGGCGGCCTGGCCCGCCGCCGCCAGCTCCGTCACGCCCGCCACCGGATCGCCGTCGACGGCGATCCGGCTCGGTACGTTGCAGCCGTCCTCGCAGGCATGGAGGGTCCTTGCCGCATCGGGAGCGTCGGCCACGAACCACGTGGTCCATTCGACGGGCGTGAAGTCCCGGGGCTCCGAGCCGATGGGACCGGGCATGACGTCATCGACCCCGGTGTTCTCGACGTACCACGGCTCACGTCCATGGACACCGTCGTCGACACTGAAGAACGGCTGCCATCCGTCAGACACACCCTCGGTCGGGTCAGAACTCGCGCGCGAGACCGGGAACCTGGTTCATGTCCAGGACCAGCCGGGTTCGGCCTGACAGTGGCTCCGAACGCCAGAGTTCGCGTCCATGGGTGCCATCGTCGGCCGCGAACTCGACGCCGAACCCAGCGATGAGCCCGGCCGGATCCAGCCCTCGGGGCCCGGCCGGATGTCCTCCAGCAGGCGGGTACCGACCTCGCTGCCGTCGCTCACCCAGAGCTCACGTCCATGCTCCCGATCGGCCGCCGAGAAGTACAGCAGGCCACCGGCAGCGACGAGATCTCGTGGCTCTGTGGGTCCTCCGCGGCGAGGTCTGGCCACGATGGCAGTGCCGCGCTTGGTCCCATCGGTTCGCCAGAGCGCCCGCCCACCACCGTCGTCGGCCACGAAGAAGAGCAGCGGTCCCGCCGGCAGTGCCGCCAGCTGCCGAACCTGCTTGACCGACACCCGTTCCATGCTCCGTCCGTTCGACCGACGCGGCTCCCTTCCGACGAACGCGACCGACGAGACAGGACCTGCGATGCCGTCTGCTCGCCCACCGAACGCGACGGCGACGCGGTCCCCTTCCTTGACCCAGAGCCTCGAGGTGATGCAGCTACCCTTGGTGGCCGCCGCCCCCAGGTCGATCAGGTCCGGACCGCCACCCTTGACGTGTTCCGTGACCTTGAGGCGGATGTCCGTGCTCGCCCGAGGGCCACCCTCCCACAGCTGCTCCGTCGTCGCCTCACGGACGGTGCCGATGACGACGCGCTTGGCTGATGGAGTGGCCTCGCGCATCCGGGGCCACGGGTCATGACTCGGGCATTCGGCCACCACGGGGGACGTCGATGCGAAGCCGACCGAGCCCGCGACCAGGAGCGACACCAGTAGGCTGGAGCCGACCCGCGCCCGAAGGGTCCTCACTTCTCGCCCTCTTCGTCGTCGCTGGCTTGAGCGCGCCAGACCGTGGGCTGGCCGTCGCAGTCGGCCGTGGCAGTGATGAGGGCGCCATCGGATACCGCAGCGCGCATGCGGCAGCGGCCCGAGGCATCCTCATGGAGCGCTTGACGCCAGCGCATCCCACCATCGTGCGACGCTGCGGTCCAGGCCCATCCGGTCCCTCGCTCTCCGGCACCCTTGACCCGACCGGAGACCACGACGTCACTCCGATCAGCGGCCACGTCATCGACGCGCACGTCGTAGCGGGTGCTTGCCACGGCGCGCCAGTCGCGGTCGGCTTCGCTCCGCAGCCAGATGATGGGTCCCGGCGCACCACCGGTCGCCACGAGGAGCACGCCGGCCTCGGACTCGATGATCCGATACGGACCAACGGCTCCCGCTGGGACCTCCCACAAGGGCTCCCAGGCGAGGCCATCTGCGGACGCACTCACCCACGTACGCCCATCGCGGTCAAGGACACCGAGGATGCGATCCGTTCCGCTTCCGATGGCCGAGAGGCCGGCCGTTTCGAGCGTGTCCCAGGTCCGCCCGTCAGCCGAGGAGAGCAGCCGGTGTCGGTGATCCCCGCGGGCGAGGGCCAGGACGACCTCGCCCGAGGACGCGAGCTGGAAGTCGTCCAGCGGTTCCGGCAGGCGGATCGGCTCGTTCGCGTTGGCCGCTCGCCATCGCGCGCCATCCCGGCTGGTCCAGGTCTCGAGTCGAGGTCGACCCGACGTACCCTCGACGGCCATCGCCAGGACAAGGGCTCCGTCACGCGGGAGCAGTCGCGCGTGAGTGACGGAGCTACCATCCGGCAGCTCCCGGCCCCGGGTCACGATCGGTCGGCTCTGCCAGCGCCAGCCGTCTCGCGACCGACGGAGCCTCCAGCCTCCGGGTGTTGCTTCGAGCGAGAGCAGCCCGGAACGGTGGGCCGCGACGACGTATGGGCGCGCTCCACGTCCGCCAGACCAGGATCCCCGCACCGGCGACCAGCGGCCAACG
Organism: uncultured Chloroflexia bacterium; assembly: GCA_963705425.1. GTDB lineage: Bacteria > Chloroflexota > Limnocylindria > Limnocylindrales > CSP1-4 > JAFMJV01. The sequence goes on along the minus strand of CAVPJO010000004.1, from coordinate 128,653 downwards.
GTGCTTGGCTGCGCCAGCGCCTCGATCTCCTCCACCTCGAACCCGGACGCCGCGAGGGCCGATGGTTCCCGACAGTCGAAGGTGGCACTGACGCGCAGGTCCGACCGTGAGGTCGTGAACGATCCGGCGGTGACACCGCCGTCCCTGCTCGAGTCGGGATACGGGATGCGCAGGCCGAGTCGCCAACTCCCGCCGGCGGGAAGCTCGATGATCTCGTGCACCGGGTCTATCGCTCCGATGGCGCGATCGAAGGCCTGCACGCCGGCGTCATCGACGATCGCGATCGGCTCCCAGGCTCGGCAGTCGACGGCGTCAAGCACCAGTTCGACTCTCACCATCGGCGTCTCAGCGGACGTATCCTGCTGTCGGGTGCGTGAGGCTTCGACGATCGAGGCCAAGTCGAACGCGGGATTCCGGCCATCACGCGCGGCCACGATGTCTGCGGCTGGAAAGATGCCGTAGGCCAGGACTTCTCCGCTCGTCCCCTCCGGGTCGGTGAGCGTGCCATCCCGTCGATCGGCCAGCCTGCGCTGCTCTGGAACCAGCAACTGCAGTTCCTGCAGCCACTCGCCCTGGCCATACGTGCGGATCAGGCCCAGGCTGACTTCGACCCCGTTCGCATCGACGTGCGGTAGTGCCTCGATGGCCTCTTGGATCCGGGTCGCATCCAGTTCGACGTCTGCCTCGAAGGTGCATGGGGACTCGACGCAGGCACCCGCGTCGAAGGCTCGCCTCTGCACGAGACGCCCGTAGCCGACATCACCGCCCAGGCCGCCTTGCAGGGAGAGGCCCACCAAGAGCACAGCCGGTCCGGGTTCGAGGACGACCCCACGGTTCGATGTCGTCACCGAGACGTGGAATAGCAGGGACCCGTCGGGCTCGGCCCGTGCGTCGGTCACGCTCCATGCATCGGGGTCGCGATGCCAGAGTGCTTCCCCGCTGCGGACATACCACCCGAGGTCGCCGCTGTTGCCGATAGCCAGAGGCAGGTCAGGCAGCTGGGTGCTCTCAGACGCCGTACCGATGCCGATCTGGCCCAGGGTGAGCGCAGCCGAGAGCCACACGACGACCGCTGCCCGAACGGATCGCATCATCGGTCTGGCGCCCCGACCTCACGCCTCCATGGCTCGATCGCATCGTCGGTGTGCTGGTACTCGAAGTGGTCGGGGTAGCGCTCGGTCAAGTGGGCCATCTCCGCGACCGACGCCGTCCCCTGCACCACGACCTTGCCCAGCTCGGGGTCGAAGGCACCACCGAACGAGTGGCCGTCCTCCTTGGCCATCCGCTCCAATGTCGTCCACACATCCGCCTCGATCCGTTCGAGCCCCTCGGGCGTGAGCTCGATCCGCTCGATCCGGACCGGCAGACCGAACTTGGCGTAGTCGTCGGCGGTCGGCGCAGTCCCCGCGCGCGGGCACCACCACCACGTGCTGGCACGAATCGATCATCGAGGTACAGCCCGAGAGCCCGGTCATGCGTCCGGCTCGGTCAGCTCGTCGCTAAGCACCGCGGCGGTCAGCTCGGCCGCCGCTGCTCGTCGATCGCGGCGGCACCCGACGCGAACACGAAGGCGTGACCGTTGTGGCGGTATGGGTCCGGCTGCCCTTCTTCCGCGTCGCCGCCGGACCAGTAGATGACGCGATCGCCGGTCCAGACGACAGCGTTGAAGTTCATCGTGCGATCGCGCCCGGTGAAGCGATAGCACGTGCCGGTCGTCGGGTCGAGCGAGTAGCGGCTCGACTCGCTGACGAGGAGCTCTCCGGTCCAGATCGCCTCGCGGGTGTCGAGAGGGCAGTCGAAGTCCTCCTCCGTCCAAGACATCGTGACCGGATCGAACGAGGCGTCACTCGGCCCGTACTCGCCGCCACCCGAGAAGAGGAGCCGGTCGCCGATCCAGACCGAATGCCGATACCACCAGCTCAGCGGCCCGGTGAGGGGTTCGCTCCATTCGCCGTCGTCGAGGTCAAGGACCGTGACCTGGACGAGGTCCTCGTACTCGTCCGTGGTCACGGCCAGGAGAACGGAGCCGGTCCAATGCAGGTCGACGAGCTGGCTCGGGGCCTCGGGTGCCGGCAGCTCGGTCCAGCTCGCCGGTATCGAGGTCCAGCATGGCCAGTGAGCGTTCGATGTCGACTTCGTTCTCGGTCTCGATGTCCAGCCACGACCAACCGCCCGTCGGCCCAGACCACGGCGTCAGAACTCGAGAGCGGTGATGGCGGGAGTTTGCGCGTACGCCACCTGTCAGCAGTGGGGTCGTATGTCGCGATCCGACTGGCGTCCTTCCGAGTGCGGCAGAACCAGCTCGCTGCCGGTCCAGATCGACGCGCCGTACGATCGGAACGGCTTCGGCGCACGGGCCCCGCGCTTCCAGGTGTTCCTGTCGGGATCGAACCGCAGGACCCGGCCGGTCTCACGGTCGAGCACGAGCATGTCCCTCTCGACGGCGACGGCGACGGCGTTGGCCGCGCCCCACGGGGCATCGGGCAGGCTGGCCCACTCGCTCCGCAAACGGCTCCGACGGCGCGATCTCCTCGCGCCAGACGGAGACCGGCATATCCAGTGCTTGCTGCCACTCCCGCTCGGTCGCTGGCACGTCCCGATACTTGATCGCGCCTCGCTCGAAACGCAGGCCGATCCGGTTCTCTTCGATGTCGATCCAGCTCGACTCCAGCTGTCGAGCACCGGGCAGGGAGCGCATCTTCCACGCCGACACCATCGCTCGTCGCAGTTGCTTCCAGGTGTACTCGGGTACCTCCAGCCGCCAACCGTCGCTGCCACCGGGCACCCGCGCGTCGAGACCGGCGATGACCTCGGGGTCGGCTTCGGTCAGGCTCACCACGACCTGGCCCGCGTCACGGTCGAGCCTCGTGCCTGCGTACTGGGGTTGTCGTTCGAGCCACGGAAGGACGTTCCTGGCCACCGCGTCGGAGAAGGCGGCCAAGTCGTTCGGCGTCGGCCGGTCTGCCGCCTGCGTGACGGGGGCGAACGACAGCACGAGTGTGAGCGTGAGCGCCAGCGTCACGATCACTCGCATCGAGCGGTGTTCTCCAGATGCTCCTCGAAGGTCCGCGCGAACTCGTGCGTGGCAGAACCTGGACAGGCGAAGAAGAAGAGGCTGCCATCACCGGTGTCCGGGTCCAGGGCCGCCGCCATCGAGGCTGCGCCCGGGGTCACGATGGGCCAGTCGGGCAGCCCCGTGGCGCGATACGTCTGGAACGAGGCGTACTCGGGGTCGACCTCGAGCACGCTGTAGTCGTCCACCCCGAGCAGGTCCCAGAAGCGATAGCCGTCCCAGTCCTCGACGGGCAGATCCTCGAGCGCCATCGAGTCCGTGGCGTAGACCACGGCTGGGTCAGCGTTCAGCAGCCCGCCGGTCTGGTCGCCGTAGACACTCGGGGTCGAGCCGGTTCCAGTAGACGCCGGCGATCCTCGCGCGGTCGGCATCGTGTACGGCTTGGCGCTCGACGAGGCTGGCGATCACCAGCGCGTCGTAGAAATCGATACCCCTCCGGTCTGCCTCCGCGACGTACGGCGACATCCGTTCGCCCCACTCCTCGAGCATCCGCGCGACGAGGTCCTCGGCGGCGGTGTCCACGGGCGCCTCATAGGTCCCCGAGGCCAGGAAGCCCTCCAGGCTGCTGCCCTCCGGGGCCTCCCGCAGGAACGGGTAGCGCTCGCGCCAGTGGTCGCCCGGGTCACGGGCGAGCTGAAGGAACGCCTCCGGATCGAGCACGAGGTCGGTCTCTTCGGTCTGGCGCTGGAGGTAGGCCACGACCTGTTCGAGCCGGCGGCTGGGCCGCAGGTCGAGCACCACCCGCCCGGGAGCCACCTGATCGGCGAGCGACCCGGTGACCGCCGTCACCTCGGGCCATTCAGCCGGATCGAGCAGATGCAGGCCTGACCCTCCTGTAGCCCACGCTCGCCCGTCGGGCGTTGCCGCGAAGTCGTCGAACGTGACAGCGGACGCCACCCTCGAAGCACGGCCGTCGTAGCGGAGCAGCGCCGAGGAACCCGTATCAGCGTAGACGTCGATGGGAACGACCATCACGGCGCCATCGGAGAGCACAGCAGCGATCTCATCCGGGAAGGTCCATGACCGCTGGGCATCGGCGGGTAGCCCGGCGACCACGTCGTCCCAGGCGTGCAGGGACCACGTCGAGCCGTCGAAACGCCCGAGGTACTGCCCGGCACGGTCCTCGAGCAGGGCCCAGACCACCCTACCAGCGCTGGCGGCAAGATCGAGGACGCGCTGCCCGGCCTCATACGTCGCGAACGGTTCGTGCACCTCATCGATCGTGCCCCGGTCCTCGCCATCGAATCGTCTGATGGCGCTCCCAGGGCCAGCCGCGACCCAGACCGAACCGTCCGGCAGGGCCACCAGCGACCGCGCGGCTGGACCGTCGTCGAGGTCGAGGAACGACCCATCGGCATTCTCCACCCCGCTGGTAGTCATCGTGCCCAGGGCATCGATGCGTCCGAACAGTTCTCCCGTGTCGCTCGAGACACCCCAGAGCGAACCGTCCGCGCTGATCACGGCCTCGTCGAAGGACTCCGAGCCAGTCCATGCCGACTCGAGCCACGAGTGGCCATCCGTCGGTAGCCACCCGCCACCGTCAGCAGGCACGAGCAGGCGGCCGTCCGCGCCGGCGTCGAGACCCGCGATGGTGCGTGGCCCGCCGTCGATCGTACGTAGGCCACCCTCGACGCCCAGCTCGTAGATGTGGGTGGTGGTGGCCGCCCACGAACGTCCATCAGGGGTCACGGCCACGTGCAGCACGTTCTCGAGGCCATGGCTGGTGCCGTCGTCCACGACCCGCATGACGCCTGGCGCCCTGGTATCGCCAGTGGCGACGACGCTATCGACCACCCTCGATACGCGGTCGATACCGGTCCCGGGCGCGAAGGCCATCAAGCGCAGGCCGTTGATCTCGAGCACCACCGGCTCGGAGAGCTCGCTCCCGCTGGCGGGCGTGCCCACGAATCGGACGTCACCCTCGAAGGGCTCGCCACGAGGTGTCCTGCCCAGGGTCGAGGTGTCATAGGTGACCACGCTGCTGTCGACGACGCCATCGGAGGTCGCGAGGTAGCTGATCCACCATTCGTCGGCGTCGGCCGATAGCGTCATCGTCAGCCAGTGGTCGAGCCCCTGTTCCCACCATGAGACATCGAAGCTGCGGACGTTGGCGGTGTCGCCACTGCCGGAGACCTCGGCGTCGGCCTCCCCGGTCAGCACGGTATCGCCCACGTGCCAGCGGATGGCATCCGCCTCGAGCTGCACGGGCTCGGTGATCCAGCTGATGGCCTGGCCCGGCCCGGCGGACTCCTCGGCTCCCGGGAGCGGAACGACGCCACGCTGTTCCGGGCCCGTCGGCTCGGGCAGCAGCAGGTTGGCCGTCAACAGCAGCGCCACCGCGGCCAGCATCGCGATGACGATCGAGAACCGGCTGGGCAACCAGCGGACGCGCCCGTCCGGCATCGTGGCCCGGGCGGAGCGATCGCCGACAGGCTCGACCTCCGGGACGAGAGCCTCGGGGGGCCAGTGGCGTCCTAGCTGTCGCGTCGCGTGGACGCGAGCCATCACCCGTTCCGACCGCTCCAGCGGCTCGGGTGGCACCGGGTCACTCGAGCGCAGCCAGGACTGCACGAGCGGCGCGAACCGTTCGTCGCTCATGAGCGTCCCTCCGACTCGGCTCGCAGCGGCTCGGTGCGATCGGCCGCGTCGACACTCGCGCGCAGGATCCCGAGTGCACGATGGAGGCGTGAGCCGACCGTGCCCACCGGGATGTCGAGCGCCTGGGCCACCTGCTCGAGGGGCAGATCCAGCAGGTAGCGCAGGACGATGACCGCGCGATGGTCGACGGTCAGGGCACCGAACGCTCGCTCCAGCTGGTCCTGGTCGAGCACGACGCCGAAGGGGTCACGGGCGCGAGGCTCGTCCGAGCGCGTGATGGCTGCGTCGGGCAGCCACTTCGGCCGGCGCTTGGCCTCGGCATAGCAGATGCGGACGAGCAGCCGATACGACCAGCCGTCGAACTTCTCGGGGTCACGCAGGCGCGGGAGCCGGCGCCAGATGTCGACGAGCGCCTGCTGGGCGGCGTCGTCAGCAGCGCCGTGCTCACGCAGGATGCCGTAGGCGATGCGATAGAGGCGTGGATAACCGGCGACGGTGATCGACTCGAATGCGGCCTCGTCACCGTGTTGCGCTCGCACCACGACCTCCGGATCCATACCCCTCCTGTCCCGACCGGTCTGTGTCGCTGCTAGTGAAGCACGCTACACCGACCTCTATGTGCACGAGGGGTTGAGTCGAGGAGTCTTTTCCGATTTCTGCCCGTGGCGCGCCGAGTCCGGCCAGCGGCCGACGGCAGAAGAACAGCATCGACACCGGGCTTGACACGGCCGTCGCTTCGCACATGCTCATGGGTTAGGCATGGGCTGGCGCCCCCGGACGGACTCGAACCGCCGACGCGCAGCTTAGGACGCTGCCGCTCTATCCACTGAGCTACGGGGGCGCAGACCGAAATCGTAGCGCACCGTAGAATCGCGGCAGACCGATGACCGACACGACCGCCCGACCGACCCTGACCGTCTACCGCCGCCCGGCTGCCATCTCTGCGACGACGCCGAGATCCTGCTGCGCGACGAGCTGGCGCTGCGCGCCCGCGCTGGCCTCCCATCGTCAGCGTGGCGCGTCGACATCTCCGGCGACCCTGACCTCGAGGCGCGCTACCGCCGGCGCATCCCGGTCTTCGCCGTCGGCGACGACGAGAGCGAGCTGGTGACGACGCAGCGCCAGGTGCGCGAGTTCCTCGAGCGCGCCCTGCCCGAGACGGCTCCTGATGCGCCGAGGCCGGCCGTGGACCTGACGCTCGGGCGCCGCGCTGCTGGCCGGCCTGCTCAGCTTCCTCTCGCCCTGTGTCCTGCCGGTCGTGCCGGCCTACCTGGGTCAGCTGGGCATCATGGCCGTCCGCCAATCGCCGGCCCGGTGACCTCGGCCTCGTGCGCCGGCAGCCGTGGCGCCATGAGCGGCTCGGCGGCATCGGATCGGTGACGGCGACGGCCCGCCAGCCTCCGCCGGCGCGCCGAGCGGCTGGCGGGCCATGCCCAACGCCTTCGCCTTCGTGCTCGGCTTCACGGTCGTCTTCACCGTCGCTCGGCGTGGCCGTCTACTTCGTGGCCGGCCCGCTGCGTGACAACCTGCCGTTGCTGCGCCAGATCGGCGGCATCATCCTCGTCATCCTCGGTCTCAACCTCATGGGCGTGCTGCGCTTCCGGACGCTGGCGCGCTCGTGGAAGCCGCTGGAGCGTTTCGGGGGCGGGCAGCCCAGGCAGCCGGCGCGGCGGGGTCGATCGGCGGCTTCGCGCTCGGCTCGGTCTTCGCGGTCGGCTGGACGCCCTGCATCGGCCCGACGCTGGGTGCCATCCTGACCATGGCCGCCGTCGGTACCAGTCCGCAGGTCGTGGGCCTGCTGGTGGCCTACTCGCATCGGCCTGGGTATCCCCTTCATCCTCATGGCCCTGGCCGTCGACCGCGCCCCGCTCATCACGCGGCCGCTGCTGCGCTACAGCCGCCAGATCGAGATCGCCGGCGGCGCGCTCATCGTCTTCCTGGGCCTGGCGCTCATCTTCGACTGGCTGGGCTGGTTCGCCCGCGCGCCTGTCGCTTCCTCTGGATCCGAACGTTTGACGCGAGTCACCGACGCCGCGCACGTCGCGCTGGGCGACGACGGGTCATCGGGCCGTTCACGCTGCGTCATCTCGTCATGGTCGGCGTCGTCCTCGTGGTCGCGGCCGGCTGCCTGCTGACGCTGCTGGGCGCATCCGCATCGATGCGCCTCCGCAGCCGCAGGCCGCGGTCCCCGGGGTCGGGCTTCTACCAGATCGATGAGCCCACGACGGGCCTGGCCGTCGGCCAGCTGGCGCCCGAGCTGGAGGGCCTGAGCTCGACGGCCGGAGCCGATCCGCTGCGCGACCTCGACGGGCGAGGTCATCAGCCTCGCCGAGCGGCGGGGCGCCCCGGTGTGGCTGAACTTCTTCGCGACCTGGTGCCCGCCCTGCCAGGAGGAGACGCCGGTCCTGCGCGACGCGTACGAGCGCTACGCCGACGACGGCCTCGAGATGGTCGCGATGAGCGTGCAGGAGACGACGGCCGACGACGTGGCCGCCTACGCCGAGACCTATTCCCTGCCCTACACCATCGGCTTCGACGCCACCAGCGCCGTCTTCGAGACCTACCAGGGCTTCGGCCTGCCGACGCACGTCTTCATCGATGCCGATGGCGTCATCCGCCACCTGCGCTACGGGCCGCTCGACCGCGAGAGGCGGCCGCGATCATCGAGCCGCTGCTCGGAGGGCGGCGGCTGGAGGATCGCGCGAAGCGGCTAGAGGATCGACTCGAAGCGGTACTTGCTCGCGCGTCGGGCGATGAGCTTGCCGACCGGCTGGCGTGGCTCGTGCGAGAGCACGACGGTCCAGTCCTCCTCGGCGGCCTCGGCGAAGAGCGCCGCCTTGACCTCGACGCTGGTGAGCGGGAAGTCGTCGAACGCGGTGATCCACTTCGGGTTGGCCGACCAGGGCCGCATGCACAGGTCGCCGATGAAGGCCACGGTGCGGTCGCGGCCGCGGACGATGATGGCCTGGTGCCCGCCCGGAGTGGCCGCTCGTGCGTCGCACCTCCACGCCGGGGATGAGCTCCTCGTCGCCGTCGGCCGAGTCCGGGTCGCGCCCAGGCTTCGGCCAGGCGCAGCTCGGCCTGTTCGTAGGAGGCCGACGAGGCGTGGGTTCGCCGCCCAGGGCGAAGTCCCATTCATCGGCCTGGGCCACGATGCGCGCGCCGGGGAAGGCGTAGCTCGCCCGCGGATGTCAGCAGCCCACCGGCATGGTCGAAGTGCAGGTGCGAGAGCGCCACGAAGTCGATCGAGTCAGGGCTCGAAGCCGGCCGCTCGCAGCGAGGGCAGGATGGGCTCGGCCGCGAACGCCACGCTGGGCCTTGTGGTGGTCATCCATGCGCTCGCCGATGCCGGTCTCCACGAGGACGCGGCCGGACGGGCGTCTCCACCAGCAGGCAGTTGAGCGCCTGGGTCAGCGGTGTGGTCCGGGTCGAGCTCGTCCGCGACGAGGTGCTCCCACATCATCCGCGGCACCGGCCCGAGGATGGTGCCGGCGTCGCTGCGTGAACGTGCCGGCCTGGATGAGGGCGATGGTCGTGCCAGCGCCGAGATCGGCGCGCCAGTCGGCGCTCGCATCGATGGGCATGGCCACAGGGTACCCGTGCGCCGACGGGCCTACGTGCGCGGTCCGCCCTTGGCGGTGCGGCGGTTGGCCTCGAAGTCGCGGTAGGCACCCGAGGCGGTCGGCGTGGACTGGCCCTGGTAGCGCGAGCCCAGGCCCTTGCGAGCCGTACGGCCGCTCGACCGGGCTGGACATCTCGAAGAACGAGATCTGGCCGATGCGCATGCCGAAGTACAGCGCGATGGGCAGGTTGGCCACGTTGGACAGCTCCAGCGTCAGGTTGCCCTTCCAGCCGGGATCGACGTAGCCCGCCGTGGAGTGGATGAGCAGGCCCAGCCGGCCCAGGCTCGATCTTGCCCTCCAGGCGGGCCACGATGTCGTCGGGCAGCTCGACCCACTCGAGGGTCTGGCCCAGCACGAACTCGCCGGGGTGCAGGATGAACGGCTCGTCACCATCGACCGCGGTGACCTCGGTCAGGTCGGGCTGCTCCTCGCGCGGATCGATGAACGGGTAGCGATGGTTGTGGAAGACGCGGAACTCGCGGTCGAGATGCAGGTCCACCGAGGACGGCTGCAGGCAGGCGGCGTCGAAGGGGTCCACGCGGATGCGGCCTTCCTGCAGGGCGGCGCGGATGTCGCGATCGGCGAGGACGCTCATGGCGTGCTCGCGCTGCCGTGACGTCGCGCGTTGGCCGGACGCCGCCGGCCGCGCGGCCCGATGGGCGTGATGCCGCCATCGTCGGCGACCAGCCGCAGCGTCGTCTGGCCCGGCACGCGCTCGGTGCGCTCGGCGTAGAGGGCGTCGACCTCCTGCTTGAGCTGCTCGATGTCGTCGAAGGACTGGTACACGCTCATGAAGCGGATGAAGGCGATGTGGTCGAGGTCGCGCAGGCGGTCCATGGCCATCTCGCCGATGACGCGTGGAGGGCACCTCGTTGACGCCCGCGGGCGCGGAGGGCCGCCTCGATGGCGTCGGCAGCCTCATCCGCCGCATCGGCGCCGACCGGCCGGCGCGTCAGCGCCCTGGAGAGCCCGTCGGCGAGCTTGTCGCGGTCGAACTCCTCGCGCGTAGCCGTCGGTCTTGACGACGACCAGGCGCGCCGATTCGACGCGCTCGTAGGTCGTGTAGCGCGAGTGGCAGGAAGAGCATTCGCGGCGTCGGCGGACGGTGGTCGAATTCGTCGAGATCCCGGGAATCGATGACCCGGCCGTCCAGCGTCCCGCAGTTCGGACAGCGCATCGCTCGGAAGGGTACACCACGCTACAGTGTGCGCCGTGTCGGTCCTGGCACAGCGTCTCGCAGCGCGTGGGCCGAGGATCATGTCGACCGCATCGAGCGACTCCGGGGCGCCACGTGGGGCTGCCCGGCACGCAGAGGATGAGCGTCTGGCCGCGCACTGCGGCCGAAGCGAGCGCGACAGCGATGCCAGCGGCGTGTGCCAGCGGCCCTCGGCGCGCATGGCCTCACCGAAGCCGGGCACGACGTAGTCGATGATGGCGCCGACGCCTTCCGGCGTTCGGTCGCGCGGACCCAGGCCGGTGCCGCCGGTGGTCACCACGAGGCGCGCCCCGCGCATCGGCGGCAGCGGCCACGAGGCGCGCGATCGTGGTCGGGTTCATCGGCGACCACCGCCCGCTCGACGACGAAGCCGAGGCCGCGTCAGCCGCTCCTCGAGGACCGCCCCGCTGCGGTCCTCACGGGTGCCGGCGGCGACGCCATCGCTGACCGTGAGGACGAGGGCGGGCAGGCCGTCGACGCGATGCCGGTGGGGTGCGACATGCGGCCTCTCCTCTCGCTCTTCTTGCGCTGTGGCGGGCGCGGCTGGCGCCTTGACCGCTCTGGGCCGGCTTGGACGTCGTCGGCGGCGCTCGGCCTGCCTTGGGTGCCGGGCGCTTCCAGTGGCCGCTCTTGCCACCGCTCTTCTCGAGCAGGCGGACGCCGTTGATGGTGACGAAGCGGTCGGCGCTCTTGACCATGTCGTAGACCGTCAGCGCCGCCACCGAGGCCGCCGTCATGGCCTCCATCTCGACGCCGGTCTGAGCGGTCGTGGCGGCGCTGGCGGTGATGACCAGCGTTCCGACCTTGCGGTCGGGCGTGATCTCGACCGTGACCTCGGTGAGCGGCAGCGGATGGCAGAGCGGGATGAGCTCCGCGGTGCGCTTGGCGGCCATGATGCCGGCCAGCTCGGCGACGCTCGAGCACGTCGCCCTTGGGCCCGTCCCCGTCGATGACCAGGGTCAGCGTCTCCTGGTCCATCTTGACCGTGGCCTCGGCCACGGCGCGGCGAGCCGTGACCGGCTTGTCGCTGACATCGACCATGCGCGGTCGTCCCAGGCGGTCCACGTGGCTCAGGCGGCGGCGGTCCTTGCGGCTGGACGGGGCGGCGTTCTTGCGGCTGACCGGGCCATGAATCACGCGACTTCGACGTCAAGCCTGATGACCTCCACTTCTGTTCCTGCCGGAAGCGCTCGCGAGGCCCTCCGGGATGATGGCCAGCCCGTCGGCGAGGGCCAGCGCCGAGAGCACGTGCGAACCCTGGCCGCCGGCCAGACGGGCGATCAGCGGCCGCTCCGCTGGTCGTCGGGCTCGAGGCGAACGCGCACGAAGGCGCGTCGCGCGGCTGACTTGGTGACCGGCCTCGGCGAGCGTGGCGTGCACGAGCACGCGGCCCTGGTCGGCGGCATCGCCGCGCAGCGCGGCGCAGCACCGGCCGGACGAAGAGCTCGAAGGTGACGAAGCTGCTGACCGGATTGCCGGGCAGGCCGAAGAGCATGCAGTGGCCGCCATCTGGCCGTAGGTGCGCTGCCGTAGGCCAGTGGCTTGCCCGGCTGGATGGCGACGCGCCACAGGTCGAGCGAGCCGATCTCCTCGAAGACCTCCTTGACCACGTCATGGGCCCCGACCGAGACGCCGCCGCTGCGACCACGAGCACGTCGGCGGCGAGGATGCCCTCGAGGAGCCGCTCGCGGACCGCGTCGCGGTCGTCCGTGGCGATGCCCAGGCGGACCGGTTCGGCACCGGCGGCGATGACCTGGGCGGCGATCGACTCGCTGTTGCTGTCGGGGATCGAGGCCGGACCCAGTGGCTCGCCGATCGGGCGTCAGCTCGTCGCCGGTGGCGACGATGGCGACACGCGGCCTGGCGGTGCACGTCGACGCGGGCGTGTCCGGCTGCCGCGAGCACCGCGACCGCCGCCGGGCCGATGCGCGTGCCGGCCGGCAGCAGCAGGTCGCCCTGCTGCATGTCGCTGCCGGCGCGCCGGACGTGTCGTCCCGGCTGGGCACGGCGGCTCGGACCTCGACGCTCGCCGGGCAGTGCCGCGACGCCCTCGGCGGCGTCGGTGTCCTCGACCTTGACCACGGCGTCGGCGCCGGGTGGCATGATGGCCCCGGTGAGCACGCGCACGGCCGTGCCCGGCTCCACGGACGGCCTCGGGCTCGTGTCCGGCGGCGACCTCGCCGACCACGCGCAGCGTGACCGGTGACGTCGGCGGAGGCGGCGGCGACGTCCTCGCTGCGCACGGCGAAGCCGTCCATGGCGCTGTTGTCCCAGGGTGGCAGCGTCAGCAGCGCGGTGGTGTCCTCGGCAAGCACGCGTCCGAGCGACTCGGCCAGCGGCAGCGTCTCGGCGCGCAGCGGCAGCACATCCTCGAGGATGCGACTCGCGTGCCTCGTCGAGGGACAGCAGATGTGCATCGACCATGAGATGAGCCTAGTCGTCTCCGGCCTACGGTGTCGATTCCGGTGTCGCATCCGGCTTGCGGCGATGGGCCGCCCAGCGACCCAGCAGCCAGGTACCGAGCCCGAGCAGGAACACCAGCACGCCGAGCGCCGCCGACGCGATCTGCCAGAAGGTGAACGGATAGAGCTGCACCAGACGCTGGGTCGAGGGATCGAACGACCAGTTGCCACCAGGGAAGAAGACCTGGTGGAAGAGCGTGAACAGCGAGTCGAAGGCGACGAGCGAGATGACCCCGAGCATGACCACGACCACGGCTGTGATGAGGCCGGCCCGGCTGACGACGGTCCATATCGCGGCACGCCGGGCCGGTCGTCGTACGAGGACCGCGCCGATGCCGACGATGGAGATGCCACCAGCCACGAGGAAGACACCGAGCAGCAGGCGAGCATCGCCGAGGTGTCCTTGTTCATCGGCGTCGTAGAACGATCTCCCGTCCGGTCCGGCGAACTCGAAGCTGCCGGGTCCCAGCACCAGCTCCGCTACCGAGCGATCCGACATCTCGTACACCTGCGCGGCCGCCAGGCCGAGGCGTTCGGCCGAACCGGCAGCGTCGAGCGCGGCATGGATGAACCACGGGGTCAGCAGCGGCACGATGGCCAGGACGATGATGGCCAGGATGGTGGCGACGAAGAGTCCGATGCGGGTCGGCAGGCCCAGTGCGGTGTTCGCCGGTCTAGCCTTCGGCGAGGACCTGCGCCTGGTCGTACCAGCCCCTCACGGTCAGCTCCGTGGGTGCCTCGACGCCGAGCGTGTAGGCGGCCTCCGCCACCCGGTCCGCGAAACCCTGGGCATCACAGTCGATCACGTCCTGGAGGCCGATGATGCCGGCCTGCGTCAGGATGCGCTGCTGGTCGGGGCCGAAGTTGGCCAGGTTCAGCAGCAGGGCCTCGTCGCGCCAGTCGTTGATGTCGTTGATGGAGACCTCGATCTGGTCGGCCAGGTAGAGACGCCGGGTCGGCGTCTCGGAGACCTCGAGGAAGAGGCCGGTCGTGAACAAGCCCTGGTGCAGCAGGCGGCCGAGGGCCACCTGCGGGACGCGCTGCAGGTTCTCGGTGGGGGGCATCGACTCGACGGGCCTCCTCAGGCTGGCGATGACGGGACCGCGTCATGCTAGCAAAGCGCGGGATATGAAGAAGCGGCCCCACCGACGACTGGCGGGGCCGCTTCGGTAGCTGCGAGGGTCAGCCGTTCAGGTCGGCCGGCCGGGTCCCCAGGGTGGCCTGGAGGTCCAGGCTCTCGCCGGCGCGAAGCACTTCGAGCGTGATCTCGCTCACCCGGGGCGAAGCGCAGGACCTGCAGATCGAGCGGGTTGCTGCGGTCGACGGCCAGGCCGTCCACGGCGGTGATGATGTCGCCGGCCTGGAGACCGGCCTCGTCGGCCGGACTGCCTGCCACGACCGGGTCCTCGTCATCCGCACCGCCGCCGATCCAGGCACCCGAGGTGACCGGGAGTGACTCCTCCTTGGCGACCTGGGCATCGATCTCGCGGTAGACGACGCCGACGTAGGGTCGGGAGATGGCCTCTCCGGCCTGCGCCTGCTCGATGATGGGCTTGGCCAGGTCGATGGGAAGCGCGAAGCCGATGCCGTCGTTGATGCCGGCCTCAGCGGTGGTGATGCCGATGAGCTGCCCATCACCGTCGAAGAGGGCTCCGCCGGAGTTGCCCGAGTTGATGGCGGCGTCGGTCTGGATAAGGTGGTTGAGACGGTCGCCGGTTCCGCCACTGAAGACGTCGATGCTGCGGTCGAGGCCGCTGATGATGCCGACTGCGGCGCTGCCGGGGAAGCGACCAAGCGGGTTGCCGACGGAGATGGCCGTCTGGCCGACTCGGACGATCGAGGAATCGCCCAGTGTCACGGTCGGCAGCCCTTCAGCCTCGACATCGACGAACGCGAAGTCGGTCAGCGTGTCCACGCCGGTGACGGTGCCTTCGAGCACGGTGCCGTCATCGAGGATGACGGTGACGTTGTCCGCATCGCCGACGACATGACCGTTGGTGATGATGAGCCCGTCGTCCGAGACGATCGACCCCGGAGCCGCTGCCACCGAAGCCGAAGCCCTCGGGGCCGAACGGGCTGCCGAAGCCCTCGGGGAGCCCCAGGTCCTGCGGAAGCTCGAAGCCCTGCGGGAGCTCGAAGCCGTCGGGGAGTAGCTCCATCAGGTCCTCGAGGCTGCGCGGCAACTCGGCGCCCTCAGGCAGCTCGAAGTCTTCCGGCAGGCCCAGGTCCTCCGGAAGCTGGAAGTCCTCTGGAAGCTCGGTATCGCTTCGCACCTGAGCGAACGAGCCGGCTGGTGTCTGGATGGTCACGACGGCCGGCGTCACGCGCTCGATGACGTCGATGACGATGTCGTTGTCGCCCTGGGCGGCGGCCACAGCGGCCGGAGCGGCGAGGGCGACGCCGGTGATGGTCAGGGCGCTGGCCAGCGCCATCAGGGTACGGGGACGGTGTGTCCCAGGGGTCTGGATCGGGGTTTCCATGCCTACCTCTGATCGACTTGAGATGCGCGTCGTGTAGCCACGCGCTGGAATCTCTGGTGGCCATGAACGAAACGTCATGGCGTTACACCCCCTGTTGTACGCCTCCGCTGGTGAATCCGGGGTTGTCGGAACGTAAAGACTCCCTAGCCTGCCGTCACCGGGCCGTCATGGAGACGGCCGCTGCAGAGCAAGGGAGTCGGAGGGGCCAGCGGGGGCGGCCTGACCCCTGGCCTCTCACGTGGTGAGCCATCTCGACGTGTTGGGCGCTGTTCCTGCTGGTCTTGCACACGGGGTGAGCACGAGTGACACTCCTGCTCAGCCGATGGACCGGACCTGCGAGAACGCCCTCGCCTCGGTCGAGTTCGCAAATCTGGTGAGCACGCCAGTCCAAGGGGCACGTGGCCCGACCTAGTGACCGGGCCGATGCGAGGGTCCCCGGGGTCGGCGTGGCCGGCTGGGGCCGCCCCGGGGGCGGCGGGTGTCTAGCTCTCGAGCGTGGCGTCGAGCGTGATCTCGACCGAGTCGCTGATGGCCTTGCTGATGGGGCAGCCGCCCTTGGCCGCGTTGGCCTTCTCCGCGAAGAGGGCCTCATCGATGCCGGGCACCTTGCCGCGCATGGTGATGGCGCTCGAGAGCACGGTCCAGCCGGAGTCGGTCTTGTCGGCGGTGACCACGACCGAGACGTCCACGCGCTCGGGGGCATAGCCGGCACCGGCCAGCTCGTTGCTCACGGCCATCGCGTAGCAGGAGGCGTGCGCGGCAGCCAGCAGCTCCTCCGGGCTGGTCTTGCCCTCGGAAGCCTCGGTGCGGGCACGCCAGGTGATGGCCTGGTTGTCGAAGATACCGCTCGTGGCGGCGCTGACGGCGCCACCGCCGGCCAGAAGGTCGCCGCTCCAGTTGGCTTCTGCTCGTCGGACCTGAGCCATGTCGTCTCCTCTTATTCGAATATCAGGGAGATGCATGTTCGCACGGAACGCGTTCAGTCGGTGAGGAAGCGCTCCCAGTACTCGTCGTTGATGGTCAGGCCCGGCCGCTCCACGCCGAATCCGCCGACGTCGAAGAGCAGGCCGGTGAGTGAGTCGCGCAGGTTCTCGACGACAGCCACGTCGGGATGCCCGCGCAGCTGGCCAACGGCGATGTCATCGAGATAGCCGGCGGCCGCGGTGACACCGTCTACCTTGACCCCCAGCGAGCGGCACGGCGTCATCCGCTGGGCATCATCGAAGGGACCGCCACAGGTCCACACCAGGTCGTCCCCCTCGGCCGAGCCGATGGCCTCGAAGGCGGTCCACTTGGCGCTGCCTGCCGAGATGAGCCCGGTCAGCTCCGCCCAGCGCAGCGGTCGGTTGAAAGTGACCACGAAGCCCTTCTGGTTGACGCCTGGGTCGGCGTCACGACAGCGTGCCCGGGCGCTGCCGGCCGGCAACGCCGGAGTGGTGTCCACGCGATCGAAGGGCACGCGGTCATAGGTCAGGGTGTAGCGCTCGGCCTGCCATTCGCCGAGCAGGTTGCGCGATAGCTGGGAGAGCACTTCGGCCTGTCCCCGACGGCGGTCCCAGGCCCACTCGCAGCCGCCCTTGACCCGTTTGCCGTGCCAGCGCGAGAACTGCACGAGCGAGCTGTAGGTCCGGCCCGGTTCCGGAAGCTCGTCACCGGCGATGATCTCGGATTCCTCCCAGCGGCGGTCACCGTCGTCATCGTCCCGGTCGTAGGCAGGATCGGGGTGGTTGGTGGCCCAGTAGCCGGTCGCGCTGAGACGGCCCGAGCGGTCGTTGAGCTCGTGCGTGTAGCGCAGCCCGGTATCGAGGTAGACACCGAGACCGCGGGCCCCTGCCCCGTCCCAGACCGCATCGGTGCGGAAGATGATGGCGTCACCCCCGGTCAGGAACCGGCTCGAGCTCGCGGTCGTCTCCGATTGGGCAGGGGTCCATGTGGCGCCGCCGACCCCCTGGGCCTGGGCCACGCTCGATAGCAGCAGCACTGAGGCCAGGGCGACAACGAGGACCCCGCCGGCTCGGCTCACGCTCGATCGCCGTCCACTTCCCGGGCGGTGGTGCGCAGCAGCTCCCACGCGCGCTCGATGTGTCGTCGTTCGGTGCGGATGTTGCCGATGGCGGCCCGCAACACGAAGACATCGTCGATCTTGGTGTGCGAGAGGAAGACCTTGCCAGAGTCGTTCAGGCGGTTCATGACCTGCTCGTTGAGGACGTCGATGGCCATGGCCACCTCGGGCTCCCCTTCCCTGCCCGTGTAGCGCTCGGGCCGCATGCGGAAGCAGACGGTCCCGAAGGGCACCGGGAAGAGCAGCTCGGCGTCGGGGTCGGCCTCGATCCAGCCGGCCAGCTCGTGGGCCAGCTCGATGTGCAGCCGGAGGCGCTCGCGCAGCCCGGAAAGGCCGAAGTAGCGCAGTTGCATCCACATCTTGATGCCACGCGCCTTGCGACCCAGCTGTGGCACGTACTCGCTGTAGTCACGTCCCGCGTCCTTGCCGTCGTAGGCGCGCAGGTACTCGGGCACCAGGCTCAACGCATCTCGCAGCGTCTCCATCTTGCGCGTGAGCAGCAGCGAACAATCGAAGGGGGTGAACATCCACTTGTGCGGGTTGACGACGATGGAGTCGGCCCGCTCCCAGCCCTCGAAGTAGCCCCGCATGCTGGGGATGAGTGCGGCCGGACCGGAGTAGGCGGCATCGATGTGCAGCCACAGACCTTCCGCCTCGGCCACGTCGGCGATGGCAGCGACGGGGTCGACGGCCGTGGTCGAGGTGGTGCCGATGGTGGCCACGATACCGGCCGGCAACCAGCCTGCGCTGCGGTCCTCCGTGATGGCGGCTCGGAGCGCATCGGGATCCATGGCCAGCTCGTCGTCGACGTCGATGGCGCGCACACCCGCGCGTCCGATACCCAGGATCATGGCCGCGCGCTCCACCGAAGAATGCGCCTGCGACGAGATGTACAGGCGCAGCGGCGGCGAGGCCTTGAGGCCCGCCTGCGACGCATCGCCGGTCGCCTGCTGGCGTGCGCAGGCGAGCCCTGACAACGTGCTCATCGAGGCTGTGTCGTTGAAGACGCCGTCGAAGTCGCCAGGGAGGCCCAGGCCCTCGCGCAGCCAGTCCACGGTGATGCCCTCGAGCTCGGCGCCCACCGGCGAGACACGCCAGATGAAGGCGTTGGAGTTGAGGCCGCTGCTGACGAGCTCGCCGACGATGCCGATGCCTGAGGCGTTCGAGGAGAAGTAGGCCAGGTTGTTGGGGCTCTGCCAGTGAGTGACGTTGGGGATGACCTCGGTCACCAGGTCGCGCATGATGTCGGCCAACGGCTCGGGATCCTCAGGCGGCGGGCCGTCCAGGCGCCGGGTCAACTCGCCCGGCTTGACCCGGGGCAGGACGGCGTAGTCCTCGACGTGCTCGAGGTAGTCGGCCACGATGTCGGCGGCTTCGTGCAGCGCGGCTCGTAGCTCGGTCGAGGGCATGTCGCCCCTGGCCGAACGCTGTGCGGGGTCAAGCCCGTGGCGCTCGTCGGTCATGTGGTCGAGGTCCCCTGCTGGCACGTGGCGCGATGGTACTCCGGGCCTCAGGAACCGGCCGCCGGCCGCCAAGACGACGACACCAGGCCACGCACGGTCGATGGCTGTGGCTTACCCTCATCGGTGCAGGAGGTGCCACGAGTGCTGTGCAGTAGATGTGGAATCAATGTCGCGCCTGAAGCTGCGTACTGCCCACGTTGCGGAACGCCGCTGGGTGGTTCGGCTGGGCTGGGCTCGATGGCGCATCGGCGCGAGGCCGCGCTCGAGGCCTTCAAGAGCGGCAAGGACGCAGCCGGAGTGCAGTGCCCCAACTGCGGCAACTACCACATGCACGCCGTGCGCGTGGACGCGGACGCCACCCTTCTCGCGGGCTTCGCCTGCCTGATCGTGGGCATCGTGGCGCTGGCACTGGTCGTCTTCGGCGGAGACATCGGGCTGTACGTCGCGGACGCCTCGACCATCGCCGTCGTGTTCATCATCGTCGGTGCGGTGCTCTATGCCATCGCGCACCACCGCCGCAGGCCGTCCGCGTTCGAGTGCTACAGCTGCGGCTATCGAGTGCCCTGACCGGCCATCGCCGCATCGGATCACTTCCCTGGGGAACGGCACTGTCGCATCATGGGCGTCTGAATCGTGGTCATCGCCGCTGGAGGATCTACGTGAAGGTCGCTGCCATCTTCCTCTCGTCCACCTTGTCCCTGGGCCTCTTCGCGATGCCGGTCGCCGCGCAGGAGGGCGCCACTGACGAACCTGTCCAGACCTGCCTGCGCGTCACGTCCGCATCGCCGATCGAGGGGCTGGCACCGGCCGTCCTTGGGCAGCTGCTGCTCGACGGAGGCGTCACCATCGGAGTCCTCGGTCCGGAAGCCTGTGGGCTGGAGGTCGATGGGCAGGAGCCTGCTCGGGAGCTGAAGACGACGCCATACGTCGAGTTCGTGGCCCACGGTGCCGGCGCAGCCATCGAGCTGGCGGCGCTCGCCGAGCGGAATCGGGATGCGCAGACGCTGGCCGACCTCGATCGGGCTGCCAGGCAGCTGTCGGCCTGGGCGAAGTCCAACCGGAAGTGGCTCGATCGGCACCCGCCGGACCCCTGCTATGCGGGCGTACACGCACGATGGCGCCGGGGTGTGGTCGATGCGCGCGTGGGTGCCAAGGCGGTCCGCAGGTCGGTGCGGACCCTGCAGCCTGAGCCCATGCGTCGCGCCGTGCGCAAGCTCGCCGCCAGCGCGGAGAGGCTCACCAGCGTCGATCTCGAGATGGCTAGCCGGGCCTGCACCGTGGACTCGAACACCTAGCCACGCCTTCGGCTCGCGTTGCCGCCTCGCAGCAGTGCGCTTGCGCACGAGTCTGCCGACATGGACCCATGACCTGGGTGCCCCACTGCCTTGACCATCGGTCTCGACAGCCCCTCTGGGCCCGACATCGAGTGAGGCAACGACAATGACCAAGCACACAGCTGGAAAGCACGGACGCACCATCGGGCGCAAGGAGCGCAAGGCCGGTTGGCCGTCGCCAGCCATCGCCTGGTGCTACCTCTGCAGTGGCACGCATCTCTGGGCCGAGGGCTGTTCCGCCATGGGTGGTCATCCTGCGTTCGGGCAGACGAAACAGCCCGTCCTCCCGCGTCGGACAGCCGTGTAGCGATCCAGCGCGAAGATGAGACTTCCGAAGGCCGTCCTCCTGCTGGGGCGGTCTTCGTCTCTGCGGCGGTGACGGTCACCACGAGGTTGCTCTGACATCTTGACGCTGGCCATCGCAAGAGACCCGCCCCAGAGCGGGACGGGTCTCAGGTCATGAGGTTCTGGCTGTGGCTAGGGTGCCGGCCGGTTGATGACCACGAAGCGAGCGTTCTTCACCTTCGTGCCCACCAGGATGAGCTCGTGACGGGTGTTGCCATACGTGTCCGTTGCCGCTGTGACGAACGGCGTCTCCACCCAACCTGACCTGGCGAGGACCACGCCGTTGGTCTTCTGGGCCTTGACGCGGAACACGAAGTTCGTGAGCTCCAGAAAGTATTGGTCCGTCTTGAAGAACGGCGTGGGCGCCGCCGGGGCGAGTGGGGCCGCGATCTGGTAGATCAGACCCATCGCGGCGCCGCCGACGTTCGCGGCGCTACGGAGGTAGACGTCGCTGGCGATGGGGTTCGTGCCGCCGGGCAGGTTGTCGAAGATCATCGATCTTGGGGGCCTTGGCGGTGGCCACCACTGTGACATCGGCGTCAGCGGCTAGGCCGACCCACTGCTTCGCGATCAGCTGGCCACGGCACTTGCGGGGGTCCGTCCGGTAGACCTTGATCTTGTGGCCACCCGCTGTGGTGCTGCGGAAGATCGAGCTGCCGTAGACCATCCGCGACTTGACTTCCTTGCCGTCGATGCAGATATCGGCACGGACGCCGGGGATGCCATGCACGATGGCGAGCTTGGGATTGGCCGCGGCCACCGGGGCCGCGAAGGTGGCCACCGTCAGCGAGGCGAGCAGCGCGGCTGCCGCGAGCAGCGTCCCGGTGCGACGTCGTGGGCTTCGTTCCATGCGATCGATACCTCCATCCCCCAGGAGCAGCCAGCACCGACAATCTGCGGCATCTACCGCAGGGCGCGACCAGAAGGCTGAATGTATAGCGTGTCGGTGAGCATTGTCCAGTCAGCCGATGTGGCCAGGCCACCACTGACGAGCGGGCTACGGCGTCCACCAGCGCATGCGGAGAGGCCCGCTCCGAAGGGGGCGGGCCTCTCGCTGGGAGGGTGTTCCCTCGTCAATGGTGGCTACCGGTCGAGGATGCCGTCGTTGTCATCACCGCCGAAGTGGCCGTGGATCTCCGCAACCGCGCACTTCTGGTCGTAGGCCTGTTCGTTCGAACAGACCTTGGAGTTGGCGGGTGGCTTGGTGACGGTGTAGGTGCCGATATCCCGCACGCCACCGGGCCCCTTGGTCCGCACGAGGTATGTCGCACCGACATACGACCGAAGACGGCGGATAGCCGGGGTATCACGGTCGTACGGGACGGGTCCCTTCATGGCGGCGCTGTAGCGGTCATCGATCTCACTCCACCTGGGAATGTCGAACAAGGCAGCTGAGATGACCTGGCTGGAGCCCGCCGGAAGGATCCGATGGACCGTCACATCCCCCTGGGTGAGGTTCGCGAAGTACACCGGGACCGCCTGTCGGGTGCCTCTCCTCGCCGACTTCGGGTAGTCGTTCGGGTTGCTCTTGACGGGTCCCCACTTCAGGTGCGGGATCATCCACGAGAACATGTCCGGATCGTCAGGGTCACGTCCTGCCTCGACTTCCACGAAGTCGGGCAGCCAGAGTGCGACCGCTGTCGACGCTCCGCGGTACGTGGCCTCGCTGGTCTCGTCATCCGGCCCGATCCAGCGAGCCGTGTCGCTGCGGAGCGTTGGCTTGTCTGCACTCGGATCGTGGAACGCGAAGTGGCAGGGATTGAAGTTCTTGTTGTTCCCGTTGTTCCCGGACTTGCGGTTGTAGGTTGCGTACGGCGTGTTCGTCAACCATTGGCACGCCACTTCCTTGTACGACAGACCCAGTCCGCCCGAGATCGGGTTCTCCGGGTCGTATGGCTCGAAGAGAAGGTCGAACGTGCTGGATTGGAGTTGCGTGACCGTCTTCTCGTCGTCTCCCTTCAGGCCGATAGCCCAACCGAACGCCTTCGGCCGCTCTCTCCAGCTGGCGGGGATAGCACGGTAGCTGGTGTGGTGCCAGGGACTCCAGACACTCGTGTAGAGCACGTACTTCTGGTGGTCCTGGTTTCCCTGTTTGCGACCGAAACCGACCTTGGTTCCGTCACCCGCATCGCCGAGCCATTCGCGGATATGCCATGCCCGGTCGTAGTCGTCATCGCCTATCCATGTCCACCCCCATGGGCCGTCAGCTGCGTAGAGGCGCCCGCGGAGCGGCAGGATGTCCTTCAGGAAGTCCACTCTGGACTTGAATACCTGCTGCTGCATCATGTGCACGTCCTGGTCCGGCCAGGTCGGTGGCTGCTTGAGCCATTGCCACAGGCGCCGGTCACAGGCCTTCGTCTTCTGGGCGCACCCTTGCTTGAGCAGTCTGTGCATGAGCTGGCTGTTCTCCGTCCGGCGCAGCCACTTATCCGTGATCGTCTTGCGATAGACGCTCTTCTTGGCGACGTTCGCGGTGGTGACCCCCTCGATGATCCGGCCCTTCTGCGTCGGCCCTGAGCTGGGGATCGTGTCGCTGAGGGCGACACCGAACTCGACGATCGCCTGGGTCGCGGCGAGGGCCTCCAACGCCACCTTTGCGGCCTTCTCCAAGTCCTCGATCTTCTCGAGCATGGGGAGGGCCATCTTCACCGCCGAGAACGCCAGGCCGAACCAGTCGATCTTCCCCGGCTTGGGGCCAGGATCGAACTCGTCGGCGACCGCGAGGGGATCGGCGACTTGGTCGAGCTCCTGTTGCTCTAGGTTCTGCAGTTGGTTGGTGTAGATGGTGAAGGCCGCGAAATAGTCGTCGATCAGGCCGATGGCCCTGTTTCGCTGGGAGGCCGTCAACGTCTTCTGCCAGTCCGGCGGCGTGAAACGAACCCGGGTCATCAGGTCCGCTGGTGTCCTTGGGTACAGCAAACGCGTCGCGGGCTTGCTGGCCGGGATGTCGTCGGTCACGAACAGGGCCAGCTTATTGGTCGCGCTGCACGTGCTGTAGGGCTTCCCCTTCGCCCTGACTCCAAGCATCGGATTGGTGAGGCTCTGCAGCCTGAGCAGGCCCATCCGGACCCCCTTGGGGTTGTACGCCGAGATACACACCTCGGCAGACCCCGCCTTCAGCTTCTTGACCTTGAAGGACCAGGCTGCGCTCGATCGGCTCGCGGTCGCCTGCATCACACGGTTCTTGAGCGCGACCCACTTGCCGTTCTCACCGAGGAGCTTGAACTTTCCGTTCCTGTCACGGAACAGGCCCATCTCCACGGTCAGGTTGTTGGGAGCCAGGCGGGCCTTCAGTCGAGAGTCACGACCCTTGAACTGGCCACTCTCCTGCGTGATCGCCGTCGTGACGTAGAGGCCCTTGGCCTTGTATGAGCGCCCGGTGAGTCGGTCCCTCACGGGCAGTGACGCAGCCGAGCGGAACCCGATGGTGCCCAGCAGCGGCCCGACATACGCCTTGGCGGCCGGCTTGACGACGGCCGATTCGATCTCGTTGCCGGGCTCCTTCGTGGGCTCGCCGGGCGGTTCGTCGCTGGGCTGAGCGATCGCGAGCGTGGCTGTACCCTGGCGACTGCCCCGCGTCGCGGTGACGGTCACCTCGACTCCAGGCGCGAGGGCAGCGACATGGACCTTCGGACCCTTCCGCTCGACGAGGCTGGCGGAGGTCCCGTCGCTCAGGGACCACTCAGCTCCGAGGACCCTGTGGCAGGTGTCGTCGGCGGTCCGCGGCCTGAAGTCGGGACCGAACGGTGAGCCCGAGTCTGGAACATCACAGAACCAGGCGGTGAACTGCTTGGCATCGCCGACCAGCGCGCGCCGTACCGTGGGCCGGACGTAGAGGCCGCGCGCCGGGTCGAACGTCTGCGGCTCGGCGGCCCCCGGTTCATCGGGCGCCTGCGTCGTCGGACCGGATTCGAGCGGATCGGCATCGCCCTCATGGGCGATGAGTGGTTCGCCACTCGTCGCTACGGACGTGCCGGCCAACGAGGCGACCAGCGCCAGTGTCGTGCCCAGCACGATGGCATGACGAAGTACGCTGCGTTCCATACGAACAACACTCCCCCTTCCGGGTCGTCAACAACCGAGGGGGGTGGGCAATCTTGCCGTTCGGCCACGACCGTCTTGGAGTCTCATTCTCGCACCCGGTGCAATCAGGTCAGCCTGACATGGCCGATGCCCTTCCCTTGACCTCCTACTCGGTCAGGAGTGCAACGAGCGCTTCGGGAGGTGGGTGAATTCGGACTCGCGTTCGTTGGCCGTTCGAGTCGCTCAGAGCCAGTGGCGAACCCGACCCAAGCTCGACGCCACCATCGCCATGTCGAGACGCCGTTTGGCCAATTGCCACTGGGTCCACTTCAGGTAGCTGTAGGTGTAGGCGATCTTGAGCTTCGCGACGTGGAGCACTTGTTGGCCTCGGCCCAACCACTGCCGATCACACTCATGACGTACCATCTTCCGCTGACTTCCGTGATGCGGCCTTGCAGCAGCTCCAGCCCGAGCACGTCCAGCGGATGATCCATCGGATGCAGAATCTGGCCGAGCCCAAGACGGCCAAGGCTCGACGTTGCCTCGAGCTCGACGAGTCCACCGCAGCACTACTGCGAGAGCACAAGACCTCACAGCGCATCATGCGCATCTGCGAAGGCTTCTGCTTCACCACGGGCACCGGCAGACCACTGGGCCAACATGACGTCCCGCGCTCGTTCTGCGCGGCGACGGATCGACACCGGTCTGTCGCACAAACCGTTCCACGACCTGCGCCATGCCTGCGCGACGCTGCTGTTGGATGAGCGGTGGGGTGCTGTGCCGACACTTCCTGGCCGCTGGGCCATGCGGACCTGGGCGCGAGGGCGGACCCGTATGGCCACCCGATGCTCGCGATTGCGCGGCGGGAGAGTGAACGGATGGAAGGAGCCGTCCTGAGCCGATAGCCAGAGTCTGATCAACCATCCTCAGAGGAATCGGGTCTGTGGACCACGTACCGTCAGCGTGGCAGGCAAGGCAAACGGGCCTGGCAGGGCGCTGCTGCCCCCTGCCAGATCGTTGTTCCGAGCAGACCGGGAAGTCAGCGACGCTTGGTCTCTAGATGGCTGGCCTTGAACGCCTGGGAGGCTGCGGCGGTGCAGGGAATCGGCAAGTCCTCATATGATGCGCCCGTATCAGGCAAGGCACAGCCGCCTCCAATCGCCCAGCGTCGATCGAACGGAACCCCGATTCGCTGCTGAGTGCCGGCATCTCCCATGCTGAGGGGAGGCACGAAGTAGAGCACCATGTGGATGTGGTTGGCAGATCCGCACTCGCTTCCTGTCAGCGGCGACACGGTTCCGAGGATTGACGCGACGGTTCCGTCGCCCTTCACTCGACCGGCGCCTCTCTTGACCCTGGACTTGCCTGCGACGAGGCCGGATGCTGGTTGAACATGCCAGAGGCCGAGCCGGTATCCAGGGGCGCCGTCGATGTCGATGATGAGCCCGCGCTGGCAGTTGCCCGATGACTTGACCACCTTGACGCGTCCAGTGACCGGCGAGACGACCTTCGCCCCATTCGTGGTCGACCAGGCCGTGCATAGGCCACCGGTGCCGGTGGCTCTGCACTTCTGCATATCGACTGCGAACATGGCATGGCTGTTCCGCGATCCACCAGGCCCGTGGTCGACTCTGCCCCGGTAGCCGTTCGAGATCGCCCAACGTCCGTTCTTGAAGGGGACACCGACCTTTGGATTGGCGACGTTGACTCCACCCAGCTGGATGCGCTCGATCGTGACTGTGCCCCACGATGGGTACTGACTGTCTGACAGAGTTGGCGACGCGGTGTCGAGGACGATGTTGAGGTAGTTATCCTTCTTGGGATTGCCTTTCAGTCGGGCGGTGAGCACTTTGCCCGCGTTAGTCGCTGACTCGGGCTTCGCCTTGCTCCCGAATGATGTGCCGCCCCAGAGCATGGCAACGGTCGGCGCCTTGGGGTCAGTCGTGAGTGGGTCCGTGATGGCCGACTGCCAGTACGGCTTGCGCATGACCGTCGCGATGAACGCATCCCAGTAGCCGGATCCGGAATTCGGAGCCGAACCTAGCGCGTTGTAGGAATCCCAAGTGTGTAGGTCCCAGCGCAGTCTGACGAGGTAACTCTTGGCGGGTGGCAGCTTGATTGCGACCCCGTTCACAGAATTCGACTGGTTGTCCCCCTGCGAACGCCCGGGCACGCCCAGCGTGATCTTGCGATGCGCGATGTAGACCGGCGAACCTTCGACCTTGATCCGCGACCCACTCACACTGACCTCGGGCGCGTCGGGGCACGCCTTGCATGTCTGCCACTGGCGAGTCCCAGCCGATGCGGTGTGAGGATTGGTGGCCATGACTGTCGCCACCATGGCCATAGCGAGTGCTGTAGCAAGAATGCGTGACATCTGCCCCCCTTAGTCGCTTTTGTCCACATTGCTCGTGGCAATCGTACTCGCCTGGCAATGCTGGCGCAGTCCCGTGAGGAGAGTTCCAGACTCGGCGTCACGCAGGGTGACCTGCTGGCTGTCCACGCCGTTGCGACACTCGCTCAGCCGGCCTGTCCAACTCGGCGACGGACAACATCGTGTCGGCGATGTGGGCGCCCTCGTGGCGGGTCGTGGCGCGATGGCGTCGGTCGCCATTGTCTCAGGCTCTCGTGCAATGGGTCGCCCGGGCCGAAGTGGAACGAAGGTGTCATGACCCCAAAGACAACGGCCCCGGATTGCTCCGGAGGGCCGTCTCACGCTTGGAGTCATGGTCGGGGCGACTGGATTTGAACCAGCGACCTCTTGACCCCCAGTCGCAGGCACCAGGTCGCGTCCCGGATCTGCTGGAAAAGCACTGACGACTCTGGCTCCTCCGCGCTGATAGGTTAGGCCACCTGCTGCCCGGTCCGAGGCTCGGCCTGGTCAGCGACGATGGCGGCGATGGCATGACGTTCGGCCAGGCTCAGCCCGAGCCCCTTGCCGCCGGCGATGACGAGGTCCATCACGGCCCAGGCAAGGGTCAGGCAACTCGTCTCGCGGGGGAAGCGGCCGATGACCTTGGTCCGTCTGCGTACTTCCTCCAGCGATCGCTCCAGCAAGTTCGTCGAACGCAGCCTTCGCTTGAGCCGGAGCGGGTAGGCGAGATGGACCGTCAGGGCGGGCAGATCCTCGGCCAGGCAGGCCGCGGCACTCGGGTATCCTCCCGCTCGAGGTCCCCGACCAGGACCCGCAGGCCCGCCTCCGCCTCGGTGGGGCTGGTGGCCCCATCGAGGGCTGACCAGTAGGCCGCCCGGACGCGGGCATGGAGGTCGTCACGCTTGGGCAGCTTGGCGAGGACGTTCCGGAGCCGATGCACGCTGCAACGCTGGCGATCGGCGTCGGGCCACAGCTCGGCGATCGCGCGGATGAGACCCGGTGCCCCATCGCTGACCACGAGCAACGGGCTGCGCAGGCCCCGTCGGAGCAGCCCGCGTCCGAGCTCGAGCCAGTCCTCGAGCCGCTCCCGCTGCCCGAGGCTGACATCGAGCAGCACCCGCTGGCCATCGGTCGTGAAGCCCCAGGCCACGAGCACGCCTTCCTTCGGTCCCTCGGGTCGGACCGGCAGGTAGATGGCGTCGAGCATGAGCGCCAAGAGACGGACCTCGCCGAGACCCTTGGCGCGGAAGGCCCGATAGCGGTCGCGCAGTTCGCGGCAGATGGTCGAGACGGTCGTCTTGCTGATCGTCCCCAAGCCAGCCTCGGCAGCGAGGCTCTCGATGTCACGGTCAGAGAGGCCCCGGACGTAGGCCCCGATGACGAGGGCTTCGAGGGGTCGGGTGCGGACGATGGCCTTGGTGTCGGGGATGGTGGTGCTGACGAAGCGCACGAGGCTGTCGCGCACCTGGGGCATGGCCACGGTGATCTCGCCCTCGGCGGTCCGGACGCGTCTGGGCCGGGTCCCGTTGCGGGAGCCGGTGGCCTCGGGGGTCCGTTCGTAGCGGGCCCGCCCCAGGAAGGCCGTCACCTCTTCCTCGACGGCCCGCTGCAGCACCAGCTGGGCACCCAGGCGGCCGAGTTCGGTGAGGCGGTCGGCATCGTCGAGCCCTCCGAGGAGCACCTCCTCGATGGCTGCCTCGATCTTGGTGCTGGGAGCTATCCTTCGTTCCACGGCGTAGTCCTCCTTCGCGAACTTCCAGGTCCGCTTCGGAGCCTATGCCGTCTTCACTTTTCCAGCGTTCTCAGGACGCCACCGCAACCGTGCCCTGAACAACGCGCTCCACATCGCCGCTCGTGTCCAGACGATGCACGCTGGTCCGGGGCGTGACCACTACGACCGCAAGCTCACCGAGCACAAGTCGTCGCGTGAGGCGCTGCGTAGCCTCAAGCGCCAGCTGGCGAAGGTCGTCTACCGCCACCTCGTCGCCGATCAGGCCCATCGCGAGACACTGGTTTCTTGACATAGAGGCGCTATGAGGCCACGCCTGGCCCACTCGATCACCGGGACGAGGGCACTTGATTCGAGAGCCATCCGCCGGGCGGCGAGGCGACTGTCAAGCTGAGCCACCCGTCTCGGGATCGAACCTTCGCAGAACCCTGCGGAGGTCGTGCCGAGCCTACGCACTGTCAGTGCTAACGGCTCAGTGACGTTGTCAGTCTCCGCAGATGAAGGAGACCATCACGATGAGCCGCACCGAACAACGGCGGACCTGGGTGCTCACGAAGGTACTGGCCGGCGAACTGACGGTGGCCGAGGCCGCCGAGCTGCTGGGCCTGACCGAGCGCAGCATCTACCGGCTGCGGGCGAGGATGGAGCTCACGGGCCCGGCCGGTCTGGTGCACGGCAACCGCGGTCGGGTCTCATCACGGCGTCTGGACGAGACGACCCGACATCGCATCCTCGAGCTCGCCGAGGGTCGATACGCCGGGCTCAACGACAGCCACCTCGCGGAGCTGCTCGCCGAGCGGGAGGCATCACCATCAGTCGTCAGGCCCTGCGACGCCTGCTGCGTGATGCCAGCCAACTCGAGATGCTAGCGCTGCATGCCCGCCCCGGAACAGAGGGACAACGCGTAGGCCCGTCCTGTCCAGTAGCTCGATGACGGGACCGTCGTTCCGCAGGGCGACGCAAATGCTGGCCTTGCTGACGTCAAGGCCGATGTGGGTGCTGGCCGTTTGACTCGGACATGGTCGGCGTCCTCCGTATGTGGCCTCCACTGCCGTGGCGCGGACGATGCAGGACGTTGCGCAGGCGCGAGCTATCCTTCTGACTAGCCGAGGCAGGTTCCGTCGGACACGTTGTCTCCCTCGTTGCTCTCCTCGACGTCCGAGCCAGCATCGACGGTGATGGAGAACGAGCAGTCAGACCCGAAACAGCCGACAGGGAATTCGAACAGGACTTCGACCTGCTGGCCGGGCCCGATGGCAGGAATTTGCCGCGTGAACCTGCCGTGCCTGTCGAAGTCGACGAGGGTGGTTGAAGGTCCCGCAGGTCCTCCCCCGGCATTGCGGACGTTCACCACCAGACGGCCGTCCCGGGCCACACAGAAGAATCCGGACTGGTTGGGTACGGCCACGAGGTTCGGGCGGACCCCGCCCACCCGGAGGGACGGGTCTCCGAATAGCAGCATCTTGTGGATGTGGTGGTATCGCGCGGCGGTGTACCAGCTGTGGCCGGGGTACGTCAGTGACCCGATGACATTCGTGGCGAACTTCGTGACCGCGCCGCTCCAGGCATCGCCCACGGTGTCGGCACCGGCGGCGAAGCTCTCGAAGAAGTATCTGGCGAGGGTGTGGCTGTCGCCCTGGGTGCCGGTGTACGAACCGATGAAGGCGATTCCACCCACGGGGCTCTTGACCAGGAAGTGCTCGGCCAGAGCGTCGACGTCGTGGGCGGACGGGGAGAGTTCGAGGGGTTCGGGAGCCCACCCAAACTTGGCATAGCGCGTGTCTCCGAACGGCGCCCCCTGGTATTCGTAGCCCCACTTCGCGAAGTACGGACCTCTCCCGTAGTGGAACATCGCGGTCTCGCACGCGGCGGAGAAGATCACGGGAAGCCGCTCAGCGTTGGTCAGGTAGGGAATCGTGGAGTAGTCGTACCACCCGCCCCAGCCGCCGCCGTCGGTAGCAGGTGGGCTCACGCCCCAACCATGGCCGACGTAGCTGACGAAACCGACGCCCCTGTTGAGCTCGTCTTCGATCAGCTGCCGCCGCTGCGCCGAGGAGTTGGTTGGCCAGATCGCATCGTGGTAAAGCTTGATGTTGCTGAAAGACTGCGCCTGGAGCTGGGTGGCGATGGCGTCGTTGGTGGCGTTGGAGCCGGGGTAGTCGCCCGTCACCAGCAGGGCACGTTTGAACCAGCCGGGGTCAGTGGATGTCTCGTAGGTGATGACCTTCGTGACGTACGTCCGCAGCTCGTCCTCGCTGGAGACCGGCACCCGGCCCACCGCGACGTCCGGTGTCAGGTCCAGCTTGTCCTGGTTCAGGTCGCTGGCGTTCGCGGGGAAATTCGCCTGCATCTCTCCGAAGAGCCCATCGCCGTCGGAGTCCCACGATTGGAAGCCGCCCGACGAATCGAACAGGTCGGCGTAGTACAGGTCGGAAGGCGCGAAGGAGTGGCCCCAGTGACCCAAGTCGTAGCCCCTGGTGTAGCGGACGGGGAACTTGTCGCTGTCTCCGATGAGCATCACATACCTGATACCCCACGTCGTCTGCGCGTCCGCGATGGCATTCTTGATGATCTTGCGTGATCCCGTCCGCGGTACTTGGGCGTCTCGTAGAGGTCCTCGAGCGTCAGCATGATCGTCGGCATGCCCGTCCTGTTCTTATGGGCCACCAGCGGTAGGAGAATCTTGCCGAAGCCATCGAGATAGACCACGCCGTCGACCTTCGTCTTCTTGCTCTGGGTGAGGATCAGCAGGTCATATCGGTCCCTGTCGGTCATCGACGGGTCGTAGGGCATGTCCTCCTCGGCGACGAGCTCGGCCACCGGCAGCGCCGCCTGCATCGGCGGCCGGACGAGCCCGACCGGCTCGGTGACGAACGGCGCGACGTAGAAATCCCTGGAGACCTCTGATGTACGTTCCGGGCGGTGCGTCGCGACGATCTTCAGGGTGTTGTCACCCGCGAACACCGGGACGGAGAGCGAGAAGCCGTAGGTCGGCGGCTTACCCGTGCAGCGGACCTGACCGTCGCCGCAGATGGTGAAGAACACGCCGGTGTCGGCGCCTAAGACCTCTGCCGTGACCCGGACGAGCGGCGATTCGCTGGTGACGGTGAAGGCCACGTCGATGCTGTAGGTCGGTGTGAGCAGGCGGTCGCCCTCCCTGGGCGTGGAGATTTCGATAGGCGGTTCGGCCTGACCGACGGGCTCCTCGTCAGCTCCCGGGCCGGGGATCACCTCCTGGATCGAGTGAAGCCCAGGTGCGACCGGTTGGATCACGTACGTATGGTCGCCGACCCGAAGGCTGCCGGTCAGGTCGCCGCGGTCGAGGACGAGGACGGCGGTTCCTTGCTCGGGTCCGGTGACGGTAGCGGCCAAGGTGAGGCTGTCGGGTCCAGTGACCTCGATGCGCTCAGCAGCGAGGCGAACCTCGACGTCGTCGAACAGCGTCAGCGTCAGCTGAGTCTCGTTGGGGCGCCCGTCATCCGTGCGGCCAGACCGATCGAGGATGAGTTCGGTGTTGACCTCGACCAGCCGGCTCCGCTCCACGGTTGGGTCGATCAGCTCCGGCCGCGGCAAGCCAACGGCCCTGTCGAGCATGGTTGGCGAGGCTTCTCGGAGGATGGCTTCATCGTTGTCGGGTGGCTGCGCCACCGAAGATAGGGGCACGGTCGCGAGCGCGGCGCACATCAGGACGACCGCTAGTCCCGCGCGTGTTCCCTTGGTCATCCGGTACATGAGCGCGACCTCCTTCTTGCGGACTTCACAGACGATTCGCGAGGGAGGAGGCGTTGTCGATCAGAACCAGTGAAGTCGTTATGGACCTTGCGCTCTCTCCCCTCCGGGCTACCGTCAACGACTCGCCAGTTCCGCTCCTTCCTCGGTCACGATGATCGCTCAGTTCTCCTACGTCGCAGCTTGGTCGAGCCAGCAGTTGATGGCGCCCTGCGCTCCCGTGTTCAACCATGACCACATACGGCAATGAAGGCCGCAGCTCTACGTCGAAGATCCCTTCGACGTCACTCGTCGCGGTCGCCACCGGCCTGCCGGTCGGTGGGAGTTCCGATTGGGGCCGCGATCCGATTTCCCGTTCTGGCCGCTCATGGAAACTGAGGCTCACTCCCTCGATCGGCTGGCCGCGGTATCCGACTATTTGGCCGACCATCCGGCATTCCCGGGGCACGAACGTCCGCACGGTCACGCCGCCGATGAGCTCTTGCTTGTCCAACTCCTCCACGATCCCCCAGACAGCGACGTCACAATCGGCCACATCGCCGGGCTGGGCGTCAGGTGGGGCGTTGAAATCCACCTGAATCGTCTTCGGGCAGCCCAAGAACGGGTCCAGGTCGAACTCGGCCTCGCTCACACGGCACTCCCAGTTCTCGCGGCGCGACTTCGCTTCGACCCGGAAGGTTGCCGGCATCCAGAAGGGGTTCTCGACACGCACATCGAACACCGACGGGGCTACTTGGAGGTTGCGCTGGGTGACGTTGTTGTCGAAGTCCGTGTCGAGACCGTAGTCCACGCTAACCTGCATGCACTGATGGTCCGAGGCTGCCGGGGTCCATGCCTGGTTGACGGCCATGGTGGTGCTGGGTGGAATCGTCATCTCCTGTGTGCCGATGTGGAAGAACTGGTTGTTCCCGGCCGCGAAGATGTAGACCCCGAAGTTCACGAGCGCCGTCGCCGTCGCGCTCCCGCTGTTGTTCCTGACCTGGGCGGTCAGGGTATTCGCCACGCCAACCTTCGGCGGCGTATTCGTCGAAAGGTCCGTGACGTTGTTCCACGACGGCTGCCCCGTCAACGCGCATGGCTTGCCCGGCTGGCTCGGTGAGCCGGTGCAACTGGGAAAGCCCATGTCCGCATCCTCGATCTCTTCGAGTGCCGCCCAGACATTGAGCATGCCGGAGCCGAGCGCCGTGTCCCAGTCGGGATCGACCGCTGGGAAGGCTGCGGTGTTCGCTGTCGTGTCGGCGGCCCTCTTCAAGAGGTCCTTCAAGCTGCCAGGGGTGATCTCGGATCGGTCCTGGATGACGAGGGCCGCAGCTCCCGCCACGTTCGGCGTCGCCATCGAGGTGCCTGACATGCTGACGAACCCCTCTGTCGTGCCGTCTTGTGACGAAAGGATGTTCTGGGCCGGCGCCGCGATGTCCGGCTTCAACGCGAGGAGGTTCGGCGCCATCACGTTGAAGTCGGTCCGCGGCCCCACCAGGAAGCCGGTGTAGTTGGTGTCGTCGGTGCGCGTGATCGTGTCGCGATCATCGGTGCCTGCGACGGTCATGGCGAATGAAGCAGACTGCGGCGAGTCGACGACCTTGGTGCCCGGTGGAACCCCGGTGCTTGGGGCGTTGTGATGGAGGACCGAGAAGAAGGTTCCGGTCGAGACGAGGTAGTTGATTTGCTGTGCGACCGACGAGGTCCCATCGTCGTCGATGCCGCTGACGCCTCCCACGCTCATGGTGGCGACACGAACACCCAAGGCCGTCGCATTGATGCCGAGCCAGTCGAGTGCCTCGGCCATGTCGGCGTTGCTGCAGTTCGGGTCACATATCCGGATGTCGACGAGCCTCGATGCCGGCGCGGTACCTGCGCAGTCAGGTATCGATCCATCGTCGGGCGTGGAGCAGGTCGCGCCCACAGTGTGGATGCTCCCGCCGACGATCTCTTCGATGAACACGGGGGCGCCCAGCGCTATCCCAGCCACGTGGGTACCGTGGCCCCCGCCCGGTGGGTTGGTCGTGCCGTCGCCGGGCTCGTCGTCAGCGTCGGTGCAGACGCCGTTGCCGAGCGGCCACGGCTCGCACGAGTCGTCAATCTGGTTGCCGTTCGAGTCCTCGAAGTTCGTGGCGTCGAAGCCTGCCACGAACTTGCCAGTGAACGACTCGTGCCCGTCATCCACGCCGGAGTCGATCACGGCGATGGTTACGCCGCTGCCCGTCAGGTCACCTTCCTCGGCGGTGTCCGGCGAGTAGGTCCCGCTGGCGCGCGCCTGGTTGGCTCGCGACCCGACGTCGTTGCCGTGAGCGAGCGGGATCTGCCATTCGACGAGCGCTACCTCGGGCAGGGCCGCTAGCTGTTCAAGCTCCTCGAACCGCACTCCATCGAGCATCGCGCTCGTCACGAGCTTACTGATGTAGGTGATGTCACCGAAGTCTGCGAGTAGCTGCGCCACCTCGCGTGGAGGCACACACTCATTGAAGTCGACGATGACGTCCACGAGTTCCCCTGGTGAAAACCGAGCCTCGATCGCGTCATCGATGAAGTTGCGATTGAGGTCGCGGTTCCAGGTGGTGTGTTTGCGCTGACCCATCAGCTGCGGGTCTGTGTGTTTCTCTACGCGCTGCTGCCACTCGAGCGGCGTGAACTTGCCGGCCAATGCAGGAGCGGTGGTCGCGAGCAGGGCTACGACGACCAGCACGGTAGCGACGCCGATGGATAGGAAGACCCGCAGGCTTCGGCGGAGGCCGACGGCAGAGTCCATCGGCAGTGTTGCTGTGATCCACATGATGACCTCTCTAGCTGCGACGGCACCGACTACGCCCTGTGATTTGCTGTTTCCGCCGAGAGAGCGGGACGGTGCAGGCTGCACAGCGCTTGTTCGGTGTCTGCGACTGCCAGTGCTGGATGGTGTTGCTGGAAGAACCGAACTGCGCCTGCGCGACCCGGTGGCCTGTCAGGCGCTCGCAACGCCCGCGCTCACCGACCCACTGTTTCTGGCTCGAAATCGCCGCTGTCACGGCGGCGCTGCGTAGTCAATCAGGGCTGAAATCTCGGCACCGGCTCAATCCTGGGCGGTCGCGGTGAACGCGATGCCTGCCGCCATGTGCGTGGGTGAACCCCCTTGTCTAGCGGGCCGCTTCACCACGGGCACTGCGCGGCCGGAGGAGCCAGCGCACACGGGCCGTACGTCATCGCTTCCCGCTTGCCACGATTATCCTGCGTCTGTCCACGAGGTTGGGAGGGTGACTGATTGAACTCGGGGTCGCCTCAGAACGGTTGGAAGTCGTCGGGCGGACCTCTTGTCCATGGCCAAGTCAAAGTCCGGCGGTGGAATGTGGTCGGGGCGACTGGATTTGAACCAGCGACCTCTTGACCCCCAGTCAAGTGCGCTACCAGGCTGCGCCACGCCCCGACGCGATTGCAGTCTATCAGGAGCGGCCGTACTCATCGGGCTCGGCTCCCGCCCGGGCTGCCTTGGCGCCGCGCATGACCTCCTCGAGGCCGGCCAGCTCGATGCCGCGCCGCTGGTAGTGGCGGACGATCTTGGGCAGCGCCTTGGCCGTGGCGTTGCGCGAGCAATGCATGAGGATGATCGAACCGGGCCGTGCCCCGGTGGCCCGGCGCACGATGGCACGAGGGGATGTCCCGGACTTCCAGTCGTGGGTGTCGACGTTCCACATCGCCAGTCGCTCGTAACCGAGCTCCATGGCGATGCGCCGGACGCGGTCGCCGTAGGCGCCATACGGCGGGCGCAGCACCTTGAGCAGGGGCCGGCCCAGGACCTCCTCGTGGATGCGCTCGTTCTCGCGGATCTGCTTCTTGACGACCCGATGCACCTCGCCGGTGAGGTCGTGATGCGAGCGCGTGTGGTTGGCCACGGTCATGCCGCTCAGGATGCGTGCCCACCTGGCGGGCTCGCTGCGCAGCTGGTTGCCGTTGATGAAGAACGTGCCCACGGCGCCGTTCTTGCGCAAGGTGTCGGCGATGCGGGCACAGGCCCGGCTGTTGAAGCCATCATCGAAGGTCAGCGCTACTGCACCGGACGACCGCGGCCCCGAGCGGATGACGGCGGCCATGGGTGGCTCCACGGGGGTGACCGCCGCCGCCGCGTCCGAGTGCGCCAGCCATATCTGGATCGGCCAGCTGAACGGCCGGGGCTCGGGCCCGTCCGCGGCGGCCACGGCAGGCACCAGCGATGCCACGAGGAGCGCGGTGAGCAGTGGCGACAGCGAGCGGACCGTCATCACGCGAGACCCGTCAGTTCGTCCTTCGATTCGCGCGCGAGCAGGTCGACGATGGAGGCGCGCACGTCCTTGTTCTCGTAGAGCACCTCGTGGACCTCCCTGGCGATGGGCATCTCGACTCCGTAGCGCTCGGCCAGCGCGATCGCCGCACGGACGGTGTAGGCACCCTCGGCGACACCAGGCAGCGTGCCTTCGATGGTAGTCCACGACTGACCCGAGGCCAGTTCCACGCCCAGGCGATGATTTCGTGAGAGCGGAGAGGTCGAGGTCGCGAGGATGTCACCGATGCCGGCCAAGCCGGCGAACGTCAGCGCATTGGCACCCATGGCCACGCCCAGCCGGGTGATCTCGGCAAGCCCACGGGTGGTGATGGCGGCTTTGGCGTTGTCCCCTGCCCCGAGCTCCTCGACGGCGCCAGCCACGATGGCCACGATATTCTTGAGCGCGCCGGCCAGCTCGACGCCGATGACGTCACGGTTGCGATACAGGCGAAAGGTGCGGCCACCGACGATCTCGACGACGCGGCGGCTGACCTCGTCATCTTCGGCGGCGACCACCGCACCGGCCGGCAGTCCCCGAGAGATCTCGAGCGCGAGGTTGGGCCCCGACAGCGCCGCCACCTGCCCGGCGGAAGCGGGCACCTCCGCGGCGATGACCTCGGTCATGCGCAGCAGGGAGCCGCCCTCGATGCCCTTGGCCACGGAGAGCAGGACGGCATCGGGGGACAGATCCGGGGCCACAGCCCGCACCGTGGAACGCATGGCGGCCGAGGGTACGGCCATGATCACGAGGTCGGAGGCGGATGCCAGGGCCGCGCGGTCGGCCGTGACCACGATGCGGTCGTCCAGTGGCACATCGGGCAGGTAGCGCTTATTCTGGCCGTCAGCGCGGAGCGTCTCGGCATGCATCTCGTCGCGCGCCAACAGGGTCACCGGCGCGGACCTCGACAGCAGCATCGCCAGCGTGGTGCCCCAGGCACCGGCGCCGACGACGGCGAGCGTCGGCACGGGTATCGGCATCAGGATCCCTTGCGGCTTGACTTCTTCGTGGGCTTCTTGCCCTTCCTGGGCCCGGGCTTCCGTTTTCTCGGCTCCAGCTCGACGCGCGAACGTTCGCGGAAGATGAGCCGTAGTGGCGTGCCCTCGAAGTCGAAGGCATCCCGGATGCGGTTCTCGAGGAAGCGCTGATAGCTGAAGTGCACCGACCTGGCCTCGGCCGCGAAGAGCACGAAGGTGGGCGGCTCGATGGTGGCCTGGGTGGCGTAGTAGAAGCGTGGCCGGCGGCCCTTGACCGCGGGCGGCTGGTGGCGGGCGACGGCTTCGGAGAGCACCTTGTTGAGGGTCGCGGTGGGGATGCGTCGGCGGCGCTCGGTGGCCACCAGCAGCGCTTCGTCGAGC
Source organism: uncultured Chloroflexia bacterium (assembly GCA_963705425.1). Classification (GTDB taxonomy): domain Bacteria; phylum Chloroflexota; class Limnocylindria; order Limnocylindrales; family CSP1-4; genus JAFMJV01. The sequence continues at coordinate 90,516 of CAVPJO010000004.1, read as the reverse complement.
ACGCGGCCGGCACGCTGGCCGGTCAGGGCGCTGATGGCCACGACCGGGGCGAAGTGCAGGAAGGGCGCCTCCTGACGGATGCGCGCGATGTACTCCTCGAACGTCTTGTCGTCCTTCTCGACGAGGTCCCACTTGTTGATGGCCAGCACCAGCCCGACTCCCTCATCGACGACGTAGCCGGCGACATGTGCATCCTGGGCGGCGAGGCCATCCTGGGCATCGAGCACGAGCACACAGACATCGGCGCGGCCCAGGGCCTTGAGGGCGCGGACGGCCGAGTAGCGCTCGGCGGCGGGTCCCGATGCGATCTTGCCGCGACGCCGCAGACCGGCCGTGTCCACCAGGCGAAGCTCGCGCCCCTGCCACTCCATGGTCGTGTCGATGGCGTCGCGAGTGGTGCCGGGGATGTCGCTGACGATGGCGCGTTCCTCCCCGAGTAGCTGGTTCAGCAGCGACGACTTGCCGACGTTTGGCCGGCCTACGATGGCGATGCGCGGCGTCGGCGCATCGTCGTCGATCCAGCGCGCAGGGTCGGGCTCGTCCTTCTCGCCCTCGGGCAGGATGCCCTCGTCGATGCGCTCGGCCAGGTCCTCGGCTTCATCGTCGTGGCGCTTGCGCTCCAGCTCCTCGAAGGACTCGTCGGGCAGGGCTGCCACGATGGCATCGAGCAGGTCGCCCGAGCCTCGGCCGTGCAGCGCTGAGACGGTGTACCAGTCTTCCCAGCCCAGGCGCAGGAACTCCACGCCCTGCAGCTCCAGGCGCTCGTTGTCAGCCTTGTTGATGGCCATGATCACGGGCGGCTCAGCCCGGCGCAGCGCCTCGGCGACCTCCTGGTCGGCCGGCGTCTCACCAGTGGCGGCATCGACCACGAAGACGATGACGTCAGCCTCTTCGATGGCCAGGCGGGCCTGGTCCTGGACGCGCTCCTCGATGGCGTCGCCGGGGTTCATCTCCATGCCGCCGGTGTCGATGACGACGTAGCGACGGTCGTTCCACTCGGCTACGCCGTAGAGGCGATCACGCGTGGTCCGGGCGCGGTCCTCGACGATGGCCTGGCGCTGGCCGACGATGCGGTTGAACAGTGTCGACTTGCCGACGTTGGGGCGGCCCACGATGGCGACCACGGGCAGGCCCGCGGCAGGCATGTCCCGGTCGAGGCTGCGGGGCCGACGGCGAACGCGACGCGCGGGCACGTCAGGCGGCGCTGAGCGATGAGCTGCGGTAGGCCGATTCGGCCACGGCCGTGACCGCCTGGTGGGCCAGCTCGGCAGAGCGTTCGCGCGTCTCCGGGGTACCGGCCAGCTCGTAGATGCGCGCGACCACCGCTTCGAGATCCTCGATGGGCGTCGACGTACCGCCGGTCACGCCGATGAGCGCGTGTTCCCCGAAGACGGCCGCGTCCTCGAGATCGCCGGCGCGCTCGACCTGCACGGCCGGCTTGCCTACGATGCCCACGAGCCGCGTGAGCTCCTTGGTGTTGGCGCTGTTGCGGCCGCCGACGACGATGACGAGGTCGACCGCGTCGGCCAGCTCGGTGGTGTCCTGCTGGCGGCGGATGGTCACCGGACAGACGGTGTTGACGATCTTCAGCTCGTGGGCACGCGTGGTCAGGTAGCCGGCCAGCTTCTCGAACTTCCACGGCGGCTGGGTCGACTGCGTGAGCAGCGCCATGCGCTTGCGTCGCGGGATCTTGTCCCAGTCCTCTTCCTCGTCGACGAGGATGGCATCGGGCGCGAAGCCGAGCAGGCCTACCACTTCAGGATGATTGGGCGTGCCCAGCAGGACCACGGTGTAGCCCTCTTCGACGAGCTTGGCCAGCTCCTTCTGCTCCTGGGTCACCCAGCTGCAGGTGCCGTCGATGACGTCGAGGCCCCTATCGTCGGCGCGCTCCATGACCTCCGGCCTGACGCCGTGGGCACGGATGACGACCGCTGCTCCCTGCTCGACCTCATCGAGCTCCTTGACCGAGACGATGCCCTGCTCACGGAGCTGGCTGATGACGCCCTCGTTGTGGACGACCTGGCCGAGCGTGTGCGTCTTCTTGCCCTCGGCGGCACTGATGCGCGCGGCATCGATGGCTTCGCGCACGCCATAGCAGAAGCCGGTGCGGCGGGCGATGCGGACTTCGGAGACGGTTCCCATGGAGAACTAAGTATCGCATCGGCGCTGATAGATGGCCTGCGGCGGCCATGACGCGCGTCAGTCGGCCGGCCAGGGCTCCCACTCGCCACGGTGGCGAGGCTCTACGAGGGTGGCGATGCGACGCATCAGCTCGACGTCGGCCGCGGCCAGGGCCGCGCGGCGATCGACACCGCCGGGCAGGGTCAGGCGTGAAGGGTCGTCCCACGCGCAGGACGATGCGGGTGCCGATCCTGGGCAGCATCTGTTCGCGGCCGATGAGCTCATCGGTACCGCTGATGCCGACAGGCAGGACAGGCGTGCCGGTGCGCGTCGCGAGCAACGACACGCCCGGCTTGGGCCGGGCCCAGGACGCCATCGAACGAACGCGTACCCTCCGGCAGGATGGCCACCACGCCGCCTTCGTCGAGGATGCCCTTGGCCACGCGATAGGCGGCGATGTCGCTGCCGCCGGCCTTGACCGGCTTGGCACCGAGCGAGCGGATGAGGATGCCCAGCGGGCCATTGAACAGCGAGTCCTTGGCCAGGAACGTGGGGCGGCGTCCCAGGGCCGGGCTCGAGCCAGCCGCCGATGAAGGGCGGGTCGGCGTTGCTCATGTGGTTGGCGGCGATGATGAGCGGGCCATGCTGAGGCAGGTCCTCGAGGCCTTCGACACGGACCCGGCCGATCGCCTGCAGGCCGAAGCGGCACAGTCCCGCGATGAAGCGTGGGTACAGCGTCATGGCCTGATGGTCGTTCATGCGGCGGTGGTCCCCTGCTCTTCTCGTGCGCGGACGATGTCCACGACCTTGGCCACGGTGTCGGCGAAGGTCGTGCTCGTCGGAGCGCACGATGACAGCATCGTCGGGGACGCGCAGCGGGGCGACGGCGCGGCTGCCGTCGAGGTGGTCACGGCGCCGCAGGTCGGCCAGGATGGTGGCCGCCTGCCTCGGAGTCGGCGAGCCAGTCCTCGCTCGGCTCGCCCGGCGTCGGGCGCGCTCCTCGACCGACACCTCGAGGTACAGCTTCAAGTCGGCATCGGGCAGCACCACGGTGCCGATGTCGCGCCCGGCCAGGATGATGGCGCCGGCGCGGCGATGTCCCGCTGGGTATCGAGCAGCGCGGCGCGCACGTCGCGCTGGGCCGACACGGCGCTGACGCGGCGATCGACGGCGGGCACATGCAGCTGGTCGGTGACGTCTTCGCCGTCGATGGTGACACGACGCATCCGGCCATCCTCGTCCGTGACCAGCTCGAGCTCGGGCACGACCTCCGCCAGGCCTGGTCCATCGGTGCGGCTCGATCTCGCGCAGCACGCTGAGCAGCGTGATGGCCCGATAGAGCACGCCGGTGTCGAGGAAGCGGTAACCCAGCCGGGCGGCCGCGGCGGCGCCGACCGAGGACTTGCCACTCGAGCCGGGGCCGTCGAGCGCGACGCGCAGGCCGCTCACGCCCTGCTTCTCGAGGGCGCCAGCCGCTCGCGCTCGGCAGCGCTGAGGTGGCGCACGCCGCCGGCGGCCATGTCGTCGAGGCGGAGCGTGCCGATGCGGACGCGCACGAGCCGCTCCACGGGGGCGCCGATGGCTGCGAACATGCGGCGCAGCTGTCGCTTCCAGCCCTGGGTCAGCACGGCCCGGTACCAGAACAGCGGAGCGTCGGGGATCGTCGCGGCCGCTCGAGCCGGCCGCCCTCGGTGCGGGTGGCCTGGCGCAGGCTCACGACCTTGGCCAGGCCCTCGTCGAGCTCGATGCCACCGGTCAGTGCCTCCGCCTGCTCCGTGGCCGAGGCGGACCACGAAGACCGACCGCGTACTCCCGCTCCACGCCGTAGCGCGGATGCAGCAGGTGCTGGGCCCACTCGCCATCGTCGGTCAGCAGGATGAGGCCCTCGGAGTCCTTGTCGAGGCGGCCGACCGGGTACAGGCGTGTGCCGCTGCGCCGGAGCTCATCGGGTACCAGATCGAGCACGGTCCGATCCGGCGTAGCGGTCGCTGACGGTGCTGGTGACGCCGGCCGGCTTGTTCATCACCAGGTAGGTGCGCTTGCGCCCCGAGACGATGGGGCGGCCGTCGACGGCGAGCGCATCGACCGCGGGATCCACGCGCTGCCCGGTCACGGCGGGCTGACCGTTGACGGTGACGCGGCCGGCGGTGACGAGGGCGTCGGCGGCTCGACGGGAGGCCACGCCGGCGTCAGCCAGCGCCTTCTGCACGCGGACGGATCTCAGGCATCCGCTGGTGGCGCCTCGCGGGCATCGCCATCGTCGGCGTCCCGGTCCGCAGCTTGCGGCAAGGTGCCCTCGCTCTCGTCGGCGTCGTCCAGGGCGGCGGGCTCGACCCCTTCATCCTCGGCCCTGGCCTCTTGCTCGGCCTGCGCCAGCTGGGCCGCGATCTCCGCCTCGAGCGGCGGCAGGTCATCGAGCGAGGTGAGCCCGAAGCGCTCCATGAACTCCATGCTCGTGCCGTACAGGATGGGGCGGCCGGGCGTCTCCGCGCGGCCGTGCTCGACGATGAGGCGGCGGTGCAGCAGCCCGCGCACGACGTGGCCGCAGTCCACGCCGCGGATGCGCTCGATGACGCCGCGCGTGACCGGCTGGCGGTAGGCGATGATGGCCAGCGTCTCGAGGGCCGCCGGCGAAAGGCGCACCGTGTCGGCGCCGAGGTAGCGGGCGATGAGCTGGCCCGCTCTCGGGCGAGGTACCCAGCATCACGCGATCACCGGAGGTCACCAGGCGGATGCCGCGATCGCGCAGCTGTACCTCGAGATCGCCGAGCCGGGCGTCGAGCTCCTCAGCGCTGAGGCGGGCGACGGCTACGCAGCTCGGCGCGACTGAGTGGCCGCTCGGCCACGAACAGCAGGGCTTCGAGGTCGGCCACCGATGCGCCCCTGCCGCCTTCGTCGTCCGGGACTGCGCTGACTTCGAGCTCGTCGGGCGTGATCTCGATCTCCAGCTTCAGCATGGGCTGGTCACCCCAGGCCTCCGGCGCGATCTCAGCCTCGGGCACGGTCTCGGACTCCGGCTCGGGAACCACCTCGGGTCCTTCGTCCCGCGGGTCCTTCGCCCTCGGGTCCTCCTTCCTCGGGCCCGGGTCCCACGGGCACCAGCTCATGGTCGGTCATGCCTTGGCCACCGAGCGGCAGACGATGGGCCCGAAAGGCTGGTCCTGTTCGACGGCCAGCTCGCGACCCTTGACCAGCTCGAGCATGGCCAGGAACGTGACCGCCACGACGACCTTGTCGGTCAGGTCGTCGAGCAGGTCCTGCAGCACGACCACCGGGGCTTCGAGCAGGGCCGCACGGATGATGTCGGCGCGCTCATCGAGCGTGACGAGTCGGGGCACGATGTCCGGCGGCAGGGCTGGCGGCGGCACCTGGTGCAGGGCACGATCCAGCGCGCTGACCAGCACGAGCCGGGTCGAGCGGCGGGCCCTCGTCGGGCCGGGAGCCGGCCTTGGCAGAGGCTACCGCGGCGATGGGCTCGCGTCGGAAGACCTCCCAGCCACTCTCGAGGCGGCCCTTGAGGTCGCGACCGGCATCGCGATACAGGCGGTACAGGATGAGCCGCTCGCGCAGCGTCGCTTCGGGGTCAGGTCCCTCCTCGATGGGGATGGCCACGACCGGCGGGCGCGGCAGGATGGCGCGGCTCTTGATGAGGATGAGCTGGCTGGCCACGGTCACGAACGAGCTGATGTGGGACATCTGCTCCTCGTCGAGGCCGGCCAGTGCTTCGAGGTAGGCCCCGGCCAGGTCGCCCAGCGGCACCTCGAGGATGTCCAGCTCGCGCTGCTCGATGAGCCCGAGCAGGAGACCCAGCGGCCCGTCGTAGCCCTCCACGCTGACGTGTGCGGCACGGTCGGGATGGGCGGTATCGGCGATGCGGACGCTGGTGTCACCACGGACCGGCTGGCGCAACGGCGGCAGCACGCGAGATGCCGACCGTGCGGGCCTGGGGCGGGCGGGCGATGCGCGTCAGTCATCGGTCGCGACTCTCCATCATCGAGCGTCAGGATGCCTCATCGGCCAGTCGCAGCGCCACCCCGGCCTCGGGATCGACCGGGTCGGCCTGGTGGCGGATGAGCTCGGCCGTGCGCTCGCTGCAGCCGGCGTCCCTGGCGAGGCGCGCGGAATCCTCGGCGTGATGACGCAGCCGCTCGAAGGCCGCGTGGAACCCGGGCACGCGGGCGAAGGCGTCCAGCACCCTTCACCGTAGCGCTCGCCGAGCGACCATGCCACGCGATGCGGCAGGCGCACGACCGGGTCCCTTGGAGCAGTCGTGGAGGAGTGCGGCGAGTCAACAGCTCGGGGTCGTCGTGTCCCTCGGTGCGCAGGGTGGCCGCCACGTCGAGGCCGTGGCGCTGGTCGGCGCGGTGCATGGATTCGAACAGGGCCAGCTGTGGCTCGCTCAGCCAGGTCGCCAGCTGCGCGCGCTCGGCGTCGCTGACGCGTCCGATGACGTGGCGGACGGTCTGCCGGACCTTGGTGGCCCACCATCCCGGCACGCTAGATCCCCAGCAACAGGTCGCGGATGCCGTAGATGAGCGGCCCGATGAGCGACCCGCCGCTCACGAAGAGGATGAGGATGAACCCGAAGAAGAGCATGGGGATGACGTTGGCGTACTGGACCTCGAGCTCGTTCATGCGCCGCGACAGCGCGACCGGGCACGATGCCCTTCACCACGCTCCAGCCGTCCAGCGGCGGGATGGGTATCAGGTTGAAGATGAAGAGCAGGATATTGAGCGACAGCAACAGTCAGGCCTGCGCTCAAGGCCAGGTCCAGGAACGGGTTGTCGCGCACGAAGAACCACCAATCCGCGTTGCTCAGAGCGATGCGGATGGGGATGGCCACGAGCACCGCCACGACCAGGTTGCTGGCGGTCCGGCCAATGCCACCAGCGCGTGACCGCGACGGCCGTGGCGCAGGTTGATGGGATTGACCGGCGTGGGCTTGGCCCAGCCGAAGAGCAGACCTCCGCTGCTCAGCGCCTGAAGACGGCCGTGAACCCCAGGATGAGCCCGCCCATCTGGTCGAAATGGACGCGTGGGTCGAGCGTGACGCGGCCCATCCAGCGCGCCGTGTTGTCGCCGAGCTTCATGGCCGTCCAGGCGTGCATGAACTCGTGGACCGGGAACCCCACCAGGAGCATCGTGGCCACCACGATGAAGGCAGAGAAGAGCGCCTGCGACGGTCGGCTGATCCATCAGGCGCTACGTCGACTGGTCACAGGCGACCCAGGAGCTCCTGCTTCTTGGCCTCGTACTCGTCCTCGCTGATGGTGCCCTCGTCGCGCATCTTGGCCAGCTCGCCGAGCACGGCCGTGACCTCGTCGGGCGTATCGGCCCGACGTCGGGTCGTCGCCGCCGGAGACGTCGATGCCTGCTGGAGGAGGCCGACGGTGCCGCGGAGCGGGTGTCACCGGAGGAGGAGTCGGGGTCGACGGCGTCGGCCGGTAGTCCTCGCCGTCGCCGCCCGTGGCACTGCAGGTCGTGCTTGGCGGTCATCATCGTCTTCTTGAAGTCCTTGGCGTGGTTGAGCCGATTGAGTAGTCGGCGCCTTGCGATGGGCGCCGCGGTGAGCACCTCGAGGTGGCCGTAGTCGAGGACGCGGCCGAGCACGCTGATCTCCAGCTGGGCGTCGTTGATCTTCTCGAGCGAGCTGTCCGAGGTCGTCTTGCTGAGGACACCCCAGGACAGCACCAGCCGCCGGTTGGTGACGAGGAACTCCTGCGTCCGCCACCACCACCAGCGCCAGGCCAGCACGACGATGCCCGCCAGCAGCGTGATGAGCGTGGCCGCCATGCCCAGCGTCCCGAACCAGCGTGTCGTCGCCGAAGACGTCGCGACCTGCGACATCCTCAGGCAGCAGCACGCGAGCCAGGATCAGGATGATGGTGATGCTCCACAGGATGATGGCCAGCCAGCTATCGAGGATGAGCGCGATGGGGTGCTGGCGTTCGCGCCTGAGCACCCGCTCGTCGGGCGTGAGCAACGATTCGGCGTATGTCCCCATCGCTTGCGTCTCTCTCCCTTCCCATCAGGCGCGCGGGTGGGCCCGTGCGTAGACCTGCGCGGATCCGTTCTCCGGTGATGTGCGTATACAACTGTGTGGTCGTGATGCTGGCATGGCCCAGCAACTCCTGGACGACACGCAGGTCAGCCCCGCCCTCGAGCAGGTGCGTAGCGAAACTATGCCGCAACGTGTGCGGAGTGACACGCCCGGTCAGTCCGGCACGCAGCGCGGCCGCTCGCATCACCCGCCAGGCGGCCATGCGATCGAGGCGCCGACCCCGTCGTGACAGGAAGAGCGGCTCGCGCTGGCGCAGTGCCTCGCCGGCCTCGCTCGGAGGCGCCTGCGAGGTCGCGCTCCGCGAGATAGGCCTCGATGGCCTCGAGCGCGATGTCCCCGACGGGCACGAGGCGTTCCTTGTCGCCCTTGCCGATGACGCGCACGAACCCGCCCGCTCGTGGACAGGTCCTCGCGGTCGAGCGCCAGGGCCTCGCTGACGCGCAAGCCGGCCGCATAGAGCAGCTCCAGCAGGGCGCGGTCGCGCAGGCCGACGAGGTCCTCGCCTCCGGCTGCGTCGAGCAGTTGCGCCACTTCCTGCGCATCGAGCGTATCGGGCAGGCGCTGCATCTGGCGCGGCAGGTCGATGAGCGCGGCGATGTCCGCGTCGATGAGCTCCTCCGCGTAGCAGAAGCGGTAGAACGCCCGGATCGAGGCCGCCTTGCGACGCAGGCTGTTCGGCCGCAGCACGCGCGGCGGCGTGTCATCGCGCCGAGGTAGTCGCGGGCCGGCTCGAGGCGAGGTGGCCCAGTCGCTCGATGCCGGGCGCGTCGCGGCCGAAGAGCCGCAGGTCGGTGTCGTAGGCTCGGATGGTGGCCGCGGCCAGGCCACGCTCGACGCGCAGGTAGTCGGCGTAGGCGTCGACCGCGACGACGAGGTCGTGCGGCGCCTCCCGGGTGCCGGCGTCCTGGTGCCCGGGGCCGCTCATCGATCAATCGGGAAGCAGCGTGGCCTTCTGGCGCAGCAGGTCCCAGAACGGCAGCGCTCCGCGCGGCTGGATGAAGCTGATGGGCTTCCTCCGGGCGCGCACCTCGACGCGATCGCCGACCTCGAGCGGGACGTCCTCGCGTCCGTCGATGCTGACCAGGCAGTCGTAGGCGGCTTCGACCGTGACGCTGACGACGTGCTGGGGGCCGACCACACTCGAGCGCAGCGGCGTCAGATAGGCCGCGATGGGCGTGACCACGAGATTGCGGCTGGTGGGTTCGAGGATGGGTCCGCCGGCGCTGAAGCTGTAGCCGGTCGAGCCGGTGGGCGAGGCCACGACCACGCCGTCGCAGATGTAGGTCGCCACGCGCGAGTCGCCGACGTCGACGACCACGCGCATCACCTGGGCGTGGCCGCCGCGCACCACGGCGGCTTCGTTGAGGGCGGTGTGCACCTGCCCATCGCTGTTGCCGTCCGCGTCGAAGACCTCGACGTCCAGCGTCAGCCGTGGCTCCAGCTCGAAGTCGTCGGCCTGCAGCTGTGCCGAGCACGTGCTCGAGCGCAGTGGTGCTCCGCCTTGGAGAGGAAGCCGATCTTGCCCACGTTCACGCCGAGGATGGGCACGTCCACGTCGGCGACGGCCTGGGCCGCACGCAGGAACGTGCCGTCGCCACCGAGCACGACGATGGCGTCGGTGGCGGCCAGGACCTCCGGGTCGCCGGGGGCCTGGTCGGAGGGCAGCGCCCAGGCGTCGAGCCCGTTGGCGGCGCACCAGCCCATGCCCCGCTCGCGTAGCTCCAGGGCGGTCTCGGAGGTGGGGTTGTAGGCGAAGCCGAAGCGCTTCATGCGGCCGCTCCCGACGTTGACCCGGGCACGCGCAGGTGTAGGAAGAACTCGTGGTTGCCGGACGGCCCGACAAGCACCGACTCAGCCTCCGCCACGACCAGCAGGCCGAGCTCCAGGGCGTGCTCGCGGACACGCGTCACGGCCTCGGCGCGAGCGGCCGGATCGTGCACCACGCCCTTGGGCACCTCGCGATGGGCTGAGTTCGAACTGCGGTTTCACCATGGGCAGGATGTCACCCCCCGGTGCGACGTGTGCGGCCATGCCGCGCAGTAGCCGCGTCAGCGAGATGAAGGAGACATCGGCCACGGCCAGGCTGACGGTCTCGGGCAGGCTCGATGGGATCCTCAGCGCTGGGGTCGAGCCGGGCCGCGTGGGTCCGCTCCATGCTCACCACGCGAGCGTCCTGTCGCAGCGACTCCGCCAGCTGTCCTCGGCCCACGTCGAGAGCATAGACACGGCTCGCGCCGCGCTGCAAGAGGCAGTCGGTGAAGCCCCCGGTGGAGGCGCCCACATCGAGGCAGACGCGTCCGGCCGGGTCGACCCCGAAGGTGTCCAGCGCGCCGGCCAGCTTCTCCCCTCCCCGTGACACGTAGCGAGGACCCGCTCGACCTCGATCTCGATGTCCGACCGCGACCGGTTCGCCCGGGCGGCGGTCGCGCCGCGCGGCGTCGCCTGACCCGACACGCACCTGTCCGGCCAGCAGCAAGGCCTGGGCGCGGCTGCGCGTGGGCACCAGCCCGCGCTCGACGAGGAGCTGGTCGAGTCGCAGCTTGCGCGGCTTGGTGGCTGGGCGTGCTCAGACGGTCAGGCCTCGACGGCGGCGACGGGTCGCGGGCGCCAGCCCGTGAGCGGCGATGGCCTCCTCGATCTGGGACCGGATGCCGTCCTCATCGATACGCACCAGCGCGCGCAGGTCGCCGACCGAGCCGTGGTCGACGAACTTGCCGTCCGGCAGGCCGATGCGCTTCACCGGCGGCAGGCTCGCCGATGTCCTCCGCGTCGGCAAGTACCTCCAGCACGGCCGAGCCGAAGCCGCCGGGCAGCACGCTCTCCTCGAGGGTGACCACGAGCTGCTTGCCGCGGGCGCTGCTCGAGGATGAGCTCGCTGTCGATGGGGCGGACGAAGCGGGCATCGACGACGGCGACCGACCAGCCGGCCGCTCGAGCTCGTTCAGCGACCGCCAGGCCGCGAGCGATGATGGGTCCGAGGCCGATGATGACGATGTCCGAGCCCTCGCGCAGCATCTCGCCACGGCCGACCTCGAGCGGGCACGGGCTCGACGGGTGGCAGGTCGAAGCCGGCGTCGCGCGGATACTGCAACGCGAACGGGTGGTCCTGGGCGAAGGCCGTGCGCAGCAGTCGTCGCAGCTGCTGTTCGTCACGCGGGGCCGCCATCACGAGGTTCGGTAGCTGGCGCAAGGCGGAGAGCGTGAACATGCCCTGGTGGCTGGTGCCATCCTCGCCGACGAGTCCGGCGCGATCGATGCCGATGACCACCGCCGCATCGTTCTGGCAGACGTCGTGGACGACCTGGTCGAAGGCTCGCTGCAGGAACGTCGAATACAGCGCCACGAACGGCCGCTGGCCGGCCAGCGCCAGGCCGGCGGCCATGGTCATGGCGTGCTGCTCGGCGATGCCGACGTCGTAGGTGCGCTCGGGGAAGCGCTCGCCGAAGGCGGCCACGCCGGTGCCGGTGGGCATGCCCGCCGTGATGGCCACGACGCGCTCGTCCTCTTCGGCGATGCGGACCAGCTCGTCGGACATGACCGCGGTGTAGTTGGGCACCTTGCGCTCGGCTCGCGCTCGTCGGCCGACGGTGCAGCGTCGTCGTCGGGTGAGATGACGCGGTCGATCGCCGCCGCGGTGCCGGCCTGGTCGGGCATGGGCGGCAGGGCCGCGCCGTGGAAGCCGACCTTGTCGGTCTCGGCGGGGCGGTAGCCGTAGCCCTTGCGGGTACGCACGTGGACGATGATGGGCGCGTCCTCCTCCGAGCAGGGCCTTGCGCAGCGTGCTATCGAGCGCCACCAGGTCGTGGCCGGGGATGGGGCCGACGTAGGTGACGCCGAGGTCCTCGAACAGCCGACCGGGCTGCGAGAAGTCGACCACCGCATGGCGGATGCGGCGTGACCACTCGAGCAGCAGCGGACCGAAGCGCGGGATGCGCGCGATGTCGCTGTCGAAGCGCCGGCGTGAGCGCTGCCAGTGGCGCGAGAGCTTGATGCGGCTGAGGTACTGGCTCACCGCGCCGACGGAAGGGCTGATGCTCATCTCGTTGTCGTTGAGCAGGATGAGCATGCGCGTCTTGCGATGGCCGATGTCGTTGAGGGCCTCGAGCGAGAGGCCGCTCATCAGGGCCGAGTCCCCGACGACCACGGCGATGCGCTCGTCGCTGCCGCGAGCGTCACGGGCCAGGGCCAGGCCCTCGGCGATGGAGATGCCGGTGCCGGCATGACCGCCGTCCATGACGTCGTGCTCGCTCTCGGCGCGGCGCGGGAAACCGCCGATACCACCCAGTTGGCGCAGCGTGTCGAAGCGGTCGAGCCGGCCGGTCAGCAGCTTGTGGGCGTAGGCCTGGTGGCCGGTGTCCCAGACGATGCGGTCCTTGGGGCTCGAGAGGATGCGGTGCAGGGCGACCGTCAGCTCGACGACGCCGAGCGAGCTGCCCAGGTGGCCGCCGGTGGCAGCTACGGTATCGATGATCTCGCGGCGGATCTCGGTGCACAGCGCGCGCGCTTCGGCGTGGCTGATGTCCTTGAGCTCCTCCGGTCCGCGGAGGTCCTGCAGCGTAACCACGGCTAGCGATCGTCGCCGTCGTCAGGACTGCAGGTCCACCAGGCGCGGGGCGCCACCGCCGGCACCGTCCACCAGACGCTGGACCCGTAGCTCCGCGGAGTCGAGCAACCGGCCGCAATGCTCGTGCAGGGCCGCGCCGCGCTCGTACAGCGCGATCGACTCCTCGAGCGGCAGGCCACCCTCCTCGAGCCGGGTCACCACGTCGCGCAGCTCCTCGAGGGCCTTGTCGAAAGGCATGGCCGCGATGTCGGTCGCCGTCTCGCCGGGCTCGGTCGCGGGATCTGGCGTGGTCGTCTCTGTCACGCGCCCGAGTCTCGCACGCCTTCGACGGTCACGTCCAACGCGCCCTTGGCCAGACGGACCTCGAGCTGGTTTCCGACGTGCTCGCCCGCGGCCTCGACGACGACGCGGCCATCCGCGGTGCGCACGATGGCGTAGCCGCGCTCAAGGGTGGCGAAGGGGCTGAGCGCATCGAGCCCGGCGCGGCTGCGAGTCAGCTCGGCTCGGGCGGCGGCGGTCCGTGCCCTGCGACAGAGCCGGCAGGCGGTCGCTGCTTCGGGTCAGTAGCGCGCGGTCGGTCGCGAGGCGGCCCTGGAGTGCTCGTGTGGCCCGGTCCAGCAGCAGCCCGGTCCGCTCCCGCTCGGCGGCCACGTAGGCGCCGGGGCGGAACGTCTCGAGCGCGCGGCGCTCGGCCTCGAGACCGGTGCGCGTGGTGCCGATGCGGCGGCGGGCGCTGATGCCCAGGGCGGACTGCATGGCGCTCAGCCTGCTGCCGTTGCGCGGCCTGGTCTGGTACGGCCAGCTCGGCGGCGACCGAGGGCGTGGCTGCGCGCACGTCAGCGGCGAACTCGGAGAGGGTCACGTCGGTCTCGTGCCCGACGCCGACGATGATCGGTCGCGGATGGGTGGCGATGGCACGGACCACGGCTTCCTCGTTGAAGGCCCAGAGGTCCTCGAGCGAACCGCCCCCGCGCGCCACGATGACGAGGTCGACGGCCCGGCCGCTGTGGGCGTCGGTCCAGCGGCCGATACGGCGTAGCGCGCGCACGATGGACTGTTCGGCGGCGGCGCCCTGCACCTGGCAGGGGCTGACGATGAGGCGGGCCAGCGGCCAGCGGCGGGCGACGACGCGGCGGATGTCATGGAGCACGGCGCCGCTCGACGAGGTGACCACGCCGATGCTGCGCGGCCAGGAAGGCAACGGTCGCTTGCGTGAGCTGTCGAAGAGACCTTCCGACTGTCAGCTGGGCCCGGAGCGTCTCGTAGCGCTGGGCAAGATCGCCGACGCCGGCCGGCTGCAGCGAGTCGACGTAGAGCTGGTAGGCACCTCCCTGCTCGAAGACGTCGATCCGGCCCTGGGCCACGACGCGCAGGCCCGGTGCGCGGCTCAAGCGGCAGTGCCAGGCGTTCCTCGCGGAAGACCACGCAGCGCAGCTGGGCGCGCTCGTCCTTGAGCGTGAAGTAGGCGTGGCCGGCGGCGCTGACCGAGACGTTGCCGATCTCGCCTTCGACCCAGACCGGGTTCAAGCGGGGCTGGCGCCGGATGGTCTCGCGGACGAGGCGTGTGACGGCACCGACCGAGAGCACCGTCGGCCCGCTGGGCGCCTCACGCTCGCCTTCGCCCACGCGAGACGCGGGCGCCTCGCCACGCTCACGTGGCGGAGGTGGTTGGTCCCACAGGCCGCGCGTCTCCATGGCGGCCGCTAGACGCGGGTCTGGTATTCCCCGGTGCGCGTGTCGACCTTGATGGTGTCGCCCTCGCTGACGAAGATGGGTACCTGCACGACCAGGCCGGATTCGAGCGTGGCCGGTTTCTTGGCGCCCGACTGCGTGTCACCGGCGAAGCCGGGCTCGGTCTCGACGACCTTGAGCTCGACGGAGATGGGCAGGTCCACGCCGATGGTCTCGCCTTCGTGGGTGGTGCGATCGACGGACATGCCCTCGACGAGGTAGTCGGTGACCTCACCGAGCTGTTCCGCGCTGAGGTGGAACTGCTCGAAGGTCTCGTTCTCCATGAAGTGGTAGTCGTCGCCGTCCTGGTAGAGGAACTGCACCGGACGCGTTTCGAGGATGGCGCGAGGCCACTTCTCCGTCGCCTGGAAGGAGCGCTCCACGGTCCCGCCGCGCTTGACGTTCTTCAGCTTGATGCGGATCTGCGCTGAGCCGCGGCCCATCTTGATGTGGTGGAACTCCACGATCTGCCACAGGTCACCATCGAGCTCGATGACGATGCCTCTGCGCAGGTCTCCGACTGAGATCATGGGTGGTGCTCTTCTCCGTGGGGCTGGTGGCTACGGCGCGGCTGGGCCCTAGGGTACGGCGGCCGCGGCTACTGGCACTTGTCGATATTGGCTTGGTGCCGCTTGAAGGTCTTGGCGAACCTGTGCGTGTCGGCATCGGGGCAAGCGTAGAAGTACAGGTTCTTGGACTTGGTGGTCGGGCTCAGCGCGGCCGCGATGGACTTCGCCTGAAGGGGTGACGATGGGCCAGTCGGGCAGGCCCGGGTTCTGGTAGGTCTGGAACGACTGGTACTGCTTGTCGACGTCTACGGTCGAGTAGTCCGACCTGCCCAGCAGGTCCCAGAAGAGGTACTCGTCCCAATCCTTGACGTTGGTCTCCTCGAGGGTCATCGCATCGGTGGCATAGACCACGGTGGGGTCGGCCTGCATCAGCCCGCCGGTCTGCTTGTTGACCTTGGGATCGAGCCGGTTCCAGTAGACGCCGGCGATCTTCTTGCGATCGCTGTCCTCCTTGGCCTCGCGCTCCACCAGGCTGGCGATGGTCAGCGCCTCGTAGAAGTCGTAGCCGCGCTTGGCGGCCAGCGTCACGTACTTGGCGTTGGCGCTCTCCCAGCGGCCCAGCATCTGGTGCATCAGCTCCTCAGCCGTGGTGTCGACCGGGACCTCGTAGGTGCCGCCGGCCAGGAAACCCTCGAGGCTGTTGTCGGCGGGCGCCTCGGCCAGGAACCTGTACTGCTTGCGCAGCGCGGCGGCGGGGTTGCGGGTCAGGCGCAGGAACTCCTTGGGATCGAGCTCGAGCTCCGTGTTCTCGGTCTGCTGCTGCAGGTAGGCCACGATCTGCTCGATACGCCGGCCGTGACGCAT
Organism: uncultured Chloroflexia bacterium; assembly: GCA_963705425.1. Classification (GTDB taxonomy): domain Bacteria; phylum Chloroflexota; class Limnocylindria; order Limnocylindrales; family CSP1-4; genus JAFMJV01. The sequence continues at coordinate 74,665 of CAVPJO010000004.1, read as the reverse complement.
GTCGAGCACCGTCAGCGGCGTGGGCGGATCAGGGTCGCCTTCGAGGCGCCCTGCGATGCCGGCGGGTGTGATTCGCGGGGTCATGGTGTAGACGCCCGCCTTGATGAGCTGGTCGACGCGGTTGTCTACGACGGCGTACTTGAAGGCCATCTCGTCGGTGAGCAGACCGGCCTCCACGAGGTTCTCCGTGATGTCATCGACCGACTGGCCTCCCTCGACCACGAACTCGACCTCCGCCTCGCTGCTGCCGGCGGGCTTGTCCAGGCGGTCGGCGAACTCGGCGGCGAGCAGGTCGGAGACGACGGGCACGTTGACCATGCCGGGGTAGTCCTCGAAGATGCCGCTCAAGGCCGGGCCCAGCACGGGACGTGCCGCGAACCAGCCGCCCACGACCAGCAGCAGGAGCGCCACGACCACGAAGGCGAGACCCTTGAAGGCACCCGAGTTGGCGTCCTGCTTGCGGCTCTGGCGGAGCTCCCAGCCCTCGACGATGCCGACGCGGCCCTCGCCGTGTCCCTGGGGGGTCGGAACGCTCAAGAGGTCACCTCCATGTTCCTGCGGGCGTCGATCTCGCGCTGCACGATGGCGACCGCGGCCTCGCGGTCGATGCGCGCCCGCCAGGCGTTGCGGGCTGATGCCGAAGGTGGACCACCGGAGCGTCCCCGGGGCGCCCGGCCCATGCGCACCTCGGCCGACTGGCTGCTGAGACGCTCATCGCGAAAGGTCACGGGCACTCCCAGGACCGGGGTCACGGCCTCGACCCAGGCACGGGTGCGTTCGGATTGATGGCTCTCGCTGCCATCCGTGTGCAGGGGCAGGCCGACCACGATGCCATGCGCGCTCCGTTCGGAGCAGATGCGGGCGATGGCTAGAGCGTCCTGATCGGGTGTGCTTCGTCGCAGCGTAAGAAGGGGCTTGACGGTGCCGGTCGAGGTGTCGCCGCTGGCAACGCCGATGCGGCGGTCACCAAGATCGATGCCAAGGAGCACGGTCACTGGCACCTCGGCGCGCGGGGGTGCGTGTCGATGGTCATGGGGTCGATTGGCTCACTCCGTGGTCGATGCCTCGATGACATCGATCGTGATTCGTTCGCGATCGTCTGGCAGATCGCCCAAGAAATCGGGCCAGACGGTCACGGTCGTCGTCCCGATCGCTTCCAGTATGGCCTGAGCCTCGGAAACCGGCAGGCCAGCGACCTGTTCCAGCAGCCGGTCGGTGTCGAAGAGCGGGTAGCCAGTCCCCGCGGCAGTGCCTTCGAAGGCGATCCGCTCCCCGTCCACTCGACCCTCCCCATGTCCGAGAGAGACACTCCCGGGGAGGATGGTCGTGCCCTCGGGCAGCGCGCCCAGCAGCCGATCCTCGAGCACTTCATCGACCAGCGTCTCGTCTACGGCCAGCACCTGTGCCGCGACCGACCCGCTGAGCGTGAACTCTGGCGCGTTCGAGCCGAGCAGGTCCTCGGCGCGCGGCTGATGGTTCACCGGTCCCAACCGCGCGGTCTCGGTGAAAAGCGTCAGGCCAGGCGGTGTGTTCGCCGGATCGCGCAGGTAGGCCGCCAGCTGACCGGCCAGGCGGTTCTGGAGGTCGACCGCGGCGGCGTCGTAGTCGGCGGCGAGGACGACCGGCGTCTCCTCGAAGCGACCGCCGCTGGTGGCCTCCGGATTGTTGACGCTGATGCCCTGGCTCTCCAGCGAGGGCACTACGCTGATGGCCTCGCCCGGGACGTTGCCCTCCTCGCCGCTGACCAGCGCCTCGACCGGCGCACGCACCTCGGCGGGAGCCTGACCGTCGCTGCGTGGCAGCACCACGGGCGCGGTCGTCTGGAACTCCGTGCCCGCCGGAGTCTGCACCCGCGTGCCGGCCACGATCTCCTGGGCGAACTCCTGGTCCGGCGACGAGAACACGACCTCGCCGCTGGCCTGCGTCGCGATGGCCTCGATGCCGCCCGCGCGATAGGTGCCTTCCACGCTCAGCGTGATGGGCACCACGACCGCCGGGATGGCGCCGGCTTCGACATCCACCTCAGCCACGGCCGCCGAAGCAGTGACCGGTATCGCGACCGGACCCAGCGCAGTCAGGCGCGGCTGAAGCGTGATCTGGGCGGTGGGTAGCAGCTGCAGCGCGGCGTAACCGCCCACGATGGCGATGATCAGCGCCAGCAGCGTGGTGAGGCGCAGCCGCTGGCTGCGCCACATCAGGACGCCCCGGCCCGACTCGCCCGTAGCGGTGGGCGCGCTCGATGACGATGAGCCGGCGGCGGGGGCGGCTGCCGGCGCGGTCGAGGGCCCTGGGACATCGCCACGCTCCAGGGCGGCCTGGGCTTCGTCGGGTGTCACCGCCGAGAGCACACCGGCAGACGTGGCCAGCGCCCGCACCTGCTTGTCGGGACTGGCGATGGCCATGGTCAGCTCGCGCGACCGGGCCTCCCTGGCCAGCAGCTTGAAGTTGATGCGCCCGGTCGCGATGCGGGAGCCCGGCGGCACCACGAAGATGACGTGCTCGTCGTCCGTGCTGCGCAGGCGGGCGACGGCATCGGTCGATCTCATCATCGTTGTCCAGGTACCAGACGGCCATCGCTGGCAGTCTGCCCTAGAGCGGCGCTCTTCGTCAGCGGTCGGCGCACACGTGGAAGTCGAGCGACCCCACCCGGGACGGAGGCGCTCAGACGCGCATGCCCTTGAGCACGCGTCCCAGCGCGGCGTCGAGCGGCTCCTGTGGCTGCGCCGCTTCGACAGCCTGGTATGCGAGCGCCATCGGCGTCACGTCCTGCTGGTCGACGAGCAGCCCGGTGGCGTCGCTGATGTCGCTGACCGAATCGGGCTCCATCATCGAGACCAGTGGCCGGCGTGCGAAGGGCAACCCGGTGGCGAAGCGCTCGGCCGCAAGGGCGTGCGCGGATCTCGGGCAGTGCGGCGCCGCCACCGCACAGTTCGATACGCCCGGGCAGCAGGCCTCCCTGGCCGAACTCCTCGAGCACCAGTTCCACGCCCGCGGCCCATACCGCGATGTCATCGGCGATGATCTCGGCGACCTCGTCGGCAGCCTCGATGTCACTGCCCTGGGCATGCTCGATCTTGACCTTTTCAGCCGCCTCGAAGCTGAGGTCGAGCCGGTCGGCCAGCGACTTGCTGAAGGCGCGACCTCCGAGCGCGAACATGCGCGTACCCTCGACGGAGCCTGAGCGCACGAGCGCCACGTCCGTGGTACCGCCCCCGACGTCGATGAAGAGCGCCCCCGACTGGCCGACCTGCTCGCCGGAGATGGAGCGCGCCACGGCGTAGGGTTCGGCCACGACCTTGATGAGGTCGAGACCCAGCTGCTCCACGACCGCTTCCAGGGCACCCAGGTGCACCAGCGGGGCGTAGGCGTTGAAGACGGAGATGCGCAGGTGGCGCCCCTGGAAGCCGACCGGGTTGGAGACCGAGTAGCCGTCGATGCCGGCCGCCACCACGGCCGCATGGACGAGGCGGACGTCGACGTTGGGCAGGCCCGTCTCCCAGGTGATGGTGCGCTGTGCTTCGGCTGAAGCGTCAGCCTCGATCCTCTCCAGCAGCCGCTCCAGCTCTGAGTGCGTGACCGAACTCTCGGGTCGCTTGCGCTCGACGCTTCGCGTCGTGGTGAAACCCTTGACCAACTCGCCGGCGATGCCGATGACGACCTTCTCGGCCGAGGACCCGGACATCGCCTCGGCCTCATCGATCGCGGTCCGACAGTTACGCACGACCGCGGGGATGTCGGCCACGGTGCCCGATTGCATATGCGCCAGACCCTGGCGCTGCCGGCCCACGCCGGTGACCACGGCACCCCCGCCATCGTCGTACTCGAAGACGAGTGCCTTGGCGTATTCCGTGCCGATGTCCAGGGCCAGGTGGGCACTGCCCCCGGAGCCGCTGGGCGTTCGACGCAGCACACGCTGCAGCAAGGACATCTCGAGGTCCCGCCCTACCCCTGCAGTCGTTCGCGCAGCCTTTGGAGCACGGCCTGCAGAGCGTCGGGCTCGGGCACCTTGCCCTGGGCCATCCCGGCCTTGCCCCCACCCCGGCCCCCGGCTCCGCTGACTGCATCCTTGACCAGCTCGCCGGCGTCGATGCCCTGCTCGATGAGGTCGTCGCTGACGGTCACGAAGATCTGCGGGTTCTCCGGATCGTCAAGGCCGGCGGCGATGACGCCGCTGTGCATGGCGCCCCGGACCTCCTTGGCCCAGGCGCGTAGCTCGTCCATGGAATTGAAGCCGCCCATCATCGAGACGAGCGCACCCTTCTGCAACAGCTCGGCCGTCTTGACCGCGGCCTTGGCGGTGGGCACCACGCCCGTCGGCTGCCGGGCCACCTTCTTCTTCTGCTTGAGCTCACTGATGCGCGAGACCAGTTGGTCGCTGGTCTGCGCGCCCGCCGCGGCCATGGCTGCCTCGAGCAGGCCGAAGCGCTCCTCGGTGAGGGCTTCGGCGGCTTCGCCGGTGACGGCCTCGATGCGCCGCATGCCCGATCCGATGGAGCGTTCGCCGGTGATGATGAAGCCACCGATCTGTCCGGTAGCGCGGCAGTGCGTGCCACCGCACAGCTCGTGGCTGTAGTCGGAGACCTTCACCGTGCGCACGGTCTCGCCGTACTTCTCGTCGAAGAAGGCGTCGGCGCCGGCCTCGATGGCCTCGGCCATGGTCATCTGCTCCGCTGTGACGGCGCGATCATCGCGGATGATCTTGCGCACCTCGTGCTCGATGGTTTGGCGCTCTTCCGGCGTGAGTCCGCGATCGAATGGGTAGTCGAAGCGCAGGTAGTCGGGCGTGACCAGCGAGCCCGCCTGGCGGGCCGAGCCACCCAGCGTGTTGCGCAGGGCACGGTGGAGAACATGTGTGCCGGTGTGGTTGCGCATGGTGCGGGCGCGGCGGTCGTGATCGACCACGGCGCTGACCTCCTGGCCCAGCTGGACCTTCCCGTGTAGCTTGCCGAGGTGGACGATGAGCCCGGCCACCGGGCGCTGTGTGTCCTCGACCGTGAAGAGCAGCTCGCCATCAGCGCCACGGAACTCGCCGCGGTCACCGATCTGACCGCCACCCTCCGCGTAGAAGGTGGTCCCATCGAGCACGATCTGGGCGTACGCCGCAGCTTCGGTATGCCCTTCGGCGTCGGCGCGAGCCTCGAGCGCCTCGTACTCTGTGGTGTCACGGATGATGGCCTGCACGGTGCCCACCGCGGCGAGGCGATCGTAGCCTCGGAAGATGGTCTCGCCGACACGACGCGCGATGCCGTCGAAGAGTGCGGTCTGCTCGGCCTGGCGGGCCAGGTCCAGCTTCTTGCCTGAACGGCTGCGCTGGCGTTGCTCCCCGAGGGCGACATCGAATCCATCGCGGTCGACGCGCACGCCGTACTCGGCCGCCAGCTCTATGGTCAGATCGATGGGGAAGCCGTAGGTGTCATGGAGGCGGAAGGCCATCTCGCCGTCGAGCATCGGGGCGTCGGTCGGTACGTCCTCGGGCCGGCGGCCGACCACGCGGTCGTGGCTGGTCAAGGGGATGAGCGCCTCCTCGAGCTGGATGGTGCCCGCGTCGAGCGTCCGCGCGAACGCCGTCTCCTCGCGGATGATGGCGCCGAGGATGATGTCGCGACGCTCCCGCAGGATGGGATAGGCATCGCCCATGAGTTCGATGACGACCTTGGCCGTCTCCTCGAGGAAGGGTTCGTGGCGGCCCAGCAGTCGGCCGTGACGTACGGCCCGACGGACGATGCGTCGCAGCACGTAGCCCCGGCCTTCGTTGGAGGGCAGCACGCCGTCGGCGATGAGGAAGGTGATGGCTCTCGAGTGGTCGGCGATGACCTGGTAGCTGAAGCGCTGGCTCTCGAAGGCAGCGGGGTCGTGTCCCAGGAGCTCGCGCATGCGCTGGTGGATGGGCACGAACAGGTCGGTGTCGTAGTTGGTGTCGACCCGCTGCAGCACGGAAGCCAGCCGCTCCAGACCCATGCCTGTGTCCACGGACTTGAAGGGCAGCTCCGTGCGCGGCCCCTCGGACGGCTGGTCGAACTCCATGAACACGAGGTTCCAGAGCTCCAGCCAGCGCGGACAGGTCTCGGTATGGTCGGGTACGCAGCCGGGGCCTTCCGAGTACTCGAGGCCACGGTCGAAGTGGATCTCGCTGTTGGGACCGCAGGGACCCGTGTCGGCCATGCGCCAGAAGTTGTGGTCGTCACCGCTGTCGACGTCACCCCAGCGCGCCATGCGCTCCGGGGGCAGGCCGATCTCGTCGCGCCAGATGGCCCACAATTCCTCGTCGTCGGTGTAGGTCGTGGCTGCCAGGCGATCAGGAGGGATGCCCAGGTCCTCGGTCATGAACTGCCAGGCCCAGTGGATGGCCTCTCGCTTGAAGTAGTCGCCGAACGACCAGCTGCCCAGCATCTCGAACATGGTGTGGTGGCGCGGCGTGCGACCGACCTCCTCGAAGTCGTTGTGCTTGCCGGCCACGCGGAGACAGCGCTGCGCATCCACGGCGCGCTTGTAGGAGCGTGTCTCGGCCCCCCGGAAGACGTCCTTGAACTGGACCATGCCGCTGTTGGTGAAGAGCAGTGTCTGGTCGCCACCGGGGACTATGCTGGCGCTGGGCACCACCTCGTGGCCGCGCTCGGCGAAGAACGCGATGAAGCGGCCGCGGATCTCGTCCGTGGACAGGGGCTGCATCCGGGACTCCGTGGAAACCCGGTCATCGTGCTCATGCATGTAGCGCGAGTGTAGCGAACGCCGCAGGCCGCACCTGAACAAGCCCGCTGCGGCGAGGAGCGCAAGCGAGCCGGCCGGTCGGGCCAGCGGTCAGGCTGGCGCCGCCCTCGATCATGCCGATGGCCTCGGACCATCGGACCATCGGGCCATCGGGTCAGGTTTGGTGAAGATTTCTGGAGGATCCGACACAGACCGCTGCCGGCTCGATACGGTGAGGCCACCGTGCATGCCACGCCTCCCCTGCCGCCCGGCCGCGTCCTCATGGTGGCGCTCATCGCTGTCTTCGCCTCGAGCGCTTGCTCCACGCTGGCAGGCGAGGAGCTGGCGGTGGTGGGCGGGACAGCGCGGTCGCAGGCCCCCGCGACCGCGGCAGCACGAGTGACGCCATCGCCCAGCCCGGCGGCGCAGGCACCGCGACCGACCAAGGCGCCTCGTGCCGGCGCCGGGGCAAAACGCGCGCAGCCCAAGGTCAAGGTCATCAGGTTGCGGCCTCGCCCCAAACCCGGCTCCTTCCGGATCGACCTCTTCGATGAGGGCGATTTCATGCACCAGGCCACCAAGGACATGTGCGTGGCCGGCTCGACCCAGACGATGATGAACATCATCGACGGTGGCAAGCCCAACCGGTCAACGGCCTTCCAGAAGCGGCTCTACGAGCGTGGCCGTGTGCTCTCGCCCAACAAGGCCAAGCTCGGCCCCATCGGCATGGACCTGACCGGCTGGGCGGAGCTGCTCAACACCGGCGGCTACGGCCCCTATGTCGTCGATGGTGCAGGCACGCTACGCGGCGCCATCCAGGTCGCTGCCAAGGCGCTGCGCAAGACCAACAAGCCGGTCGGGCTGGTCACCTGGCGCGGGGCGCATTCGTGGGTGATGTCGGGCTTCACGGCCACCGCCGACCCGGCCTTCACCAACGACTTCCGGGTCAAGGCCGTCTATATCCAGGACGTGTGGTATCCGTACGTGAGCACCATCTGGGGTGCGTCTCGACCACCGGATGCCCTCGTCCCGGTCGCCGCACTGGCCGAGGACTACCTCCCCTACCGGCGGCCGCGAGCCAGGTATCCCAAGCGTGATGGCAAGTACATGCTCATCCTGCCGGAGCTGCCACCGAACACGGTCGCCCGGTAGGCCGAGCCTGGTGCTGCCATCAGATGATGAGCAGGAAGCCTGAACCCGACAGAAGCGAGCTGCGGTCGGCCGCGTCCACAGCTGGCTGGCGGGCGCGCTGCGAGTCCATGTGCTCATCATCGCGCGTGATCCGCTGGAGGTGAACACCCGAGGTGGGCGAGACATCGCCTCTGGCCCCTGGCTGCTCATGGGATGAGCCATCTCGACGTGCCGGGCGCCGGTCGTGTCGGTCCTGCACGCAGGCTGAGCACGCCTGACACTCCTGCTCAGCCCGTGGACACAACCTGCGAGCAGGCCCTCACATCGGTCGAGATCGCCACTGGGATGAGCAGACTGGGTCCGGGGGCCGGGCAACCTGATGCGTCGCGGTCTCCACCGGCGCCGTTGCGCCCTCCTTGGGCCTGGGCTCGTCGGCCGTCAGTCCCCGGTGCCGGTATCGTCGCCCGGCGTCGCCTGGAGCACCGATGGCAGCTCGTGGACCTCTTCGACTGCGCTCGCCTCGGTCGTCCCCCCGGTCTTGTAGAGCTCGTTGGCCCGGTCGATCCACTCGTGGATCTTGCGGTTGACCTCAGGGGCGCCGACGAGGTCGACGGTCTTGTCCTGGGTGGCGAAGGCGGTGGGGTACATCACGAAAGCCTTGGTCTGCATGCCACCGAGGCCACCGTGCGAGCCGACCTGGTGCTCGAACGGGGCGACCTCCTGGGTCGAGGGGTCATACATGCTGATGACGAAGATGTCGCCGATGTGCTGATAGCCGTCGAGCTCCTTGAGGTTGGCGGCCACGTGCTCGCCGTAGTGTTCGAGCGGGTCGGTGCCCTCGACCTCGCCGGTATCGAGGTTGCGCACGCCATCCGCGCTGATGGCCAGGGGCCCGTGCTCTTCGGAGCGCACCATGATGAAGCCGATGCCTTCATGCCGAACCAGGCCGGGCAGGAGCTCGGGATGGAGCTTGGCGATGCCCTCGAGGCTGACGCGCTCCCGGATCTCGGTGAAGTAGATGTTGGCCAGGTTGCCGGAGGCCGCGACGACGAGGTCGGGGATCTCGTCTTCATCGTTCTTGGCGACCGTCTCTTCGGCGCCCTTGTGCACGGTGCCGCTGTCACCCAGCTCGACCACACCGTCGGAGCTGCTGCCGCGCAGCGAGCGACTCACGATCTTGCCCGTGGCGCCAGGGGTACGAGAAGCCTCGGTCAGGAAGGTGTTGATGGGCCCCCAGCCCTCGACGTCGTTGCTGGCGTCGAGGCTGCTGACGTCACCCTCCATCAGGGAACGCGTGAGCTCTTCGAGGCCGATGCCGTAGCGGTCCTCGAAGGGCGCGCCCTGCGTCTGGCCGTGGTCCGACACGAGGATGAAGTGGTAGTCACGGGGCGCGCCCTCGGCGGCGCGGGACAGGCTGCGCATGATGCGGTCGACCGCGTCGAGCTGGGCCATCGACTCGGGCCGCTCGGGACCCGCGTGGTGGGCGACTTCGTCGTAGCCGAGGTAATCGGCGTAGACGATGGGCGTGCCGCGACCCATCTCACCGATGATGAGGTCGACGATCATGTCCTTCATGATCGTGGTCGTGCTCGCTTTCAGGAAGGGGAAGGGCATGCCCCGGCTGATGCGCGGCTTGACGTCGCGGCGGCGCTGGCGGCGTGCCTGGAAGTACTCGTTGATGACACAGCCCGTGAACTGGACGAGGCCCCGGGAGATGTTGTAGGGATTGGCCAGGAAGAGCCCGAATGATGACCCTTGCAGGCCCTGGCCCTCCTTGGCCAGCTGGCTGTTGGTGGCGATGGCGCGCGCCGCGCCGCCCGAGACCAGGTTGCTGATGCTGGTGCCGCCGTTCTGGAGCAGGTTCCGCGGATTCGAGGCGCGCCGCTCGATCTCGAAGGCGTCTTCGGGATGGTTGGAGACCATCAGGTAGTTGCGCTCCTTCTCCCACCAGCGGAAGGCAGGGATACCGGGCTGGACCCCATGGAGGATGCCCACCTGGCCGGCGCTCGTCATCGAGGGCGCCAGCGCCTCGTACTTGCCCAGGCGGTGGTGGCCATCGGCCAGCCAGTCGTTGATGAAGGGCATGTAGCCCGTGCGCAGCGCGTCACGCAGGACCGGTTCAGCGAGGCCATCGATCTGGAGGATGATGAAGCCGGGGCCCGGACGGTCATCCACGTCGCCGCCGGCACGGGCCATGCGCTTGAGCGAATGGCGATAGAACGACTCGTCCTCGTCGAGCCCGATGATCGCGACCAGCACGGTGTTGATGGCGGCGATGAGGATGGAGGCGATGAAGGCCGGGATGAATCCGTCGACCTCGATGCCATCGATGAGCCAGCTCGCGACGAGCAAGGTCAGGCCCATGAAGAGCACGGTCAGGACCGCGGTTATGACGATGCTGTTGATGCCCAGGGCCACGAAGACCACCGGGCGCACCACGAAGGTGAAGGCGCCCGCGACGATGGCCACCAACAGAGCCGCAACGATGTTCTCCCAGACGTTGCCGGTGAAGCGGATGCTGTTCATGAGCCAGGCGACCAGCAGCAGCGCAAACGTGTTGACGACGAGGATGGTCAGCCCGCGCGCGACGAGGTGACGCTTGCCGCGCGGCCAGTTCACGGCGGTGTCGTACTCGTCCTTCCAGACCGCCGCTATGCGGTGCGGCAGGCTCGGCTTCTGCGGCTTCGTTCCCAGCCACTCCTCCGCTGCCGTGCGCTCGGCTGGCTCGGTCGTTTCGTCGGACGGCGTCGTTTCGGCTTCGGTGGGGTCTGGCGTGCTGCTCATGACCACACAGTATGGCGGCCCTTCAACGGCATCGGCAATGCGAATCCGCTATCCGTTCGCCGCTTCGTCCTACGCTTGACAGGCCATGAGCCGATGGGCTGAGCGACTTGCTGGCCGTGTCCTGCGGCGCGGTCCCTGCGAGCGGTGCCCCGCCGGATGTCAGGCGGCCTCCGCTGGTGAGCCGCTAGTCTAGCCCCGCTGATGGAACTGCTGAACGAGATCTTCACGTGGGCGACCGGACTCATCGATTCGCTCGCAGAGCTCGCCACCGACTCACCCATCACTTACCTGATCATCTTCGCGATGTCCGCTATCGACGTCATCGTGCCCCTCCTGCCTGCCGAAGGCACCGTTACCGCGGCGGCCGTGCTGGCGGGCCAGGGCCGGTTGAACGTCGTCTGGATCATGATCGCCGCCGGCCTGGGTGCCTTCGTCGGCGATAACGTCGCCTACTGGATCGGCCGCGCCGCCGGCCGACCGCTGGTCGAGAAGGTCCTGCGCGGCAACACCAGGCAACTGGACAACGTCCAACGACAGTTCGATAGACGAGGCGGCATCTTCGTCATCATCGGCCGGTTCATCCCTGGTGGACGGACCGCGGTGGCAGTGGGGGCCGGGATCCTACACTTCGGCTGGGCCCAGTTCCTCATCTTCGACGCCATCGCAGCCGTGATCTGGGCGTTCCAGGCGGCTATCCCCGGCTTCATCGGGGGCGCGCTCATCCAGGATCGGCCGTGGCTGGCGATGGTCTTCGGCTTCATCCTGTCTGCACTGCTGGCAGGTGGCATCGCCCTCGCGCAGCGTTGGTGGGACGGTCGCAAGAAGGTCGAGGTCGAGGTTCCTATCAAGCCCGCCGTGGTGGGCATCGGCAGCGTCGATGCCAGGATCTATCGACGCCTCGACGACGCTGGCGAGGCCCCTGGTCACGCTCCCGATGAAACCGAGCTGCTGTCGACCGCCGCGGACGCCGGCAAGGACCCGACCGAGTAGCTAGCTTCGCCGCGGGCGCACCCCGCCGCCATCGCCCTTAGCCGACTCAGGCTTGCGCGCGGCCAGCGTGCTGATGACGATGGCCACGCCGATGCCGACCCAGGCCAGCGCCGACGCCCACAGCAAGCTGTAGTCACCGATGTGCAGGATATCGCCGACGCGGGCGCCGATGGCCTGGCCGAGCATGGCCCCGATGATGGCGCTGACCAGCACGGCCGGGATGTGCCAGCCGAGATTGCCGCGCACGAAGATGTAGACGCAGGTGTAGAAGGCGCCGACGAGGAGCGAGAGTACGAAGGTCGGCTGCAGTACGAAGGTCGCGAGGCCGTCGTCCACCGTGTCGCCGCCTCGTCGCTCAGGCCGCCGCGGTATCGGCGGTGTCGATGCGACCGCCGCCGATGACGGCGTCGCCGTCGTCGTAGAAGACCGCAGCCTGGCCTGGTGCCGGGGCCCAGGCCGGGCGCTCCAGCTCGACCGCCCAACGGCCGGCGTCGCCGTCGTTGGGACGGACCAGACCCGGGACGGGCTCGGCGCGATGGCGGATGCGGACGCGGGCACGGAAGGCGCCAGACGGTGGTTCGTCGACGAAGGTCGCTTCGACGACGCCGAAGCGCTCCCGGTAGAGGTCCTCGCGACGGCCCAGGGTGACGAGGTTGTCGGCGCTGTCGATAGCGGCCACGTACTGGCGCTCACCAAACGCGATGCCGAGGCCACTGCGCTGCCCGATGGTGTAGGCCGGCGCCCCGGCATGGACACCCACGGTGACGCCGTCGGCATCGACGAGGGGGCCCGGCGTGGGCTGCCATGCCGTGCGTTTCTGCAGCTCCGCGCGATAGTCGCCATCGCGCACGAAGCAGATCTCCTGGCTCTCGGGCTTGTCGGCGGTGACGAGGCCATGGCGACGCGCCACCTCGCGGGCCTCGGGCTTGGTCAGCTCTCCCAGCGGGAACCGCGTATGCGCCAGCTGCTTCTGGCCGAGGCCGTACAGGAAGTAGGTCTGGTCCTTGTCCTGGTCCCGGCCGCTGACCAGCCGGTAGCGGGTCCGTCCGGGCTCGGTGGGGTCGTCGCGCCCCTCGATGCGGGCGTAGTGACCGGTAGCCACGGCCTGGCAATCGTAGAGGTGCCGGGCCCGCCCCAGCAGCGCCCCGAACTTGACCAGCGAGTTGCACTCCACGCATGGGCTTGGGGTGCGGCCATCGAGGTAGGCCGCGAAGAACGGCTCCATCACCCCGGCCGCGAACTCGCGTTCGAGGTTGAGTACGTAGAAAGGGATGCCCAGCTGGCCCGCGACGCGGCGAGCGTCCTCGGCCGCATCGAGCGAGCAACAGGAGCGGTTGCTGGCGCTGTAGGAATCGGCGGCATCATGAAGGCGCATCCACACCCCGACCACGTCATGGCCCCCTTCCAGCAGCAGTGCCGCCGCCGCGGACGAATCGACACCACCGGACATGGCCGCCAGGACGCGCTCGCGGGTCATGCTCGAGCCTCGTCGAGCCAGGCCTGGCCGTCACGGAGCCGGTCCACGGCCGCAGGGATGGCTGCTAGCGCGATCTCGATGTCGGCATCGGTGGTGGTGCGCCCCAGCGAGAGACGCAGCGCGCCGCGAGCCTCGGCCGGAGGGTAGCCCATGGCGCTGAGCACGTGTGACGGCTCGGTGGAGCCGCTCGAGCAGGCCGAGCCCGTCGAACAGGCGATGTCCGCGAGGTCGAGGGCGATGACGATGTCACTGCCATCAAGGTCGTGGACCACGACCGAAAGCGAGTTAGGCAGGCGATCGGTGGCGTGGCCGGTGAGCTCCACGCCCTCGAGTCCGAGCACGGCGCCTCGCAGGCGATCACGGCGTTCGCGCACGGAGGGCACGACCTCGTCGCGTTCGGCCGCGGCCAGCTCGAAGGCGACCGCCATGCCCACGGCACCAGCCACGTTCTCGGTGCCGGCCCGGCGGTAGCGCTCCTGTGAGCCGCCGTGGACCTGCGGCAGGATGGCCGTGCTGCGGCGGATCCAGAGAGCACCGACGCCCTTGGGTCCTTCGACCTTGTGGGCTGCGAAGGAGACCAGGTCCGCGCCGAGCGCCCCGACGTCGATGGGCAGCCACGCCGCGGCCTGCACCGCGTCGATGTGGACACGGGCACCCGAGCCGGCTCGGACGCGCTCGATGAGCTCGGCTACCGGTTGGATGGTGCCCACCTCGTTGTTGGCCAGCTGCACGCTGACGAGGACGGTCTTGTCGGTCAGGGCCGCGGTCAGGTCGTCGGGATCCACCCGGCCGTAGCGATCGACGGGCAGCTTCCGGATCTCGAAACCGTACTTCTCGAGCAGCAGGCAGGATTCGAGCACGGCCTTGTGCTCGATGGCCGCGGTGATGATGCGGTGACCTTCGGCCTTGCCGGCCCAGGCGGCCCCCTTGATGGCGAGGTTGATGGCCTCGGTGCCGCCGCCGGTGAAGACCAGGGCCCGGGGCTCGGCGCCGATGGCTCGTCCCAGCCGCTCGTGAGCCTCGTCGAGGGCCATGCGCGCGCGACGCCCGGGACCGTGGGGCGACGACGGGTTGGCCTGCACGCCGGTGAGGTGCGGGAGCATCTGCTCGAGCGCCTCGGGACGCAGCGGGGCGGAAGCTGCGTGGTCGAGGTAGACGGTCACGGGACGATGATACGGTGCGCGCCTCAGCGCGCCTCGGCGGCCTCTCGGTGCTTGCTGCGGCGCAGGTCTTCGTCGCGACCTCGCTCACGTCGTCGGTCGTGCTGCACGAGCAAGCGCTTGCGCAGCCGGATGGAGCTCGGCGTCACCTCGACCAGCTCGTCGGCGGCGATGAACTCGATGGCTGATTCCAGGGTCATCGGTGGTGGCGGCGTCAGCCGCAGCGCGTCGTCGTGGCTGTGCGTGCGGATGTTGGTGAGCTTCTTCTCCTTGGTGGGGTTGACGTCCATGTCGCCCGGCCGCGAGTTCTCACCGACGATCATGCCCTCGTAGACCGGCACGCCCGCGCCGATGAGCAGCTTCGATCGTTCCTGCAGGTTGAATAGGCCATAGGCGTTCGAGGTACCGCTGCGGTCCGAGACGAGCACGCCGCTGGTGCGGTGCTCGACCTCGCCGGCCCAGGGCCCGTAGCCCTCACCGATCTGGTGCAGCAGCCCGGTGCCGCGGGTCTCGGTCAGGAACTGGCCTCGATAGCCGACCAGGCCGCGCGTGGGCATGATGGCTTCGATGCGGGTTCGGCCGTCGGCATCGGCGGTCATCTGCTGGACCCGGGCACGACGTGCCGCCAGCGAGGCCGAGACCGTGCCGATGTGTTCGGGCGGGATGTCGATGCTGACGCGTTCGTAGGGCTCATGGATCTCGCCGTCGACCTGGTGGAGCAGTACCTCCGGACGCGAGACCTGCAGCTCGAAGCCCTCGCGGCGCATCTGCTCGATGAGCACGGCCAGCTGCAGCTCACCGCGGCCGCGCACCTCGAAGGTCTCAGCCGAGCCGGTGGGGTAGAACTCGATGCTGACATTGCCCAGCACCTCGCGCTCGAGACGCGCGCGGATCTGGCGGGAGGTGAGCAGCTTGCCCTCTCGGCCTGACAGCGGCGAGGTGTTGACCCCGAAGGTCATGCGCAGGGTGGGCTCGTCGACCGAGAGGCGCGGCATCGGACGCGGATCGGTCGGGTCGGTGATGGTGTCGCCGATGGTGATCTCCGGCAGACCGGCCACGGCCACGATGTCGCCCGGCCCTGCCTCCTCGATCTCGACCAGCTCGATGCCCTGGGCATGGGTGAGCGAGGTGACGGCGCCGTCGAGCCTGACCACGCGGCCCAGTTCGACCGAGCCATCGGGTGTCTCCTCCTCCTCGCGCAGCACGGTCACGCGCTGGCCCATGCGCAGGCGGCCGTTGCGGATGCGACCCACGGCCATGCGACCCACGTAGTCGTTGGCGCTGAGGTTGGTGACCAGCAGCTGCAGCGGGTAGTCGGGCGTGTAAGTGGGCGGCGGGGTGTGCTCCACGAGCAGGTCCATCAGCGGGCTCAGGTCGGTCCCGGGCTCGCTGATGTCGAGCGTGGCCGTGCCCAAGCGTGCGTTGGTGTAGACGATGGGGAACTCGATCTGAGCCTCGTCGGCGCCGAGGTCCATGAACAGCTCGTAGACCTCATCGACGACGGCCGAGGCTCGAGCATCGCTGCGATCGATCTTGTTGATGGCCACGATGACGGGCAGCCGTCGCTCCATGGCCTTGGTCAGCACGTAGCGCGTCTGTGGCAGCGGGCCTTCGGCGGCGTCCACGAGCAGCAGCACGGAATCGACCATGAGCAGGCTGCGTTCGACCTCGCCGCCGAAGTCGGCGTGGCCCGGCGTGTCGACGATGTTGAGACGGATGCCGCGGTAGTCGATGCCGGTCTGCTTGGCCAGGATGGTGATGCCGCGCTCACGCTCCAGATCTCCCGAATCCATGATGCGCTCGGCGACGACCTGGTCCACGCGAAAAGCTCCCGACTGGCGCAGCATCGCGTCCACCAGGG
This sequence comes from uncultured Chloroflexia bacterium, assembly GCA_963705425.1. Lineage (GTDB taxonomy): Bacteria > Chloroflexota > Limnocylindria > Limnocylindrales > CSP1-4 > JAFMJV01. The sequence continues at coordinate 58,575 of CAVPJO010000004.1, read as the reverse complement.
TGGTCTTGCCATGGTCGACGTGCGCGACGATGGCCACGTCACGCAGATCGCTGCGGAGGGCCGGGGCAGGCATGGTGGTCGAAGGCGTGGTTCGCATGGGAAACGTGATTGTCGCACGCAACCGTCGAGTACCCGTATGCTGGCGCCGTGAAGGTTCGCGAACCCGTCGCCCGCCCCCTCGACGTCGTGGCCGTGGAGCTCCTGCTCTCGGCTTCGCAGGCGTTCCTCGTGGGCGTCCTGATGTACCTCGCCGTGGGCGTCTGGGCCGACCGTGGCGTCGGTGGAGGATCGGTGGCCATCGTGCTCGGCTTGCTGGGCCTGGCGGTCGGCGGTTCGTGGCTGTACTGGCTGCTTGGGGGCGTCGGTTGGCCCCTGGCCGTGGCCGATGTGCCGGTGGCCATGTTCCTTGGCTTTGCCCTCGTGCTGGGCTGGTTCGGAGAAGACCTCTTCCACATCCAGGGTGTGCCCTTGCTGCTGGGTGTGGCTGCCGCCGTCTATGGCATCGTCTGCGGCGTCTTCCTCGATTCCCCGCGGCGCTGGCGCTGGGATCAGCGTCAGAGGTTGCGCGCGGGTACGCGGGTGCCGCGCATCTCTGGGACCACCCAGGCACTGGTCGCACAGGTACCTCGCTCCCTGCCCCGCCGCGTCATCACTCCGGAGCCGGTGAGTGAGCTGGCCGCCCGCATCGAGCAGTCGACCCCGCCCACTCCCGCTCCCAGCGCCGAGGTGAGCGCGACCTCCGTGCCCGGCCAGCCCGCCGGCCTCGCTGAGGCACCCCAGCACGGGGTAAGCACGAGCGAGGCAGCGCCGTCGCCTGGCCCCGTCGACCCCGAGCTGACCGATGCACCCAGGGTCGAGGGCACACCGCTCAAGGTCCCCGAGGCACCGGAGCCGAAGATGCCGACAGCGCGCTACGAACGTGGCCCATCGAAAGGCGGCTCCGTTTCCTCGAGTGGCGCCGTCGAAGGCGAAGAGGGCGACGGCATCGTGCTTCCGACCATGATCGAGCCCAAGGCCCAGCGTTCACCGTGGGCCTGGGCTGCGCCGCCCGAGTGGAACCGTGAAGAGGACGACGAGGTGGCCGGCGGTCGTTCGTCGAAGGGCTCATGACGGTCGGAGCGGTCATCGTGCCCGATGGCGTGAGCGAGGCGCTGGCCGATGCTACCGGTCGCACCGCGGTGCGACGCATCGTCGACTCGGCCTGGGCCGGTGGCGCCCTGCCCATCATCGTCGTGGCCGCCGACCCAGACGACCGCATCGCTGCGGTCCTCGAGGGCTCACCGGCCGTGGTCGTCGAACCCGGCCGGGCCTCGGAAGTCCAGACCTACCGGCTCGGTGCCCGGGCGGCTGCGGCCGCGGTGCAGGAGACCAGCGCCGTGCTGCTGTGGCCAGGGTCGCATGACTTGGGCCGATCCTGAGACCGTGACCTCCCTGATCGAGGCACACGGGCGTTCCGGGACGGCCATCACGCGGCCGCGCAGGGCGGGCGAGTCCGGCTGGCCCGTGTTGCTGCCCCTCGAACAGGCCGCGTCCGTGCTCAGCGCTCCAGGTGGCTCCGTCAGCGATGCCTTGCTCGGGTACGACATCGCCACCGTCGATCTGGGGGATCCCGGCTCCGTCCTGGGGTTCGAGGTCGCCCTCGATGACCTGCCCGACTACGTCGGTCCTCCGGAGCCTGTCGGTGGACCCCCGCCCGACTGGGGCGCGGCGGCCGCGGACATCCCGGAGCCAGAGCTCGGCTAGCGAAGCCGGCTCGTTCAGGACCTGCGCGGCCCAGCCGGCTTGAGGGCCAGCCCCAGCTCCTCGAGCTGCTCGCTGGCCACCGGTGACGGTGCGTCGAGCATCAGGTCCGAACCGGAGGATGTCTTGGGAAAGGCCATGACCTCGCGGATGTTGGACTGGTGGGCGAGCAGGGCGATCCAGCGGTCGATGCCCAGGGCGATGCCGCCGTGGGGCGGAGCACCGTACTCGAAGGCCTCGAGGATGCCGCTGAACTTGGCCTCCTGCGCCTCGGGCGAGTGACCCATCAGTGAGAACGACTTCGAGAGCATCTCGCGCGTATGGAAACGGACCGAGCCACCGCCAAGCTCCCAGCCGTTGAGGGCGATGTCGTACTGCTGCGCTCGAGCGCGGCCGGCCGGGATCCTCGTGGCTGGCCACGAGGGATCGCCGGAGACCGTGGTCAGCAGCCCGACGTCCTCAGGCAGGACCGCGCTGAAGGGGTTGTGCGTGGCATCCCAGCGCTGGTTGTCCTCGTCCCAGTGGTACATCGGGAACTGGTAGACCCAGACATAGCTGAGGAGCGAGCGGTCGTAGGCAGCGGTGCGCTCGGCCAGCTCGACGCGAAGCGTGCCCAGCACTTCCTGGGCGGTGATGTCGGCGTCGGCCACGATGAGGATGAGGTCGCCGTCCTGGCCGCCGGCCTCGGCCGCGAGCTCACGAGCGGCGTCCTCGCCGACGATCTTGACGATCGAGCCTCGCAGCCCGCCCTCGGTGTCGAGGGCCAGCCATACCAGCCCCCCGGCCCCGGCCTTGCGGGCCATCTCGGTGAGTTCGTCGATCTGCTTGCGGGTGGCGTCGGCCATGCCCTTCGCGGCAAAGCCGAAGACGCGGCCGCCCTCGTCGAGCACGCTCTCGAAGACCCGGAAGCCTGAGGCCGCGGCCGGACGGCCAAGGTCGTGCAACTCCATGCCGTAGCGCACATCGGGCTTGTCCGAGCCGAAGCGGTCGATGGCTTCGCGGTAGGTGAAGCGCGGGAAGGGCTCGTTGAGCAGGGGGCGGTCGGGGGCGACGGCCCTGCTCACGGTCAGGGCCATCTCCTCGACCCAGGTCATGACATCGTTGTCGTCGACGAAGCTCATCTCCAGGTCGAGCTGCGTGAACTCCGGTTGGCGGTCGCCGCGCAGGTCCTCGTCGCGAAGGCAGCGGGCGATCTGGTAGTAGCGGTCGAAGCCGCTGACCATGAGCAGCTGCTTCATCTGCTGTGGGCTCTGTGGCAGAGCGTAGACGCTGCCGGGTTGCAGCCGGGAGGGCACGATGAAGTCGCGGGCGCCCTCGGGCGTCGACTTGATGAGCAGCGGAGTCTCGATCTCGACGAAGCCCGCCTCGTGGTGCGCGTCTCGGATGGCCCGGACCAGCTGGCCGCGGGCGATGATGCGCTGTTGCAGCGGCGCGCGGCGCAGGTCGAGGTAGCGGTACTTCAAGCGGACCGATTCGTCGACCTCGGCCTCGGGGTCGTTGATGACGAAGGGCGGCGTCTTGGCTACCGAGAGGACCTCGATCTCGGTGGCACGCAGCTCGACCTGACCAGTGGCCAGCTTGTCGTTCTCCATGCCTGCGAGACGCCTGGTGATGGTGCCGCTGACGCGCACCACGTACTCGCTGCGTACGCCTTCGGCGATGGTGTGGGCCCGCGGTGAGTCGGCATTGTCGATGACGACCTGGGTGATGCCGTAGCGGTCGCGCAGGTCGAGGAAGATGAGCTGGCCGAGGTCGCGTCGACGGTTGACCCAGCCGGCGAGTGCAGCCGGCTTGCCGACATCCTCGAGACGGGCGTCAGCACAGGTGAGGTCGCGGTAGGCAGAGTGTTTCATGGATGGTCCACAAGAACGGAGGGGTAGCAGTGCTGTCAGCCTAGCGGACCCTGCCCTCGGGGGTCAGATGCCGGCGCCGGGCGCCGTCAGCGGTCCCCGCCGGCGATGGCGTCCTCGATCATGTCCCGGATGGACGGGGTCAGCTTGGTCACGTAGGTATCGGTCAGGTGTCCGGTGTCACGCCACATGAGGATCTTGCCCTGGACCACGGGGCACGGGTCATAGCTGCAGATCTTGCCGTACAGCGTGCGGAAGGTGGCCTCTCTCTGGCGCGCAGCTTCGCGCAGCGCCTTCTCGATGGGGCGCTTGCTGGCCGGCTCCCGGGGCGAGACGCAAGCCGACATGTCACTGCGGTTGTGATCGAGGCACTTGCGCGGATCCTGCCGATTCTCGGGCACGTCACCCATGACCAGGACGCGCGACCGAGCCGGCAGCGCCGCCAGGGTCTTCTTGAGCGCCTTCTTCCAAGCCAGCGGGAAGCTCCCCTTGGCCAGCGGCCGGCCGCTCAGGGTGAGCAACTTGTAGCGGTCGGAGTGCGCCACGATGATGAGGTCGGGCGGGTTCCTGGTGAGCTTGGCGATGACGTTCCGCCGCCAGGCGCGGCAGGTCCGCCCGCCGTCGATCTCTGCCTGGCGCGGGGTGTGGATGCCGAGCAGCGGAGCGCAGGCGGTCTTGGTCATGGTGGTCAAGCGCCAGCCCTTGGACTCGGCCACGCGCCGGACCGGCGACGAGTAGACCATGGCGTGGGAATCGCCCAGCAGCACGATCCGGGTGCTGGCCTTGGCGGGACCGAACTTGCAGGTCGTGACCGAGGCCGAGCCGTTCACGGACTGGCACCTGAAGCGGATCGGCGGGAAATCCCACCTGCCCCCCGCGATGGAGGGCCGCAGCCCGGTGGGCAGGCGACGCTGGTCCTGCTCACTGGCGTTGCTGCGGCCATCGCGGTCGTGGTCCTCCCGGCCGTCTGCCAGCCCATCGCCATCGCTGTCGCGCCGGCCCGGGTTCGTGCCGAAGCGTTGCTCACCAAGGTTGCCCAGGCGGTCACCATCGTCGTCCTCGGCTGAGTCGAGGACGCCGTCGTGGTCGCTATCCCGCACGCCCGGGTCGGTCACACCCCACTTCTTCTCGAAGGCGTCACGCAGGCCATCACCATCACGATCGGCCGCAGCCGCGGGCAGGGCCCCCGCCGTGAGCAGCAAGCCGCTGAGCATGGCGACCCCGAGCCGGGTGTATGCGCTCATGGACGGCATCTTGACACGTGGTGCGACGGTCGGCCCGACGGTCAGCGCATGACGCCGCGGAGCCGTTCGCGCACGTCCCGGATGCGGTTCCAGGTGGGGTCGATGACGATGTCGAAGGTACCCGGATGGCGCAGCGGGGTGCCGTTGAAGCGGCGCTTGAAGACGCTGAAGCCCTCCCATGATTCGTCGACCGATCCATCGTTCGGCTCGCGTACGCCCCACAGGTCCAGCGTCGCCGTGCCCGCCTGGTGCAGGCTGCGCTGCAGCCCGGCCATAGCCGCATACGGTCCACGCTTCTTCGACAGCTCGGGGTCGCGAGCCGAGGCCGCGTAGAGGTAGTAGGCACGATCGCCGGTCCGCGGCGCGATGGCGCCGGCCAAGGGAGTGCCCCCGTGCTCAGCGATGGCCATGAACCAATCGCCGCTCGCGACCAGGGGCTCGGCCAGGCGGCCCAGGAAGGCCCGTGAGCGGATGCGGAAACCGCTCCGCTCGGAGGTCTCCGAGAGTAGCGCGTGAAAGGTGTCGAGCAGAGCCGGGTCACCGTCGCGATCGACCGTGACGATGGTGCCCTCGCGCTCGGCGCGCCGGGCCTCCGCACGAGCATCCTTGGACCAGCCGGCCACCGGGTCGTCCCCGGCCCCGAGGTCGATGATGCGTGTGCTTGGTGCCTGCAGGTCGTGATCGGCGGGTTGTCCGCTGCTCAGTAGGACACGCCGGATGGCGGCGTCGGCGGCCGCGTCGCCGGAGGCGCGTGGATCGAGCTTCAGGACGATGCCGCGTCGTGCCTTGGCCGCTGCCTTGATGCCGGTCAGCAACCGGGCCAGCACCTCGGCAGCGTCGGCTGCGCCCCGGTCCCAGAGCGGGCCGTGTGGCACGTAGAGCACGGTCCGGCCGAAGGAGGTGGCGCGGTCGAGCACCTGGGCTGCGCCGCGCGTGTGTCCGTTGGCGTCGACGACCATGAGACGGGTCCAGTGCTCACCGGGCTCCCCTGCCCCGGCCGCACCCCAGGCCCACGACTGGAGGATGTCGGCCTCGGGCCGTGAGGCCACGAAGGCGGTCCAGTCGGCACGATCCGCCGTGGTGGCCTCGCGCAGGGCGAGCGTCATGGGCGGGGACCGGAGGGCCTCATCCCTCCTCGCCGTGGCGGTGCTGAGCGTGAGCGCGAGTGAGGTCGCGGGCCAGCTCCGTGACGGGGACCTGGCGCTGCGTCCCGGCCATGAGGTCCCTGACCTGGACATTGCCGGCCTCCAGCTCGTCGCCGCAGATGACCGCGAAGTGCGCACCCAGTTTGGCCGCGCCATCGAGCTGCTTGCCGAGGCGGCGTCCGGTCAGGTCGGGGCGGCAGGCCAGTCCGGCACCGCGAAGCTCGGTGGCGAGCTGGAGCCGCACCACGGTGTCCTCTGCGTCAGCACCGACCACCACCACGGCGGGCTTCCACGGCTCTGCGGCCCGTGTGGCGCCCTGGTCGGCGAGGGCCAGGGCCAGGCGGTCGAGCCCGATGCCGAAGCCGATGCCGGGCGTGGGTTGCCCGCCGAGGAGCTCGACGAGACCGTCGTAGCGGCCGCCGCCGCCGAGGGCTGCCTGCTGCCCCGCGGCTCCGTCGCGATAGAACTCGAAAGCCGTGCGCGTGTAGTAATCGAGGCCGCGCACGAGCGTGGGCTCGAGGCGCGGCTCGATGGACACGCCCTCAAGGTGTGAGAGCAGCCCGTCGAAGTGCGCCTGGCACGCGTCACAGAGGTGTTCGGTGATGGTCGGAGCCTCGGCGATGAGCGCGGCCATGCGCTCGTCCTTGGAGTCGAGCAGTCGCAGGGGATTGGCCTCGAGGCGCGCGCGCTCCGACTCGGGCAGCTCGGGCTGGTGGGCTCGGAAGTAGGCCGTCAGGGTCTCGATGTAGGCCGGCCGGCAGGAGGCATCACCGATGGAGTTGACGAGCACGCGTACGTCCGCCAGGCCGACCGCTCCGAAGAAGGCCATGGCCAGCTCGATGATCTCGGCGTCGATGGCCGGGCCGGCGTCGCCGATGGCCTCGACGTCGAACTGCCAGAACTGGCGATATCGTCCGGCCTGTGGTCGGTCGTAGCGGAACATCGGCCCGTTCAGGGTCAGCTTCACCGGCTGCGGCCAGGTGCGCATGCCGTGCTGGACGTAGGCGCGGACGATGCCGGCGGTGGGTTCGGGGCGCAGGGCCCAGCGCTCACGCTCGGACTGGCCACGCCCGGCCTGGACGCGGAACAGCTCCTTCTCCACGACATCGGTGGCCTCGCCGACGCCACGTTCGTAGACCGCCGCGCCCTCGAACATGGGGGTCTCGATGGGCCCGTAGCCGTAGCGCATGGCCAGGTCGCGAGCCGTATCCTCGAGGTGCAGGAAGACGGCGCGCTCGGCCGGTAGCAGGTCGCGGGTGCCCCGTGGGGCCTGGAGCTTGGGCATCGCCGTCGAGTCTAGCGGCGTCCGTGCCGGCCCGGTGCCGCCGACGCCTACGAGCGGTCGCGCTGGACCGAGTAGACGTCCTTGAGTTGTTCGAGATGAGCCATGACCCTGGAGAGCTGCGCCACGGAGGCCACCTCCAGGGTGGCCTGCACGGTGGCGCGATGGTCCTTGTGGACCCTGACGCTGGCCGCCACGATGTTGATCTTGTCGTCGGCGACGACGTTGCTGATCTCGCTCAGCAGCCCGGTGCGGTCGTAGGCCTCGATGATGATGGCGATGGCATAGGTCTGCTGCGTGGCAGTCTCCCATTCCACGTCGATGAGGCGTTCCACGGCGCGCTCGTTGACGACCGTGGGGCAGGTCGAGAGATGCACGGTCACGCCGCGACCGCGGGTGATGAAGCCGACGATGGGATCGCCCGGGATGGGATGGCAGCACTTGCTGAAGCGGACCAGCAGGTCGCCTACGCCGCGCACACGCACTCCACCCGGCTGCGGCGGCGGTGGCGCCACCTGCGGCAGCTGCACGTCGTCGACATCGTCGACCACGCCGAGCCGCGAGACGATCTGCTGCGAACCGACCTGGCCGTAGCCGATGGCCGCGTAGAAGTCGTCCACGGTCTTGAAGTTGTGATGCTCGGCCAGCTCCTCGAGCTTGGCGTGGTCGACCTTGTCGAGGGAAGTGCGGGCCAGGCGGTGCAGCTCCCGGTCGAGCACCTGCTTGCCGTGGGCGATGTTCTCGTCGCGCTGCTGGCGCTTGAACCATTGGCGGATCTTCTCGCGAGCATGGCTGGTGGTGACGATGTTGAGCCAATCACGCGAGGGGCCGTGCGCACTCTTGGTGGTCACGATCTCGACGATGTCTCCGTTCTTGAGCTTGTAGTCGAGGGGCACCAGGCGGTTGTTGACCTTGGCGCCGATACAGGCGTGGCCCACCTCGGTATGGACGCGGTAGGCGAAGTCCAGCGGCGTCGCGCCGGCGGGCATGTCCTTGACGTCGCCGGCGGGTGTGAACACGAAGACCTGGTCCTGGAAGATGTCGAGCTTGACGCCCTCGATGAACTCGGTCGCGTCGGAGACGTCCATCTGCCATTCCATGAGCTGCCGCACCCAGGCCAGCTTGGCATCGTAGGCGCGATCCGAGCGCGAGCCCTCCTTGTAGCGCCAGTGCGCGGCGATGCCGACCTCGCTGACGCGGTGCATGTCGTGCGAGCGGATCTGCACCTCGAGCGGCTTGCCGTCGAGCGCCACCACGGCCGTGTGCAGGCTCTGGTACATGTTGTTCTTGGGCATCGCGATGTAGTCGTCGAACTGCCCGGGGATGGGCCGCCACATCGAGTGCACCACGCCCAGCGCGGCGTAGCAGTCGCGCACGTCGTTGACGAGCACGCGCAGGGCGTGGACGTCGTAGATCTCGCCGAACTCGGCTCCCTTGCGCCGCATCTTCTTGTGGATGCTGTAGATGTGCTTGGGCCGGCCTGATAGCTCGGCCTTGATACCGGCCTCGAGGAGGCTTTCCCCGAGCACGTCCATGGCGCGCTGCACGTAGGCCTCGCGGCCCCGGCGGTGGCTCTCCAGCTGGCCGGCCAGGTCGCGGTAGGCCTCCGGGTCGAGGTACTTGAACGAGAGATCCTCGAGTTCCCACTTGAACTGCCAGATGCCAAGGCGCTCTGCGAGTGGCGCGTAGATCTCGGCGGTCTGCCTGGCGATACGCTGTTGCTTGGCCGGGGGTAACGGGCCGAGGGTACGCATGTTGTGGAGGCGGTCGGCCAGCTTGATGAGCACGACGCGGATGTCCTCCGCCATGGCCAGGAACATCTTGCGGATGTTCTCGGCTTGCTGTTGCTCGTGGGTCAGGGTGCTGAACTTGCCCAGCTTGGTGACGCCGTCCACGAGCCGGGAGACGTCAGGCCCGAAGCGCTCTTCGACGTCGCCGAGCGCGTATCCGGTGTCTTCGGGGATATCGTGGAGGAGGGCGGCCGTGACCGCGGTCGGGTCGAGGCCCAGCTCGGCAAGGATCTCGGCGACGGCGAGCGGGTGGGTCACGTACGGCTCGCCGCTGATGCGGTCCTGGCCATCGTGCGCCTCCACGGCAAAGGCGAACGCAGCCGCGATGGGCGAGAGGTCGGCTTGCGGGTAGCGCTCGTGCAGCTCTGCCTCGATGTGCTCGACCGAGCGCTGCATGCCGGCCGGTGAGAGTCCTGCACCGGCGCGGGACGCGCGCGACCTTTCGAGCGAGCGCTCCTGGCCGGGCGCTTGGGCTCGACTCCTGGGGTCCTCTCGGTCGGCGGGCTGGTCATCGTCGCTCGAGTGTAGCGACTTGCTCCGCGGTCCTCGCTGACGCTGGCCGGTGCACCGGGCCGTCACGTGCCACGGACAGGGGTGGCGCGCGCTCCGCTAGCGCTGAGCGGACCGGGCGCGAAGGCCTGGGGCCCATGGCAGCTGGCCTTCAGCGTCGTCATCGCTGCATACGGGCAAGCTCCGGCCTACGCGGGCATGTCGGCTGTCTCGCCACCCTCTGCACCGACGGCCGCCATGGCCTCCTCGACGATGGCCTCGTCAGCCGCCACGACCATCCATATCACGTCGTCTACCGGGAAGAGGTACAGCAACGGCATGTCTGGCATGGCTTCGTTGGCAAGGAGCCTCACCGGTCGTCCACCGATGAGGCCTTCCGAGGTCGCCGGCTGCTCCAGGCCGAGGGCGAGGATCTGTAGCCAGGCCTCGATGGTCCGGCCCGCATCGATGCCGGCGATGCGGTGTGCCTGGACGACGACGATGTCGCCATCGGCAAGGGGCAGCCAGGTGGCTCCAGCAGCGTAGTCGGCGGGAGTCTTGTCGTGCTCGTCGAGGAGCGTCAGCAGGAGGTCGGACTCCTGCGGCTGCATCACGCTGATGAGCTCCTCGCCGGTCGCGAGCTGGAGGTTGTCGTCAAGGGGCAGTCCAGCCAATGTCGGCGGCATGAGCTCCTCAAGCTGCGCCAGGCGCGTGTCGACGGCGGCCATGGTGGCCCCGGGCACCGGGGACGCCCCGCTGGTCTCGTCCTGGGCCGTAGCGGCGCCCGAGGGCAACGCCAAGACGGTGATCAGCGTGAGAGCGGGCAGGAGACGGGTTCTGAGCATGGCGTCCTTCGTTGGAGGTGGGGTCTCAGGGCAGCTTGGAGAGGGTCTCTTCCAGTTCGTCGCTGGAGGGCGCCGCCACCAGCCAGGCCATGTCCCCGTCCGCGTAGACATAGGCGACGTTCTCGGCGTCATCGAGCGGCGTCAGCGAGGTGACCGTCTTGTCGGCGATGACGGTCTCGTCGATGGTGTGCTCCTCAGCCTCCCGGGTGAAGAGGTCGAGGACCAGCTGTCGACCGGTCGAGGCGTCCATGCCGGGCACATACACCCCGACGAGGAGGATGCCGCGCTCGTCATCGAGATCGTCGAACGTGAAGGCGCTGGCCAGAGCGACGTCTTCGATGCTGACGCCGAGCGAGTCCGTGAGCGCCAGGAGCGGTTCGCTCGCGACCGGATCGTCGGCGACTGCCGCCGGGCCACTGATGACCTGCAGGTGCTCGGACAGGAGGATGCCACCGACCTCGTCGGGAAAGGCCTTGGCGAGGGCGCTGCTGGCCGGTGCCAACGATGGTGACGCACTCATCTCCGGGGAGGCATCCTGCCCCAGCGCTGCGCTCGACGGCAGCAGGAGCAGCCCTGCCAACGCCCCTGCCGCGATTCTGATGAGCTTCATGCCGTCTCCCTTCGGGTGCTGACCGGTCGCCGGCCCAGAAGTGTAGTCCCGGGCCGCGCGGGGTTCGGTATCGGGAACGCAACGCCGACCCTATCGGTCGACAACCTGTGCTCGACACCGAACCGGGGCCGGCGGTGTAGGGTGCACCTCGTGATGCCGTGGCGCGCTGCTCTCCGCCGGAGAGCGAGCATTCCGTCTGTCTTCCTGACCCTGGCTATGGGTGTCGTCGTCTCCTGCACGACGGTGACCTCCGGAGCCGAGACCGCAACGGCGCCATCCCCGAGCACGGCCCCGACCACGGGGGTGACAGCCTCCCTGGCGCCGCTCGCTGCGGTAGACGCCATGGCCGCTCCGACCCCGGTCAGCAGGGCAGCAGCGACCCCCTCCCCGACCCCGCTCGTGGCGCTGGCTGCGAGGCCCTCCCCGACGCCGCTCTCGACCATCAGCCCGGCGGCGTCACCCGCCGCCTCACCGCTGGCCACCACGACCGAGACCCCTGCGGCTCCCGAGATCTCCCTCACTCCGTCGACGGCCGTCCTCGAGGTGGGGTCATCCGCCCCGGCGGGGGCCGTCGATGGCCCGGCCCTCGATAGGAAGACGACGAAGAGGCTCCAGAAGATCATCGACAACCAGGTCGAGAACAGGGGCGTGTCCGGGCTCCAAGTGGCGGTGCGTCTACCCTCCGGCGAGGCCTGGCTGGGCACCGCGGGCAAGGCCGAGTTCAGCCCCGATCGACCGGTCCGGGATGACACTGCCTTCGCCATCGCCAGCGTGACCAAGACCTTCGTGGCCGCGCTCATCCTGCAGCTGGCCGAGGAGGGCAAGGTCGACCTCGATGAGCCTTTCGGCACGTACTTCAGCGACGCGCCGCGCAAGAAGACGGTGACACTGCGGCAACTGCTGAGCCACACCAGCGGCATCTACAACTTCTGGCAGAACCCACGCTACGAGGAGATCACCACGGCGTGGTGGCAGACGCCCAAGGCCGGCGGGCTCAAGGCGCGCGACCATGAGTGGACGTACGAGGAGATGATGAGCCTCGTCGGCAACGGCTACTTCAAGCCGGGCAAGGATTATCACTACTCCAACACCAACTACGTCATCCTCGGCAAGGTCGCCGAGGCGGTCGAGGGTCAGCCCATACACAAGCAGTTGCGTCAGCGCTTCTTCAAGCCCCTGGGCCTGGAGCACACGGTCTACCAGCCGGCTGAGAAACCGCCCGCCGACGCCGCGCACGGTCACTGGCTCAACGGCGCCGGGTACACCGATCACACGCTCGATTCGGACTACGTGCCGTTCATGGCCGCCGTCAGCGTGGCCGGCCCCGCCGGGGCCATCGCCTCCACAGCTGAGGACCTGTCGATCTGGGCCGACGCGCTCTACGGCGGCAAGGTCCTCTCGGAGCGGTCGCTCCGGCAGATGACCACGTTCCTGCAGCCGGGCCTCTACGGGCTGGGCGCGGACGTGGCCCTGTTCGCCGGCCACCGCGGGCACGGCCACCGTGGGGGCATTCGCGGCTACGAGTCATCGATGTGGTACTTCCCCAAGTCCGGTGTCTCGGTGGTACTGCTCTCCAACCGGGGCAACTGGAGCACCGACGTGCCCATGGAGAAGCTGGTCAAGGCGGTGCTGGGCTCGGCCTGAGCGGCTGCGGTCCCTATCGTGCGAGCGCGCGCAGAGCCGCTCTCGCGGTGGCTACCTCATCCCAGGGCAGCTCGCCGCCCGCCGTCTCGATGGTCTTCTCATGGCCTTTCCCGGCCAGCAGCACCGCATCTCCTGGGCGCGCCCGGCGCAGGGCTTCGGCGATGGCCTGGGCCCGGTCGGGGATGAGCAGCAGGTCGTGGCCAGCACGCTTTCCGGCGGACTCGGCACCTGCCGCGATGTCATCGATGATGGCCGTGCCGTCTTCACCGCGCGGGTCCTCGTCGGTCACGACCACGAGGCGGCAGCGTTCCCCAGCGACCCGACCCATGGGCTCGCGCTTGCTGGGGTCACGTTCGCCGGCAGAGCCGAAGACGGCGATAAGGCCGGCGTGCGGGCCGGTCGGGGCCAGCTCGTCGAGCACCTTGGCCAGTGACTCGGCCGTGTGGGCGTAGTCGACGACCACACTGAACGGCTGTCCCTCATCGATGCGCTGCATCCGGCCGGGTACGGCCTCGAAGCGACCCAGGGCGGCCGCAGCCACGTCAAGATCAAGATCGAGGGCCAGCGCCACAGACATCGCCGCGAGGGCGTTGTAGACGTTGAAGCGGCCGGCCAGCCTGAGCGTCACCACGCCGGTCCAGTCGACGGTGGCCATGGTCACGCGCATGCCCGAGGGTGCCTCGGCCAGCTCCGTGGCCGCCACATCGAGCGTGTCGGAGGGGCGGTCCGCGAGCACGCCGGCCAGGCCGTAGCGAGATAGGCGAGCTCCGGCCTCGATCGCCGCCTCGATGAAGGGGGGAGCCTCAGGGTCGTCGGCGTTGACCACGGCGTGCTTGCCCCAGCCCTTGTCCGGGTTCTCCTCGCTGACGGCCAGCCGGACAAAGAGGCCGCGCTTGGCGGCGCGATAGGCGTCGAGCGTGCCGTGGAACTCGAGATGCTCGCTGGTGATGTTGGTGAGCACGGCCACGTCGTAGGCAACGCCGCTGACCCGTTGTTGGGCCAGGCCGTGGGAGGTCGACTCGACGACCGCCCAGCGGTCGCCCTCCGCGAGCATGGCCGCCAGATGGGCTTGCAGCTCCGGGGCCTCCGGAGTGCTGGTGCGGGCGGCATTGCCGAGGCTCTGCCCGGCCACGATGACGTCGGTGGTGCCCACCAGGCCGGCCGGATGTCCGGCGGCCGCGAGGATGGCCCGCACGAGGTAGGCGGTGGTGGTCTTGCCATCCGTGCCCGTGATGCCCACCACGCCCAACGTCTGCGAGGGGTCACCGGCACGCCAGGCAGCGGCCAGGCCCAGGGCGACCTTGGCGTCGCGCACGACGAGCTCCGGGACCGCCATGGCGGGCATGGGACGCTCGACCACGATGGCCACGGCGCCGGCAGCGACGGCCGCCGCGACGTGATCGTGGCCATCGCTGTGCTGCCCGCGTCGGGCGACGAAGAGGTCACCGGGTCCCACGCGTCGCGAGTCGTACTGGACCCTGGCGATGACCGGGTCGACCTCGGCACCGTGGGCAGGGATGGGATCGGAGGCCAGCAGTCCGCGTCGCTGCAGCAACGCGCTCAGCGCCGACAGTCGCCGCTCAGCCATCGCTCAATCGCCGGTCGGCGTGGCGGCTACGGGCGTGCTCGGATCGAGCCCGCGACGTCGCCGTGCCAGCTGGACCCAGGCACGACGGCCACGCAGGTACAGCGAGCGCACCGCGGCGTTGACGACGAGGTCATAGGTGCCGCCGTACTGCACCACGCGTCCCCCGAAGCCCTGCTTGAAGTGGGCGATACCCTTGGTCGAGCGGCCCCACATGTCGAAGATGTCCGCTCCGGCTGCCTTGCAGCGGATGATGGCCTCCCACTCGAAGAAGTGGCCCGACCGTGCCTGTCCACCCTCCTCGGTGAGACCGCCGTAGAGCTGTGACATGCGGCCGCCACTGGTCAGGATCATCTTGCTGGACGCGGCGTGGCCGTCGGGCAGGTAGCCGATGAGCAGGAGCGCCTTGCCTCCGCGCTCGAACGCGCGGTAGACATCGGCGTAGGCCTCGATGGCGCGCGGGATGAAGCCGCTGCGCTCGGCGGTCTCGACGAGGATGTCGTAGAAGACCGGCAGCTCCGCCACTCCGCCCTCCTTGACGTAGCAGCCCTTCTTGCGGGCCCCGTTGGCATAGCGTCGGCTGGACTTGTAGACGTCCGACCAGAGCTCCTCCTCCGTCCTGTCGAGGTCGATGATCTGGGTCGAGGCCAGCTGGAGGGCGTCGCTGGGCTGCCAGCCGGCCGCCTCGAAGAGCGGGTGCTGGTCGGAGCCCTCCAAACCGGGGTCAGCGGTGACATGGGTCAGGCGCCGCGAGCCGGCGAACTCGCGAAGGGCCGCTGTGAAGGCCTCGAGGCTGACCCGGTCGAAGGTGCTGGCCACCGGGCCGCGCGGCGTGTAGCCCATCGAGAACGGGCCGGGGCCAAGGCTGCGCATGAGCACCTGGCCGCCGATGGGCCCGGAGCCGCCGTCGGCCACGACCCGGGCCGAGGTCCAGCCGTACGGTGCCTTGGCCGCCGCCCAGGCGGACAGCTGCAAGGGGAAGGCGGTGTCCGAACCTTCGACGAAGGCATCCCAGGCAGCATCGTCGGTGCGCAATCGGTCGAGGTCGGAGGCCATGCCGGCTATCTTCGCATCCCGCGCAGCACGTCGATGCCCCGGCGGCGGAGGCGGGCCAAGCGCTCCGCTCCCGGTCGCAGCACGATGCGGCGTGCCGGCTCCCGCTCCCGCCACTGCGCACCGAAGCCACGCTTGTGTTCGTAGAGCCCGCGGTTGGGATCGCCCCGCCCTGGCGGCCCCCGGTGGCCGGGCAGGTCCACGCCACCGAGCTCGATGGCCCGGCAGCCCTCTGCCCGCGCGCCCTCGATGGCCGTGGCTCGCACGAGGTGCATCGTGCCGGGCAGGTCGCGACGGCGTGCGGCCTTGTCCGCCGAGTAGGCCGTGGCCCAGATGCCGCCGTGGCGGAAGAGGAACAGGCCACCGACCAGCTCGCCCTCGTGGTCGGCCACGAGCAGCCGCGCCAGCCCGGCGGCCATCAGGGCGCGCCAGCCGCGCAGGTAGTCGGTGCCCCCCTGGAGCTGCATGCCCACCACCTCGGCGCGTTCCTGCATCAGCACCACGAACTGGTCCAGCCACTCGCCGTCTTGGTCTTCGACCACGATGGTGCCGGCACGCTCGGCGGCGCGGATACGCTGGCGCGTCGACTTCGAGAACCCGGCACGGACGGCATCGGCATCGGCATCGGGTGCGAAGTCGAGGCGCATCACGTGGATCGACGGCTCGACGTCCTCGGTGATCTCGAACCCGGCCGCGTCCATGGCCGCCGCATAGGCCGGGTCGGCCGCTCGCTCCGGGTCGAGGTAGAGGTCACGGGCGCCGACTTCGCGCGCCCACTTCGCGAGGGCCGCGGCCCGGTCAGCAGCGACGGCGGGTTCGTCGTCCGCGTGGGCAGGGCCCCGGCGGATGATGGCGGCGGCCCCGGGCAGCCCGGTGGACCGTCGCAACAGGGCCAGCGCCACCCGCTCGTCCTCGAACGCCAGGTAGTGCGCTTCGAAGCCCTGCGTGGCGCGGTAGCCGCCCCATGCCGCGGACTGCATGACGTGGCCGCCGGGAGGTACCACGGCGCGTGAGTCCCAGTCGGCGGGTGGTGTGGCGAGATCGCGAGTGATGCGCATGGCGGTCCGCGGTCTGCTCACCGTCCGCGGATGGCCGCGCGCACGAGTCCACCGAACGCTCGAGCTCAGGCAGTCGCACGAGCCGACTGTACAAGACGTACACGGCCAGGCCGGCAGCGGCGGCGAGGGTCAGTTCGATGATGAGTCCGACCACGCGGGAGAGGCCCTCGGGCGTGATACCCAGCGCCAGCACGCCGGCGGCCACCAGCCCGGCGATGACTGCTCCGACCAGCGAGAGCGCGCCACCCTCGACGACCGGCCGTACCGATATGGTGGCATGCCGCCGCTGCAAGAGGATGGTCAGCGTGGTCGCCTCGAACCAGGCGCCCAGCGCGATACCCAGGGCCAGGCCCCGGATGCCCAGCGCCCCCACGGCCGCCACCGAGATGGCCACGTTGACCCCGACCGAGACGATGGCCACCGTCACCGGGGTCACCGTGTCCTTGCCGCTGTAGAAGGCGCGGGCCAGGATGACGTTCATGGAGTGGGCCGGGAGGCCGATGAGGAATACGCCCAGGGCCGCTGCGGTGGCTGCCAGCGCCGCTTCATCGAAGCCCCAGCCGAAGAGCAGATCGACGACCTGGTCACGTGCCACGATGCCGACCGCGGCGACGAAGAGCATCATCCAGAGCAGCAGGCGCAGGGCGCGCGTGACCATCTGGCCGAACTCGCTCTCGTCGCCCTTGGCGAGCGCGCGCGACATCGATGGCAGCAGCACGATGCCCAGGGGCAGGCCGATGACGCCGAGCGGGATCTGCAGCACGCTGAAGGCGACCGTGTAGCTGACCACCGCGCCGACGGCCACCGTGCTCGCGAGCGCGGTGTTGACCAGGAAGGTGATCTGGTTGGCACCCATGCCGATGGCTCGGGGCAACATCAGCCAGAACGTCTGGTGCGCCGCGGGATCGCTCGGATCGGCCCCGAACGAGTAGGTGAAGTGCCCGTGCAGGGCCGGTAGCTGGACCACGAGGAGACCGACGGCGCCGACGACCACGCCGACCGCCACGCCGTAGATGCCCATGGCCGGCCCCAGCAACAGGGCGCCGACGATGATGCTCGCGTTGTAGACGACCGGGGCCAGCGCCGTGGGGGCGAAGCGATCCTGGGTCTGCAGGATGGCGGTGACGATGGAGCCCGCCGCAAGGAAGACCGGGGCGATGAGCATCATGCGCGTGAGCTCGACGGTCAGCTCCGTGGTGGCCTCGTCGAAACCGGGCACCAGCAGGGGCACGATGGCCGGCGCGAAGACGGCCACGATGACCGCCAGCGCGATGAGCACGCCGAGCATCAGGTTGAGGATGGTCGACGCTACCCGCCAGGCGCGGTCGCGCTCGCCGCCGGCGATGAGCCCGGAGAGCACCGGGATGAGCGCGGAGGTGATGGCTCCGGCAGCGACCAGCTCGAAGACGAGGTCGGGGATGCGGAAGGCGGCGTAGTAGGCGTCGAGCTGGCCGATCTCATCGGGCGAGCCGAAGAGGTTGCCGAGCACGACCACGCGCAGCCAGCCGAGGATACGCGACGCCAGGAAGGCCCCGGTGACGATGAGACCGGCCCGCGCCAGCGTTCCCCTGGTCACGAGCGGTCGTCGTCCTCGTCGTCGCCGGAGTCGGTGCCGTCCGTACCTGAGACCGCACGGGGGTGCGCGGCACGATAGCTGGAGCGCAGGCGCCCGGGGCTGACGTGGGTGTAGACCTGCGTCGTCGAGAGGCTGGCGTGGCCCAGCAGCTCCTGGACGACGCGCAGGTCGGCGCCGCCTTCGAGCAGGTGCGAGGCGAACGAGTGGCGCAGCGTGTGAGGCGTGGTACGTTCGGGCAAGCCGGCCCGACGGACGAGGTGGTCGATGCGCTTGCGCACCCCGCGAGTGCCCAGGGCCCGGCCGCGGGAGCTCAGGAAGAGCGCATCGTCGTGGCCGTCGCCGGCGCTCGCGAGCAGCGGCCGGGCACGGTGGAGGTAGGCATCGAGGGCGTCGCGGGCTGGTGCCGCCGAGCATACCCATGCGTTCCTTGCGGCCCTTGCCCAGGACGCGGATCTCACCACGGCCGACGTCGAGGTCGGCCACGCGCGCACCGGCGATCTCACTGATGCGCAGGCCGGCCGCGTAGGCGCACTCGACGATGGCGCGGTCGCGCAGCTCGATGGCCTCGGGGATGCCCGCGCACCCACTGGTCGCCGACCGCGTGTCCGGCCGAGCCGGGGATGACGTCGAGCAGGCGCTCCACGTCGTCGACCTCCATCACCCGGGGCAGGCGCGAGGAGCGACGCGGCGTGACGATGGCCGCCCACGGGTCGCCTGCCACCCAGCCCTGGCGCCGCGCGAAGCGGTAGAACGAGCGCAGCGCCGCGACGCGGCTGCCGATCGTCGAGCGCGACAGACCGCGGCCATCGAGCTCGGCCAGGTAGGCTCGCAACGTTCGCCGTGGGGGCCGGGTCCAGTCGACGCCATCGACCCCAGCGAGCCAGGTCAGGAACTGGTCGACCGCGGTCGCGATAGGCACGCTTGGTGTGTGGACGAGGCGTCCCGGGCGTCGAGCGAGGCCATGAAGGCAGCCGCGGCGGACGTTGCGTCTCGGTCACTCCCCCGGCTCGTCATCGTGCCCAGTCTGACCGCTCGGCCATCAGCTGTCCGGGCGTCGTCAGGCTCAGCGCTGGTCGTGGACTTGGTGGTCTTGCGCTTGCGGGTGCCCGACTTGCCCGGCTTCTTGCCGCCGGCAGCCGCCCGCCGCTTGCGCGAGGGGCGCCAGCGCCGCCGGGTTCGGCTCACCGCCGGGGAGCTTCTGGCCCGGCAGCTCGGCGCGATCGCCGGGCAGCTCGACCGAGGCGCCGCAGCGCAGGCAGATGCCGCTCTCGTCCTTGAGGGCCGACCGGACCGGCGTCGGCATCGTGGACGGCCCCGAGCGGCTCGAAGTTGGTGGTGAAGTCGCACTTGGGATAGCGACCGCAGCCGTAGAAGACGTTGCCGGTGCGCCGCGCCCGACGGGCGGTCAGCTGGCCCTCGCCGCACTTGGGGCACTCCACCTCGAACGGCAGCGGCGGCGGCGGCGGCGGCCCGGTGCGGTGGATGTAGTCGCAGTCGGGATAGCGAGAGCAGCCAGCGAACACCCCGAAGCGGCCGCGCCGGGCGATCAGCTGGCCCTCGCCGCACTTGGGACAGGGCTCGCCGGCACCCTCGACCGCCGGCATGTCCGGCTCCTCGCCGGGGATGTCGCGCGTCTCCTTGTGGTCGGGATACATGGAGCAGGCCAGGAACCGGCCGTTGCGCCCCAGGCGGATGACCATGGGGTGGCCTTCCGAGCAGACCTCGTCGGTCTCCTCGGTGGTGAGCTCCTTGCGCGTCAGCGTCTTGCGCTTCTCATCGACGAGCTTGATGAGCGGATCGTAGAACTCGTGCAGCAGGGGTACCCACGCTCGTTCGCCGCTGGCGACCTCGTCGAGCTCTTCCTCCATGCGTGCCGTGAAGTCGTAGTCGACGTAGTCACCGAAGTGTTCGACCAGCACGTCGGTGACGATGTTGGCCACGACCTCGGGACGGAGGCGCTTGTCGACGACCTTGACGTAGCCGCGGTCCTGGATGGTGGAGATGGTGGCCGCGAACGTCGAGGGTCGGCCGATGCCGTTCTCCTCGAGTGCCTTGATGAGCGTGGCCTCGGTGAAGCGAGGTGGCGGCTCGGTGAAGTGCTGCTCACCCTCGACGTCCGCGGACCGCGGAGCGGTCGCCCTCGGTCAGCGCCGGCAGGCGCGCCTCCGCCTCGTCGTCCTCTGCCGTCGTCGCGGCCCTCCGTGTAGACCTTTGTGAAGCCGTCGAAGATGGTGCGCGTGGCGCTGGCACGGAGCCCGAAGCGGCCGGCCTCGAGCTCGGCGGCCGTCGTCTCCATCTCCTTCTGGGCCATCTGCGAAGCCAGCGCCCGTTGCCAGATGAGCCGGTAGAGGCGCAGCTCGTCGTCCTTGATGCGGCCGCGCAGTGAATCGGGGTCGCGGCCGAAGCTGGTCGGCCGGATGGCCTCGTGGGCTTCCTGGGCACCCTTCGACTTGGTCTTGTAGCCGCGCCCGCCGTCGACCGCGTACTCGCGGCCGTAGCGCCCGGAGATGACCTCGTGGGCCTCGTTCTGGGCCGACTTGGCGAGGTTGACCGAGTCGGTTCGCATGTAGGTGATGAGGCCGGTGGGCTCGCCGTCGATCTCGATGCCCTCGTACAGGCGCTGTGCGACCGACATCGTGCGCTTGGGCCCGTAGCCGAGCTTGCGGCTGGCCTCTTGCTGCAGCGTGCTGGTGGTGAACGGCGGCGCAGGGGTGCGCTTGCTGGGGCGCACCTTGACCGATCGTGACGGTGGCCTCGCCACCCCGCAGGGCCTCGACGTAGGCCTGGGCCGTGGCTTCGTCGGCGATGGGCACCTCGTTCTTCTTGACCTCGCCGCCCTGGGCCACGCGGGTGCCGTCGACCGGTCACCAGCGAGGCCTTGTAGCGCTCGCCGGTGGGCGCCTCGAGCAGGGCCTCCAGGGTCCAGTACTCGCGCGCCGTGAAGGCCTCGATCTGCGCGCTCGCGCTCGACCACCAGCCGTACCGCGACCGACTGCACGCGGCCGGCCGAGAGGCCACTGCGCACCTTGCGGCTGATGAGCGGGCTGAGCGTGTAGCCCACGATGCGGTCCATGATGCGGCGCGTCTGCTGGGCGTCCACGAGTCCCATGTCGATGTCGCGCGGCGCTGGCGAAGGCCTCGCTGATGGCGCTCTTGGTGATCTCGCTGAAGGTCACTCGCTGGGTCTTCTCGTCGGGGATCTCGACCGCCTCGACGACGTGCCAGGCGATGGCCTCGCCTTCACGGTCGAGGTCGGTGGCGAGGTAGACCATGTCCGACGAGGCCGCGGCCTTGGTGATGGCGTTGAGCTGCTTGCGGCGGTCCTCGTTGACCACGTACTCGGGCGCGAAGTCGTGCTCGACGTCGACACCGAGCTTGCCCTTGCCGGGGTTCTCCGGGCAGGTCACGGACATGGCCATACGACGCCAGCACCTTGTAGCCGTCTCCCAGGTAGCGTTCGATCGTTCGCGCCTTGGCGGGCGACTCGACGATCACCAGGTTCTTGGTCATCGGCGCGGAGTGTAGCAGTGGTGCGTCGGCGCACCACGGGGTCGGCGGTCGCGGCCGTCATGCCTCGCGGATTCGGCGCAGCAGCTCCGAGTCTGGCTCGGAGTGCTCGATGGCCTCGTCCCCGGTGGCGACGTTGGCTCTCCAGCCCTCCGCGGCGGCGGGGTCACGATGACGTGGGCACCGGCGGGCACGGCTTCGGCCTCGGCCGGCAGAGCCGCCTGGGCCGGGGGCAGGTCCGCGTCGAGACCGGCTTCGTGGATGGACACGCGCGGGATCTCGATGAAGCGGATGATGTTGTAGGGGATGAGGAAGACCGAGTCGAGGTACTCGGTCGAGAGCGGTTTGCGCCCTTCGAGCGTGCGCAGGTTGGTGCACAGCAAGCCGGCGTCCGCGGCCGTGGGCAGCGATTCGATGTCCGCCTTCATGGGCTGCTCGCCGTGGAGGTGCAAGATGACGTTCCTGATCATGGCTCAATCCTACGCTGCGACGACCGGCGTACCGGGATGGGGTGTCGTTGTTCCGGGATGGGGCGACGCGGACTCTCTCATGCGCCACGGTCATCGCGCAACCCGAGCAATGGTCCGGCGGGCAGCTGGGTGGCCCCGAGCACCCGCGCCCAGCCACGCAACTGCAGCATGGTCAGGGCTGGCCGCGACCACGCCCGCGTCGAGCCCGGTGGCGCGGCAGAGCCCGTCCACGGACTGCGGTCCGCCCGCGAGTGCCCGGGCGACGCGCACGCTGCGTCGGCTCGAGCAGCGCGAGTGCGGCGTCGGCGGAGAGCTGTGGCGGCGCGTGGGGTCGGGCTGGTGGCGGTCCTGGGCGGCGTGGGCTCGAGTGCCGAGGTCCGCGATCATCTCGTCGAGGCCGACGAGCGGGCGGGCCGGCGACTCGCGGAGCAGCGCGAGGTTGCCGGCCACGCGCGGGTCGAGCGGCCGACCCGGTGCCACCAGCAGCGGCGTCCCTGCTCGAGCGCATGGCGTGCGGTGATGAGCGCACCGCTGCGTGCTGGTGCCTCGACCACGATGGTGGCGAGTGGCAAGGGCGCTGATGATGCGGTTGCGCCGCGGGAACGTACCCCGGGTGGGCCGCACGCCCGGCGGCAGCTCCCCGACGACGGCGCCATGCTCGGCGATGCGCCGGGCCAGCCGGCGATGCGGCGCAGGCCCGGGCTCGTCGAGGCCGCCGCCGACCACCGCGACGGTGTACCCGCCGGCCTCGAGTGGCCGCCAGGTGAGCGGCGCCGTCGATGCCCACGGCCAGCCCGGAGACGACGATGGCGCCGGCTTCGGCCAGGCGCGTCCCGATGCGGGTGGCCAGGTCACGCCCGCTGGCCGGTGGGTCGCCGGGTGCCCACGACCGCCACCAGGGATCGCCGCGCAGGTCGCCTGCGCTCCCGATGCCGTAGAGCACCAGCGGCGGCTCCTCGATGGCGTGGAGGCGCGGCGGATAGGCCGCATCGAGCGGGCGTCAGCAGCCAGCCTCCGAGCGCGGGCATCCGGCGCTGCGGTCCGGCCGGGGTCCCCGGCCGAGCCGCCCGGATGGCCCTGCGCCAGGCCGCGGTCCGAGTCCGCATCTCCAGTCGCCCGGCGAGGCGCCGATCGGCACGGCGCCGCAGGCATCCTGGCCACGCGCCGCCAGGGCCGTCGGTGGCGCTGCCGTAGTGCGGCCAGCAGGCGGCTGAAGGTGACATCGCCCACGCCGGGCGTGCTGGCGAGCGCGACCCAGGCCTCCCGCTCGGTCATGCCGCGAGGCCTCGCTCTCCAGGGAGCGGTCGCGCAGCGAGGTGGCCGCGTAGATCTCGTCGGAGCCGACGACCTCGGCTCGCGCAGGTCGGCCACCGTCCGCGCCACGCGCATCACGCGATGGACGCTGCGAGCGGTGAGCTCCAGCTGTGCCGACGACCTCGTTGAGCGTCGCCCGGGCGTGTCGCATCCAGGGCACAGGCTCGCATCAGGCGCTGGCCTCGCAACGTCGCGTTGGGTCGTCCACCGTTGCGCGCCCGGGCACGCTCCCAGGCCTCGCGGATGCGGGCGCGCGACGACGACGCTGCACTCCGGACGGGGTCCAGCCCGATGAGCTGTTCGGCGTCCATCCGCGGCATGACCACGCGCAGGTCGATGCGATCGAGCAGCGGACCGCTCACCCGCCGCATGTAGCGCTCCGGCTCACGGGCAGGACAGCGGCAGCGTCGGTCGGGATCCCCGTGCCAGCCGCAGCGGCAGGGGTTCATGGCCGCGATGAGCTGCAGTCGCGCCGGGTAGCGCACCGAGCCGTGGGCCCGCACGACCTCGACCGAGCCGTCCTCGAGTGGCTGGCGCAGGGCGTCGAGCACATCGCGGTCGAACTCGGCCAGCTCATCGAGGAAGAGCGCGCCGTGGTGGGCCTGCGTCACGAGTCCGGGTCGCAGGCGTGGACCGCCGCCGACCATGGCCGCGTACGAGGTGGTGTGGTGGGGGCTGCAGAACGGGCGTCTCAGCCGGTCGGCGGCCGATGGCTCCAGACCGGCCACGCTGCGGATGACGGCCACCTCCCGGGCCTCGCCCTCGGTCAGCGGCGGCAGGAGCCCGGGCGTGGCACGCGCCAGCATCGTCTTGCCGGCGCCGGGAGAGCCGATGAGCAACAGGTTGTGGCGGCCCGCGACGGCGACCTCGAGCGCCCAGCGCGCCTGCTCCTGGCCACGCACGTCGGCCAGCTCGGTGATGCCTCGAGCTCGGGCCGGTCGGCCTGCGCTGGAGCGCTCGTGCGGCCCGCGCCGCCCGCGATGCGGATGGGCTGTCGCCGGCGGGCCCGGGCTGCCGTGCGGCCGCGTGGCCCGGCCACCAGCCGGGCCACGTCATCGAGCCCGTCGGCGCCCACGACCTCGATGCCGGACACCAGTTCCGCCTCGTCCACGTTGCCATGCGGGACGCAGACGCGGCGATGGCCGGCCTCGCGCAGCGTCGAGACCATGGGCAGGACCCCGGGCACCGGCATGCACACCACCGTCGAGCGAGAGCTCGCCGAGCAGTGCCCACGGCCCACCCGAGGCACGCAGCTCCTCCGGCGGCGAGCAGGATGCCGATGGCGATGGCCACGTCGTAGGCGGCGCCGTGCTTGCGCCGGTCGGCCGGCGCGAGATTGACCGTGATGCGCGAGAGCGGGTACGTGAAGCCGGCATTGCGGATGGCGCTGCGGACCCGCTCGCGCGCCTCGGAGAGCGCGGCGTCCGGCAGCCCCACGATCTGGCAGGAGGGCAGCCCCGGCGCGACGTCGACCTCGACCCGGACGAGCTCGCCCCGCAGGCCGCTGACGACAGCCGTATCGAGGATCGCGAGCATGCCCGCCAGTCTGGGCAGCGCCGCTTCACCACGGCTTCACCGGCAGTGTGCGGCCGCTTCGTCGTCAGCCTGCGGCCCTGCCTTGGCAGCCGATGACGAAGCCGAGGCCGCGCGCCTCGGTGGGCTGCGGCGGAAGCGGGTCACGCCCCCAGAGTTGGTGTAGCAGCGGAGTGGCCAGGAACGGAAGAGGCCACCGGGTCGTGCACTGTGGAAGACCTCGGCGACTCCGGGAGATCTCCATGCTCGACCGCTGGCTCGCCTGTGCTCCGGCTATCCGACGACGAAGCCCCTGCCCCTCATCGAGCGGGCCATCGCCTACTCCAGCGAGTCCGGTGCTCTCGTCCTCGACCCGTTCATGGGCTCTGGTTCCACGCTCATCGCCTGCGACCGGACCGGGAGGCTCAGCGCCGGCATCGGGATTGACCCCCGCTACTGCGACGTTGTCCTCGCCCGCCGGGAGGCGTTCACCGGACTGACCGCGGGGCAGGCCCCGTGAGCGCGACAGGGCGCCGCTGTCGGGCGCTTGGTTCATGTGTGGCTAACCGATGCCCATCTCGGGCATGGGTCCGGCTGGGGCCGCCTGTCAGGCTTCAGGACCCGCACGATGACCGGATCGTGTCACTTCGCCTCTGACGACAGCAGAGAGTTGGCCGGTGGTGAGGTGCGCCGGACGACAACGGGATGGACGCCAGTGTGGGGCCCCGCCGATGAAGGGCGAGCCCTTCTGCCTGTGGCATTCCCCCGACCACGAGGAGGAGGCCAACGAAGCCCGACGTCTTGGTGGCCTCCGGCGGAAGCGCGAGAAGACCGTGGCCGGGGCCTACGAGGTCTCCGGGATTTCCACCGTGGAAGACCTCCGGCGGCTGCTGGAGATCGCCGTGCTCGACACCCTCGGGCTCGACAACTCCCTCGCGCGGGCACGGGTCATCATCGCGGCCGTGGGTGCGGCGGCCAAGCTCATGGAGATCGGCGACCTCCAGGCGCGCATCACCTCGCTCGAAGCGACGCCCGCAGACTCAGTGACGACCCGGACGAGCCATGGTCCTCGCACGTCGCCTAGACAAGCTGGAGGCCGAGCTCGAGCCCGAGTCTGCCGTGCTCCATTGGTTGGCTGAAGCCCACGAGTACCCGACGCTCGATGCGTACACCGAGTGGTGGCAGGCCCGACCGGAGTCCGAGCACCCGCTGGTGCGCATCCCGCAGCAGCTCGAGGAGGCGACCCGGAAGCGGCTGCGCGGTCAGCGCCGACATGTCGACCACGAGGTCCACAAGGTCGTGCGTGCTGCTGCGTTCCGCGTCTACCTCGTGGTGTTCCTGAACCTCGACGCTGCGGACACCATCCGCGTCCACGGACTCCTGCACCTCGCACTGACTTGGCGGATGCGCGAGCTGTCCTTCCGCGACGTCCTAGCCGAGATGGGTGAGGAGGGCGGGTTCGCCGGCGAGGCCGATACCCTCGAGCGTGACTGGGCGTCGTGGGGTGCGGTGGTCCGCGAGCAGATCTCGTCGCTGCGTGGGATGGGGCGTGGGCGACAGGGCCTCGAGCGTCGTAACTGTCTGGCCAGCGTGCGCGAGCTTGACCCCGAGACCGCCGATGGATTCCGGGGTCTCGTGGGGCGGGTCGAGTCCCTCTGCGAGACGATCACGAAGACCGGCATCGCTCCGGTCGTCGATCCGGTCGACGAAGCTCGAACCCGACCGACTCGGCGGCGACCATGCCGAGCCGCTCGCCGCATTGGCATCCGCCGCAGCCGATGCCTTCATGGGCCAGGCATAGCGGATGGTGATCACCACATCCGAGCATCGCGTGGCGGACCACGGCTGCTTGGCACCGTTCCCCTAGTTGTTGGGGCCCAGCTGGATCTGTGACCCACGTAGTGGCAAGGCGTCTCAGCCCACGTACGTGCAGCCAGTCGGGGCGGGAAGATCGCCTGCCACGGCAGGCTGGTCGGCTACCGTAGTCGGACACACAAGGAGGGCGTCGATGGGCCGCACTGTCCTGGCGTGGGATGCACCTAACATCGCCATGACCCTGTCGCAGCTGCTGGGGCGACGGCCGGACCAGGGCGATCGCCCGGACATGCGCGCTGTCCTCGTGTGGCTCGCAGGACTCGGCCCCGGCGACAAGGTGGAGGCGTCCATCTTCGTCAACGTGTCGCGGGAACGGCTTCAGGCCCTGCAGGGCTGGGTCATGTTTCTGCAGAGCATCGGGTATCGCGTCTTCGCGAGGCCCAAGGTCGAGGGCTCCGACATCGACGATGCGATGCTCGACTATGTGCGGAAGAAGGCCGCCGGCGCGTCGCGGCTCGTCATCGCCTCCAACGACGCGCGGAACTTCGTGGGGCCGATCCGTGAGCTCGTACCGACAGTCCCCGTGACGGTACTGGGCTTCGTCGAGCTGGCCGGGGAGCTGGCCGACGGGACCGACTGGGAGTTTCTCGACCTCGAGGCGATAGCAGAGGTGATTCCCGGCCCGCTCAACCGGACGCGCTTGGACAGACTCGGCGAGGAAGGGGAATGGTTCGAGCCGCGCGTTACGCCGGAGCAGGCGCTCCGCGACATCGCCGTCAGTCGAGAGCGCCTCGACCAGCAGCCGCACGCTGAATCGTTGCCTGACGACGACTAAGCGAGCATCGACGCGCGGTCGGATACTGGCTGCCCGCACACTATCTGGTGACCTGGGGCGTCCGCCGAAACGTGCTTGCCGACGCGGCGGTACTGCTGGGCGCTGCTGGAGGGACGGGACCGCGAGGCATGAAACTGAGGCCCGCCCTCAGTGGACGGGCCTCCTATGCTCGGAGTTACGACCGAGCTAGTACTGCGTCTGGACCGGCATCCCGATGCAGGAGCGGGCAGCGTCGGCTCCACCACCCATGTCCTTGACGTATTGGCCGTGGTTCTTGTACTCCGTCCGGTCACTGGCGTCGAGCGTCGCCGCGGCGGTCAGGCCCGTCTGGCCCAGGCTTGTCGTGATATTGCTCACGGCGCCGCCGTAGGTGTCGAATGTACCTGTCCACCAGTAGCCGGTGTCGTATGTCGACTTGAACGAGATGGTCCCCTTGACCAAGTCGACATCGACCAGCTCGACGGTCCCCTCGACGGTTTCCGTGTAGCTGAGTACGGAGCCGGTGCCGGTGACGACGCCACAGGCCAGCTCGAACTCGAAGTCGTAATCGTATGTCCCGTTTACGGTGATGGTGTATTCATTCGTCACGATTTGGTGTCGCTCGACGTCGGCTGTCGCCGGACCGAACGCGGCCGCCACCAGCAGTGCTGTCGCGGCCAGAGTGAAGATTGCCTTGCGCATGGACCCTCCGGGTCTACGTAGCGGGTCGGGTTCGCCAGTGGCTCGGCGCGGTCCAGGGCGGCCAGGGCACAGGCCGCGTCCTCCATCGCCTCCCGCGTATGCTAGATTTTCCGCCAGCGTCTATCGGGCCCCTACCCTCTCGACATGACCGACCACGACGCCGAGGCCGATGCCATCGTGGCCGTGCTGGAAGCCGCTGGCCTGATCGCGGTCGAGGTGCGCGCCGATGGCGAGGAGAGCTACGTGCTGACGCCAGACGGCGAGAGGGTGGCGAGGCAGCTGGCGATGAGCAGGGTCGCGTCCCGGACTTCTGCTGGAAAAGCGCTGACGGCTCAGGCTCCTCCGCGCTGATAGGTTAGGCCACCTGCTGCACGGTCTGCGGCACGGCCCGGCCAGCGACGATGGCGGCGATGGCATGGCGCTCGGGCAGGTTCAGGCCGAGGCCCTTGGCGCCGGCGATGACGAGGTCCATGACGGCCCAGGCGAGCGTCAGGCAGCTCGTCTCGCCGGGGAAGCGGCCGATGACCTTCGTCCGCCGCCGCACCTCGCCGAGCGAGCGCTCCAGCAGGTTCGTCGAACGCAGCCGCGCTTCAGCCGGAGCGGGTAGGCGAGATGGACGGTGAGCGCGGCCAGGTCCTCGGCCAGGCAGGCCGCCGCGGAGGGGTACTCCCGCTCGAGCGAGCCGACGAGGGCGCGCAGGCCGGTCTCGGCCTCGGCGGGGGTGGCGGCCCCATCGAGCGCGGCCCAGTAGGCCGCCCGGACGCGCTCATGGAGGTCGTCACGCTCGGGCAGCTTGGCGAGGACGTTGCGGAGGCGATGGACGGTGCAGCGCTGGCGGTCGGCCTCGGGCCACAGCTCGCCGATCGCGCGCACCAGACCCGGGGCCCCATCGGCGACGACGAGGAGCGGATCGGGCAGGCCCCGCGTCATGAGCCCGCGGCCGAGGTCGAGCCAGTCCTCGAGCCGCTCGCGCATCCCGAGGCAGACATCGAGCAGCACCCGCTCGCCGGCGAGGCGTGAAGCCCCAGGCCACGAGCACGCCCTCCTTGGGTCCCTCGGGTCGCACCGGCAGGTAGATGGCATCGGTGAAGAGCGCCAGCAGGCGCACCTCCGCGAGGGAGCGGGCGCGGAAGGCCCGATAGCGGTCGCGCAGCTCGCGGCAGATGCGCGAGACGGTCGTGCGGCTGATCGTGCCCAGGCCGGCCTCCCGGGCGAGGGACTCGATGTCGCGGTCACTCAAGCCCCGCACGTAGGCGCCGATGACGAGGGCCTCCAGGGGCCGGGTGCGGACGACGCCGTGGACGTCGGGGATGACGCTGCTGACGAAGCCCGTCAGCGTGTCGCGCACCTGGGGCATGGCGAGCGTGATCTCGCCCTCGGCGGTCTGGACGCGGCGGGGTCGGTGGCCGTTGCGCGAGCCGGTCGCAGCGGGTGTCCGTTCATAGCGGGCCCGTCCCAGGAAGGCCTCGACCTCCTCCTCGACGGCGCGCTGCAGCACGAGCTGGGCACCGAGCCTGCCGAGCTCGGTCAGGCGGTCGGGATCGGCCAGCCCATCGAGGAGCAGCATCTCGATGGCTTCCTCGATCCGGGCGCTGGGGGCTATCCTTCGTTCCACGGCGTGGTCCTCCTTGGCGAACTTCCTAGGTCCGCTTCGGAGCCTACGCCGTCCTCACTTTTCCAGCGATCTCAGGACGCCACCGGCACTGGTCGCGCACAATCGTCGCACCGGGGTTCGAGCAGGAAGAGGAAATTCGGGAGTATCTCGCGCACGACCCCATCACTCGTGCTGCTCGTGTGCACATCGCGTACTCACTGAATGAGGCGATTCGAGACAGCGTCCATCCAGTCGTGATGCCGCTGCGCGGGTCAGTCGTCCGGTTCTTCCCGGAGACCCTTCACGCGGCAATCCATGTCGCTGCCATGCGCGACCTATCGGGGGCCATCAATCAGCGCCCATGTCGCGAATGCGGACAGCTCTTCGTAGTCGGTCGTCGACATGCGCAGTACTGCCGGCGCGCGTGCAAGGACATCGCGGCGACGCGTCGCCGCCGACAGCGCGAGCGTGCCGACTCGACCGTACGTTCGGCGATTGCCGACGACTGAGTGCGAGTGCACCGCGCCTGCCGACTGAATGCGTTGTGGCTGGCTCCTCATTAGGACAGCATGACGGCCGGCAATAGCCAACACGGCGCGGCCCGACTCCTGCAGGCCCCGGGCGACGGCTGCCCCTGCACACCTCCTTCGCCACAAGGCGGCGTGCCGGCGTCTGCGACCACGTGATGCCGAACGGCGGGCCGCGCTCGATAGAATGACCCTCCCTCCAACTCGAGGGTGCGGCTCGGGGAGGCGCAAAACGTCACGATGCAGCAATGGTGTGGGTCTGCCGCAAACATCGCAGAGAGGTTGCCGAGCGTGTCTCTCGGGCCGACTCGCGGCCGCTGTCCGTTGCGGTGACGGCGTGGCTACCGCGACTCTCCTGGGCGGATGACGACCAGGCCAGTGTTCCAGGATTTGGGACCGTAGCTGGGTACCCATTCCGCCGCCACCCACGCGGCGCCGTCCGGGCCGACGGCCAATTCTCGGATGCAGGCACCGTCACCGAGATAGGTCGTCGAGGAACTGCCGTCGAACGCCACCAGGCGATGACAATCGAAGTTCGACACCGGCGTCAGCCAGACCGTGCCATCGGGACCGACCTCCATGAACGCTCGCGACGTGCCTCCAGCAGCGTATCGAGGGCCGAGCGGCGGCACGCCATCAGCCTCTCCGTAGAGCTTCCACTCCTTCCCGTCGAAACGGGCGAGGTGCGAGGTCGGGCCTTCGTCACCTCCCGCTCGCTTCGCTCCAGTTGTGCTCAGGTATACCCAGAGCGAGCCATCGGGGGCCGCGTCCAATGCTTCGACCCGAGCGTCGACGCCGCGGCCCAGTGGCCGAACCACCTTCCAGCTCTTGCCATCGAACCGCAGCAGGCCCCCGGGTCGGCGGGCGCCATATGCGCTGACGCCGACCCAGACGCTCCCGTCGGGCGTCGAGGTGATGCCGGTCACGTCCGGGTCCCACTTCCTGGTCACGCGTGGCAGCCCTCTTGCGGAGGAGTACGTCGTCCACTTGCCGTCGCGGTAGCGGGCGACCGCCAGCGGGTTCCTGAACGACGGATACATCGCCGCCCAGGCCGTCCCGTCGGGTTGGACCGCGATGACGCTCCCCCACGAGGTGTTCGGTCGATGCTCCGACCAGTCGTGGCCGTCGAGCGAGTGCACGCTGTTGTGTATCGACCACAGCCGGCCATCAGGTGCCACGGCCATGTCGAACGCGTAGTAGTACTCCTTCGCGGCGTACGCATCGCGGTCACCAAGCCTGACGATCTCGGCGTTGGTCCAGTCCGGATCTCGGCGCGTCTCGACCCAGCAGCAGACGAGGAGGCCGCCATCCGGTTCGAAGGCGAACGCCTGGAGTAACGCCTCACGCGGGTCGTGCCCGGCGCCGTCGCCGATCACCTCCAGGACACCTACCCCGAGGGACTCGTACTCGAGACCCTCCGTCCAATCCGGGTCGGTGCGCTCGGTCAGCGATGCCTCGGGCGACTGCGCCGCTGCGCCGATGACCACGGCCGACGACAAGACGAGACCGATGAGCACGGTGGCGACCGGGTGCACGGCTCCTGCTCGTGGCATCAAGTGACCCCTTGCTCCACATCGCGAGCGGATGACGCGGCGGATGCGTCCTCGGTTACCCATTGTGCTCAGCCTCAGCTAGACGAATGCGCCGCGCAAGTGTCGGACGGCCCGACGTCCATCGCTTCCTTCACTATCCGGTGATAGTGGCCTTCGCACGGCGCATGAGGCTTGTCACTTCCATCGGCACTCTTCGGGCTATCGGTTCCAGACTGGTCGCGCCTAGCCCCATCGTGGATAGCCGCGACTGAGCCTGCCTACGATGGGCGCGAATCCACATGCCGCAGTTCATCGGGCCAGTCTGCGCACGGCGGTGTCGCATGGTCTCCATGTCGAGCCTGAGCTGGAGTCCGCCCCTGTAGGCATCTCCTCCGCGCTCGGGGATCGAAGCCCTTGACCGGGTTCCCGCCGACCGCGTAGACCCGCCCGTCCTCGTCTGTGGCTGCGTTCCCACACCGCGAACCTGCCGATTGCCGTACCCGGACGTATCAGAGCCGAAGGCGCATGGCGCATCGGCGGTCGGCTGGCTGCCCGGCCTGGACCTCCAGCTCGAGGATGCGGCGTAGTCGGGAGCTGCACGCTTCGGGGTCGATGACCTCGTAGCCGAGCGACACGTAGAACGGTCCGTTCCAGGGCACATCGCTGAAGGTCGTGAGGGTCAGCGCACAGGCTCCGGCGCCACGGGCCTGTGCCTCGATGCGTGCCATGAGCCGCGAGCCGATGCCCTGCTGCTGATACGGCTCGCCGACGGCGACCTCCCAGACGTGGACCTCGTGCTCGACGAACTCGGCACAGATGAACCCCACCGGGGCGCCGGCGATATCGGCGACCCATGACCAGCCGGCTGCAGCGAAGCGGCGATGTTGGGCCTCATCGAGCACGTCGTCGCCGACGATCCACGAGAGCTCGGGGATGGTCGCGAAGGAGCGGGCTGCAGACCGTTCGACAGCGGGTAGGTGTCGGACGTCGGCGGCCGTGGTGCGGCG
The DNA here is from genome assembly GCA_963705425.1 of uncultured Chloroflexia bacterium. Classification (GTDB taxonomy): domain Bacteria; phylum Chloroflexota; class Limnocylindria; order Limnocylindrales; family CSP1-4; genus JAFMJV01. The sequence goes on along the minus strand of CAVPJO010000004.1, from coordinate 25,870 downwards.
GATGGTGATGCCTGTCGCGTCGATGACATACTCCTCGTCCACCACGATGCGGCGGATGGGCCGAAGTGGCAACACCCGGGGACCCGCTTGAGGCAGGGAGCGGCTGGTGCGTGCTTCGCCAGGCCGGCTCGCCTACGAGCCAGAGATGCTGGAAGTACCGCTGTCAAACGTCGAGTTCCGCCTGTGCGACAGACGCGGTTGGCAAAGGGAGTCGCGTTCGCGCGGCGCATTCTTCGCCGGCATGATCGGAGGGAACGCCAATCCCATCGCCTGAAGGCCCACTTCATCGTTCGCGGCTCGTGATCCCAAGGGTCGCGGACTGTCCCTCCGGGCGGTATCCGAAAGGCGCTAGCATGCGCTTCGAGATGGTGGAAGAACGAGCGCGCTTCGGCTGGCTCCTGCTCGCGTTCACGGCGGTCTGGGTCGTGTGTTTCACGGTGGGACTTGGGTCGCTGATGGAGCGAAGCGACCTGGCCCGGAGCATCGTTCTCGCAGGGGCCGTCCTCTACCTCCCGATGGCTTGGCGGCTGCGCAGATGGTGGCTTTCCCGCCAGTAGCCTGAGATGCAGGGTCCGTCAGCCCGGACACAGCTCCGCGCTTGCTCGGTCGTGCCACAAGGCGTGCTGAGACTTCGCGCAACCCGACGCAGCATGCGCACCCTCGGCGAACTCGGCGAACTCGGCGAACTCGGCGCACTCGGCGAACGGCGATCCCTTTGCCAACCGCGTATGTCGCACAGGGAAACCTGAAACACCGTGCCGCGTCCTCGCCGGGTCACTGTCGGGTTGTTGATGCCCGAGTGTGCCACGCCGTAGAGACTGGCGCGGTGCACCGGCGACGGACACCATGGAATGCCATGAAAAGGGCCCCGCTGGTGAGAAAGTGGGTTCTCGTAGGAACCAGCACCAGGAGGCCCAGGAGAGATGTCATACGCCGGCTTGGACCTATCTCGTCAGAGGCTCGATGTACACGTGCTCGATGAGGACGGGGCGACAGTGGAGGTGACCGCCGTCCGTCCCGATGCCGATGCCCTACGGACGCTCGCGGCCCACGTCCTTCGGCACGGCCAGGAGGTGAGCGCCGCCGTCGAGTCGATGACCGGAGCCCGCTTCGTCCACGATCAGCTCGAGCTGCGAGGCTGGGACGTCGCCATCGGTGATGCGGTCAAGGTCAAAGGCCTCGCTCCGCTGGCGGCCAAGACCGACAAGATCGACGCCAGGGTCCTCGCCGAGCTGGCGCGACGGGACCTGGTGCCGGAGATCTGGCTGCCCACGCCGGGCGTCCGGGCGCGAGCGGGAGCGTGCCCGCTTCCGTCTCCACCTCGTCCGCCACCGGACGGCCTTGAAGAACCGTATCCACTCGACGCTCATGAGCTTCGGCCACCCCGTCCCGGTCGCGGACCTCTTCGGGGTCGCCGGCCGCGAGCTGCTCGCGAGCATGGACGTGCCGGAGCCCTGGGACTCGACGCTGGTCACGAGCCTGGCCATGGTCGACGACCTCGACGAGCGAATCGATGCCTGCGCCAAGGAACTCCGCGCACTCGGTGCTGACCACCCCTCGATCCCGCTCCTCATGACCGTGCCCGGTGTGGGCTGGATCCTGGCCTACACCATCGCCTCGGAGATCGGTGACATCCATCGCTTCGCCGGTCCCAAGAAGCTGGCCGGATACACGGGCCTCTGCCCGCTGGTCAACCAGTCAGGTGGCAGCGATCGCCGCGGGCCGCTCGCGAAGAACGGCCCCAAGTACCTGCGCTGGGCGCTCATCGAGGCTGCCATCCACGCGGCCCGGCATGATCACTACAAGGAACGCTACGAACGGACGAAGCATCGCCTCGGCCGCCAGCGTGGCGCCAAGGTCGCTCGCGTCGACCTGGCCCGCCAGCTCGCCCATGCCATCTGGCATGTGCTGATGAAGAACGAACCCTTCGCTCCGGCAGGCCCCGCGATCTCGCTGGTCGCTTGACGACCCACTTATGGAATTGGGCCGCCGGCAGCCTCCTACCCGACCTTGTCCTTCCACCAGAGAAGGCCATAGAGAGATGAGCGCTGCTCCAACCGATCGACAACCCCGAGGCCCATGACCTGACCGCTTGACAGCGGGGCCCCTTTCATAGAGCGAGATGGTGTCGCGAGGGCTGCGACCACGCCTCCGGGCTCAGAGCCGCCATTCATCCGACCGATCGAGCGAGCTAGCCGCCCCAGCCGAGGATGGCCTTGCCGACCTCGTACATGAGACTCAACGCGATGATCGTAGCGATGGGAACGATCGGGGCCAGCCACGCATCCCGGATGGCGAGCCAGATGACGGCCACCAACCCAGTGAGCAGGAGGACCAAGAGGATGAGGATCACGGGCGGGGGCACCACGAAGAGTGACCAGCCAACGTAGAAGACGGCCAGGCCGATCTGGGCGAGCACGGCAGCCACTCCGACCGCCACTCGGGCAACGTTTCGAACTCCGACTGCACCCATCGGCGATGGGCCTCCCGAGCATCTTGTCGATATGCCCATCTTCCGCGCCCGCCACAGCTGGTCAAGTGACGATCGGCCCGCCAGCCCGATCGCTGGTGTGCTCATGCTCGAGGAGCCCATGGGCCGCCTCGGCTGACCGTGGCGCGGACAGCCAAGGCGGCGCGACCAGACAGCACCCGCTATACGTGACGAAACCGAGCCTCTACCACAGAGCGGATGGACACCTGCGAGAAAATCCTCGTGGCGGGAGGCTGCGAGGCGCGGCCCGTACCATGCCCGCCCGGACCGCGCGGCGCCACTGGCGAACCCGGACCGCGCAAGAGCACGCTGGGAGGCGCGATATGCGAGCGTTGCGAGTCCCCATCTCGGTCCTGGCCGGTCTCGCGCTAGCCGCCCTCTCATGGGCACCCGCGACAGCCCAGGCCGAGGAGCCGCCGCCCGTCGTGGCCGTGACCGGCACCGTGCTCGAGGGGATCGTCCACAACGAGGTGCTCTACGACGAGTACATCGAGGAGGAGATGCTGGACGAGGCCGGCGAGTACGGCATCTACATCGGCGGGCCCGACCTCCTCGAGCAGACCGTGGAGTGGAGTGACCCGCGCCTCCCGACCAAGCACTGGATGACCCTCAACTATGTCTCCGTCTGGGAGCAGACCGAAGGCCTGGAGGGTGCGTGGACGACCGTCACCACCCACCTGCTCGAGGACGACTCGGGTCGCTGGACCGGCCAGGGACGCCTGGTGGTCGATGCGGAAGAGCGATACAGCTTCTACACCCTCACCGGCGAGGGCGCCTACGAGGGTCTCTACGCCCTGTTGCGTGGCGCTCCCGACCCTGGGCGCCCGGTGCCGCCCGACATGGCCTACGAGGGCTACATCTTCGAGGGCGACGTGCCGGCCTTCCCGCTGGCACCGACGCCGGTGACGACGCCGGGAGTCAAGACGTTCCCGGCCCCGACCGAGCCGCCCGCCCAGTAGCTCCATCCCACCGCTTCGGCTGCCCGTGCCTCAGGGTCAGCGGATGCAAGGCCCGTCAGCCCCTGGTCCTGCAAGGTCATGGCGGCGACGAACAGACATCACCGGTGATCTACGGCGACTCGGCCCGGCTCCGCCAGGCAACGAGACGTTCCGCCCGCTTCGGCCGAGAGGCACCCACTCGCATCGCGGAGATTCGCCACACGGTAGGGACGCCTCCTTCGTCCGCGAGCGGCCGACCGTCCAAGCAGCGAACCGCCCAGCGGCGTGACACCGCGGGAGCTTGCGTCCTCCGATGAGGGGAGCGAGCGTCAGAGCACCAGTCTCGGAGCGGATCGCGGGCGCCGTGAGCGAGAGCCACCCCGAGACTCTGGATCCACCCGACGCGCCGCGTCGCTGGCGTTGGCTGACGCGCCTGATGCGCTGACGACCGCCGACACCGGCGCCGATGCGACGGCCCAGCGTGCGCAAGCGCGCGGAGCGGAAGCGGAAGCAGCACCATCCGCGGGCTGATTGAGGCGCTCTCTAAGCAGGCTCATCTGGCGGAAGGAGGTCCTTAGGTCCAGCGTCACTCTCGACACGAGCGGAGTGACAACATGAAGACCCACGCATACCCCGACCCCACCAGCTTCGATTCACTGGTCGAGCTACTCGACGATGCCGCCGAGCGCTACCCGGCTGAGCGACCCTCGCTCAGCCTCCGCACGGACGAGGGCATCACCCTCGCCTGGTCGAGCCATGAGGTCCGACGACGGGCCCGACTTGCCGCCTGGCGGTTGCGCGCCATGGGGCTCGAGAGCAGTGATCGGTTGCTGACCTGGAGCCCCTCGACGCCCGCGCTCCCGGCCGTCTACTGGGGGGCGATGATGGCCGGCGTCATCATCGTGCCGCTGGACCTGCGCATGGCGCCGGCCGTGCTCCGCCGCATCGCCGACCGGGTCGAAGCGGACTGGCTGGCCATCGGCACCGGGCAGGACGCGCCCGATCCCGTCGCGAGCCGAGCTCGACCATCTATCACGCGTCACCATCGACCAGCTGGTGGCTGAGCCGGCCGAGGATGAGAGCTTCCCACCGGACTGGCAGTCGCGACTGGAGGGCTGGTCGCGCCCTGGGCGCTCGGACCTCGTCGAAATCATCTTCACGTCCGGGACCACGGGCCAGCCCAAGGGTGTCCAGCTGACCCACGGCACGTTCCTGAGCACACTCGAGGTCGCCGCAGTGATCGTGCCACCACGGCCCCATCGTATCGTCAGCTTCCTGCCCCTCTCCCATCTCTTCGAGCAGGCCATCGTCCTCTTCTACGGGACGATGATCAGGGCCGAGGTCGTCTACGTCCGCACGCGTACGCCCCGCACCATCTTCGAGACGATGCGCGAGCTGCGCGCCACGACGCTCCTGTGCCCGCCACAGCTCCTGCAGCTCTTCTGGACAGCGCTCACCCGGGAAGTCGATCGCCAGGGCAAGCGCACGGCGTTCGACCGACTGCGGCGTGTCACACGCCACCTGCCATTCTGGGCGCGACGCCTGCTATGCCGTCCCATCCTCGCACCACTCGGTGGCGAACTGACACTGATCGGGGTTGCGGCCGCGTACCTGGCACCCGAGCTCCAACGGGTTTGGGAGGACCTCGGTATCCGGATCGTCCAGGGCTACGGTTCGACCGAGGACGGTTTCGCCACCTGCAACACGGAGCACGATCATCCAGCCGGGGTGGTGGGACGCACCTTCCCGCCGGTCCGGCTGAAGCTAGGCCCTTCGGATTCCGAGATTCTCGTGGCCGGGCCTGCCGTGAGCCCGGGCTATTGGCAGGACCCCGAGGCCACCGCGGCCACCTTCGACGAGGATGGCTGGTACCACACCGGGGATATCGGACGCTTCGATGAGAAAGGGCGCCTCATCCTCACCGGTCGCAAGAAGAACATCATCGTCCTGGCGAATGGCCTCAACGTCTTCCCCGAGGACATCGAGGGCGTGCTCGCGGACCATGGCTTGGACCAGGCTGTCGTACTCGAGACGGCTCCGGGGCGGATCGAAACCATCGTCATGCCTCCCGGGACGACGCCGATGCTGGCCCCGGACCGCGGCGGGCAGCAACCGCGTTCGGCCGAAGAGGATGCGTGTGTGCGCGACGAGATCGAGCGCATCATCGGGGTCGTCAATGAGGAGCTCGCGGCCCATCAACGCATCGATGGTTGGCGGATGTGGCCGGAGCGCGACTTCCCCCGGACGCACCTACTCAAGGTACGGCGCGACCCCATCCGCGAGTGGGCAGGCGTGGACGTGCCGCTCGCGGTGCGTGAACACCACCTTCAGACTCCCTCGAGCGCCGAGACGGCGGCGTCGGCACCATCCGGCGATGGCGGGCTTGCCGCCTGATCACCGTAGTGCCTCACCGGTGGCAGGGTCCCACACGATCACCACATCGTGCGGCCCGCTCGCGCATCCGGGCACCGCGTACCCAAGCGGCGTCGAGCTAGGTTCCGGAGCAGGGACCCATCGGCGACCGGGTCAATACGCTACTCAGGAGCGTTCAAGGGCGACTCGGGGATCGGCGACATCGAGGTCGCACTCCCAGCCCTCGTTCTCCAGTCTGAGGGTCTCAATGGCGACGGCGTTGCTGTTGGCGTCCAGCCCGGGGATTGCCTGGAGCTCCGAGACCCAGCAGCGGAAGAGTCTGTAGGACAGTACCTTCTGACCCGCTTCGTTGAAGACATCCAGCACGACGTCCTTTCGGAAGTCGGCGACGGAGACGTCGGGGCCAGCGTCCCACACCTTGTTGGCCCATTGCTCGAACTTGACGTCGTGGGTGACTCCTCGCTCCAGCGTTACGGGTCCGTACTTGGTGCTTCCTGGCGGCTTGTGGCTCGGGCTGAGGTGGCCTCGCTCGCGATGCTGGGCGATGTCGGCGGAAAGTCTCAGTGCCCCTACCCTGCTGACCCCGGCGACATAGCGGCCCTCCCACTTGATCCTGAACTTGAAGCTCTTGTACGGGTCGCACCGGTTGTCGTTGACAGAGGACTGTTCCACGGGACTCTCCTGGTCTGGATCTGCTCCGCAATCTGGTGGATCCGAAGGATGACGAACTCGGGCGGCCTCGGGGGAGCGAACCCCACGATGATCTTGACGAGCCCCTGGTCGATGTCGTTCTGCGTGACTGTCTGAGCGTCAACAGGACGAAGGACGCGTCGCACAGGCGTATCGAGCGGACCGAGAGTGAAGTACCCGACGACTGCTGCGACCACCGCGCTCACACCGATCATTGTGCGGACCCCGCTAGTCAGTTCCACGATGTAGACGCCGGGGTGACTTGGCCTAGACGATCCTCGGCAGGAGGGGGCTAGCGGGGTCCATGTGTCTTGCTCCGCGTCGGCGCCCAGTCACCGACGGTCGGCCAAGCGTGCCATGCAGCTCATGAGCGATGACCCGCCGCTATCGGCGCGTCGTGTGGGTCCGGTCTCTACGTGGGCCGTAAGGACTAGAGGTCGAGGTCGCCGGTCAGGTTGACCTTGACGCCGAGGGCATCGAACATCGCGGCCTTCGCGGCCAGCGCCTTCTTGCCGGTTTCGACATCGGGCGCGTACACGACCTGGATGTGATTACTGCGGTGGCCGGGCCATGAACTGGTCGCGGCTCACACCGGGCATGACCAAGTGCATGATGGGCCAGTTGCCCGAGGTGGCGTTCCAGCGACGCTGGGTCTCCTCATCGGGCAGCTCGATGGCCTCGCCGAGGCCGATATCGACCTGCAGCTTGCCGTCGAGCAGGAACACGCGGCTGTAGACCACCGGGCCCGGCTTGGAGACACCCTTGATGGTGCCGCCGCCGAGGCGGAAGTACATGCCTGCCTGGCGCTCGCTGGTCACGCCCTCGTAGCCACCACGCAGATGGCTCGGCGGGACCGAGCCGGAGATCTTCATGACCCACACGAAGTCGTCGCCCCAGGGATCGCCCCAGCGCACGTCGTGCAGGGTGGTCGAGGGGTTCAGGCCCATCGCGGTCCAGACGCGGTTGGTGATCAGGGCATCGACGCCGCAGCCCCAGTCGACCTCGTTGAAGTGAGGTAGGGGAGCGCCGGGGTAGAGCTCGAGGCCGTCCTCATCATACGCGGGCGGGCGGTCGATCTCATTGAGCAGGCCTTCGGCCAGGTCGGAAGCGGGCACAAGGTCCTTGAGGCCCTGCTGGTACTGGATGCCGATACCCGCGCAACCGAAGTCCTTGGCGATGCGCAGTGCAGCGATGTACATCTTGCACTGGCTGATGACCTGGTCCTTGGTCAGCTCGGTCTGCCAGTCCTGGCCGAAATCGAACGTCACGCCACGCTCGACAAGCCACTGGAAGACGGCCTCCGCCTCTTCGTCAGTGACCGTGCCCATGCGGTAGTAGAGGGCCGACTGGCTGAGGCGCTCCTTGAAGATGCCCAGCGGGTTGATGTACTCGTCATCGAAGATGGCGTTGTACATCCCCATGCAGCCTTCGTCGAAGATGCCGATCACGGCACCCTTCTGCTGCAGTTCGGCGGCCAGGGCGCGTCCCAGGGCGGCTTCGTCAGCGGGCAGAGCCGACGCGTTCAGCCCACGGACGTGGCTGGTGTCGTGCTCGATCTTGCCGGTGGTGACCCAGCCCTGGAGCGCCTTGCGTGCCCACTCGTCGCTGAAGTCCTCGCTCCAGATGGTGCTGTACTCCATGTTGGCCTTGGTCATGGAGGCGTTGAGGTTGAGCAGGCCCACGAGGCCGGGCCATTCGCCGCTCCAGTTGGCAGCGGTGAGGATGGGGCCGCGCATCGTCTTGAGGCCCGACAGGACGTGGTGGCTGTACTGCCACCCGGCCTCCGCGATGACGATCGGCGTGTCGGAATGGATGCCGGCGAAGATGTCCATGCCCATGCGCTGGTTCCAGATGAAACCGTGGCCGACCTCGGGGTCGAACTCATGGGCGCGACGGACGGTCCAACCGACCTCGGCGAGCACGTCTGCGATCTGCTGCTCCAGTACCTGCTGGGCAGGCCAAGCTGGCACGTTGGCGGTGTGGCGAAGGTCGCCGCTCGTCACGAGCACCACCTCGTTCGGTGTCGGTGGTGCCGGCTCGACCAGGCTGGGGACCTTGTATTCGATAGCCATTTGCTTTCGTCTCCCCTCGAATCAGGCTCGTTCTGACATGAAGCGCCTCTAATGGGAACGTTAGCAGGAGCCCGCGCTCATCCGGCCGGCATGTCAGGTCTGGTCGGGTGTCTGAGGCTACGATGTCACGCCTCTAGCCCAAACCGCCCCCACCCCTGACTCGTCACCGACGAAAACGGTGCGAAGAAGCAGGAATGGGGGCGAACTAGTTGGCTTGTGCTACTCGGCGAAGTCGCGAGACCAGAGGCTCTCAAGGTCGGCGACGTTCTCCTGAGTCGCGACGCGGCCGGCGACCAGGCAGCCGTCCTCACCACAACCGGGGTCTTCGCCAAGGACAACCGCGGTCAGGACGCGTACGGCCTCCTGCGCGTGTGCGAACGCGTCGTACGTGGTGGTGACGTCGACGTAGCCGCCTTCCATGGCTTCCAGCGCCTCGGGGTACAGGTCCTGCGTCGCCAGCCAGATGTGGTCGGATCGCCTGTGGGGGCCCACTTGCCGGCGGCCTCCAGGGCACTCTCCACGCTGTTGATGGCGAAGTCGGAGGCCACGAAGATGCAGTTGGCGTCAGGGTTGGCCTGGAGCGCGTTGGCCGTACCGGACAGGAACACGGTCGCGTCCCACTCGGTGGGTACCTGCACGACGGTCTCGAAAACGTCGGACTCGGCATCGACGGCGTTCCATGCATCCGAGCGGTTGACCGCGTTCACGTCGGTCAGCGAGCCTTGCAGCTCGATGCACTTGCCCTCTACGCCTGCAGCGGCCAACATTTCGGCGAACGCCTCGGCCGTCGAGACGCCCTGCGCATAGCTGTCGCCGCCGACGTGAGCTGCCGGCGTCGCCGTCGTCGCCGCTCGATCGAACGTCACGAACGGGATGCCAGCCTCATCCGCCGCCCTGATCGAGGCGCCCATGGCCGCCGCGTCCTCAGCACGAGCGATGATGATGTCTACGTCCTGGTTGATGAGGTCCTCGATGTCGGCTGATGCCGCGCGGATCACGACCCGCCGCATCGATCACCCATTCGTAGTCCAGGCCCGCTTCGGCACCCTGGATCTTCCCCTGGTCCTGCATGTACTTCTCCCAGGCGTACACCAGGGACACGTCGTAGTCGTTCCAGGAGAGGCCAACCTTCACCGGCTGCGCGTCGTCCTGCGCCACGGCCGTCGAGGCGAAGGCGAGGCTGAGGGGCACGGTGAGAGCAAGAGCGATTGTTCGTTTCACGTCTGATCTTCCACTGCGTCTCGATTACATGAGCGAAAGGGCGACGACTACTCGTCGTCGGGCGTCGGGGTGGCCGGCTAGAAGCCTCCTTTCTTCCTTGGGCACTGGCGTGCTCGTCTGCGGGGGTTCGTTGGTCAGGCGGTGGGTCGGGCTCGTCGTCGTAGACCCGCACCCACGTCGGCAGTCGCTGGCGCAGCGAATCCGCGTACATCGCGATGAAGATGATCGCGCCGTTGACGAAGCGGTAGGCGTACGGGTCGACCGCCAGGTGGTTCAGGCCGTTGCGGATGATCTCGAGGATCAGCACACCTCGCAGGACACCCGGCAGGATGCTGCCCTCTCCACCGAAGAGGCTGATGCCGCCGATGATGACTACGGACATGGCCACGAACTCATAGCCGTTGCCGATGCTCCTGGAGACCGCGCCGACCTGAAGCACGGTGAGGATGCCACCGATGGTCGCAAGGAACGCCGAGAGGACGAAGGCGAGGAACGTGACACGGTCGACACGCACACCCAACCGAGCCGCCACATCGGAGTCATTGCCGATGGCCATGATCTGCCGCCCGAACTGCGCCCGCGTGATGAGCACGTGCACAAGCAGCATGATGCCCAGCGCGATCAGGATATCGACGAAGACCGGTCCGACCTGCGCGTTGCCCAGGCGGCGGAGCTCCTCGGGTAGCGCGACGTTGGTGGACTGCGTCAGCTCCAGCGCCACGCCGCGGAGGGCGATCATCATGGCCATCGTCGTGATCAGCGGGTTCACGCGCAGCACCGTGATGATGAAGCCGTTCAGGGCGCCGATCAGCAGGCCGACCACGAGCATGACGGCCAGCGCCGCCACGGGGTGGACGTCCGAGCGCACGATGAGCAGGGCGCCGATGGACGCCGTCAGGAATGCGACCGACCCGACCGAGATGTCGAGCTTGCCGGTCATCACCACGACCGCCAGCCCGGACGCGATGACCATCATCGGCGCGGCCGCGTGCAACAGGCTGATGAGGTTGGTCAGAGCCAGGAATCGCGGCGCGGTCAGCGCGAAGAACACGAATACCGCGACGAGGATGATATTGAAGCCGTAGCGAAGCGTGAAGTCACGCACTCTCGCAGCCATGGGGATCGAGGCGCTCGCGCGGCTCGTTGTTATCTCACTCATCGGTCGCGCCCGTGGCACTTGCCGCCATCTCGACGCCGGCGGCCGCTGCCATCAGCTCTTCCTTGGTCGCGTCGCCGCCCATCTCCTTCACGACCTCGCCACGGTTCATGATCGAGGTAGCGATGGCACACGGACATGATCTCCTCGATCTCGGAGAGGATGACCAGGATGCCGGCGCCGGACTCTGCGAGCTCAAGGATGATCTTGCGATCTCCGCCTTGGCGCCCACGTCAAGTCCACGCGTCGGCTCGTCCATGATGAAGATGCGCGGATCACCTCCAGCCAGCGCCCGACCACGACCTTCTGTTGATTGCCGCCGCTGAGCGTCTCCACCCGTGACCGAGTCCGGAGATCTTGATCTGCAGCCGATCGACCAGCTGGGTGGCCTGCCTGGTCTCTTCCGCCCCGTCGACGAAGCCGGTGCGTCCTCCCAGCTTCCGTAGATTGGCTAGCGACATGTTCTGGCGCACGGACAGCGGCTGCAGCAAACCCTCGTTGCGCCGATCCTCGGTCAGCATGCCGATCCAGCGCTGTGCCTTGAGGCCGCGCATCTCCTGCAGGCCACTCCCATCATCGACCTCGACGGTGCCTTCGTCACGAGGATCGAGCCCCACGATGGAGCGAGCGACCTCGGTGCGTCCCGAGCCGAGCAGCCCCCAGAGACCAAGGACCTCGCCTTGGTGCAGCGTGAGGTCGATACCATGTAGCACACCCGCTCGGCCCAGCTGCCGCACCCGCAGGAGCGGTTTGTCCGTGACGCTATCGGGTTTCTGCTCCGCGTCGATGCGAACGTCACCAATCATCAGCCGCACGATGTCGTCCGTCGTCATCTCGCTGATCGAGCCGGAGCCGACGGTCTTGCCGCCGCGAAGCACGGTCGCCCGATCGCAGATCTGGAAGACCTCGTCGAGAAAGTGCGTGATGTAGATGACGGTCACGCCATCCGCCTTCAGGCCATGGATGACCTCGAACAGCCGCGCCTTCTCCCGGCTGGTCAGTGACGACGTGGGCTCGTCGAAGATGATGATGCCCGGCTCGCCCAGCAGGGCTCGCGCGATCTCGACCATCTGACGATCGCCGGTACTGAGGTGCTGGGTGCGTACGTCCGGCGTGAACTTGCAGCCCAGCCGCTGCAGGGCCTTCTCGGTCCGCTCGCGCATGACGCGGGCGTCGATCAGGCCGGCCCGGGTGGGGAAGCTCCCGATGAACATGTTCTCCGCCACGGTCAGCGTGGGCAGCATCGCCATCTCCTGGTGGACGAAGGCGATCGCGTGCGCGGTGGCATCCAGCGGAGTTGCACGTCCACGGCCTGGCCGTCGATGTGGATCTCACCCGCGTCGGACCGAATGACACCGCCCAGCACGTTCATCAGCGTGGACTTGCCGGCGCCGTTGGCACCGATCGAAGGCGTGGACCTCCCCTGCCCAGGCGTCGAAGGAGACGCCGTCAAGCGCGACCACACCCGGGAATGCTCTGGAGATATCGATCATCTGCAGGTGTGGAGCCGTGCTGGTCGTATTCGCCATGACCCCTTCTACTTCCGCCTACGCAGGAAATCGATGGCCACGAAGGCCACGATGACGAATATCTGAGCGCGGTGGACCTGGTTGATCCCCATACCGGCGCGGTGCTGTGTCCGCTGCATCCGCTGGACAAGACCGCCAACGCCTCGGCACAACGCCGCCGCCTCGATGCCGCGGACACGCCGCAACCGACGTCGCGCGACGGCGCGACACTGCCGCCGCTGCTGCACAAGCTGCTGGCCGAGTATGCCGCCACCGGCCTGCCGCCGGCCTATCTGCCCACCCACAACGATCCGGAGCCCGAGGCATGAACAAGACCTTGCTTGCCCTCTACGGACTGAAGTTCAATCCCTTCTCTCCGGAGCTGCCCACCGAAGCGCTGCACATCAACGCAGCGGTCGAGCAGTTCTGTTGGCGCATCGAGCACAGCCTGATCCGCGAGGGCGGCTTCGCCCTCATCCAGGGCGATCCCGGCTGCGGCAAGAGTGCGGTGCTGCGCCTGCTCGACGAGCGCCTGGGCAAACTGCCCGAGATCAGCGTCGGCGCCATCAGCCATCCCAGCTCCAAGCTGGCCGACTTCTATCGCGAGATGGGCGATCTGTTCGCCGTTGAGCTCAAGCCGCACAACCGTTGGGGCGGCTTCAAGGCCCTGCGCGAGCGCTGGTCGGCGCATCTGGAGGCCACCCTGCTGCGCCCGGTGCTGTTGATCGACGAGGCGCAGGAAATGCACCCGGCCGTGCTCAACGAGCTGCGCCTGCTCACCTCCGCGCAGTTCGACTCGCGCACGCTGTTGAGCGTGGTCCTCGCCGGCGACGCCCGTCTGGCGGCGAAGCTGCGCCGCGAGGAACTCCTGCCGCTGGGCAGCCGCATCCGTACTCGGCTCAGCATGGAGTATGCCGGCCGCGAGGCACTCGTCGCCTGCCTCAAGCACCTGCAACAGAGCGCCGGCAACGCGAGTCTGATGACCGAGGAGCTGATGCACACCCTCGCCGAGCACGCGCTGGGCAACTACCGCGTGCTCACCACCATGGCCGCGGAGCTGCTCGCCACCGCCGCCCGGCTCGAGCGTCCCCAGCTCGACGCGCAGCTCTACCTCGAGGTCTTCGGCGCCCCTGCCGTCGCCGCCCGCAAGCGGGCTTGAGCCGGCGCCGAGGCCGTTTCCCGCATGCGTCCCGCCGCAAAGGCCGCCGCACACACCGCCGCGATGCTCGATGCCTGGCACCAAGCCGGCATCGCGCGCGCCGATCTGGCCGTGCGCACCGCCAATGCGGCGATGCTGTGGTACGCCGACCGCCCCCTCGATGCGCTGCCCCTCGCGTTGGCCCGAGCCCACAACGTCAAACAGGCCGACATCTATATCCGCCCCGCGCGCGGCTCTGCCTGGCCGATGGTGTTGCTCGACGACGTGGATATCGCCATGGCGCAACGCGTCGCCAAGCACTACGCCACCCTGGTCGTGCATACCTCCGCCCAAGGTGGTTGCCATCTGTGGCTGCGCCTGACCCGCGCCCTCGACGAGGCGCAACGCCGCCAAGTCCAGCGCTGGCTGATCCCCAAGGTCCACGCCGACCCCGGCTCCGTCTCCGGTGAGCACCTCGGACGCCTCGCCGGCATGAAAAACTTCAAGCGCGCCGGCCAGTGGGTCAATGTCCTCCAACAACCGCGCCCGCACACCCGCCCCTGGGACCCGACACCGGCACTGCAAGCAGCCCCCGCCAGCGCCGCGGCGCCACCCACCCCGTGCACGCCGGCCGGCACCTCCGGCGTCGATGCCTCCGCCTCCGCGCGCGAATGGGGCTGGGTCTGCGGCGCGCTCGAAGCCGGTCTGTCACCCGAGGCCGTTTACCAACGTCTGCTCGCGCATGCCGCCCCACGTCGCGGACGCGATGCCGAGCGCTATGCCCGCTATACCATCGCCCGCGCGCTCCGTCATACCTCCGCCCGGCGCTGACGCGCCCGCTCTCTCCCCCCTGGGGGGCAGCGTGGTTCATGATCCGACCCCCCCTCCGGATGCCCTTTTACACGCTCGGCGGCCTTCAATCAGCCGCTCCGGTCCCGCGAATTTCTTGCAAATGCGTCCTGCAAATAGCGTGATCACGCACAGTTCTTCGAGTACCGCCGTCAGCATGGGCTGCGCGTTAAGGTCGCGCGCATCTTCAATACTTAAGGTCCGGCGGATGCATCCGAATGACGGACGGGTGGTATCGAATTTCATCGTCCAAGCGCTCCAGAACAAGCCCATCACCCTCTATGGCGACGGCACCCAGACGCGCTCCTTCTGCTACGTGGATGATCTCATCGAGGGCTGCGTGCGGCTGATGGACAGCCCGGACGATCTAGCCGGCCCCGTCAACCTGGGCAATCCGGGCGAGTTCACCATGATCGAACTGGCCGAGGCGGTGCGCGACCTGACCGGCTCCAGCTCTCGAGTTCGTCCACGAGCCCCTGCCGTAGGATGACCCCGTGCAGCGGCAGCCGGATATCACGTTGGCCCGCGACCAGTTGGGCTGGGAGCCGCGGGTGGCGTTGCGTGACGGACTGCAGCCTACGATTGCCTACTTTGAGGCGTTGCTGGGGTCGCAATATATGGCCTCGTCTGCGCCGCCGGGTATCAGCAACCGCTCGCTGCACCTGGCGTCGTTCTGGCCCTTGACATGCAGTCGGTCGGTTTGCAGACTCGGCGCTGGGCTTTTCTGTGATGATGTTGTGATGCAACCCACGATCGATAGCAAAATCCGGGAGGTCACGGATCGGATCGTTAGGGCACTCACACCGGTGCGGGTGGTGTTGTTTGGTTCCTATGTCTGGGGCGAACCCGACGGCGACAGCGACCTGGATTTGTACGTGATCGTGCCTGACCAGTCAGAGCCGGCTTATCGGCTGGCGCGGCGGGGCTACCATGCCTTGCATGGCGTTAACATTCCTGTGGACCTGGTGGTGCGAACCCGCACGGAATCGAAGCGGAATGCGGATGTGGCTTCGTCGTTTGATCACGATGTGCTTTCCCGTGGATTGGTCCTATATGGTTAACCATGAGGCTAACGTGGTTGGCGAGTGGATCGAAAAGGCTGAACGTGATCTTGCTTCGGCCTTACGACTGTTGGACGGCACGCCTCCCTATCTCGACACGGCGGTGTACCACTGTCAGCAAGCGGGCGAAAAGGCGCTGAAGGCTTTTCTCGTTGCCCGTGAGCAGCCGATTCGTCGCGTTCATGATTTGGTTCTGCTGGTCGACACCTGTGTCGGGCGGGATGCATCCTTCAGCCGGTTGGAGGAGGCTGCTGAAATTCTCACGCCCTACGGCACCACTTTTCGCTATCCGGGCTCTTCGGCTGAGCCGCTCCTCGTCGATGCCTTGGAAGCAGTCGATTGCGCCAAGCGGATTCTCGATCACGTCAAGATCGTGCTGCGGATCGACAACTAACCGAGGGCTTCGTGCGGCTGATGGAGGGTCCGGATGAGTTGGCAGGGCCAGAGAATCTGGGCAATCCAGGCCTGCTGATGATGATCGAGCTGGCCGAGGCGGTGAAGGGGTTGACCGGCTCACGCTCCGAGTTCGTCCACGAGCCCCTGCCGCAGGACGACCCGAAGCAGCGCCAGCCGGACATCACCTTCGCCCGCGAACAGTTGGGCTGGGAGCCGCGGGTGGCGCTGCGTAACGGACTGCGGCCCACGATTGCCTACTTAGAGGGGTTGTTGCGGCGGGTAGGATCTGTGTGGCATCGGTGCTTTGGCGCGCGGATGCAGGGAGTTGAGAATTCGGTGGGGCGCTGGGCGAGGCTATGGCCCTGAGTGATTCGGAGCGTTGAGCTTTTTCAAGTAGGCTCCAGGGTCTATTCTGACCATATGGTCATTATGTTGGAGGCAGAGATGCGTAGCGTGCAGATCACAGAGGCCAAGGCAAAGTTCTCTGGCTTGCTGCCGGAGGTGGAGGCGGGTGAGACGATCAGAATCATGCGCCGCGGCCGGGTGATTGCGCGCTTGGTGCCTGAGCGACCCGACATGGCCGCCGATGCGTTCCGTCAGTTCTGGGACGGTCGCGATGAGGTTGACCTCGTGGCGCCGAAAGATGTTGCGCCTGAGCCCGTCGAGGCTTGGTAGATGCGGTATTTGCTCGATACCAACATCTTTATCGCCGCCATGAAGGACGTTGATGACGTGCGCCAGAGACTGGAGCGAACGATGCTGACCGATGTCGTGCTGTCGCCGGTGGTACTGGGCGAGTTGGAGCTGGGTGTCGAAAAAAGCGCTCACCGGGAAAAGAACGCCGCGCGTCTCGCCCGGTTGGTCGAGAAGCTCGAGCTGGTGCCGCTCGATACTCAGGTGAGCCGGCGCTACGCGCGGAGATACGTGCCCAGCTTGAGCGCGGCGGCACCCCCATTGGCGCGGATGATTTGTGGATAGCTGCCCACGGTCTCGCCTTGGGCGCGGTGGTGGTGACTGACAACCTGGCGGAATTTTGCCGTTTTCCGGGCCTGCAGACCGAGAATTGGTTGCGTCCAGACCGAGGTTAGCGCCAGGAGTCGTTCCGTGACCGATCCTGAGGGTCCAGACTCTAAGGTTTACAGACGGCAAAGACCAGCGTGCACGGCGCGATCAACATGCTGGGCCTTCTTGGGATCAGGCCAAGCGGGTGGAGGCCAAGATCTTCCACGCCTCCACCAGTGAAGTCTACGGTGACCCCATTATCCATCCGCAGCCAGAACACGACTGAGGCAACGTCAACCCGATCGGGCCGCGCTCCTGTTACGACGAGGGCAAGCGCTGTGCCGAGACCTTGTTCTTCGACTACCGCCGCCAGCATGGGCTGCGGATTAGGGTCGCGCGCCTCTTCCACACGTATGGGCCGCGGATGCATCCCAACGACGGACGGGTTGTTTCCAGTTTCATCGTCCAAGCGCTCAAGAACAAGCCCATCACCCTCTATGGCGACGGCACCCAGACGCGCTACTTCTGCTCTGTCGATGATCTCATCGACGGCTTCGTGCGCCTGATGGACAGCCCGGACGATCTAGCGGTCAACGAACCTGGGCAATCCGGCCGAGTTCACGATGATCGAGCTGGCCGACGCGGTGCGCGAACAGAGCGGCTAAAGCTCCTACTCGTCCACGAGCCCCTGCCGCAGGACGACCCCAAGCAGCGCCAGCCGGACATCACCTTTTCCCGCGAAAAGCTGGACTGGGAGCCGCGGTGGCGCTGCGCGACGGACTTGCAGCCCACGATTGCTTATTTTGAGGCGTTGTTACGGCGGGTATCATCTGGATGCCGGGCGAGTCCGCCAGCAGAGACGGCGATTAGCGCACTTGAACCGAGCCTTGGCTCGGTTTTGTGTTTCTTGGCCTTGCGCTGGTGTCGGCCACGCCTGCACCGGCCTCAGCCGTGGTTCCCCGCGGCCGCCGCGTGCACATCACCTGGGTCCGCCGGATTGATCCGGCCCCTGGTGGCGGGTGACTTCAGTTGCCCGTTTGCGGTTTCACGGCGGACTGAAGTCCGCTTCCCCAGGTGCCAACTGAAGTCGGCGTACCTGGCAGTGCAGTAACGGCCGCAACGACGATCGAGGCCGAGCCGGCGTTGCGCTGGATGCAGTGTCGCGGTCTGATGCCGAGCGACTGCCAGCCGATGCTGGTCAGCAATTCCCAATTTGCCCTGATCGTATCGCTGGCCTAGTGAAGTTTAGCCTGCCATGGCCGCTCTTACGGAGCTAAAGCTCCGTACTCCGGGCGTAAACTGGCCAAATTTGATATTGCTGGCTGTTGGTGGGGCCGGGTGCCGAGGCACTCCGCGTGCGTGTCCTGGGCGCGTGGGCGGGGCGAGCAACCCCTCGCTGCGCCAGCTACTGCGCAAGTCCTGGGCGGATTATCAGGCGCTGAGACTGTGCAAGCATCACCGCGGATCGAGCATCCGCCGCCGCGCAGCGGCGTCCGGGAGCGCCGGCATCCTGCCGGCCACGATGCGAAGCACCGTTTGTTTCCCTGTCATTCACGTCGGTGGAAGATCTGGAGAAGCGCATCAGCGATTTCATCGACTTCTTCAATCGCACGCTGGCCAAGCCGTTCCGCTGGACCTATGAGGGAAAGCCACTCGAAGCCTGAATGAACAACTGCCTCAGAACTTTCACTCCGGACCACTAGTCTCCACTCACCTCATCCGCCAATCCCTGCAACGCTGCCCGATCCAACAGCCTGATCCGCTGGCCATCGACAGCGATGACGCCCTCCTCGGCCAGCCGCCGCGTGATGCGCGACCAGGTCTCCGGTTTGATGGACAGTCGCGAGGCGATCACGGACTTGCGTACGTCCAGCGCCAGCGCGCCCTGGTCCGGCGGGGAGCCGGAACAATAGCCAACGCGCCACCCGGCCGGTGGCCGAGACCAGTGTCAGACCGTCGATCTCGGCGATTAGCGCATGCAGCCGCCGGCTCAGGTCACCGAGCAGCGCGAAACAGGTCTCCGGCGACTCGCGCAGCATCGCGGCAAAGTCCGCCGCATCAATCGCGACTAGCCTGGTCGGACTCAAGGCCGCCGCGCACACCGGATAGCGGCCCGTGCCCATGAACAACAGCGCCTCGGCAAAGGTCTGCCCCGCGCCGATGATCTCGATGACCTTCTCGTCGCCATCAGCCGACAGCCGAAACAGCCGCATCTGACCGGATTGCACGAAGAAGAACCGGGTTGCGGGATCATCCTGGCTGAACAACCATTCCGCCTCGTCGAGGTTCAGGGTCGTCGCATGGGCGATTACGCGCTCCAATTGCGCATCGCTCAGTGCGGCGAGCAACGGCGCTTCATTCATGACGCTCTTCATCATCAATAAAACGGATTACGACGGTTGAAGGCGTCGAGCAGTCGCTCGGGATAGTTGGCGGCGTGCAGCCGCTCTGGCACAGACTCAGGAGCCAGGTCCAGCGAGTCTGCATCGCCGGGATCGAACCGCAATACGCCGATCTCCTCATACAATTCCGGGGCGTCGGTGGGCAACCGTCTCTGCGCGATGCCTGACATCAAGACCGCCGCTTCACCCATCACTGTCCCGAACTTCCGCGAAGGCAATGTCGATTCCGTCCTGCCAAGAAAAAAACAGGTGGCCGCAGATGGCATAGGGAAACCGTCTGTGGGGTGCGGCCTCCGGATAATGTGCTCAGCAGTAGCATTCTGCCCCGAACTGATCGATCTTTTGCCAGAACTGCGTCCAGCGTCCGGCGGTTTGGGTGAGGGCGCGTAGGCTGAGCACGATGCCGGCGCCTTTGGTCTTCCAGCGCATGCCAGAGGCGCACAGACGTTGCTTGACCAGGGTCTTGCAGGCGGCCTCGGTGACGCCCGAGCCGATCGGCAGGCCCTCGGCGAGGAATGCCGGGTAGTCCATCTGGTGGCGATGGTTGTTGAAGTAGGTCCAAGCGCTGTAGGCGCCATCGCGCAGCTTCTGCGAGAGGGCGCCTCGGCGCGACAGGCGGGCCGCCTCGTCACTAGGGCGTCGAGTGCGTCGGGGTCGTGCTTGAGTTGGTGGCAGTGCTCCTGTTGCCAGTGCGCGCGCTTGGCCTCGGCGTTGCGCTGCGGATAGCGCGCTTGGGCGAGCTTGCCGACGTATTCGGTGGCATGGAAGAAGTCGATCAGTTGTCTTTGTGTGTGCTGCTCAAGGAAGCGCCAGTTGCTCGACGCGCCGTCGGCGATCCCCAGTAGCGCGCCTCGGGAAAGTGCTGCTTGGCGCGCGCGATCTCGCGCTCCAGGCGCTGGTAGAAGGTCTGTTTGCCGTACTCGGGCGCGGCGGCGAGGTAGAGGCGTGTGTTGGCGCTCACCGGCGTGGTCGTAGAACGACAGGGTCCCGACCATGGCTTCGCGGTAGCCGGCGCTGTCGGCCATCGGGATCATGGCCCCGTCGAGACTGACCACGACGGTCGCGATGGGCGCGTCGAGCGCCGGCAGCGCGTACTCCCAGTTCTCTTCCTTGGCCGTGGCGATGCTGCCCACCCACTCGGCAACGTTCTGAATATAGGAGGTGGCGACCTTGCGGCCATGGTTCTGCTCCAGGTCCGTCTGCACCGCACGCACGTTGAGCTGCGCATACTTGTGGCTGAGCTGGCTGGCGAAGCGCGGCGTGGCCCCGCGGACGATCCGTGCCTGGTGCTCGAGCGGGCAGTAGATGCGCCCGCCCGCGAGAGCTCTGGTAGACGTAGCGCTCGATCTGCACCGCCCCGTAGGGGGTCTGGTACTCCTTCGGATCGCGCCCGCGCGCGGTCAGCTTGATCTCACCGACCCGGATCGGGCTGCCGTCGGTGTCGAAACGCTTGAGCGCCTCCTCGGTGACGCAGCGACCAACCGCGTTGGTGGCCGCCTGGATCGCTGCCTCCATTTCCAGCAAGCTGCCCGCTGAGCCGTACCGTCACCTCGACCGTCACCACCTCACCCGATCGCTTCACCACCTTCGTCACGGCCGCGCCTTCTCCAGTCCTCACAGAAGGTTACAGGATACTCCTCGACGACACATCATGTCGAGGCCGCACCCCCGTCTGTGTAGCTCCAGCGCCTCCATGACCATATCGCGGTAACGATTTTTCAGATTCTTGCGCGGATCGAAGACCGGCCCCTTAACTCCAGAGGTCAACAGCAGACCGTGTTTTTCATCGGACAGATACACATCAACGCCCTTGGTCCCGTAACCCCCCATAAAGGATTTATCCCTGCCGGTGGTCGGCGCACGGACGTGCTCCAGGCCAAGGTTGCGCAACTGCTCCGCCAGGAGCCGGGGAGATTTGATGGCTTAGCGATTCCGCGGCTTCTTCTTTACACCGCCAGACGCACCGAAGGGCGGCCTTTCCTGTGCGCGAATCAGGTCCTTAAGTGATGCTTCAAAGCTGCTCACCGCGAAGACCTCCCCCGTGTTGTCCGGCGCTCCAGCAGCATCTGACATGCTTCGCGCAGGCGTCGGACATCGGCGTCCGGCAATCCGATACCTTGTCGCAGAATCATGTCGTCCGCGACTGCGTTTGCGGCATGAAACTCGCGATCGCGGATCAGGCGATCAGCTTGTTCGAACGCGGACCTACTGCCTTGTTCGCCAGCAACAGGCATGATCAAACGCACCCGCTGCATTTCGGTCGGCTCCAGCTTCAGAATCCCGCCACCGTAACTGCGCCCCTCTAACTCCATGCTCAGCAACGACAGGCTGCTTAGCAGTCCCAGCGCGACCTGCTCCGAAAGCGCCGGGGTAAACAGGTGAATACCGTGCAGACTGTTCGGATAGAGCGCGCGACACCGATTCACGGACGCGTGGGGCTCGTTGCCGATCATGTAGGGTAGAAAGAGATCGGCCTGTACCAAACCCGGTACCCGCCACCAGGGATTGCGAACGCGACATTTGTAGCGATTGCGGATGCCGGCATCCTCCCCGGCTCGAACGAAGGCGTCCAGCGCCTGATTCCGGTCGAGAAGCAGGTCGGCTCGCGCGGCAGAATCAGGTGATGGGCGGTACCCCGCAACTCCGCTTGCTCGACATCCTCGGTACGGAAGCAAAGCCCCCGTAACGAACGACGACTGTTGCGCTGACGGTAAAGAGCCAGTCGGCCTGCATGCCTCGCGCCGCGCCATCGGCTGCAGTGCAGTGGAAAAAGTCATTGGCGCCGGAGACATAACCATTGGCCACCTCACCCAATGATCTGCAATGCCACGCAATCGGGACGCTCGGAGAGGGTAAAGAACAGCTCCCGCGCTGCTGGCTCTAAGTAGGCCAGTCCCACGCCAGCGTCGAGATCGGCACCGATGCGAAAGGCTTCCTGCTCCAGATCGTCGGGCACAAGGCCCGCTAGATCCTCGACACGTCCAAAAGGCATCAGCTCGGCGCTGGTGCAGCGCCCGCCACGACCTTCCGCAAGCAATAGAAAGGTCTCCTGCTGGGCATCTTCAAACCAGTTGTGCCGAAAGGTCAGCAGCCGGATACGGGCGAAATTCGCACACAGGGCGCGCAGTGTTTCGGTGCCGTAGGCGGTCTGGGCCAGCTCCGCCGGCACGACCATGGCCATAGCGCCGCGTGGACGCAGAAATTGCAGCGCATGCGGCAAAAACGGTGCCCAAGACGCGGACAATCGGCGCAGCCGGGCGCCGACGCGTAGCGCGGATGCGAGGGCACGCGCGCGGGTCTCGCCGGAGAACTGCTGATAGCGAATGAAGGGCGAACTACCAACGACCAGATCGACCTGGCCGAACGCATCCGAATCGAGCAAAAAGAAATCCTGATGATGCAGCCGGCAATCGACCGGCACGGCGTCGAGAGCTGCCTCGGCCTTTGCCAATGCCTCGGCGTCGACATCACAGCCGACCAGACCGGTCGCACCTCGGCGGGCCGCCTCCAGCAAGAACCGTCCGTCACCACTGGACGGGTCCATCACGCGACCCGGTGAAGCCGCCAACCCCCAATCCACGAGGAAGCGCACCGCCGACGGCAGCGTGTAGTAAGACCCCAGGGATTTCTTGCGACTCAGCGCACGTTCAGCCATGGACTGCACCATTGGAGAGTGAGTCGCGGAGTATACCAATGCGTCGTCGACGCATTGGATGCATGGGGTTCAATACGTCGGGGCGTCGGGGCGTCGGGGCGTCGGGGCGTCGGGCGTCGAGGCGCGGCGCGACTATCGGGCTACGGAACGGTTCCAAACCAGTTGAACGGGCGGTTGGTGGAATTGGCGGAACCGCTGCGTTTGTTCCACCCGACCGATCAGGCGCCAACCGCGACCCGCAGATCCGCCAGCGGATCCTTGTCGCTGGTCAGCTTGAGGTCGTACTTGTCCTGCAGGATCTTGAAGACGTTCGGCGATGACGAACGCCGGCGGCGCCGGGCCGATGCGTGATGCCCTTGACGCCCAGGGCCAGCAGCGTCAGCAGCACGGCCACCGCCTTCTGCTCGAACCACGACGACACGATGGTCAGCGGCAGGTCGTTGACGCCGCACTCGAAGGCGCCCGGCCAGCGCGACCGCCACCTGGATGGCGCCGTACGCGTCGTTGCACTGCCCCATGTCGAGCAGCCGCGGCACCGGCCCCACGCCGTCCAGCTCGATCGTGCCGTAGTCGTTGTCGCGAATTCGGTACTTGCCGCAGCCGAGCGTCAGGATGAGCGAATCCGGCGGCGTGGCCTCCGCGAACTCGGAGAAGTAGTTGCGCCCCCGCTCCGCGCCGTCGCAGCCGCCGATCACGAAGAAGTGCTGAGGCTCGCCGTCCTTGACCGCGCGACGATCTTGTCGGCCAGCCCAGCAGCACGGAGTGGTGGAAGCCGATGGTGGACTCGCCCGGCGGCCTGCTCGGCCAAGGGCTCGCACGCTCGGCGCACGGCGATCACCGGGCGAAAAGTCGTCGCCCGTCGAGCACGCACTGCCGCCCGGCACCGCAGCCGCACGCGTGGTGAACAGCCGGCTCATTGTAGCTCCTCCGGCGGAATCAGCACGCAGTTGGTGGTGGCGACCACCGGACCGGGAAAGGCGGCGAATTCCTTCTTCTGCTCCTGCCAGGCCCCGCCATAGTGGCCGGCCAGGTTCGGATGCGCCTGGAACTTGGCGTACATATGCGCAGGCAACATCTCGCCATGGGTGTAGACATTGATGTCGGTGCCCGCGATCTGTTGCAGCAGTTGCCACAGGTCCAGCAGGTCGTGACCGGTGACCAGAATGCCGGGGCCGGCCTTGGTGCCTTCGATCACCGCGTCGCGCGCGGGCTTACCGAAGTGCTCGACGTGCCCCTCATCGAGCATTGCATCACCCGGAGGTTCTTGCGGCCGCACTCCAAGCACCAGCTCAAGAGCGTCTGTCGATGTCGAAGTTGACGTTGGTCACGGTGGCGAACAGTGCCTCTTCGACGAAGGCGTCGACCTCTTCGTCGACCATGCCCAGCCGGCGGGCGTGATGCGGCGTAGGCGGCCATGCCCTTCAGGCCGTAGAGCAGAATCTCCTGCAGCGACTGCACATCCGCGTCCTTACCGCAGACGCCTGTGGTGTTGACGCAGGCGTTTTCGCGAAGGTCTGTGTTTATATTGATTGCAGTGCATGCTGGCCTCGATCGCCGTTGGGAAATGAAAACTGAGTCGGAATGAAAGGGATTCGGCTAGCGCTGGAGTCCTTCGGACACTGCCCTTTCGGTGCCGGGGCGCAGTGTGGTTGCCGGGCTACACAGGGGGCCTTGACCTCGGTCAAGCGGCCAACCGGCCAGTTGATCCACATCAATAGACCCGTCTTCGAACGCCGGCACCGGTCCGGTATCCGCCGTGTTCCGACGACGATTCAGTGAGCGTTTGCTCTTGGCCTGCCGCATAACCACTCGTGCTTCCGGGTTGACGCACGTCAACCGAATCTCGATTGCTGCACGAACTTGAGCCCGATCAAGGTTGCTGAGAGGCGACGGGCACAGATTGAGCGAGCCGCGTCGAGATGCCCTCGAGCAAGCCTCAAACCTACGATCGGCCTGCACACCACCGACAACCGCAGTCTCTACCGGCAGAACCGTCGTCCCGGCCGCGGCTAACACCGCCAACTGTGCCGGGGCATCGATGAACGACCACCAGGAGGATTTGCACGATGTCGAACCCGAGCCGAGGCCCGACCCTGGCTATCGCGGGCATTACGTCACTGTCTGTGCCGTTGGCCGCCGTCATGCTGTTATTTGCCGCCGATGCCGGTGCGGTTCGCCCGGCCGGACAACCCGGCGTCGACTGGGGCGCGCCGGAAGGGCAGGAATGCGTGGAATGTCACATGACCGAAAACCCCGGTCTGTACCTGGAGTGGAACCACAGCCAGCACGGCCAGAACGGCGTCAACTGGCTGGACTGCCATCAGGCCGAGGAGACGGACATCGACGCATTCCGTCATGGTGAGGAGCAGTTCATCTCCATCGTCGTCACGCCCAAGGACTGCTCAAAGTGCCACCAGACCGAGTTCGAGCAGATGGACGGCTCACACCATGCCAAGGCTGGGCAGATTCTCGGCTCGCTGGACAACCTGCTCGGCGAGGTCATCGGTGGACCAGCGGCGGTCAACGGCTGCTGGCAATGCCACGGCTCCGAAGTGAAGACGTCACCGACGGCAACGGCCGCCCGACCCCGCCACCTGGCCCAACACCGGCATCGGCCGCATCAACCCCGACGGCAGCGAGGGTTCCTGCACGCCTGCCACTCGCGCCATCGCCTTCCGCGGCCCAGGCGCGCACGCCCGACACCTGCGGCAAATGTCACATGGGCCCCGATCATCCGCAGATCGAGATCTACAACGAATCCAAGCACGGCATCGCCTACCACGCCAATGTGGACAAGATGAACCTGGACTCGCCAAGTGGATCGTCGGCGAGGACTACAGCGCCGCCCCCACCTGCGCCACCTGCCACATGAGCGCCACCAAGACGCAGGGCGTCACCCACGACGTCGGCGAACGCAT
>CAVPJO010000003.1:0-67657 GCA_963705425.1 uncultured Chloroflexia bacterium | reverse complement strand
AGAAGTTGAGGGAGCGCGTCGACCACGTTCGGCAGCAGCGCGAGACCGCCGGCCGTTCTCGCGACCGACGCCTCGTGCCCAGCGTGGCCATCGTCGGTTACACCAATGCCGGCAAGTCATCGCTGCTCAACGCGCTCAGCGGCAGGGAGGCCGCGCGGGCGGAGGACCAGCTCTTCGCCACGCTCGACCCCACCAGCCGGCAGGTCAAGCTCGGCGATGGCCAATCGGCGGTCCTGACCGACACGGTGGGCTTCATCCACAAGCTGCCGCACCAGCTCGTCGATGCCTTCCGGGCCACGCTCGAGGAGGTCAACCGCGCCGACCTGCTGCTCGAGGTCGTAGACGGCAACGATGCCCACGCTCGCGAGCACCGCGACACCGTCCAGGCCGTGCTGGACGAGCTCGGTGCCGGCGACAAGCCGCGAGTGGTCGCCCTCAACAAGGCCGACCTCTACGACGCGGCCCACCCCGATGCCGACCACCCCGCGCCCCTGCTCGGCGATGTCGTACCCGTCTCGGCGCTCACCGGCTACGGGCTGGACACGCTACGCCTCTCGCTCTCGAGCGCCATCTCGGGCCTGTGGGAGGACATCGACGTCACCCTGCCCTACGCCGAGGGTGAGCTCCTGGCACGCGTGCGCGAGCGAGGTACGGTCGAGGTCGACTATCGCGGCACGGATGTGCACATCACCGGCCGCGTCGTGCCTTCGCTCGCGGGTGAGCTCCGCGCCGCCGCCGCGCGCTGGTCGGTCACGCGGGAAGGAGCGCTCTCGTGAGCCAGCCATTCGAGGTCACCTGCCGCCTCACGCCCGAGGGTTTCGCCTGTGAGGTCATGGTCGGCACCGATCCGGCAGCGACGCGCCACACCGTGCTCGTCAGCCAGGCCGACCTCGCCCGACTGGCCCCCGGTCACTACGACCCCGAAGAGCTGGTCGCTGCCTCCTTCGCGTTCCTGCTCGCGCGTGAGCCGCGGGAGTCCATCCTGCGCCAGTTCGAGCTGCCCGTCATCGAACGCTACTTCCCCGGCTACGAGACGCAGATCCGCCGCGGGATGGCTCGCTAGCTCCGTATCGGTCCCGGCACTCGAGGGGGTGTGCCGACCTCGGGTACTATCGTATGGACCGCGTGGCGCTCGCTGGGGGATCCGAGCGTCGTGCCCAGACACCACCTCCAGGAGAGGCGATCATGGAGTTCATCCTCGCGTACATCGACCCGGGCTCAGGGAGCCTGGTCATCCAGGCGCTCGTCGCCGGCCTCGTCGCGATCCCCGTGCTCTTCCGAAATCAGATCCGGCGAGTCGTGCGTCGCTGGCGCAGGCAGGATGAGCCCACCGCGGAGACGGCCGGACAGGATGACAGCGCCAAGGGCGCCTGAGCCGAGCCCCCTGGACACTCCTGCCGGCGCCTCGGCGGCCACCCGCGACCCGGGGTCATACCGCGATCCTGCCGGCTTCGTCTTCCGTCGTGATGGCGTGGTCTATCGCCAGATCGATGCCTCGTTCGCGAAAGACTGGGACCAGTACCTGGAGTCCGGCCTCTACGAACGCATGGCCGATGCGGGCATCGTCATCCGTCACGAGGATACTGACGTCGCTCTCGCCGCGGACCCACCCGCCTACCGCGTCATCCGACCCGAGCCGCTCGAGCTCATCTCCTACCCGTACGAGTGGTCGTTCAGCCAGCTGCAGGACGCCGCACTGCTGACCCTCCAGGCACAGGCGCTCGCGGAAGCTCCGGGATGACGCTGCGAGACGCCTCGGCCTACAACGTGCAGTTCCTGCGCGGCCGGCCAGTGCTCATCGACTCGCTCTCGTTCGAGCGCGCCGAGCCCGATCGCCCCTGGATCGCCTACCGGCAGTTCTGCGAGCACTTCCTCGCACCGCTGGCGCTGATGGCCCGGGTCGACATCCGGCTGGGTCGCATGCTGCGTGACCATCTCGAGGGCATCCCGCTCGACCTCGCGGCTCGCCTGCTGCCGGGCCGCACGCGCTTGTCCTTCGGTCTCGGCCCACACATCCACCTGCATGCTCGAGCGCAGCGCCAGCACGCGGCCGACAATGCCGCGCCTGTTGAGGGCAGGCGAGTGTCGATGTCGGCCAAACGGCTGGCGACGCTCATCGAGAGCCTGCGGGACACCATCTCCGGCCTCTCCTGGGAGCCCGAGGGCACGGCCTGGGCCGACTACGCCGACAACACCAGCTACGACGACGAGGCCACCGCTGCCAAAGCGCGAGCGGTAGGGGAGGCGTTGGAGGCCATCGGCGGCGATCGAGCCTGGGACCTCGGCGCGAACACCGGGCGCTACAGCCGCATCGCCGCGGGTGCCGGCTACCGCGTGGTAGCCCTGGACATCGACCCGGCTGCGGTCGAGCGCGGCTACCGGGCCATGAAGGCCGAAGGGCGAGGCGACATCATGCCGCTGCTGGCAGACATCACCGACCCCAGCCCGGCGCATGGGCTGGGCGAGCGCGGAGCGTGCCGGCCTGCTCGAGCGCGTCGAGGCCGACGTCATCCTGGCGCTGGCGCTGGTACATCACATCGCCATCGGCTCGAACGTGCCGCTGCCCATGATCGCGCAGCTGTTCGCCGGGCTCGCGCCACAGGCCGTCGTCGAGTTCGTACCCAAGGAAGACGCCATGGTGCAGCGCCTGCTGGCCTCGCGGCGCGATGTCTTCCCGGACTACACCATCGACGGCTTCCAGGCTGCGTTCGCTCCGTACTTCGAGACCGTCACAGAGACACCGATCGAGGGCAGCCTGCGCACGCTCTTCCACCTCGCCCGCCGCAGCTGACCTGCCGACATGGGGTAGGGGACAGCCACTTGAGCCGGCCTCGGTGAGCCGGCTCACACCCGCGACCGTGTACGCTCTCCCCATGTGGAGAGCATCGTGCCGCGCTTCGGGGGTCATCACGGTCGCATCCATGCTGGTGCTTGGCGTCGTCGCCCAGGCGGGCGCCCAGTCACTGGAGCCGTTCACTGGAGATCCAGGCTTCGCCGGTGGTCATCACGCCCGACCCGGGCGGTCGTTCCGCCGTCTTGCAGGTCGATACCAGCGTCGATGTGGCCTGCTCGGTCATCTACGGCGAGGACACCTCATTCGGCCTCATCGCCGTCGACAACGACATGGATGGTGGCGCGCATGCGGACCACCAGCCGGTCCTGGCGGGCCTCAGCCCGGACACCGAGTATCACTACCGCCTGCAGGGCACGGCGCCCGACGGTTCGCTCTACGTCAGCGAGGTCATGACCTTCCGGACGCCGTCGGAACCGGTCGGTGGCCCCCTGAACCTGGCGCTGGACGCTGCAGTCACGGGCGTCAGCTCCGAGTGGTCGGAAGCCTTCGCTGCATCCAATGCCTTCGACGGCGATGCCACGACCGAATGGTCGTCACGTGGCGATGGCAACGACGCCTGGGTCGAGATCGACCTGGGCTCGCCACAGCCCATCAGCGAGGTCGTCTTCCGCACGCGCTCGATGAGCGATGGCTCGGCCATCACCGAATCGTTCTCGCTCACCGCCGATGGCCAGACCTACGGACCGTTCCCGGTGGACGAGCCCTCGCCCGTGGACGTGGTCGCGCAGGTACTGCGCTTCGACGTGGACGTCTCGACCGGCGGCAACACCGGCGCCGTCGAGATCCTCGTGTTCCAGCCAGACGCGGCAGCGTAGGGCCAAGCCCGCTCCGCACCCACGCGCCGAGGCGACCGTCGCCCAACGCTGCGATGGCACGCGTCCGGACTCCAAGCGCAGCCGCCGCCAACGTGCTGTAGCAGCCGGCTTGACCCAGGCCGTCGGTAGTCTGCGCGAAGGTCGTCTCGGCGCCCGCCCGCTCACCGAAGCTGTAGACGTTCGTATCGATTCCGAATGCGCCCGCCACGACGAGCGTTCGTTCTCCGTGCATCCCAAGGACACTAGAGCAACCAGAGGACGGCATCAGGCGCGTACCGACCCCCTCCTCGTGTGGACATCAGTACCGATAATGTAAGTTATGTAACATTATCGCGTCGGAGCCCTGCGCCCCAGCTGTGAAGTCTCGTGAAGAAGTGCCATAGAAGTCACCCAGGCCAGCAACGCCAAGCCCGTACTGCCTGACTCGTTTGCCAAGACCCTCCTCCTGCTCGTGGTGTCGGCCGGCTCCCTCAGCATGGGCCTGGTCGTCCTTACGCTCGTGTTCTTCCTGCTCGTCCTGCTCCTCATCATCCTCGGCGTGCTGCTCATCACCGTGCCCACAGACTTCCTGCGCCTCGTGCTGATGATCATCACAATGCCCGTGGTGACTGTGCTCACGCTCATGGCACTCGCCCTCGCAACGGCACACCCCGGCAGCGACAGAGGTCCCGCCATGGCTGGATCGCGAAACTCTCCCGCAGGTACTGCGCATTGCCTTACGGTACGAAGCGCTTCGTATGACCTATACCGTAAGGTCTCACGGTTGTTCTTGCGCTATGATTAACTGAACCGTATGATATTCCGTATAACCTTACTCACAGGAGAGCCCGGTGCCTCGCACGATCGACGGATGGCCCGACATCGTCTTCGCCTCAGACTGGCGCAATGCAACGCTGACTGCTGCGACGAGCGACGGACGGCTGCGCCGGATCGGCCACGGCGTCTATACCCCTTCGGCGGACGCAATTGATGTCGTCGCTCGCCGGAACTGGATGGCCGTCCTTGGCCACGCGTTGCCAGGAGCGGTCATCGTCGACGCCTCGGCGCTAAGTGGATGTCCGGACTCGAGTGGACGACTCTATGTCGACCACCCCCGTCGCTCCCCGTACGTGCTCCCTGGCCTATCCATTCTTCCCCGTCGGGGACCGGGCCCGCTGCCAGGTGACATCGAGCTCGACGAGTCCTACCTCTCGTCACCAGCCCGCGGGATGCTCGACAACCTCTCGCGAGAAGACTCGCGTCGGCTCACCACCTCGGAGGTCGAGCGGTGGGTAGTCGATACCGTCACCCAGCACGGCGAGGAGCGCCTCAACGAGATCCGCGACGAAGCGCGCAGCTTGTCGGAGTCCATGGAGCGTCCGCGCGCGTACGAGCGGCTCTCGGCCATCATCAGCGCAGCACTGTCGAGCGGGCCTGCCGCACCCGAGATGTCGGAGGCGCTACAGGCAAGAGCGCGAGGCGAAGCCTATGACCCACAGAGAGCCGAACTCCTCGAAGCCTGCGCGGCCCGACTCGGGGAACGCTCACCAGCACCGCTCGCCGACACCGAGGGTCTGCGCGAACGACGGCGCTTCCTCCCGTTCTACGAGGCGTACTTCTCGAACTACATCGAAGGCACTGAGTTCACGGTCGATGAGGCGGCGCGAATCGTGTTCGACGACGAAGTGCCCGCGGACCGGCCCGAGGATGCCCATGATGTCCTGGGCACCTACCGTCTCGTCTCCGATCCCGATGAGATGCGCAGGGTCCCGCGATCGGCCGACGAGTTGCTTGACCTCTTGGTCGCACGGCACCGCACCATCATGGATCAGCGGCCTGACAAGTCGCCGGGTCGCTTCAAGACGATCGCCAATCGGGCCGGCGCAACCGTGTTCGTCGCCCCTGAACTGGTCGACGGCACCCTGCGGGCCGGGTACGAGCTCGCGAGCGGACTGGCGGACGCGTTCGCGCGCGCCGCCTACATGATGTTCCTCGTCTCCGAAGTCCACCCGTTCCTCGACGGCAATGGCCGGGTCGCGCGCGTGATGATGAACGCGGAGCTGGTCGTGGCCCAGCAGATACCGATCATCATCCCCACGGTGTTCCGCGGCGAGTACCTCGGTGCGCTGAAGAACGCCACGAACAACAGCAGCTTCGACGCGCTCGTCGCGGTGCTCGACTTCGCTCATCGGTTCACGGCTCAGGTCGACTTCACCTCCCGCGCGACTGCCGATCGCGACCTGACCAGGACCAACGCCTACATGGAGTCCACGGTGGCTGAGGCGAGCAACGTTCGCCTCCAGTTGCCGAGTGCACTGGACCGAGTCGGCTCACAGCGTTGAGGCTGTGCTGGTCGGTCGCCGTGGACGGTTCTGCCCCTGTCGTCGACAGGGGCGCGCTGTAGCCGAACGCGCGTTAGCCTCTACGTCACCCGTTCAAGGCCAGGGAGGCATCCGACCTCGAGACCGCCCTTCGGCTCCTTCGCGACGCACTCGCGTTCCCCGAGTAGGAGTAGCAGGCCCTCCAACATGGTCGACGATGCCCCGAGTGACAGTTGGTCTTTCATGGATTTCGAGCGAAGCGAGGAGAAGCAGATGACGCACGGAGTCGACGAGCACGACGTACCAGTGCCACCAGTGGCGTGGCCATCCAGCGCAGAGTTCGTGCGAGCGATCGCGGTTGCCTTGCAGATCCACGGCACACAAGTACGCAAGGACACGCGGATCCCGTATCTGAGCCATCTGCTCGGCACCTGCGCCATCGCGCTCGACCACGGCGCCACGGAGGGTGAGGCGATCGCGGCCCTCCTCCACGATGCCATCGAGGATGGTGACCCGATCGACGACGCCAAGGAATCCGTCGCGAGCTTCGGTGACGAGATCCTGAAGATCGTCGAGGGCTGCAGTGACTCGCAGAGCCGCCCGAAGCCACCCTGGATCGAACGCAAGATGGCCTACATCAAGCGTATCTCCGAGGATGACCACTCGGTCCTTCTCGTGTCAGCGTCGGACAAGCTCCACAACGCCCGTGCCATCGTCAGCGATCTCTACGTCGTCGGTGACCAGTTGTGGTGCCGGTTCAACGCGCCCAGGGAGAAGACGCTCTGGTACTACCGGAGCTTGGTGACGTTCTACCGGGCCAATCCTGCTCACGTGCCTGCCCTCATCGATGAACTGGACCGGGTCGTGTCCGAGATGGAGGTCCTCGCTGGCCGCGCGGCGTAGCGGCCGAAACGACGCCGAGGCAACACGTGTGGTCGTCCTAGTAGTGCCGACACAATGCAGGACATCGACCGCACAATCTGCGAAACGGGCGCGGAACCTCGGGACATGCGAGGGCACTCTGGAGAGACTTCACACCCAGCGCCAGCGCGGGATACAGGGCCAACAAGCGAGCGTTAAGGCGCCACGATGGTCCAGCGCACCTGCGAGGTTCGAGCGGACGAATGGCAACACACCCGGGGGCCTCAGGCACCTAGGGCTCGATTGGGCTGCTTCCAACGTGCATGTGGCCTTGTCACAACGGGCCATGCGACACTATGCTCCGGTGACGATCTGGGAGCTACCCAGTTCCGAATCTACAGGAAGGGAGTCAAGGTTGCATCGAACCAGGAATCTCATCATCGCCTGCGCAGCGGCGGCATTGGCCATCTCCGCGCTTGGCGCGCCCGTGGCTGCTGCCGGCAGCGGCAAGATGACGGTCGTGCAGGGCCGTCCGGGTCAAGTCGATGTCTGCGTCAACAACAAGGAGGTCAAGTCCGGGGCGATCTACGGCAGCGCCTTCGCAAGGACGTTCGGCACCGGCCAGAAGAGGATCACCGTCTTCAAGAAGAACTACCGTAAGTGTGGCGGCGTCAAGGTGGCGAGCCGGTTGGTGAAGTTCCCCAACGGCAGCGACCTCACCATCGTCGTGACGAAGTTCAACCCGAAGATCATGGTCTTCGACAACAAGAAGCCCATCGACATGACCGAGACGACGGGTGGCGGATGGATCGTGACTCGTCATGCCAGCGACATCGGGCCGGCCTCATTCAAGTATGCGATCAATCCTAGCCTTACTCCGTGGACTCCCTCTGCCGACCCGCAGTTCGTCAAGGGACAGGGCGTCAAGCAGGCGCATTCGATCGTCGGATCGAAATCTCCTGGTCGTTGCGACACGGCCCGACCTAGCGGCCCCGGTCGCATCCTCGGGCCTGTACACGCTCAAGCCTCTCGTCCGCTACGAGCACATCCTGGTCGGCACACACACCAGCAACACCAGGTTCGTGACCATCAAGCGCCCGGTGACCCCCATGACTCCATAGCTGATCCGTCCGATCAGGACAGGACAACGACGAGTCGACCAGGCCGGCCCTCGAGACCGGCCTGGTCTCTTCATCTCACGTCAGTCGCCCGACCACGGGGCGATGGTGGCGCGCATCGGCAGTGGTCACCGCAGGCCACTTGCGTCATTGCGCAACTACTGGAATGATGGACCCCGTCAACGCCGACTACACGCTCTGGGGGTCCACATGTCTCGTCGTTTCCTCGCCCTGGCCGTCCTCGCTTTGGTGGCCGTCCTCGCTATCGCCGCCTGCGACTCAGCAGCGTCCGACGGGTCACCTGGCGCGTACACGGTCAAGCCGCAGGAAGCCGCCGCCATGATCGACGAGGGTGAGCGGATCGTCATCGACGTGCGAACGCCTGCCGAGTACGACGAGTCACACGTCGTGGGAGCGGTCAACATCGATGTCGATAGCGCGGCTTTCGGGAGCCGGATTGCTGAGCTCGACGTCGATGATTCGTATCTTCTCTACTGCCAATCGGGCAATCGCAGCGCGGTCGCCGCGGAACAGATGGCCGAGGCCGGCATCAAGGACATCGCCGACGCGGGCGGCCTGGCGGATTTGGCGCGAGCCGGCGCCCCGATCGAGTAGCTGGGAGATGTGCTTCGCGAGGGCGACCCGTGTCTTTGCATACAGACACCCTGGGCAGAAGGACGGTTCATGTCACGCGTAGAGACACCCTGGATGCTTGGCGTCGGCTTTCACGGGTCGGATGGCTCACGCTTGCCGGAACGATAGTCGAACGCAGCCCCATGACCGATGGGCTCCGGGGCCTCATCAGCGGACTGGTCGTCGGTCCGCGAGGTTTCGGAGGCTCCGAGGGCGAAGCATCAAGACGCCCATCGGCACGAGCCTGGTGGCGGAAGACGACGACATCGGCACCCCGCCCTCTCGGCCCCACCAGCGCCGTAGACCCAAGCGGCGACCGGAGCGCTGCTACCGTTGAGGCGTGGGACCCACGACGGACATCCGCATCCGGCGCATCCAGCCGACCGACGGGCTCATCCTGCGCGACCTGCGCCTGCGTAGCATCGGTGACGCACCGAACGCATTCGGTCAACCGCTCGAAGAGGCTCGGGCTCGCCCTGAGGCCGAGTGGGAGCGCAGCGCGGGGCGGTCAGCCCAGGGCCACAGCCGCACGTGGTTGATCGCTGAGACCACCGACGGTCCGGTGGGGCTCGCCCAGGGCCGCAGGCGATACCCTTCGACGCTGCTGGTCTTCAGCATGTGGGTCGACCCGTCCGTCCGGCGACTCGGCGTAGGCGGCATGCTCATCGAGGCGCTCGAGACCTGGGCCCTGCGCTGGACTGCGACCGAGACGATCCTGTGGGTCCTGGCGGCCAACACGTCAGCCATCGACTTCTATCGCGACCTTGGCTTCGAGACCATCAGCAGCGGCCAGGACGCTGAATCCGGGGCCCGCTTCGCAGCCCTTGCGATGCGCCGAGCCATCCACTCCCCCATCTCCTGACACACCAGCGGGTGCTGATGGCCGGGCGCACGGCGTGGTGCGCGGGCGCACCACGCGTTGTCTCTGCGCAAAGACACGCCGTTCGACCAGTTCCGGTCGAGCGTGGACCAGGGGCTACGACGGGCTGCTGAGCGGGTTCTCGTCCACCGACAGCCAGGCACGATCGACGGTGACATGGATCACCGACGGCTGCCGCGACGTGATGGCTTCGCGCAGTGATGGCGCAAACTCGGCCTCCGTGTGCACGGAGAAGCCGAGCGCCCCGTGGGCGCGCGCCACTGCCGCGAAGTCGATGGGTCCCAGGTCCGTGGAGCCGGTGGGCCGCTCGTCGTGCAACTGGCGATGGGCGATGCTGCCATAGCGCTGGTTGTCGAAGACGATGGCGATGGGGTGGGCCCCCTCGCGGACCGCGGTCTCGAGTTCGTTCATGGTCATCGCGAAGCCGCCGTCGCCACAGAGCGCCACGGCGATGCGATCGGAATCCAGCAGCGAGGCCGCGATGGCCGCCGGCAACCCGAAGCCCATCGTGCCCGATGTGGCACCCAGGAATGTCCCTGCACGGCGGAACGTGAAGCCACGGGCCACGAAGGCTGCAAGGTTGCCAGCGTCTGTCGTGATGGTGGCGTTGTCCGGCAGCGCCGCGCGCAGGGCAGCGATGATGCGGCCAGGATGCACACCCGGGCCAGCCCACGTCCCCTGCCCGGCCCGGATGGCTGCGCGATAGGCCTCGCGGTCGGCGGCGTTGCGTGCCTCTCGACGGCTGCGCATCTCATTGTCAAGCGCAGCCGCCCGCAAGTCGGACCATGACGAATCCAGGAATCGGGAAGCGTCAGCGGTGATCGAGAGCGTAGGGGCCGGCAGCCCCGCACGCGCGACTCGAGGGTGGATGTCGACGTGGATCCAGCGTGTCTGCGCAGACGGGATCTGGTAGCCATAGGTGGTCATCTCCGACAGACGGCTGCCCACGAAGAGGATGACATCGGCATCTGCCAGGCGCTGCCGGACCGTTGCTGCGGCCCAGGTCCCAGCCATGCCCAGGTAGTTGGCGTGATCGTTGGGGAACACGTCAGGTCGGCGCCATGCCGCGACGACCGGGACCGCCAGTGCCTCCGACAGCGCCACCAGCCGCTTCGTGGCCCGCGCGCGCAAGACTCCGGCGCCAGCCACGATGACACCTCGCTCCGAGGCTGCCAGCATCTTCATGGCCCGACTGACGACGGCGCGATCAGCCGCGGGGCCTCGCGCTCCGGGCGGCTTGGGCGCCGGCTCATCGAGCAGCTCGATCTCCTCACTCTGCACGTCGACGGGCACCGAGATCACGACCGGGCCGGGGCGGTCGGTGTTGAGCCGCTTCCAGGCCTTGTCGAGGACGGCGGCCGTCTGGCCGGGCGTGTCGATCTGTGCCGCCCACGTCGCCATCGAGCCTACGCTGGCCACGAGGTCGGCCTCCTGGAAGGCCTCGCGACCGCGGACGGTCGTAGCCACCTGGCCGAGCAGAGCCACCAGCGACGCCGAGTCCTGCTGTGCGGTATGGATGCCGACTGCGGCGTTGGCGGCGCCGACGGCACGAGAGGCGGCCACGATCTGAGGGTGTCCTGTGGACTGTGCGAGCGCTTCGGCCATGAAGGCCGCGGCGCCCTCGTGGCGCGTGGTCACGATGCGGATGCCAGCAGCGGCAAGATCATCGAGCAGCGGAAGGATCGGCTCCGCCGGGACCGTGAAACAGAAGTGTGCCCCGGAGGCCCGCAACTGGCGAGCGATCTCCTGCGACACGGTGCGCCGCACGGTGGCCGGCGGTGGCGGTGGCAGGGTCTCGCGCTCGCGGGGAGGCGGCTCGTCTGATGCCTCGGCGGCGTAGTCCTCGTTCGCCGTGCCGACTGCCGGTGCCTCCTCGCTCACACCCCGATCTGGAAGCTCGGGCTGGGCGTCAGCTGGCTCGGCAGACGGGAGGGTCACGGACGGGGATCCGGGCTGGGCGGACGGGGATCCGGGCTCGATGGCCGCAGGAGCGACGGAGGCCCTCTCGGGGTCACCGGACGGCGGTTCGAGCGACACGGCCCCGGCGGGTCCGCTGGGGACCACGTCAGGCCCGGGATCGCCCCTCGCAGGAACAGCGTCGGAAGCCGTCCCCTCTTCGACGGGCGCCGGCCCCTGGGCCGACTGCTCGGTGGTCTGGTCGTCTTGGGGCTCGGTCAAGCTATTGCACCAAGGTGAAGATGAGCGACGCCACGATGAGGATCGCGACGAGGGCAAGGACGAGGCGAACGAATCGGCTTTGTGTATCGATCATGGGGTCCTATCGGTAGTTCTTGAACTGTAGGGCAACGGGATAGTGCTCCCCTTCCTCCTTGAGTCGAGCGATGACTCGTTGGAGCTCATCCTTCGACTTGCCGGTGACACGGACCGCGCCACCCTGGATCTGGCTCTTGACCTTGGGGAACTCGTCACGCAGCAGCTTCGTGATCTTCTTGGCGATGTCCTCGGGCAGGCCCTGCTGCAGGTTCGCCACCTGTTTGTAGGTCATGCCGCCCGCCGACTCGACTTCGCCCCAGTCGAAGACCTTGAGTGAGAGACCCCGGCGCACGGCCTTCGAGCCGATGAGATCCACCACGGCCGCGGAGCGCATCTCCGAGTCGGTGACCACCGTGACATCCTTGTCGCCGAGGTCGACCTGGACCTTGGAGCCCTTGAAGTCATAGCGGGTAGCGACCTCGCGCCGGACCTGGTCGAGCGCGTTGACCAACTCCTGGCGGTCGAACTCGCTGACGACGTCGAATGAGACGGTGCTTGCCACGGTGCTACTCCCCTGCCTGGTCGACCGAGCCGGTGGGCTTCTGGCCGCTGTCGATGCCAACGACCCGCTTCACGGACCAATCGCGCATTTGGGCGATGAGGCCGGCCTCATCGAGCTCCATGGTGCTGAAGCCACGGATACGGATTCGCTCGGCTGTGGCGCGCTGCGTGAGGGCAACGTGCCAGCTGCCCAGCACGGTCCGACCGGACACCCACACGCGCTCCGCGTCGAATTCGACATGGGCCTGCTCGGCGACGCTGGTGTTCCAGTGCTCACGGATGGCATTGCTCCCCATCAACGGTTGCATGAACGGGTCGGCGCGGTACTCGGCGTCATCGCTGAAGAGCTCCATCATGGCGTCAGGGTCCCGCTGCTCCCAGGCGCGCTTGACGTGAGCGAATAGGTCTTGCCCATCACCGGGCGTCAGGTTGTCAGACACACCGGCATTCTACTCGGCACCACGAGCGTCCAGCATCGCGACGAGGCGCTCGGCGATGACGTACGAACGGCCGCCACCCATGGCCAGCACGATGTCGCCGGGTCGCACACGTTCGGCGAGACGGTCGGCGGTGGCTTCAGGGCTACCGGTCGCCTCGACCGTGCGGCCACTCGCGACGGAGACGGCCGTAGCCAGCTCGGTCGCGCTGGTGATGGTGGTGTCGGGATCGCGGCCGGCCCAGATGTCGGCGATGACCACGTGGTCGGCCGTGGCCAGCGCCGCAGCGAGCTCGTCGAGCATGGCCGCGGCACGGTGATAGGTGAGCGGTTCGTGGGCTACCCACACGGGCCGGCCCGGATAGCGCGAGCGCACGGCTGCTACGGTGGCGCGGATGGCGGTGGGGTGGTGCCCGTAGTCGTCGATGATGAGCACACCGCCACGCTCGCCCTTGACCTCGAGGCGGCGTCCGACGCCCGCGAACGACGTCAGCCCCGACGCGATCTCCGCGGGGCTCAGCCCGAGCAGGGCAGCCGCACTCGCCACACAAGCCGCGTTGGCCGCGTTGTGTGTACCCGCCAGGCGGAGTGGTGCCGTGACAGACGCGCCCCCACCCGCGAGGGGCAGGCCCTCGAGGTCGAGCCTCGTGCCGTCGAGCTGATAGCGAACGTTCGCCTGCGTGCTGGCATCTCCCGCGGCCACGGTCACGACGCGAGCCCCCCAGTCGGGGAGCCGTCCGGCCAGGTCGGCACCTCCGGCATCACCGGTGTTGATCACAGCCCGACGCTCCTCCACGCCCGGCGCCCGCAGCCACGCCTCGAAGACGTCCACCACGGCGTCGCGGTCAGCGAAGACGTCGGGGTGGTCCCACTCGGCGTTGAGCACCACGGCGAGCGCCGGCCGATAGGGGTCGAAGTTGCCGGCGTACTCGTCGGCCTCGACGACGAAGGCCGCCCCCCTCCCCCAGCGAGCCGTCGCCGGCGCGCCGCCGGTCAGCGCCGGGGGCAAGAGCGCGCCCACGAACGCACCGGGGTCGCGACCAGCCCCCACGAGCATATGCACGAGCCAGCCCGCCGATGTCGACTTGCCGTGTGTGCCGGCCATGGCCACGAGCTGCCCACCCTGGCTGGCCACGGCATCGGCCACGGTCTGCTGCCAAGCCTCGATGGGGATCCCAGCCTCGCGTGCTGCCAGCAGCTCGGGATGGTCGGGCTGGACCGAGGTCAGGGCCTTGGTCACGGCCAGGCGCGCTACCGCGTGCGCGCTCCTGACGTGCGCAGCATCATGCTCCGTGGCGACGGGGATGGCCCGTTCATCGAGCGCCGTGGTGTAGGGCGACGGCGCACCCGGGTCGCAGCCGTCGGGCGCACCACCAGCCTCATGGGCCAGCAGCGCTGCGGCAGAGGCACCGGCGCCCGCGATACCGATGATATGGATGCGCTCGCCGGGGTGGATGGGGCGCGCCGATCGCGCCGGCGCCAGGCCCCGGCCGATCTCCGAGGCACCGCGCATCACAGCGATCCTGCCTCGGCGCGTCCGATCACCTCGATGAGCAGCTCGAGCGCCGCAGCTGCGCTGCGCTCCTTGTTCTCGACCCGGTCACCATCCCAGACATGGCGCCGCACCTCATCGCCCTCGGGGCCAGCCGTGGCCACATAGGTCAGCCCGACCGGCTTGGCTTCGCTGCCACCGCTCGGACCCGCCACGCCCGTGACGGCCAGCGCATAGTCACAACCGAGCCGTTCGCGCACGCCATCGGCCATGGCCACCGCGACCTGCGCGGAGACCGCACCGTGACGCTCGATGGCCGCGGCGGCAACGCCCAGGCTCCCGGTCTTGACGGTGTCGGCATAGCTGATGATGCCGCCCACGTAGTAGTCGCTGGAGCCGGCTACGGAGGTGATGCAATGGCCGATCAGACCACCGGTGCACGACTCGGCCGTGCCGACGCTGAGACCACGCGAGACGGCCAGCTCCTGCAGGCGAACGACCAGTGCCGGCAGGTCCACACGATCTTCGGCTGCTCAGGAGTTGGTCTTTGGCTTCTCGCCCTGCTTGATGCGCCATTCTTCCGCCACTGCCTTGCTACCCATGGGGCCGTACGCCCGCCCGTCCACGGTGACGTTGGCGGCCTTGGCGTTGCCGACCCGCAGGATGACATCGGGGTCGACCTGCCAGGTCCTCTTCTGGCCGGCTTGAGCAGGATCACGGTCTCAACGATGACGTCACCGTCGGGCTCGGTCAGCCTCACGCGCGTCTTGCCATCGATGGCCTCGACCCTGAGCACCATCTTGTCATTGAGCGACTTCACGGGCACCTGCTCGATGGCCGGGTAGCCGCCGTCGATCGAGGCCGAGACCGAGGCATACCAGCGGCCCTTGGGCAGCTGGAACGAGCCGCTGAAGACCCCGTCGTCGTCGACCGGCAGCACCGCCTCACGGGGCGGCTGCTTCTCCTTGTCGGTGTTGCCCCGCCACTGGAAGCTCACGGTCACGTTGGGGGCGTCGGTGGTACCCACGAACTTGAACCTTGCCATCAGCCGCCCGCAAGCCCGCCGTGGGCTGGATGACCGTCAGCTCGGCAGATGGGATACCGGTGATGTTGGTGTCCTCGACGCCCTCGGGCAGGGCCGGGCGCGATATCGCCGGTGGGGATGCCGTCGTCGTCGACCGGCACGCTCGACGATGACCTTCAATGGTGCCGACTCACGGGCGGTCTCGGGATCCGTGGCCATGATGGTGAAGTGGTTCTCGCCCTTGCTCACGGGGAGGCTCACGCTCCAGGAGCCACGGCCGTCCGCGGTGTCACGGCGCACGATCTGCTCGGCGCCGACCGTGTCCGCACCGGTCGCGGTGATGGCTGCGTTGGGCGTGCCGCCGCCGTCGATACGCACGAACTCCGTGCGCGGCGGCAGCTGGCGGATGGCCGGGCCGTTCAGCGTGATCTCAGGGTTCTGCGTGAAGCGCACCAGTTGCAGTCCGACATAGCCGACGAAGGCGAAGACGATGGCGGCCAGGACGAGGGCTACGACCAGGCCGCTGGTGAGCTTGAAGCCGCGGCTGGGAGCCGTGATGGGCTGGGGCGGTGGCTTGACGCTGGGCGTATCGGCGGAGCGGGGCTGGTCGATCTCCTTGCGCCAGCGGGCCAGCATCTCGTCGGCATCGAGCCCGAGGTACGTGGAGTAGTTGCGCAGGAAACCCTTGGCGTAGACCGGCGCCGGCAGGTCCGCGATGTCGCCGCTCTCGAGCGCCATGAGATGGCGCGCACGGATCTTCGTCTCGCGCTCGGCGCGAGCGAGATCGACGCCCTTGCGTTCGCGGGCGGTCTGCAGGATCTCACCGACATCGGGGGCACGCTGGGTCTCATACGACCACGCTGTCCCCGCTCGTCGCTCGAGTCCCGACGCGTGCTTCTTGGCGCGCGGTCATCCGGCGATGGAGCCCTCACTCGTACACGGCTGCCGCCACGACCACGGCAGTCGCGACGTTGCGGCCAGTCTACCCGCTATCGGCCGTTCGTGACCGAGCGAATGGGTGAAGAAACGGCAAGATCAGAGCGCGTCGACGTCCTCGGTCGACCTCAGCCAGTTCTCGGGCCCGTAGACCGCCCGCGGCACGGCCGGATTGCGCGGATCCTGCGGTCCCACGATGCCCACCTGCTCCAGCTCGTCGATGATGCGGCTGGCACGGTTGAAGCCGACCTTCAGCTTGGTCTGCATCATCGAGGTGCTGGCCTTGCCCGTCAGCAGCACGAGCTCGGCGGCGCGCGGCGTGAGCTCGTCCTCGGCCATCCTGGTCAGCCAGGCGAACTCACCGTTCTCGCCGTCGTCGCCCGTCGCCGGAGCCCGAGAGCACGTCGGGATCGTAGGGCGGTTCGGGCTCCTGCTCACGCCAGAAGTCTGCGACGGCATGCACCTCGGCATCGGAGACGAAGACGCCCTGGATGCGCACCGGGCGGGGCAGGTCGGCCGGCTGGTAGAGCATGTCGCCGCGGCCGATGAGGTCCTCGGCGCCCGGTGCGTCGAGCACGGTGCGGCTGTCCACCATGGAGGCCATGGCGAAGGCGATGCGGCTGGGCACGTTGGCCTTGATGAGACCGGTGACGACGTTGACGCTGGGGCGCTGCGTGGCCAGCACGAGATGGATGCCCACCGCCCGAGCCTTCTGGGCCAGCTTGACGATGGGCTCCTCGACCTTGCGGCCCTCCTGGATCATGAGGTCGGCCAGCTCGTCGATCATGAGCACGATGTAGGGCATGCGCTCCTCTGGAGTCGAGGTTCGGGTCGGCGTTGTAGGCGGCGATGTTGCGCGACGGTCGACTTGGCCAGCCTCTTGTAGCGCTCCTCCATCTCGCCGACCGCCCAGGCCAGCGCCGCGCGGGCCTCGTGGGCCTCCATGATCACGTCGGTGAGCAGGTGCGGGATGCGGCCGTACGGCGCCAGCTCGACGCGCTTGAGGTCGACCAGCACGAAGCGCACCTCGGTGGGCTTGGCGCGCATCAGGATGCTGGTCACGATGGCGTTGACGCAGACGCTCTTGCCCGAGCCGGTGGCGCCGGCGATGAGCAGGTGGGGCATGCGCCCGAGGTCGACCGCGTAGGGCTTGCCCGACACGTCGCGACCCAGCGCGAAGGTCAGCTCGCTGGTGGCGTCGACCATCTCCGCGTCCTCGAAGACCGCGCGGAAGCCGACCATCTCGGAGACGTGGTTGGGGATCTCGATGCCGACCACGTCACGACCGGGGATGGGCGCCTCGATGCGGATGCTGCGCGCGGCCAGGGCCATGGCCAGGTCGTCGGCGAGGCCTTCGATGCGCGAGAGCTTGATGCGCGCGTCCGGGCGCACCTCGTACTGCGTCACCACCGGACCGGTGTTGGTGCCGACCACGGTGGCCGGGATCTGGAACGAGCGCAGCTTCTCCTCGATGATGCGCACGTTGCGCTCGTGGTCGTGGCGCGCCGCGTCGGTCGACTCGGTGGCCGGGTCGAGCAACGTCACGCTGGGCAGGCGCCAGTCCTTCTGGTGCAGCCGCCGACGGGCGACCTCGGCGGCGTCGGGATGGGCGTCGTCCCCGCCCGGGGCGGTGTCGTAGGCAGCGAGGGCGGGCTTGTTCGCGGTTTCGGCCACGCCGGCCGCGCCCACGGCGGTCGGCGGCAGAGCGGCATCGGCGGCAGGCGGCATCGGCGACGGCCGTGGCAGTGGCGGCGGCCGGGCTGCGTCTGGCGCTTCGGCTGCCCCCGGTCCAGACCGTCTGGCTCACCGGGGCAGGACTGGGCATCGGCTCGGGCAGCACCGGCTGCGGTTCGTCGGCCCGTCGGTGGCCTCTCGCGCCGCGTGCCACGGGGATGGCTACGGCCTGCTGGGCGCCGGCCTCGGGCGGTTCGGCGCGTGCGCCACGCCTGGGCCGTGCTGCCGGCGCCAGTGGTGGCCATCCCCCAGGCGGCCCGGCCGACCATTGGCGAAGGGCGTCACGAAGGCCACCAGGGTGATGTTGAAGAGCAGCAGGATGCCCACCAGCACGATGCCCACGAGCACCACGAAGGCACCGACGGGGCTGACCAGGTCGGACAGCGTCGAGGACAGCATGTTGCCCAGCGCTCCCCCACCCTGCTCGAGATCCGAGGCGCTGTCGCCCTTGCCGCTGAAGAGGTGGATGAGGCCCTGACCACCGATGAAGACGATGAGGCCACCGAGGGCCACCGTGATCCAGCTGTAGTCGACGCTGGGGGCCCGCTCCACGAGCACGCCGGCCACGATGAGCAGGATGCCCAGCAGCCAGGCCCCCTGGCCGAAGAGCGGTCGCAGGAAGCCGTCGACGTAGCCGTTGAGGATGCCGCCCCCGGGCAGGAACAGCGCGATGAGCGTGATGGCACCGGCGGCGATGAGCACGACCGCGACGACCGAGCGCAGCGTCGAAGGCGAGACGCGTGGCGCCTGCTTCTTCGTCGAGCGGGGGCGGCTGGAGCTGCTCCTCTTGCGTTGGGCCATAGCGGGCTAGACCTCCACGATCACCGGGAAGACGAGGGGTCGGCGGCGCGTCTGCTCATAGAGGTAGTTCGACAACCCGTCCTTGATCTGCGCCTTGAGCAGACCGGGCTCGGAGAAGTGCTCTCCTGGTCGTTCGATGGAAGACGGCGATCCGGGCGGCAGCACCTGCCACCAGCTGCT
This sequence comes from uncultured Chloroflexia bacterium, assembly GCA_963705425.1. Taxonomy (GTDB): domain Bacteria; phylum Chloroflexota; class Limnocylindria; order Limnocylindrales; family CSP1-4; genus JAFMJV01. The sequence goes on along the minus strand of CAVPJO010000003.1, from coordinate 48,818 downwards.
CGTCGGCCTCGGAGACGAAACCACGCGTGACGACCTCGGGGGCTCCGACCAGGGTGCCGTGCTGCTTGTCCACGGTGACGACGACCAGGAACATCCCGTCCTTGGCCAGTGCACGGCGGTCGCGCAGGACGATGTCGCCGACCTCGCCGACCGAGACGCCGTCGACGTAGACGCGGCCGGCCTCGACCCGCTCACCGCGACGCGCCGTGCCGTCAGCGAGGAACTCGATGGGCTGGCCGTTCTCGAGGATGAGGATGTTCTCTGGGTCGACGCCAGACTCCGCGGCAAGTCGACCGTGCTGTACCAGCATGCGGAACTCGCCATGGATGGGGATGATGAACTTGGGCCTGGTCAGGTTGAGCATCAGCTTCAGCTCTTCCTGGCTGGCGTGACCCGAGACGTGCGCCCGCTTGATGGCGTAGTAGTAGACGTTGGCGCCAGCCTTGAAGAGGTTGTCGACCGTGCGCGCCACGCCCTCTTCATTCCCGGGGATGGGGCTGGCGCTGACGATAACGGTGTCGCCAGGCGTGATCTCGACGAACCGATGGTCGCGGTTGGCCATGCGTGCCAGGCCGGCCATGGGCTCACCCTGGGACCCGGTAGTCATGATGGTCAGCTCCCCGTTGGGGACGCTGTTGATCTTGCCCTTGTTCACGAGGCCGGTACTGGGCGGACGCAGGTAGCCGAGGTCGGCGGCGATGCGGGTGTTCTGCTCCATGGAACGCCCGATGACCGCGACCTGGCGACCGAACTTCTCGGACGCGTCGAAGACCTGCTGGACGCGCGCGATGTTGGAGGCGAACGTGGCCACGATGACGCGCCCCTCGAGTCCCTCCATGATGTCGTGGAAGGCCTCACGAACGGTGCTTTCCGATGGAGTCCAACCGGGGACCTCGGCACGGGTCGAGTCGGACATCAGGCAGAGCACGCCCTCGTCGCCGAAGCGGGCGATGTCATGGAAATCGACCAGCTTGCCGTCGACCGGGGTCTGATCGAACTTGAAGTCGCCGGTGTGCACGATGTCGCCGAACGGCGTGCGGATGCGCAAGCCCATGGCGTCGGGGATGGAGTGGCCGACGCGGAAGGCCGTGACCTCGAAGTGGCCCAGCTCGATGGTCTCACCGGGGTCGAGCGCCTTGAGCCGGTTGTTGCGGAGCTTGTGCTCCTTGATCTTGTTGCTGAGCAGTCCGCGGGCCAACGTGGACGCATAGACGGGCACGCCGGGGAACTCGGGCAGCACGTATGGCAGTGCACCGATGTGGTCTTCGTGGGCGTGGGTGATGACGAAGGCCTTGACCTTCTCACGCCTGTCTCGCAGGTAGGCGATGTCGGGGATGACGATGTCGATCCCGTACATCTCCTCATCGGGAAAGGCCAGGCCGCAGTCGACGATGATGATCTCATCGTCGAACTCGAACACGGTCATGTTCTTGCCGATCTCGCCGATGCCGCCGAGCGGCGTGACGCGGAGGATCTCTGGGCTCGTAACAGGAGCGCGCTTCACGGACATCTAGAACAGTCCGATCTGGTCGTCGGGAATAGGCATAGGTTCGTCCTCTGGCGAGTGGGCCGGGGCAGCGGCCGGGGTGGTGGGCTCCGTCGGATGTGGCAGCCCCGCTGGTGCGGATGAGGCAGCGGGCTCTCGTTCAGCCCGAGCACGGATGAGCACCTCGGGCACGGCAGCCATGTCGCGCTGCATGGTCTCCTTGAGCGATCCCTGGCGCAGCGCAGCCGCGGGGTGGTACAGGGCGTAGCCGGTGGCGGCCCGGGCGCCGGTCGCGGGGTCGATGGCCCGCTCGGTACCATGCACGCGGCTGATGCGGTCACCGGGCATGAACGTCTGCAGACTGAAGCGTCCCAGCGTCACCAGCACGGCCGGGTCGAGCACCTCCAGCTGCCGTCGCAGGAAGGGCTGGCAGGCGGCCATCTCATCGGGTTCGGGGTCGCGGTTGTTGGGCGGCCGGCACTTGACGACGTTGGTGATGAAGACGTCGTCGCGCTTCCAGCCGATCATGGCCAGGAGCTCTTCGAGGAGCGACCCCGCAGCACCCACGAAGGGCCGCCCCTGGCGGTCCTCGTTCTGACCCGGGCCTTCACCGACGAAGACGACCTCGGTGTCGGGGTCGCCCTCCCCTGGCACAGCGTTGGTGCGGCCCCCGGCCAGCCGGCAGCGGTCACAGATGCGGATCTCAGCGGCGATGGCATCGAGTGCGGCCTTGCGCTCCTCGGTCGTCACACGGCTCCAGCAGCACGTTGGGAGGCCTTGCTCAGCCAGCCGTTGCGGTAGACCACCTCGGCGATCTCCACGGCATTGGTCGCGGCCCCCTTGCGCAGGTTGTCGGAGACGACCCAGAAGGCCAGACCCTTGCCCTCAGGCAGGGAGGCATCGGCACGGATGCGGCCCACGTAGACCTCGTCGCGACCGGCGCCCTCGGTCGCGAGCGGATAGATGTCGTTGGCGGGATCGTCCCGGACGATCACGCCGGGCACCGCCGCGAAGAGGTCCCGGGCCTGACCGGGCGTCAGCGAGCCGACCAGCTCGACATGCACGGCCTCCGAGTGGGCGGTGATGACGGGGATGCGCACCGCCGTACACGAGACCGGCAGGTCGGGCAGATGCAGGATCTTGCGCGTCTCGAGCGTGACCTTCCACTCCTCCTTGGTGTAGCCGTTGTCGAGGAAGACGTCGATGTGCGGCATGGCGTTGAAGGCGATCTGGTGCGGGTACACAGAGTGCTGCAGCGGCTCGTCGTTGACGTAGGCCCGGACCTGGTCCTGGAGCTCGACGACGGCCTTGTTGCCGCTGCCGCTGACGGCCTGGTAGGTGTCCACGATGACGCGCTTCATGCCCACACTGTCGCGCAGCGCCTTGAAGAGCGGCATGAGCTGCATGGTCGAGCAGTTGGGATTGGCGATGATGCCCTCGTGCTCGGCGGCGTCCTTGTCGTTGACGCCGGCCACGACCAGGGGCACGCCAGGCTCCATGCGCCATTGCGAGGAGTTGTCGACCACCACCGCACCGCGCTTGGCGGCCTCCGGGGCGAAGACCTTGGAGGTGCCACCCCCGGCCGAGAAGATGGCGATGTCGACGCCAGCGAAGGCCTCCGGCGTGGTGCACCTCGACCGGCCACTCGCGGCCACCGAACTCGATGATCCGGCCATCGGAGCGCGAGGCCAGCGGGCGCAGCTCACCGACCGGGAAGTCGCGCTCGGCAAGGATCTTGATCATGGTTCGTCCCACCAGTCCGGTGGCGCCGACGACAGCGACCGTTAGGGGACGGTGAGAGGACTCGACGGGCATGACGTTATTCCTGTGGGGCTTCCATCGAGGGCACGTGACGATGATACCGCGTCAATGGCGCTCCCTCGACCGCGCTTACGCTACCGTGGAATGGTGAATCACGAACGCTCGACGGTCTGGCCGTGCCGCTAGCCACACGTCCGACCCGGAGGGACCGGCCCACCGTGAGACACGCTCCGGTTCGGGTCGCGATCCTCATCAACAACACGTACGTCGCGGACGCCCGGGCCTGGAAGACCGCGGTCTCGCTGGGCAGGGCCGGCTACCACGTCACCGTCATCGCCCGGTGGGGCGCTGGACTGGCCACCACCGAGCAGCTCGACCACCACACGGTCACACGCATCCGCCAGCCCCAGCCCCTTTCATGGCTGCCTGCACCGAACTTGCCCGAGACCGGTGATGACCCACGCGGGCACACTGCTGGCCCGCGACGCCGGCTGCGGGACACGATCGGCCGCGCCGTCCAGGCCCTGCGCTATCTGCGCATGTCGCGCGCCTGGTCCAAAGTCATCGCCGAGCAGGTCGAGGCATTCGACGTGTGGCAGGCCGAGAGCGTCATCACGCTGTCGCTGGCGGTGGCGCTGCGCAAGCGGTTCGGTGGCGTGGTCATCTACGACGCCAACGACATCGACAGCGAGTCCGGGCGCATGGCCCGCCTGCCTGGGCCGTGGAAGCAGCTGCTGCGCCGCCACGAGCGGCGTCTGGCCCGCGCGGCAGATGCCGTGGTCACGGTGTCCGAACCCTATGCCCAGATCCTGGCGCGCATCCTGGGCCGGCCCGTCGATGCCGTGGTCCGCAATGCCGCCCCGGTCGACGACCTCGATGGCCGAGGCCACGCCCGCCGACGTCGTGCGCAGCGACCGTTTCACCGAGCAGTTCGGACTTCCAGCAGAGCGGCGCATCGTGCTCTACATCGGCCAGGTCATGCGCGGCCGTGGCCTGCGCCAGCTCTTCGAGGCCATCGCACTCATCGACGACGCGGATCTGGTGGTCGCCGGCTTTGGCCCCGACTACGAGCGCTATCGCACGATGGCGGCTGCCCTCCCCCATGCCGGACGCATCCATTTCGCAGGCTCAGTGCCCCCGGCTGAGATCCCCCGGTGGACACGCGGTGCCGATGTCTCGGCCATGCCGGTCCAGCCCGACACCCTGAACCATCGCTTCAACACGCCGACCAAGCTGTACGACGCCATCGCTGTCGGGGTCCCCGTGGTGGCCAGCAAGCTGCCCGGCATCTCGCCCATCGTCAACGAGACCGGCTGCGGCGAGCTCTGCGATCCGAACGACCCGGTCGACATCGCCCGCGCCATCCGCGACATCATCGATGCCCCCGAAGCAGAGCGCGTGGCACTGCGTGTGCGCTGCCTCGAGGCCGCCCGAAGCCGCTACTCATGGCAACACCAGGCCACGGCGTTGCTACGTGTCTACGACGACCTGGGAGTCTGACCACGTGAAGGTGCTGTTCCTGCCCGACTACTCGGAAGCCAACGCCTACCAGCGCGCCCTCACGACCGGCCTCGAGGAGTTGGGCGTGACCGTCGAGGCCGACCCCACCAACTCGCGCCGCATCCTGCCCGTGATGGAGGCGCTGCGGCGGCACGGGCGACCGGACGTCATCCACATCCACTGGACGGAGCCGTACATCGCGGGTGGACGGAGCAAGGTGAGCCGCGTCAAGGCCCGACGCACGCTGCTCGAGCTGAGCATGGCCAAGCGCGCCGGGATCGGATTGGTGTGGACCGCCCACGACCTCTTCCGCCACGACCGCAAGGAGGATCCCAACGAGCTCTCCTTCATGCGCTCGCTGTTCGAGCTGACCGACGCCGTCATCGTGCACTGCGATGCCGCGGCTGACAGCCTCCTGGAGACGCTCGACGTGGGCCCCGCCGGTCGCGACAAGATCGCCATCATCCCCCACGGACACTACCGGGGTGCATACCCCGACACCGTCAGCCGCGCCCAGGCGCGCGAGAGGCTGGGCCTGCCCGAAGAGGCCAAGGTCATCGCGTTCGTCGGTTGGGTGCGCTCCTACAAGGGCGTCTGGGAGCTGCTCGAGGCCTTCGGTCAGCTGGATCAGCCCGACGCCCGATTGGTCATCGCTGGACGGGCCGTCGATGGCGCCTACGCCGCGCGCCTGACCGCTGCGGCCAAGGGCGACGAGCGCATCCACCTCGACCTCGATTTCGTGCCCGACGAGGACCTCCAGGTCTACCTACGCGCCGCGGACGTGGTGGCCACGCCGTTCCTCGAGATCTTCACCTCGGGCTCGGTGCTGCTGGCCATGTCCTACGAGCGCGCCGTCATCGCCCCGCGCCGCGGCTGTGTCGTGGACGTACTCGACGACGAGGGTGGCATCCTCTACGACGCCGACGACCCGCAAGGCCTCGAAGGTGCCCTGCGGGTCGCGATGACTGCGGATCTGGAGGCCATGGGCCGTCACAACGGCGCTGACCTCGAACGGTTCGATTGGTCGCGCGTCGCGGCGGCCACGCGCGATGTCTACGGGGCCGCGCTCGAGGAGCCCGACCCCGTCGACTAGGCGAGCGAGAGGCTAGCCCTCGTCGCCGTCCTTGGCCAGGTGCCGCTGCATGGCGGCCTTGCGACTCAGGTTGACGCGACCCTGGCGGTCGATCTCGATGACCACGACCATGATCTCGTCGCCGACCTGGACCACATCCTCGACGGTGGGCACGTGGTAGTCGGCCAGCTCGCCGATGCGCACGAGACCCTCCTTGCCGGGCAGGATCTCGACGAAACAGCCGAAGCCCATGATGCGGGTGACCTTACCCAGGTAGAGCGCGCCGACCTCGACCTCACGGGTCAGCGACTCGATCCACTGGACGGCCTTGGCGGAGTGCTCCGAGTTGACGGCCGAGATCTCGACGCTGCCATCATCCTCGACGTTGATCTCCGTCCCGGTCTCTTCCTGGATCTTGCGGATGGTGGCACCGCCCTTGCCGATGATGTCGCGGATCTTCTCGGGGTTGATCTTGATGGTGATGATGCGCGGCGCGAAGCTGCTCACATCACCACGGGCGGCAGGCAGGACCTCGGTCATCTTGTCGAGGATGGTCATGCGCGCCGTGTGAGCCTTCTCGAGGCCCTGGCGGATGATGTCCTCGCTGATGCCCTGGACCTTGATGTCCATCTGCAGGGCGGTGACGCCCTCGGCGGTGCCGGTGACCTTGAAGTCCATGTCACCGAAGTAGTCCTCCTTGCCGAGGATATCGGTGAGGACTGTGAACCGCTGGCCATCGGTGACCAGGCCCATGGCCGCACCGGCCACCGGCGCCTTGATGGGCACACCGGCGTCCATCAGCGCCAGCGTCGATCCGCAGGTCGAGGCCATCGAGGTCGAGCCGTTGGAGGTGACGCACTCGCTCACGAGGCGGATGACGTAGGGGAAGTCCTCCTGGTCGGGCAGCACCGGCACCAGGGCCCGCTCAGCGAGCGCACCATGGCCGATCTCACGACGGCCGGGGCCGCGCATGAACTTGTTCTCGCCGGTGCTGTACGGCGGCATGTTGTAGTGGTGCAGGTAGCGCTTGGACTCCTCAGGGCTGATGGTGTCGATGCGCTGCACGTCACTCGACGGGCCGAGCGTGGCCACGGTCAGTGCCTGCGTCTCGCCACGAGTGAAGAGACCGGAGCCGTGAGCACGCGGCAGCAGCCCGACCTCGACCGAGATGGGCCGGATGGTGTCCACGTCTCGACCGTCGATGCGGATGCCCTCGTCGAGGACGAGCTCGCGCACGGTCTTCTTGTGCAACAACGTGGTCAGGCTCTTGCTCATGCCCGAGGCCACGAGCGCGGCCTCGAACGCGGCATCGGCAGCATCAGCGTCGCCACCGCCCTTGCGCATGCGCACGGAGTCGGCCACGGCGGCCTTGAAGGCCTTGACGCGGACGGGCAGGTCTTCAGCCATGCGCTGCAGCAGCGCTGCAGTGGCCTCGGCATCGGCGAGCGCGCGATGCTTGGGGTCGACCTCCAGCTCGAAGAACTCGACCAGGTCAGCCAGCTTGTGGGCGTCCAGATCGGGGTAGCCGGCGCGGGCGAGCACGAGCGTGTCAAGGTAGGTGCCCGGCTCGATGCGGGTGTCGTCGGCGAGCGCAGCCTCGATGAAGCTGATGTCGAAACCGACGTTGTGGCCGACAAGGATGTCATCCCCGGCGAAGTCGAGCAGCTGAGCGGCGGCCTCAGCCGGGCTGGGCGCACCTTTCACCTGGGCATCAGTGAGGCCGTGGATCTGCTTGCCTACGATGCCGCGAGTAGGCTTGACGAGCGTCTCGAAGCGGTCGGTCACCTGGCCGCCACTGAGGCGGACGGCGCCGATCTCGACGAGCTCGCCGGTGCGGGCGTCCTTGCTGGTGGTCTCGGTGTCGAAGACGACGAACGACTCGCCCGCGTCCACGGCCTCGACGAAGTCGACGAGCGGACTCGACGCCCGGCTCGAGATAGGGGATGCTGCTTGGCCTTGCCGACCATCTCTCGCAGCTGCTCCTGAAGCTCGATGACCGGCTGCAGGCTCTGGTGCGCCGAACATGATGGCGTCGGCCATGACGGACTCCGGCAGGATCTTGGCGCCCGCCTCGACCATCATGATCGCGTCCCGGGTGCCGCTGACGATGAGGTCCAGCTCCGACTCATCCATCTGGCTGGCCGTGGGGTTGACCACGAACTCGCCGTCGATGCGACCGATGCGCACAGCGGCGATGGGGCCCAGGAAGGGGATCTCGCTGATGGTCAGCGCGGCCGACGCGGCGATGGTGCCGAGGATGTCCGGGTTGTTCTCCTGGTCGGTCGAGAGCACCGTGAGCACGCACTGCACGTCGTCCTTGTAGCCCTTGGGGAAGAGCGGGCGGATGGGGCGGTCGGTCAGGCGACAAGCCAGGATGGCGGCCTCCGACGGGCGCGCCTCGCGCTTGATGAAACCGCCGGGGATCTTGCCCGCGGCGTACATGCGCTCCTCGAAATCGATGGTGAGCGGGAAGAAATCGAGACCGGGGCGAGGTTCGGCACGATTAGCCGTACCCAGCAGCACGGTATCGCCGTACTGCACGGTCACTGAACCACCAGCCAGACGGGCAAGCTTGCCCGTCTCGATGGTGAGGGTTCGACCGCCGAACTCGGTGGTCAGGGTGGTTACCGTCATTTGTCCTCCAACGGGACGGGCGACGGACCGGGGCGCGTTGGGTTGTGGTTGCGCGGGCCTCAGTCGAGGCCCCTGGCGCATGCGATGTTGCTGGTAGCGAGTGCGGATCTCAGACCCGCCGGGGCCACAGCGCCTAGCGGCGCAGGCCGAGCCGTTCGATGACGGACTGATACCGGGCAGCATCCTTGCGCATCAGGTACGCAAGGAGGCGGCGTCGCGTGCCAACGAGCTTGAGCAAGCCGCGGCGCGAGTGATGATCCTTGGGGTAGCGTCGGAGATGTTCGGTCAGCCCTGCGATGCGCTCAGTGAGCAGCGCGATCTGCACTTCAGGCGACCCTGTGTCGCCTTCCTTCATGGCGTAATCGGCAACGACGCTTGCCTTCGTTTCCCGCGTAAGCGGCAACTGGTCCTCCAGCCTATCCATATACCTATCTGTTAACGCGCGGCAGCATAGCACACAGTCTCAGGATAGGCCTGCTGCGCAGCCACGCCGGAACGCCGTCGAGCCGCCGCATGGTCTGAGTTCGGCGCGGGCGCTCGTCGGGTACCTGCGCGGCATTGTGACGGATTACCCTGTCTCTTGCAGGGAGGCTCGAACATGACCATCAGCGGCCCGCGACCAGTCCGTGCACCACGCGGCAGCCAGCTCAGCTGTCGCGGCTGGCGACAGGAAGCGGCCCTGCGCATGCTCATGAACAACCTCGACCCCGAGGTGGCCGAACGCCCCGACGACCTCGTCGTCTACGGCGGCACCGGCCGTGCGGCGCGCTCCTGGGAGGCCTTCGACGCCATCGTGTCGCGAGCTGCGCCGGCTGGCCGACGACGAGACGCTGCTGGTGGCCTCAGGCAAGCCGGTGGCCATGTTCCGCACGCACGAATGGGCACCACGGGTGCTCATCGCCAACAGCAACCTGGTGGGCAAGTGGGCGACCTGGGAGGTGTTTCGCGAGCTCGAGCGGGCCGGCCTCATGATGTACGGGCAGATGACCGCCGGGTCATGGATCTACATCGGCAGCCAGGGCATCCTGCAGGGCACCTACGAGACCTTCGCTGAGCTGGCCCGCCAGCACTTCGGCGGCACGCTACGCGGGCACGTCGTGCTGACCGCGGGCCTCGGCGGCATGGGTGGTGCGCAGCCGCTGGCGGTGACCATGAACGACGGCGTGGCCCTGTGCATCGAGGTCGATCCGCGCGCGCGCTGAACGCCGCCTCGAGACACGCTACCTGGACCGCGTGACCGGCGGACCTTGACGAGGCCCTGCGCTGGGCACGTGAGGCGGCGGCTCGTGGGCACTCCCCGGTCCATCGGCCTCGTCGGCAATGCCGCCGAGGTCGAGCCCGAGCTGGTACGCCGCGGTGAGCGCTTCGACGCCGTCACCGACCAGACATCGGCACACGACGCGCTGAACGGCTACGTCCCGGGGGGCCTCTCGCTCGAGGCCGCAGCAGAGCTGCGCGCTGCCGACCCCGACGAGTACGTGCGCCGCGTCGGTCGCATCGATGGCCGCGCACGTACGAGCCATGCTGGCGCTCCAGGCGGCGCGGTGCGGTGACCTTCGACTACGGCAACAACATCCGCGCCCAGGCCCAGAGCGGCGGCGTCGAGGATGCCTTCGACTTCCCGGGCTTCGTGCCGGCCTTCATCCGGCCGCTGTTCTGCGAGGGCAAGGGGCCCTTCCGCTGGGTCGCGCTCTCGGGTGATCCGGCCGACATCGCCGCCACCGACGACGCCATCCTCGACGCTCTTTCCCGAGGACGAGGCGCTGGCACGCTGGATCGACAAGGCGCGGGGCCAGGTCGCCTTCCAGGGCTTGCCGGCGCGCATCTGCTGGCTCGGCTACGGCGAGCGGCATCGGGCCGGCCTGGCCTTCAACGAGCTCGTCCGCAGCGGGCGTCGTACGCGCCCCCATCGTCATCGGCCGTGACCACCTCGACGCCGGCTCGGTGGCCTCACCCAACCGCGAGACCGAGGCCATGCGCGACGGCTCCGACGCCGTCGCCGACTGGCCCATGCTCAACGCCATGGTCAACACTGCGGCCGGTGCCAGCTGGGTCAGCATCCACCACGGCGGCGGCGTGGGCATCGGCTACAGCCAGCACGCGGGCATGGTCGTCGTCGCCGATGGCACGGACCTCGCGGCCCGGAAGCTCGAGCGCGTGCTCACCAGCGACCCAGGCATGGGCGTCGTGCGCCACGTCGACGCCGGCTACGAGCGAGCCATCGAGGTCGCGCGTGAGCGCGGCGTGCACATCCCCATGCTCGACGACTGAGATGGCCATCCACGACCACGCTCTCAACGGACCGGTCGTCCTCAATGGTGCCGAGCTGACCATCGCCGACGTCGAATCGGTGGCCCGTGCGGGACGCTCGGCCGTACTGGCCGAGGACGCCCGTGGACGGGTGGCCGAGGCGCGCGCGGTCATCGAGCGACTGGTGGCCTCCGGCGAGGTCGTCTACGGCGTGACCACCGGCTTCGGCTCGCTGGCCTCGACGTTCGTGCCAGCGCAACGTGCACGCGAGCTGCAGGAGCGCCTGCTGCTCAGCCACGCCGCCGGCGTCGGCGAGCCGCTTCCGACCGACGTCGTCCGTGCCATGCTGCTGCTGCGCGCCAACACGCTGGCGCTGGGCCACTCGGGCTGCCGGCCCGAGCTCATCGAGCGGCTGCTGCGAGCTGCTGCGCCTGGGCATCCATCCGGTCGTGCCCTCGCAGGGCAGCGTGGGTGCATCCGGCGACCTCGCTCCCCTCGCCCACCTCGCGCTGCCGGTCATCGGCCACGGCCAGGTCGAGGTCGACGGGCAGGTGCATGCCGGCGGGCGCAGGCCCTCGCCGAAGTCGAGCCTGGAGCCGCATGGTGCTGGAGCCCAAGGAGGGCCTGGCGCTCCTCAACGGCACGCAGATGATGAGCGCCATCGGGGCGCTGCTGCTGGCCGACGCCGACCGCCTGGCGCGGACCGCCAGCGTGGCCGCGGCCATCTCGGTCGAGGCCCTGCGAGGCACCGAGGTCGCCTTCAGCGCGGCCCTGCAGTCGACGCGGCCGCACCCCGGCCAGGTGCGGACCGCCGCCGAGCTGCGCTGGCTGCTGCGCGACTCAGCGCTGCAGACGACACACCACGGCGACGCGCACCGCGTCCAGGACCCCTACTCGCTGCGCTGCGTGCCCCAGGTGCACGGTGCCGCCCGTGACGCGCTCGACAACCTCCGGCGGGTGCTCGACATCGAGCTCAACTCGGCCACCGACAACCCGCTCGTCTTCCCCGAGGGCGGCAACGTGCCCGAGGATGCCCTGGCCACCGGTCACGGCCTCGTCATCAGCGGCGGCAACTTCCACGGTGAGCCCGTGGCCCTCGCGCTCGACTTACGCCAAGCTGGCCATCGCCGAGCTGGGCTGCCATCAGCGAACGGCGCATCGCCCTGCTGCTCGATCCGCGCCTCAACGACGGCCTGCCGGCCTTCCTCGGGGCCGTCGTCGGGGCTGGACTCGGGCCTGATGATCCTGCAGTACACCGCGGCCGCCCTGGCCTCCGAGTCGAAGGTGCTGGCCCACCCCGCGTCGGCCGACTCCATCCCGACCTCGGCCAACCAGGAAGACCACGTCTCGATGGGCTCCATCGCGGCGCGCAACGCGCTCAAAGTCCTCGAGCACACCGAGCGCATCGTGGCCATCGAGCTCATCTGCGCCACGCAGGGGCTCGACCTGCGGCTGGACCTGCAGCCCGACACCGACCCCCGGCCAGGGCGTGGCCGAGGCACACGCCCGCGTCCGCGCCGTCATCGACCGACTCGAGAGCGACCGCGAGCCGGGACCTGACCTCGAAGCCGCCACGCGCCTGGTCCGCGACGGCGAGCTGGTCGACCTGGCCTCGCCACCGGCCACGCTGGGCACCTCGTGGCTGGGACCCGACCCGACGATGACCCGGAGCGCCATCGTCGGCAGCGGCCGCCTGCTGCCCATGGGCGGTGCCCACGCCGGCCAGACCGGCGTCATCGAGGGGCCCTGGGTCATCGTCATCGACGATGGGCATCGTGGCCGAGGTGCGCACGGGGGTGCTGAGACCCGGCGACCCCGACCGCGTCGAGGATGTCGGCAGCGCGCTGGTCACGCCGGGGCTCGTCGACCCGCATACCCACCTCATCTACGCGGGTGACCGCTCCGACGAGGCCGCGGCGCGCAGCCGCGGGCAGCCGTACACCGGTGGCGGCATCCTGCGCACCGTGGCCGCCACGACGGCGGCCAGCGACGAGCGAGCTCGTGCGCGACACCCGACTCCGGCTCCTTGACGGCACGGGCCCGGGGCACGACCACCATCGAGGTCAAGTCCGGCTACGGCCTCGCGCGCCGACCTGGAGCTGCGCCTGTTGCGTCTCATCGCGGTCGCGGCTGCGGGCCTGCCGACTGCGGGTGCGGCGCACGTACCTCGGTGCGCATGCCGTGCCGGCCGGGTTCGACGCCGAGCGAGCAGGCCGAAGCCGTCATCGCGGCGCTGCCGCTGGTGGCACCCGAGGCGGACCACATCGACGTCTTCTGCGAGCCGGCGCTCTTCGACCTCGAGCTGACCCGCCGCATGGCCATCGCCGGTGCCGCGGCACGGGCTGCGCCTGAAGCTGCACGCCGACCAGCTGGAGCGCTCCGGTGCGGCGCTGCTCGGGCGCGGAACTGGGCGCCCTCTCGGTCGACCATCTCGAGCAGCGCCAGCACGGAGGATGCCCGAGCCCTGGCGGAGCCCGACACCGTGGCCACCATCCTGCCCGGGACCGGCCCTCATGCTCGGCGCCGGCATGCCACCGGTCGCGAGCCCTGCTCGACGCGGGAGCCACCGTCGCGATCGGCAGCGATGCCAACGCGGGCACCTTCGGGGAGCCCTCGATGCCGCTGGCCATCGGGCTCGCGGTGGCCCTGGGCTTCACCGTCGACGAGGCCGTCTGGGCGGCCACCGCCGGAGCAGCACGGTCGCTGGGTCTGGGTGGCGAGCGTCGGCAGCCTCGTGCCCGGTGCCGCGGCGGACGTCGTGGCCTGGGACGCCGAGCACGAGGGCGCGTTCGCGCTGCGGCTCGGCGGCGTGAGGCCGGAGTGGACCTGGTTTGGAGGATGGAGCGATGACTGAGACGTTCATGGGTGTGGGCGAACCGGCGAGCACGAGTGATGCGGTGTTCCTTGGCGCCGTGATGGCCACCGTCTACCCGGACCGCGACCCGCACGCCAGCGGCGGCCCGGCCGCCATCCGCGCGGCGTCGTGCCGGCTGGCGCGCTTCGCGGGCAACTATGACTTCGACACCGGCGGCACCTTCGCACCGTGGCGAAGCCGCATCACCGATGGCGGCGACATCAACGTCGCTCGCGCAGATGCCGAGGGCAACCGACGGCGCATCGAGCACGCCATCAGCGGCGTGCTCAGCGGCGGCGCCATGCCCGTGCTGGTCGGTGGCGATGACTCCGTAGCGGTGCCGTTCGTGGCCGGCTGGCGTGACCATGGGCCGGTCACGGTCGTGCAGCTCGACGCTCACCTCGACTTCCGCGACGAGGTTCGCGGCGAGCGCTTCGGCTACAGCAGCACGATGCGGCGCGCATCTGAGATGGAGTGGGTCGAACGCATCATCCACATCGGTCAGCGCGGCGTGGGCTCAGCACGACCCTCCGACGTGCAGGACTGCCTCGACGCGGGCAACAGCATCGTGTCCGCTCGGGAGTTGGCACATCTGGGGCCCGAGTCAGTTGCTCAGCAGCTCAGGCCCGGCGAGCGCTTCGTCATCGTCTATGACGTGGACGGCACCGACCCCGCCGACGTTCCCGCGGTTCGCGCCCCGGTGGCCGGCGGTCCTGGTGTCAGCGTCGTCGGCGATCTCATCGCTGCCCTGGCCGAGCGCGGTACGTTCGACGGCCTGGTGGTGACCGAGTTCGAGCCCGATCTCGATGCCTCGGGCAGAGTCGCCCTGTCGATCGCGCGCCTGATCTGTCGCGCCCTGGATGGACGCCTAGCGGACTAGCCCGACTGCTCGCCCAGGCCGGGGTCCCCAAGCCCGACTGTCACGCCGGGAGTGGTCTGGTCGCCCGCGTCCGACCGCGCCCGGCGGGCCAGCACCTGGCGCGCCCGCTCGACATCGTCACCCATCTGTCTCGATGAGCTCGTCGACCGAGTCGTAGCGACGCTGGCCACGGATCCACTCGCAGAACTCGACGCGCATGCGCTGCCCGTAGAGGTCCTCGTCCCGGTCGAGCAGGTGGACCTCCAGCAGACGCACCCGACCGCCGAACGTCGGTTGCGTACCCAGCGAGATGACGGCATCGGCGTCATCACGAGGTTCGAGCACGAGCTCTCCGCCCCACGAAGCACGCGCCGCGTAGATACCGTCGGGGGGCAGGGCCACCGGCTGGGAGAAGTCGAGGTTGGCGGTCGGGAAGCCCAGCTCGCGGCCGCGCTGCTCGCCGTGGACGACGGAGCCGACGAGCGCGAACGGCCGGCCGAGCAGCTCGCGCCGCGGTCTCCAGCTGGCCGTCCGCGACCAGCTCGCGGATGCGGGCGCTCGAGACGCGGGCACCACCAGACTCGAGCGTGGGCGCCTCGACCAGTTCCCAGCCACCGGCCGCGCCCATCTCGCGCAGCACCGGCAGGGTGCCGCCCCGGTCGCGACCGAAGGCCGAGACCTTGGTCATCACCAGCGCCGCGAGGTTGCGCCCACCGCCGAGTCGCTCGACGAACTCTTGCGCCGTAGTGCGGCGGAAGACCTCGTCGAAGGTCTGCAGCACGACCAAACCACCGACGAGCCGCGCGATCCGTTCGATCCGTTCGCGACGGTCCATGAGCATGTCCGGAGCACGGCCTGCCACGACGGCATCGGGGTGGGGATCGAAGGTCACCACCACGGGCATCGCACCGAGCCGACGGGCCGTCTCCTCGAGCACCCCGAAGACCTGCTGGTGGCCGCGGTGCACGCCATCGAAGACGCCGACGGTGACCGCCAGGCGGGTGTCGGGAGGCAGTTTGTCGATGCCGCGGATGTGGTCCTCATGCCTGGCTGGTGGCCTCCGGGGGCCCTTCCGCTCCCTCGGTCTCAACCGATACCGGCGCGTCAGGTCGTGCCGGCGTGGCGGGGGCTCCGTCCTGCTCATGGGCCACCGCCCCCCGGGGGCTGATGAAGACCTTGTCCGGATAGAGCCGGCCCTTGGCCACATGGCCCATGGCCACCAGGCTGCCGCGTTCGTCCATGACCCGCACGACCGAGGCCTCCTCGAGCACGGCCCTGGGATCGACCGGCCCGGAGACCTGGCCGCGTACTCGGATGATCTGACCCCGTGCCACGGCCTCGCGGTCGCGGTCGGGCACCTGCACCATGGGGATGTGGTCGAGCCCGGCGTCGGGCGAGAGCAGCATGGCCTCCAGGTTGCCCCGCGGCGAGCTCCCTGCGTACCTCTTCGAGCGAGTGGGCGGCGTCGATGCCGAACGGCCCGCTGGCCGTCCGCGTCAGGGCCCCAGGTAGGCGCCGCAACCGAGCTGTCTGCCCAGGTCGCGTGCCAGCGAGCGCACGTAGGTACCGGCACTGCAGCGCACCTCCAGCTCGGCGAGCGGTCGCTCGGGGTCGGCCGTGTCCCAGCTCACCAGCTCGAGCTCGTGGATGGTCACGCGTTCGGGCAGTCAGCTCCGGCTTCTCCCCTCCCCGCGCCACCTCGTACGCACGCTTACCGCCGACGTGGACGGCCGAGTGGTCGGGCGGCACCTGCTCGATCTCGCCACGGAAGGCAGCGAGCGCGGCCGTCGACCGTTTCGCGATCGGGTGGTGCGGCCTCGCCCCGCTTCATCTCACCGTCGATGTCGTCGGTCGTCGAGCTGGCGCCGAAGACGACCGAGGCGCGATAGGCCTTCGCGTCGCCACGGTGGTAGTCGACCATGCGCGTGGCCCGACCCATGAACACCGGCAGCACACCCATGGCGAAGGGGTCGAGCGTGCCGCCGTGGCCGACACGACGCACACCGGTCAGTCGGCGGATCGTATCGATGATGTCGTGCGAGGTCGGGCCGGCCGGTTTGGAGACGACGAGGATGCCGTCGATGCGGGGGACCGTCGTCGCGTCGTCGGCCCATCAGAGGGTCGGCAAGCCATCGAGCAGCCGCTGAGCCAGGTCCAGCACAGCAGACCGAGCCGCCCCCAGGCCACCTTCGTAGGTGGCACCGGCGGCGCGGGCATGCCCGCCGCCGCCGAAGGCACCGGTCAGCGTCGTGGCGTCGACACCACCGTCGCGAGTGCGCACCGAAAGGCGCACCTGATCGCCGAGGTCCTTGAAGAGGATGGCTACCTCGGCGCTGGCAGACTGGGCCAGCAGGTCGATGAGCCCCTCGGACATCTGCTGGGTCGCGCCGGCGGCCTGGTAGTCCTCTGCGTCGACCACCGACCAGACCAGTCGTCCATCGGCCGAGGCCTCGAGACGCGAGAGCACGCGTCCGAACAGCTTCAGCTGTGCGTTCGGCTTGGTGCGGTAGATGCGTCGTGCGATCATGGGTAACTCCGCTCCGGCCGCGACCAGCTCGCTGGCCACGCGCAGCGTCCGCGGCGTGGTGTTGGAGTGCGCGAAGTTGGCCGTGTCGAAGACCAGCCCCGCTGTCAGGTTCTGGGCGATGTCACCCCCGAGCGCGTCATGGCCGAGACCAAGATGGGGCAGCAGCAGCGCGATCTGCTCGCAGGTGGCGGCCGACTCGGCATCGACCCAGGCGATCGTACCGAAGCCCGCATTGGAGAGGTGGTGGTCGATGTTCACGATGGGCACCCGCTCGAAGAGCTCGGCGTTCTCCGGCAGGATCGCGCCGTGCGCTCGAGGTCGCCGCAGTCGTGGACGACGATCGAGGTCCGGATCGAGGTCTGCCTCCGGGGCCTGCCGGAAGCGTTCGACCTGGGGCATGAAGTCGTACATCGCCGGCACTGGATCGGCACAGACGGCGTTGACGCGAGCGCCGAGGGTCTCGAGCGCGAGGGCCACCGCGAGCGCCGAACCGAGTGCGTCGGCATCGGGGTTCTCGTGACAGACGGTCATCACGCGCCTGCCCTGCCGAGAGGCGCTGCGGCACCTCGACGGGCACGGCTGCAAGGTCGGACGCTAGCAGCGAACGCATACCCTCAGCGGCCACGGCGCTGCCTGGCTTTGCGCAAAGACACCCGGTCGACGCGGCGGCGATAGCCGGCCGGCAGGACGTCAGCAGCCTCGGGGTCGCCAGGGTCGTTCGAGCGATGCCGGGCGTGGGCAGCTCCGCGACACCGGCCGAGGACTCGTCGACCGGCGCGCCGGCGCCCTCGAACTCAGCCTCGACCTGCTCGAGCAACTGCATCACCCGGGTGCCGCGCTGGGCGCTGTCGTCCTCGCGCAGATGAAGGTCGGGGACACGCCGCAGGCGCAGCGCGCCAAGGTTGTGGCGCACGAAGGGCATGGCCCGACCGAGAGCCTCCAGGGTAGCCTTGCGTTGGGCATCGTCACCGATGACCGAGGCGTAGACCATGGCATGGCGCAGGTCGGGAGTCGTCTCCACGCTGGTGATGGTCACGAAACCGACCCGTGGATCATGCACCTCGCGCTGGATGATGGCGCTGATCTCTTCCTGCAGGAGATGGTCGACGCGCCTGGTGCGCTCGCTCACGTGCTACCTCGTGACGGCCCGGGCGATGGTCTCCGTCGTGATACGCCTCGATGATGTCGAGCTCCTCGAACTGGTGGAAGCCCGCCAGCGCGATGCCGCACTCGTAGCCGGCCGAGACCTCGCGGACATCGTCCTTGAAGCGTCGCACCGACGAGACCTTGTCGGTGGCGATGAGCTGGCCGTTGCGATAGACACGCGCTCCACCGCGGACGATGCGGCCATCGGTCACGTAGCTACCGGCGATCTGCTGGCTCTTGCCGACGCTGAAGATCTGGCGCACCTCGGCGCGACCCTCGATCGTCTCCACGACCTCGGGCTCGAGCATGCCGGCCAGCGCAGCCTCCATGTCCTCGGTGAGCTTGTAGATGATGTCGTAGAGACGGACCTCGACACCTTCGGACTCAGCCATGGTGCGAGCCGTTGCACCGATACGCACGTTGAAGCCCACCACCACGGCGTCAGAGGCGGCGGCGAGGTTGACGTCGTTGTCGGTGATGTCGCCGGTGCCCTCGAGCAGGATGTTGAAGCGGACCTCGTCGTTCTGGATCTGGTCGAGCGCATGGACGACCGCGCCGAGCGAACCCTGCACGTCCGACTTGAGGACGATGCGCAGCTCCTTGGTCTGGCCGGCCTGGACCTGGCGGTAGAGGTCTTCGAGCGTGGTGTGACCGCTGGCCTCCGACTTGGAAGCCGCCGCCAGCAGCTGGTCCTCGACCTGGCCACGAGCGAGCTTCTCGCTGGGCACGACGCGCATGATGTCGCCGGCGGCGGGCACGGCTGAGAGGCCCAGCAAGACCGCCGCGGACGACGGGCCGGCCGACTTGATGCGTCGCCCGGCGCTGTCCTCGAGCGCGCGAGCCTTGCCGGAGGTGTTGCCCACGATGACGGCATCGCCCTGCCTGAGCGTGCCGGTGCGCACGAGGATGGTGGCCACGGGACCGCGGCCACGGTCCAGCTCAGCCTCGACGACCGTGCCGAGCGCGGGCCGGTCGGGGTTGGCCTTGGGCTCGACGGTGGCATCCGAGGTGAGCAGGATGGTCTCGAGCAGATCGGAGAGGCCATCGCCGGTCTTGGCGCTGACGGCCACCAGCGGCACGTCACCGCCGTACTCCTCGATGATGACGCCGCGCTCGGATAGCTCGGTCTTGATGCGGTCAGGCTTGCTGTCGGGTAGGTCGATCTTGTTGAGCGCCACCACGATGGGTACGCCCGCTGCCTTGGCGTGGTCGATGGCCTCGACGGTCTGGGGCATGACGCCGTCGTCAGCCGCCACCACCAGCACTGCGATGTCGGTGACCTTGGCGCCCCGCGCACGCATGGCCGTGAACGCTTCGTGACCGGGGGTGTCGAGGAAGACGATGCGCCGACCGTTGACGACGGCCTCGCTGGCGCCGATGTGTTGCGTGATGCCTCCACGCTCACCCTCGGCCACGGCCGTCTTGCGGATGGCGTCAAGCAGGCTCGTCTTGCCGTGGTCGACGTGGCCCATGACGGTGACGATGGGCGCGCGCTCGACGAGCTTGTCCGGCTCGTCCTCGGCGAACACGTCGGGGTCCTTGGTGGCCGGGGCCGGTGCGGCCTCGGCATCGCTCTCGTCAGACCTGGCAGGACCACCCTCGGCCACCTGGAAACCCAGCTCTTCGGTGACCAGGGCCGCGGTGTCGCGGTCGATGGTCTGGTTGATGGTGGCGAAGATGCCGCTGCGGATGAGCTCGCGGATGACGTCCGCGGAGTTGATGCCGATGAGCTCGGCGAGCTCCTTCACCGTGACCGACTCGGGGATCTCGACCGCTCCCCTGGTCGTCGGGATCGGCGATCTTGACCGCGACCTCGACGTTGTCGTTGCGCTTGCGTGGCTTTCGGGGTCCCCGCCGTCCGCGGGTCCCGCTGCGGCTACGTGCCATGGGTGCCTCCTGTGACTGCTGCAGGAGCCCCGTGGTCGGTCGTGGCGCCCAAAGCGGCCACGTCACCGTGCTCCAGTCGTGTTCTCAGTTCGTTCGGTAGTGGTGTGTTCAGCGCTCGCTGCAAGGCGGAGCGCTTCAGTGCGAGGTCCCAGCAGGGCCCGTCGGCACAAAGGTACGCGCCACGTCCCTCGAGAGACGCGCTCGTATCCAGCTCGACACGTCCGTCCGGCCGACGCACGACGCGGAGCAGGGCGGCCTTGTCACGGCGCGTTCGGCAGGCGACACAGGTTCGCTCCGGAACGTGTCGCGCCTCGGCGACCGCCGCCCGCGCTACTGCGGCACCTCCGTCGGTTCGTCGGCAGCCGCCTCGTCGGCCTCGGCTGCTTCCTCGTTCACAGGTCTCGCTCTCCAGTTCGGCAGTGGGCTCCTCGGCCTTCTCCGGCTCGTCGGCCGTCTGGGGCTCGCTCGGCCTTCTGCCGGCTCGTCGGGCTCGGCTACCGCGGCAGGCTGGGCTTGGCCTTCGCCATCCTCGGGCGTGGTCCCGCTCTCCGAGCGGATATCGATGCGCCAGCCGGTCAGCTTGGCGGCCAGCCGTGCGTTCTGACCTTCACGGCCGATGGCCAGCGAGAGCATGCGCTCGGGCACCGTGACCGAGGCGATGCGCTCCTCTTCGTCGATCTCGACGGCCACGACCTGGGCCGGGCTGAGCGCGTTGGCCACGAAGACGTCAGCGTCGTCGGACCAGGGGATGACGTCGATCTTCTCGCCACCGAGTTCGGCCACGACCGCCTGCACCCGTCCACCGCGCTGGCCGACCGTGGCGCCGACGGGGTCGAGACCCTCCTGGCGGCTGGCCACGGCCATCTTGCTCCGGCTGCCGGCCTCGCGGGCGATGGCTCGGATCTCGACCGTGCCGGCCTGGATCCTCCGGCACCTCCAGCTCGAAGAGCCGGCGCAGGAAGTTCTTGTGCGTGCGGCTGACGTAGATCAGCGGCCCGCGCGTAGTGCGGCGAACCTCGAGCACGTAGGCCTTGACGTGCTGGCCGATGCGATAGTGCTCCGTCGCCGACTGGTCGGTGGTGCGCAGGATGGCCTCGGCCTTGCCGAGGTCCAGGATGACGCCGGCGGGTTCGACACGACCGACCGAGCCGGTGATGATCTCGCCCTCGCGGTGGGCGAACTCGTCGAAGAGGGTCTCGCGCTCGGCCTCGCGCAAGCGCTGGCGAACGACCTGGCCGGCGACCTGAGCGCCGACACGGCCGAAGTGCGTGGGCTCCAGCTGCTCGTACTCGACAAGATCGCCGAGTACGGCCGTGGCGTCGTGGACCTGGGCGTCGGCGATGGACCACTCGGTGGCCTCATCCTCGACCTCGGAAACGACCAGGCGAGCGCGGTAGATGCGCATCTCGCCGCTTTCGGCATCGAGGCTGACGTAGACGTCCTCGTAGCCCGGCGCGACACGTCGATAGGCGCTCTGGATGGCGTCCTCGACCGTGCGGATGAGCTGCTCGCGAGGGACACCCTTCTCAGCATTGAGCTGCAGGAGCGCGCCGATGAAGTCCCGACTCATGCGTCGCCCTCCTTTCCATTCTTCGTTTTGCACCGCTCACAACAAAACGTGGGGGTCACCCACGTTCTAGGCGGCCAGACATCGAGACGGAAAGTATATCACTCCGTGTCCCCGTTTCCCCCGGTGACGGGATCGAAGCCGTAGTCATGCTGCCTCAGCTCACGCGCGTAGGCCTGGGCCACGATGCGCCGGGCGCGCGCAGTGTACATGGTGCGGTAGTCGTGTTCGCGCCGCGAGGTCGTGCGATTGCGATGCGGCAGTGGATGCGGCTCGGTCACGCCGACCTTGCGCAGAGCCCCGTCCAGCCCGGCCTGCATGGCCTCGAAGCGGATGACGTGGTCAGCGCCGGCGGTCCAGTCGACCGGCACCATGGCCTTGCGTCCCAGCAGGCGGTAGGCGACGTTGGGCGCGTAGCGGCGCACCACGAAGCGCTCGAAGTCGGGCGCCGAGAAGTCGTCGCTGAGGCCGGGCAGGCGGCGGATCAGCCGCTGCGCCGCCGAGATGGTCCCGGTCTCGCGGTTGCGGGCGTACTCCGTGAGGACCAGGTCGTAGGGGTTGCGCACACCGACCACCACCAGCAGGTCTCGACGTTCCTCGGCCGTGATCAGCCCGGCATCGATGAGCTGGGCCAGCGTCTGGTGCTTCTGGCGCAGTACGATCCGCCCCTGCTCGTCACGAACCCGATCCTCGAGCAGCTTGACACCACCGAAATCCTCGCGGAAGAGCGTGCCCAGCGAGGTGGAGCCGGTGTGCGGGGCCTGCAGGAAGAGCAGGCCGATGCCTCGGCAGAGGATGGCCATGACCGGTGGTCAGCTGCGAGCGGACCGGCTAGTAGCTGCGCGCGAAGAGGACACGGCGCTCGCTGGGCGCCCCGTCGACGACGCACTTACCGGCCTCGTCGGGCGAATCGAAGGGGATGACGCGGATGGTCGCCCCGTTCTCGTTGGAGACGGCCTTCTCGCACTCGGCAGAGCCGCACCACGGCGCCATCAGGAACCCGCCCTCGCTATCGAGGACTTCGGTCATCTCAGCGAGCGTGTCGACCGAGTGCGTGTTCTCCAACTGGAAACCCTTGGCGCGCCGGAAGACCTCGGCTTGGTACGCGGCGAGGCGCGCCGGGAGTTCCTCGGGCAGGCTCGCGAAGGGCAGGGACTCCTTGGCGCGGTCGAGACGCCGCACCAGCATGGCCGACTCGCCGGCCACGTCACGCGGTCCGATCTCGAGGCGGAAGGGCACGCCGCGCAGCTCCCAGTGGTTGTACTTGTAGCCGGGCGTCTCCTCCCGCCAGTCGACCTTGAGGCGCAGGGGGCCCGATACGGTCTGCACGCCGGCCAGCGAAGCCCGCAACTTCTCGATGGCGGCGGCCACCGCGACCCGCTCCTCCTCCGTGCGGAAGATGGGCACGACCACGACCTGGGTGGGGGCTGCGTTGGGCGGCAGCACCAGCCCTGAGTCGTCGCCGTGGGCCATGACGGTGGCGCCGACCATGCGCGTCGAGAAGCCCCACGAGGTGCCGAAGGGGTGCACCCGCTCGTTGTTCCGGTCGAGGAAGGTGATGTCCGCGGACTTGGCGAAGTTCTGGCCGAGCATGTGGCTGGTGCCGGCCTGCAGCGCCTTCTTGTCGCGCATCATGGCCTCGACGGCATGCGTGTAGTCCGCGCCGGGGAAGGTCTCGGCAGGGCTCTTGCGCCCCTGGATGACGGGGATGGCGAGCCAGTCCTCGGAGACCTTTACGTAGCCCGCCAGACCGGTGGCCACCTCCTCGGCAGCCTCTTCCTCGGTGGCGTGGAAGGTATGGGCCTCCTGCCACAGGAACTCGGCGGTGCGCAGGAACAGCCGCGTGCGCATCTCCCAGCGCACGACGTTGTTCCAGGAGTTCATGAGCAGGGGCAGGTCACGGTACGACTGGATCCAGTCCTTCACGACCTCGGCGATGATGGCCTCGCTGGTGGGCCGGATGGCCAGCGGCTCCTCGAGCTCGTTGCCGCCGGCGCGGGTGACCCAGGCCACCTGCGGGTCGAAGCCCTCGACGTGGTCGGCCTCGCGATCGAGCAGCGACTTGGGCACGAAGAGCGGGAAGTAGACGTTGTCGTGCCCGGTGGCCTTGATGTATCGGTCCAGCTCGTCGCGCATCGATTCCCAGATGGCGAAGCCGTACGGCCGGATGATCATGCAGCCCCGCACCGGCGAGTAGCTGGCCAGCTGCGCCTTCAGGACGACGTCGTTGTACCAGCCGGGGAAATCTTCCGACTGACGGGTCAGCTCACTGACGAAACCGGACTTGGACACAAGACCTCCTGGTGGTCGATGGATGCGGGCCTCGGAAGCGTAGCGCAGCGAGCGCGCCGAGGCGCTACTCGGGGGCGGTGCTCGCGAGCGCGGCGCCGGTACGCACGTGTGCGCCAAAGCGACGCTCGACGTAGCCCTCGAGGATGCCGATGAACTCCTCCACCAGCCCATCGCCGCGTAGCGTGTCGTGCAGCGCGCCATCGATGAAGACCGGCGCCTTGGGCTCTTCGAAGGTGCCCGGCAGGCTGATGCCGATGTCCGCGTGCTTCGATTCGCCGGGGCCGTTGACGACACAGCCCATGACCGCCACCGACATCTCCTCGACCCCGGGATAGCGCTCCGACCAGGCCGGCATGCGCTCGGCGATGTGGGCCTCGATACGCTGGGCCATCTCCTGGAAGAAGGTGCTCGTGGTCCGGCCGCAACCGGGGCAGGCGCTGACCTGTGGCCGGAACGAACGCAGACCCAGCGACTGCAGCACCTGCATGGCCACCAACACCTCCTGGCTGCGGTCACCGCCGGGCTCGGGGGTCAGGGAGACGCGGATGGTGTCGCCGATACCATCCGCGAGCAGGATGGCCAGGCCGGCCGCCGATGCGACCGTGCCCTTCATGCCCATGCCCGCCTCGGTCAAGCCCACATGGAGCGGGTAGTCGCAGCGACGCGCCAGCTCGCGATAGACGTCGACGAGGTCGGGCACACCGCTGACCTTGGCGCTGATGACGATGCGATCATGACCCAGGCCGGTGGCTTCGGCCAGCTCCGCCGAGCGCAGGGCCGACTGCAGCATGGCCTCGATCATCACCTCACGCGCCTCGACCGGCGCCGCCGAACGTGCGTTGGCGTCCATCAGCTCGGTCAGCAGGTCGGCATCGAGCGAACCCCAGTTGACCCCGATGCGCACGGGCCGGTCGTGCTCGACCGCGACGCGGACGATGGTCGCGAAGTTCTCGTCACGACGCTTGCTGCCGACGTTGCCGGGATTGATGCGGTACTTGGCCAGGGCCGCGGCCATGTCCGGGTGATCGACGAGCAGTTGGTGGCCGTTGTAGTGGAAGTCGCCGATGAGCGGCACGCCGATGCCGAGGTCGTCGAGCTTGCGACGGATGACCGGGACGGCGCTGGCAGCGGCATCGTTGTTAACCGTGATGCGCACCAACTCCGAGCCGGCGTGCGCGAGGGCCGCGACCTGGAGGGCGGTGGCGTCGGCATCGGCCGTGTCGGTGTTGGTCATCGACTGCACGACCACCGGCTCGGTGGAGCCCATGAGCACGCCGCCGATGTCGACACGCACCGTCTGGCGACGCACCGGGCGCTCGGCGGAGGTCACGACAGCAGCCGCTGGAAGTCGGAGAAGGTGACGACCACCAGGAAGACCATCAGCGCGACCCAGCCGGTGAAGTAGACGAGCCGCTCCGCGTTGGGGCTGACGCGATTACCGGTGGCGGCCTGCACGACGCCCATGACCATGCGGCTGCCGTCGAGCGGCGGGATGGGCAGCATGTTGATGACTCCGAGGTTGGCCGAGATGAGACCCACGAAGAAGATCATGAAGACGGGCGGCAGCTCGGTGCGAACGCTGCCCACGATGTCGACCATACCCACCGGTCCGGCCACGTCACTAAGGCCGTCGCCGGACCCGCTGAGGAGCGAAACCACGATGTTGCCCACGGCCCTGAGCACGAGCGTCGATGTCTCGACGGTCATCTCCAGGCCGATAGCGGCCGAATCAAAGAGCCCGTTGGTCTGCTGTCCGTAGTCGTAGGCACCGGGTTGGAAGCCCAGCGCGCCGAGGCCCGCCTCGATCTCCTCAGCCGTACGCAACGTGGCCTCGAGCACCTCGATCGACCCATCAGCGTGCTCGACGGTGAGCGTCACCGTCGCCTCGGGGCGGTCGGCGAGGTACTGGATGGGGGCGATGCGCAGGCTCGCGACATCGGCTCGAGCCATGTCGTCGAACACCGGGAAGGTCTGACCGTCGATGGCGATGATGGTGTCGCCGGTCTCGTCGTAGACGTCGAAGAGGACGACCTCGCCGGTCAGCTCGTCGTTCTCGTCCCTGACCTCGGACTCGCGCTGCTCGACGAACCGGCCACCGACCAGCCCGGCTGCCTCGGCCGGTGAGTCGGGTGAGACGCTGGCCAGGCGGACCTCCCAGGTCGGCTGGGCGAAGAAGGCGATGAGCGTGAACAGCGCCCAGGCGATGACGAGGTTGACGACGGCACCCGACACGAGGATGACCAGCCGGGTGCCCAGGGGCTTGTTGACGAAGGCGCGGGGATCGAGCGATTCCTTCTGCGGCTGCGCGGCGAGTTCGTCACGCGACGCGCGCTCCTCCTCGGTCTCGGTGCCGTCGGCTGGGCTGACTGCCTCTCCCTCCATGCGCACGAAGCCACCGATGGGCAGCCAGTTGAGCGTGTAGGTAGTGTCGCCGCGCTTGAAGAGGATGGCCGCTCGCGGCGGGAAACCGATGCCGAACTCGTGGACCGTGACCCCGGCCCGGCGGGCGGTCACGAAGTGGCCCAGCTCATGGAGCAGGACCAACACGGTGAGGACCAGCAGGAAGAGGACGATGTTGATGAGCAGGTCGATCATGCCCTCACCTCCCGGGCCGTCCTGGCCCAGGCGCGCACCTCGGCGTCGATAGACTCGAGTTCCTCGAGATCGGGTGCATGGCTCACGCTGAAGCGCTCGATGGCACGCTCGACCAACCAGGCCATCCCCGGATACGAGAGGTCATCCGCGAGGAAACGCGCCACGGCGATATCGTCGGCTGCGATGAGCGCCGCGGTGGCACCCGGACCGGCCCCTCCTGCGGCGCGGGCGATGGGGATCGCCGGGAAACGCTGGAGGTCGGGGGCTTCGAAGGTCATCTGGGATCGCTCCGTGAGCTCGAGCCGCGGGGCGGGCCCGGCCGTTCGCTGGGGGAAGGTGACGGAGTACTGGATGGGGATGCGCATGTCGGGCAGGCCCAGCTGGGCCTTGAGCGAGCCGTCCACGAACTCGACGATGGAGTGGACGAGGCTCTGCGGATGCACGATGACATCGACGTGCTCGTAGGGCACATCGTATAGCCAGTGCGCCTCGATGACCTCCAGGCCCTTGTTCATGAGCGTGGCCGAGTCGATGGTGATCTTGGTACCCATGACCCAGTTGGGGTGCTTCAAGGCGTCCTTGGGCCGCGCCGTGGCCAGGCGTTCGGCCGACCATGTGCGGAAGGGCCCGCCGGAGCCGGTCAGGATGAGACGAGCGACGCTGGCCGGGTCTTCGCCCACGAGGCACTGCCAGATGGCCGAATGCTCGGAGTCGATGGGACGTAGCCAGGCCAGTGGCGAGGCCATGGGGTCTGCGCCATCGACGGCGGCGACCTCGGCCGCTCGGGCCCGCGCCAGGGGCATGACCAGGTGGCCGGCGGAGACGAGCGTCTCCTTGTTGGCCGTGGCCACGACCTTGCCGGCCTCCAGCGCGGCAAGCACGGGACGCAGGCTGACCACCCCACCGGTGGCGACGATGACGAGGTCGACATCGTCGCGGGTGGCCATCTGCGTCAACGCGTCGTCTCCATCCACGGAGTCCGTTCCCTCGGGCAGCTGCAGGCGCGCGCGAGCCGACGCGTCGGCCAGGGAGACGACCCGCGGTCGCACCGCCCCGGCCTGCTCCGACAGCCTCGCTGCATCGCGTCCGGCGGCCAGGGCCACGATGTCGAAGCGGCCGGCCTCAGCCGAGGTGAGCACCTCGATGGTCTGGCGGCCGATGGAGCCGGTCGAGCCCAGCAGCGCCACGCCGGTACGCTCGCCTCGCTCCCCGCTCGGAGCGGCCATCAGGCGCCGATGATGAGCAGGTAGGCGTAGACGACCGGCGCTGCGAACAGGAAGGAATCGACGCGGTCGAGGATGCCACCGTGGCCGGGAATGAGGTTGCCCGAGTCCTTGGCGCCGGCGGTGCGCTTGAGCATGGACTCGGCCACGTCACCGGACTGGCCGGCGATGGCCACCAGCAGGCCCAACAGCAAGCCACCGGGGAGCCACTGGCCCGCGGCCGCGACCAGCACGCCGGCCACGACGATGGCGGCCACCGTGCCACCGATGACGCCGCTCCACGTCTTGTTGGGCGAGATATGGTTGAGGAAACGTCCCTTCTTGAACGTGCGGCCCGCGAGATAGGCAAAGGTGTCGAACGACCAGACCGTGAGCACGAGCACCAGCAGCCACGTCTGACCGGCGCTGAAGAGGCCGCCGAGGAGCGCATTCCCGGGGATCTCGGGGGCGGCCACCAGGATGGCCGCCATGAACGCCAGCAGGGACGGATACAGCGCGCCGAAGGTGCCTCCCATCCAGGCCAGGAAGCCGTCGCGGACCTCGGCTCGGCGGAAGGCGTCGATGGCCAGCACCACCAGCACGGCCGCCATGTACACCGCGATCCAGCCGGCATCGACGATATCGAGGCCCATGGCCAGCACCAGCAGCGGCGGGAAGACCACGCCCGGCAGGTACTGCACCGGGAAGCCGGCCGGCGGCAGCAGGCGGAAGACCTCAAGGGCCGCGAGCAGCGACAGCGCAGCGAGGCCGAAAGTCAGCCACGGCTGTCCGGCGAGGAAGAAGCCGACGACGACGATGGCGATGATGACCGCCGAGATGGCGCGCTCGCGCATGTGCTCCGCTCCTAGCGTCCGAACCGACGGGCCCGGCGGGCGAACTCGGCGATGGCCACGTCCAGTTCGGCCGGCCCGAAGTCAGGCCAGAAGCAGTCGCAGAAGTAGAGCTCGGCGTAGGCGGCCTGCCACAGCAGGAAGTTGCTGATGCGCTGATCACCACCGGTGCGGATGAGCAGGTCTGGGTCGGGCAGCCCGGTCGTGTAGAGGTATGACGAGAGCGCCTCCTCGTCGAAGGCGTCGAGGTCATGGCCATCGTCGGCATAGGCCCGTACCGCGTCGACGATCTCCGAACGCGAGGAGTAGTTGAAGGCGACGTTGAGCACCATGCGCTCACCGCCCGCGGTGGCCTCGATGGCTTGCTCGATGGAGAGGCGGGTCCCATCCGGCAGCTCGGCCAGTCGGCCCGCAAGGCGGACCTGCACGCCCTCTTCGATGAGCTTGGGGGTCTCATCACGGATGGTCGCCTCGAGCAGGCCGATGAGCGTCTCTACCTCGCCACTCGAGCGTTGCCAGTTCTCGCGACTGAAGGCGTAGATGGTGAGCGCTTCGATGCCGCGCGCCGCGGCGTGTTCGACGATGGGGCGGATAGCCTCAACGCCGGCTGCGTGACCCTGTGCCTCAGGGACGCCTCGAGAGCGTGCCCAGCGGCGATTGCCATCCATGATGATGGCGATGTGCCGGGGCAGTCGCTCGCCGGGGCCGTTCGCCTCCGGGGGTTGGTCCGTGCGCGTTGCCAGCGACGGTGTGACCACCTAGACCTCGAGGACCTCCGCCTCCTTGGCGGCGCCGACGCGGTCGACCTCATCGGTCCACTTGTGCGTGAGCTTCTCGATGGCTTCCTGCTCGCGATGCGCCTCATCGGCGCCGATATCGCCGGACTTCTCTTCCTTGCGAATGGACTCGACGGCGTCACGGCGATGGTTGCGGATCTCGACCTTGGCCTCCTCCATGCGCTTGTGCACCTGCTTGACCAGCTCCTTGCGGCGCTCCTCGGTCAGTGGTGGGATGTTGAGGCGCACGACGGTGCCGTCGACGTTGGGAGTGATACCGATGTCGCTCTTCTGGATGGCCTTCTCGATGGCGCCCAAGACGCCACGATCCCAGGGCTGGATGACCACCGTAGTGGACTCGGGCACGCTGATGCTGGCCAGCTGGTTCAGCGGCGTCTGGGTCCCGTAGTAGTCGACCGTGATGCGCTCGACGAGGGATGTCGAGGCGCGACCGGTGCGGATGTGATTGAAGTCGCGATCCATCGCCTCGACGGCGTCTGACATGCGAACCTCGATCGACTGGCCCTGAGCATCGCTCATGCGTTGGTCCCTCCGTGAATGAGCGTCCCGACCGGCTCTCCGAGCGCGGCCCGACTGATGTTGCCTTCCTCGTTGATGTCGAAGACGAGGATGGGCATCTCATTGTCCATGCACAGGCTCACTGCCGTCGAGTCCAACGCCGCCAGGCGCTGAGTGAGGACGTCGGTGTAGGTGAGCTCGTCATAGCGAGTTGCGGTGGCGTCCTTGATGGGGTCGGCGCTGTAGACGCCGTCGACCTTGGTCGCCTTGAGCAGCACCTCAGCGCCGATCTCGACGGCGCGCAGGGCGGCCGCGGTGTCGGTCGTGAAGTAGGGATTGCCAGTGCCGGCCGCGAGGATGACCACCCGGCCCTTCTCGAGGTGGCGCACGGCACGGCGGCGGATGTACGGCTCGGCGACCTCGTTCATGGCGATGGCCGTCATGACCCGGGTCTCGACGCCGGCTGACTCCATGGCGTCCTGCAGCGCCAGGCCGTTCATGACCGTGGCCAGCATGCCCATGTAGTCGCCGGTGGCCCGGTCCATGCCCTTCGCGGAGGCGGCCAGACCTCGGAAGATGTTGCCGCCACCGACCACGATGGCGACCTGCACGCCGCGATCGATCGCGGTGCGCACCTGCTCGGCGATGAAGACGCAGGTCTCCGGATCGACGCCGTACTGGCGAGACCCCAGCAGGGCCTCGCCGGAGAGCTTGAGCAGGATGCGGCCGTATCGGGCGCCCTCGACCGAGCGCCCCGGCCTCGTCGGCTCGGATGGAGCCGTCGGTCACAGCGCTTCCCCGAGCTGGTAGCGCACGAAACGGCGCACGCGGATGTTCTCGCCGATGCGGGCGATAGCCTCGGTGATGAGCTCGCCCACGGTCAGCTCGGTGTCTCGGAAGGGCTGCTCGTAGAGCACGACCTCCTTGTACCACTTGGCGAGCTGGCCCTCCACGATCCTGCTCACGGATCTCCTCGGGCTTGCCCTGGGTGGCCTCGTCGGCGAGCAGCTCGGCCTTCCGGGCCGCCAGGTCCTCCGCGGGGATGGACTCGATGGTCACGTACTTCGGCGCCAGACCGGCGACCTGCATGGCGATGTCCCGGACGAGCTTCTGGAAGTCCTCGTTGCGAGCCACGAAGTCGGTCTCGCTGTTGACCTCGATGAGCACACCGAGCTTGCCGCCGGCGTGGATGTACGAGGACACCAGGCCCTCGCGGGCGTCACGGCCGGCCTTGCCGGCTGCCTTGGCCACGCCCTTCGGCCTTCAGGTACTCGATGGCGGCGTCGATGTCGCCATCGGTCTCGGCGAGCGCCTTCTTGCAGTCCATGAAGCCGGCACCGGTCCGATCGCGGAGCTCCTTGACCAGTGCGGCGTTGATCTCTGTTGCCATGCTCGTGGCTATCCCTTTCGTCTCGTGGAGCTAGGCCGTTGACCTCGTCGGAGGCCTCGTCCTTCTTCTCGTCGTCAGCGGCAGCAGCCGGCTCGGGCTTGGCAGCCTTGGCCTTGGCAGGCTTCTTGGCGGGTGTCTTGGGCTTCGTGGCCTTGGGTTCGGCTGCGGCGTCCTCGGCGACCACGGCCTCCTCCACGGCCTCCTCGGCGACCACGGCGACCACGGCGGCTTCGCCAGCGTGCTCGGCGGCTTCGCTGGCGACCTCGGCGGCCTCGGCGGCCGCCACGACCGCGACCTCGGCAGTGTCCTCGGCGACGACGGCAGCGACCTCGGTAGCCTCCGCGACCTCCACCGCGGCGGCAGCCACGACCTCTGCTTCGGCGGCCACTTCGGCGGTCGCCTCACCGGGCAGGACGGCTTCGTCCTCGTCGGGCTCCGGCGCGAAACTGTAGGTGCCGCCCGCGGCGACCGCGGCCACCATCTCGTCACTGGCCGTCTCGGCCTCGCTGACGTCGGCCGCTCACGTGCGGCTCCTCAGCGGCGCGCGCGGCACGCTGGCCCATGCCCTCGATGGCGGCATCCGCGATCAGCCTGCACAGCAGCCGGATGGAGCGGATGGCGTCGTCGTTGGCGGGGATGATGTAGTCGATCATGTCCGGGTCGACGTTGGTGTCACCGGTGGCGATGACCGGGATCTCCAGGCGTCGTGCCTCGGTGACCGCGATCTTCTCACGCTGCGGGTCGACCACGAAGATGGCGCCGGGCAGGCGGCGCATCTTGCGCACGCCACCGAGCTTGAGCTGCAGGCGGGCCATCTCGTCGGTAAGGCGCGAGGCCTCCTTCTTGGAGAGGCGGTCGAGGTCGCCGCTGGCCTGCCGAGCCTCGAGCTGGTCGAGCAGACCGACGCGCTTGCGGATGGTCACGAAGTTGGTGAGCATGCCGCCCAGCCAGCGGTGGTTGACGTAGGGCATCTCCGAACGGCTGGCCTCGTCGCGCACCGGCTCCTGGGCCTGCTTCTTGGTGCCCACGAAGAGGACGTAGTCGCCGTTGGCGACCGTCTCGGTGACGAAGTCGAGGGCCGCCTCCAGCAGGGTGACCGTCTGGGCCAGGTCGATGATATGGATGCCGTTGCGCTCCGCGAAGATGTACGGCTTCATCTTGGGATTCCAGCGGCGAGTCTGGTGCCCGAAGTGGACACCTGCCTCAAGCAGCTGGCGCATCGAGATGGACGGCATGGGGCGTGGACCTCCTGTTCGGTTCTTCCTCCGCGAGCCTCGTGATCCGCAGACCGGCGACCGTGCGGGCCGCGCGGCACCTCTGCGGGGAGCGGCACGCGTGTGTGATACGCAGCGGGCGCTGCGCTCGGGACTCGTCGGAGCGAGCCCGCGGGAGTCTAG
This sequence comes from uncultured Chloroflexia bacterium, assembly GCA_963705425.1. Taxonomy (GTDB): domain Bacteria; phylum Chloroflexota; class Limnocylindria; order Limnocylindrales; family CSP1-4; genus JAFMJV01. The sequence continues at coordinate 16,253 of CAVPJO010000003.1, read as the reverse complement.
CACGAGGCAGGTCCGGACAGCGCCCATGCCGGGCCGCGGCGTACGCAGCTGGCTCGCTCCACCTGCCATGGCTCGACTCAGGGTGGCGCCAGTCCACGCAGGTGTGCCTCGCACCGACCAGCCGCTCGCCACCGGCTGCGGCACAAGGTGACCAGGTCGACCCGCCAGGCCGCGGCCGCACAGGTGCGAGCCGCCGATGGCGCGTCCGCGCCGACACGGCCGACGCCGCCCGATAGAGTCGCGCCACCTTGCGCGGCGTCGACCGACTCCACGGCCGCGCCGAAGCCGCGGCCCGGAGCGTGAGCGCACCTCGACGATGACCAGCGTGGCAGCGGCGCCGGGCTCGAGGGCCACGATGTCGAGCTCGTCGGGCCCGACGCGCACGTTGCGCGCCAGGATGCGTCCAGCCAGCGCCGCGAGGTGCTCGGCGGCGGCGTCCTCCGCTGCAGCGCCGACGAGCGCCGCGTGGACCAGCCGGGCGTCGCCCGCGGTCGGTCGCATGCCGCTGATGCTGCACGCGCGGCACTTCAGCGCCGGCTTAGCCTGCGCGCTCGTCCGCTGCTCGTCACCGGCGTCGTCCGAGGTCGTCCGAGCCACGGCCGCCAGGTCGAAGGCCAGCTGGTCGCCCTCGAGGATGGCCCGGATGCGCTGGTAGGTGCGACGGTGGAGAGGGCTGATTCCCAGCTCGCGCAGGCCGGCCACGTGATCGCGCGTGGCGTAGCCGGCGTTGTGCTCCCAGCCGTAGCCCGGGTAGCGCAGGGCCAGCCGAGCCATCAGGCGGTCGCGCGTGACCTTGGCGATGACCGAGGCGCAGGCGATGGCGTACGAGGAGGCGTCGCCCTTGACGATGGGCGTGTAGGGCCCGATGTGCTCCTCGATGCCGGTGATCTTCTGGCCGTCGACGAGGACGTGGTCGTACGGCGGCAGGCGGCGCAGGGCGCGGCGCATGGCGAGGTGGGCGGCATTGCGGATGTTGAGCCGCTCGATCTCGGCGACCGAGGCGGCGCCGACGCCCCAGGCCAGGCTGCGCGCCTTGATCTCGTCGACGAGCCGCTCCCGCTGGCGCGGTGCTCAGCGTCTTGGAATCGCGGACGCCCTCGATCTTGCGCGTGTGTGGCTTGACCAGCACGGCGGCGGCCACGACAGGCGCACACAGGGCCCCGGTGCCCACCTCGTCGACGCCCACGACCAGGCGCGTGCCGGAGCGCCACAGCGCGAACTCGGCCTTGAGGTGGGGCCGCGTGGCGGCACGACGACGATGCTAGCGCTCGCGAGCCATGCCGTGGCGGCCGAAGGGTCGGGGCGTTCAGGTCAGGCCAGCACGAGCCGCCCGCGGATGCTAGGCGCGGCGCTCGCGGAGCGTGGCGGCCTTGCCGACGCGCTTGCGCAGGAAGTACAGCTGCTTGCGGCGCACGACGCCGTGGCGCACGACCTCGATCTTCTCGATGCGCGGCGAGTTGACCTTGAAGGTGCGCTCCACGCCGACGCCGCTGCGCAGCGCGCGGACGGTGATGGAGCGGGTGATGCCGCCACCACGCATGCGCATGACCGTGCCCTCGAAGACCTGGATGCGCTCGCGATTGCCCTCGACGACCTTGACGGAGACGCGCACGGTGTCGCCGGGCGCGATCTCGGGCAGGTCGGTTCGGATCTGGTCGGCGACGATCTCGTCGAGAACGGTCACTTGGGTCACTTCCTGGTGCTGGTGCCTCGACCGCTGGCGGCGGCGGGCATACGTGGGCGGGGACTACCTGTCTGGGTCGATGGCGGAGTATAGCAGGCTCCCTGAGCCTGGCCCGTCAGCCGTCCCACTCGGGCTCACCGGGGAGCAGGTCGGGTCGGTTCCGGCGGGTCCGCTCCAGGGCCTGCTCGTGGCGCCAGGCGTCGACCGCGCCGTGGTTGCCGCTGACGCAGGATGTCGGGCACCGCCCGGCCGCGAAACTCCGGCGGGCCGCGTCCACTGCGGGTACTCGAGCAGGCCGTGCGAGAACGACTCCTCCTCGGTGGAGGCCTCGTCGATGGCGCCGGGCAGCAGTCGCAGCACGGCGTCGATGACCGCCAGCGCCGGGATCTCACCGCCGGAGACGACGAAGTCGCCGACGGAGAGCTCGAGGTCGACCATCGAGCGCACGCGATCGTCGACGCCCTCGTAGCGAGGACAGACGAGCACGAGGTGCTCGCGCGCGGCAGAGGTCCTGGGCCCGCGCCTGGCGGAAGCGCTCGCCGCCGGGATCGAGCAGGATGCGAAACGGCCCCGGAGCCGGCGGGCGCGACGCGTCGAGCGCCTCGGCGACCGGCTCGGGCCGCAGGATCATGCCCGGCCCGCCGCCGTAGGGGTAGTCGTCGACGGAGCGGTGCCGGCCCAGGCCCCACTGCGCGCAGGTCGTGAGCGTGCAGCTCGGCCAGGCCGCGCTCGAGCGCTCGACCGGGGATCGACTCGGCCAGCGGCCCGGGGAAGATCGCGGGGAAGAGCGTGATGACGTCGATGCGCACTACGACGGATCTCCGTTCTCAGGCCTGGTCTCCGGTGCGGGCAGGAGCTCGGAGTCGGGCGCCTCGGACGGCTCGGGCGCTTCGCGGCCCGAGGGGGTCTCTTGCGTCTCGGGGGCCGTGGCCATCGAGGCGTTGGCTGCTGCCCGCGCCTTGATGGCCCGCTCCGCCCTGGCGGCCTTGCGTGCGCGCCGGGGGACTTCCTGTCGCCGGCGTCGTCGCGGGGGCTTGTCAGGCAGATCGAGCACGAGCGCATCCACCACGAGGCGGCCGGCAGGCGGGTCGAGCTCGACGACGACGTCCTTCACGGCCGGGCACCATGAGCTCGCCGAGGGGTCCGCCCGTCGACGATGTAGACCTCGCCTTCCCCGGCCCGGAAGACATCGATCACCTTGCCCAGGACCTCGCCGCTGGTGGTGGTCACCTCCAGGCCGCGGATCTGGTGCCAGTACCAGCGACCCTCGGGCAGCGACTCGCCGGGGACGGCCTCGAGGTAGCGATCGCGCAGCGACTCGGCCGCCTCGCGCGTGGCAAAGCCGTCGAAGCGCAACAGCAGGCCTGGCTTGGCCGCTCCGACCCAGGCCACGGTCAGCGGTCGCTCGTCGCCCTCGGCGAAGAGCACGGAACCCACGGCGAACCGCTCCGGGTCGTCGCTCAGGACCTCGACGCGGACCGCACCCCGCAGCCCATGGAGCCCACGCACGAGCCCGACCGTGACGCGTTCGTCGGCGGGCATCGTCACGTTCTGGCTAGACGATCTCCAGCGAGATGGGCTGGCCTTCGCGGGTGGCCACGACCTTGAGCAGCGTGCGCAGGGCCTTGGCCACGGAGCCGTTGCGGCCGATGACCTTGCCCATGTCGTCCTCGGCGACCGTCAGCTCGATGACCTGGCCACCATCTTCCTCATGGACCTCGACGCTGACCGCGTCAGGATCGTCGACGAGTGACTTGGCCACGTAGGTGACCAGCTCGACTGCAGCCATGGTTACTTGATGTCCGGCAGGATGCCGACCTGGCGGAAGAGGCGCTCGACGGTGGCGGAGGGCTTGGCGCCCTGCGCCATCCACTTGGTGGCCTTCTCAGCGTCGACGTTGATCTCGACGGGCTCGCTGCGCGGGTTGTAGTGACCCAGCGTCTCGATGGAGCGACCATCGCGGGCGTTGCGGCTGTCGGCGACGACGAAGCGGTAGCTGGGCTGCTTCGTCGCGCCGACTCGGGTGAGGCGGATTCGGACTGCCACGGACTCTGGAGACCTCCTGTGGAGCGATGGCGTTGCCGCGACGATGTGGTCCCGCGGGCATGTGAACGCCGGGCACCGCTTGAGCGATGCCCGGCGAATGGTACCGCGTTTAGGGGTTTACTGACCGACGATGATGGTCGTACGCCCGTTGATGACCTCTTCATCGCCCGTCCCGACCGCGATCATGCGGTCGAGGCCGACGGCGTAGGGCGCGATGTCCGCCCACTCGGGGACCATCATCGAGATCATCGGGTCGAGCGCCGTGAGCAGCGAGCTGATGTTGGCGTAGAGAACGCCGCTGTTGGGCGTGTCACCGTCGAGCGCATCGATGTAGCCTTCACTTCCAGCGAGCGAGTCGATGGGAGCCAGGCTCAACGCGGTCTCCACGAAGTCGCCCAGTCCGATGAGCATGTGGCCCGACGCGACCGCCACCGTGATGGTGTTATCGATCGGCACGAGGCCACCGGTGGCTCCGGCGATGGCCTCCTCGGGCAGCGTGATGGTAGTGGTGCTGTAGGTACCGACCTCACCGTTGGACACGGTGATGCCGGATTCCTCGGACGCGCCCAAGAGGCGGACGATGCTCATGAGGCGCTCGACGCGTGCCGCCGCGGTGGCCTCATCGGTCACCTCCGCAGCGATGCCCAGCCAGAGGCCGTCCGAAGATAGGCCGGCGCCAACGGCGGCATCGGTGATGAAGTCGAAGAACTCCGTGAGGGGCACGCCCAGCATGTCGGTGATGGGGCTGTCCTCGGCGAAGAGCAGGTCGATTTCGGCCATGGCGCCCGAGCCGTCGTCGAGAGCCTGGCTGGCCATGAGGTCCGCGACAGCAGCGAGACCGGCCTCGAGCGTGTTTCCCAGCTCGCGAGTCTCGAGGAAGATCTGCGTGTCAGCCGGGAACAGGCTCGAGAGCACCGACTCACCGAGCGGCAGGTCGGGCGTCCCCTCGCCGGGCGTGATGAAGGCCTCGAGCGTGAGGCGGTCAGCCTCCGCACCGAGATACATGGACATGTCCTTGGGTAGCAGCGCGGCGAGGTCCAGCTCCGCCGTCGGCAAGGCCACGCCGGTCTGACCCTCAGCCATCATGCCGGCCAGGTCGACGAGGGAGCCGAAGGGCGCGAGGTCCATGTAGGCGGCCGCCAGCCGGGCGGTTGGCAGTCGCGCGAAGGCGGTCGCGAAGTCGGCATCGTCGGCGAGGCTGAGGGCCTTGCCGTCGAGGACATCGATGGACTCCTCGACCGTGGCGGTGCCGGTGCCCACCAGCAACCAGTCACCGTGGAGGGCCATGCTCATGGGCGGTGAGGAAGAGTCGTCGGTCACGATGGCGACGTCGTTGTACATCGTCTCGCTGACGTCCGCATCGGCACCGCCGGTCATGTTCTCGGCGATGGACGCGGCGGCTTCCGCGTCGGCCACGGCCATGCCGATGATCAGGGCCGGGTCGCCCTCGCCCATCATGGCCGTCTCCAGATCGCCGACAGCGATGCCGATCTCGCCGGTGAGCACGTCACCGAAGAGGTCGCCCTCGGGCAGGGCCGCGCCCATCTGGGCACCAAGACCGTCGATGATCTCGTCCATCTTCATGTCGAAGCTGCCCGCATCGGCGAAGCCGGGGAAGGCGGTCATCATCTGCGCCAACGCCTCGTGCTGGCCGGCGGGCATGTCCAGCCGTACCTCAAGGTAGATGGGGGTGTCAGCGGGCGCGAACTGGGGGCCCCTGGACTCGCCTGCGCCACTCTGGGCAAAGACCACTAGACCGGAACCGGAGACGATGAGCGCGACCGTGGCCACCAGGGCCACCAGCCAGCGCCAGAGACCGTGACCGGTCCGAACCGTCGCTACAGGGGAAGACATGCGCACCTCCGAGAAGTGTTGATTTGGCTGTTGAGCGGTCTCAGCACGGGCATTGTCTCACCGATGCCGTGGTCTTTACACCTAGCCCAGCGGTCCCATAGGCAGACCCGGCATCTTGCCCCCTCGCCCGCGCATCATCTTCATGACCCGCTGCATCTCGCCGAACTGCTTCACGAGGCGGTTGACCTCGGGCAGGCTCGTGCCCGAGCCCCTGGCGATACGCCGGCGTCGTGAGGCGTTGAGGATGCCCGGGTCGTTGCGCTCCTCGTGCGTCATCGAGCGGATGATGGCCTCGACGCGGGCGAGGTCACCACGGTCGATGGCCTGCTGAGCCTGCTTGGCCGCGCCGCCCAGGCCGGGGATCATGTCGATGATCGAACCCAGCGGACCCATCTTCTTGACCTGCTGCATCTGCTCGAGGAAGTCGTCGAGCGTGAACGCGTTCTTCTGCAGCTTGTGGGCGAGCTTCTGCGCCTCGTTGGCATCGTAGGTCTCCTGCGCCCGCTCGACGAGGCTGACCACGTCGCCCATGCCCAGGATGCGGCCGGCGAGGCGGTCCGGGTGGAAGACCTCAAGGGCATCGGTCTTCTCGCCGGTGCCCATGAACTTGACGGCCATGCCGCTGACCGCCGAGATGGAGAGGGCCGCACCGCCACGTGCGTCGCCGTCGATCTTGGTCAGCACGAGGCCGGTCACGGGCGCGTTCTCGTGGAAGGCTTCGGCCACGGCCACCGCTTCCTGGCCGACCATGGCGTCGACCACCAGCAGCGTCTCCCTGGGCTCCACGGCGTCGTGGACCTCGCGGATCTCGGCCATCAGCGACTCGTCGACCTGGAGGCGCCCAGCCGTATCGAGGATGACCACGTCACGACCGGTCTGTCTTGCCTGGGCCACCGCGCCGATGGCGATGTCGACCACCCTCGTGCCCGAGGGAGCGCTGTAGACGGGGACATCGAGGCTCTTGCCCAGCGTCATGAGCTGTTCTACGGCAGCTGGCCGGTAGGGATCGCAGGCGACCAGCAGCGGCTGTCGGCCCTGGCGCACGATCCAGCGAGCCAGCTTGGCCGAGGACGTCGTCTTGCCCGAACCCTGCAGGCCGACCATGGCGATGACGGCGGGCGAGCCGTCGTAGTGGAAGGTGCGGTCCCCTGCCCCGAGGATGTCGGTGAGCTCTTCGTGGACGATCTTCACGACCATCTGGCCGGCGTTCACGCTCTCGATGATATCGGCGCCGACGGCGCGCTCCTTGACGCGCTTGACGAAGTCCTTGACGACCTTGTAGTTGACGTCGGCCTCGAGCAGCGCCAGGCGGATCTCACGCATGGCTACGTTGACATCGTCTTCGCTGATGCGGCCGCGCCCGGTGAGGCCGGATAGGGCGGCTTGGAGTCGGTCGGAGAGTGCGTCGAACATGGTCGTCAGTCTAGCGTCGCCGCCCGATGAGGCCGCCGGGCACGTCCGACCGTCCGGCTAGGCGGGTGGATCGCCTACTACGGCGAAGAGGGCGGCCACGAAGGCGTTGGGGTCGAAGTCACGAAGATCGGTCATCTTCTCGCCGAGGCCGACGAAGAGCACGGGCACGTCCATGCCGCGCTCGATGGCGAAGGCCACGCCGCCCTTGGCGGTGCTATCGAGCTTGGTCAGGGCGATGGCCGTGAGGCCCGATGACTCGTGGAAGGCCTTGGCCTGCATCAACCCGTTCTGGCCGGTGGTGGCATCGAGCACGAAGAGCACCTCCGGCTGTGCCTCGGGGATGCGCTTGCCGATGGTGCGGCGGATCTTGGCCAGCTCATCCATGAGGTTGGCCTTGGTGTGCAACCGACCCGCGGTGTCGATGATGACCACGTCCATGCCGCGCGCCACCGCCGCGTCCATGGCATCGAAGACGACCGCCGATGGATCAGCACCGGCAGCGTGCGAGATGACAGGCACATCGATGCGCTCGGCCCAGTCGCTGATCTGCTCGATGGCCGCGGCCCGGAAGGTGTCGGCCGCGGCGAGCAGCACCTTGGCGCCGAGCGACTTGAAGCGGTAGGCGAGCTTGGCGATGGTCGTGGTCTTGCCGGTGCCGTTGACGCCGACCACGAGGATGACCGCAGGGATGCCGGCCCCGGGGATACGCGGCCAGGGCACGGGCTTGCGCTCTGCGAACAGGTGAAGCAGTTCCAGCTGCAGTGCCTTCTGTGGGCCGACCTCGGTGCGCGCGCGGGCACGGTCGCAGACCTCGATAGCCAGCTCAGCGCCGAGATCGGCGGAGATGAGCGCCTCCTCGACCTCCTCCCATGTCTCGTCACTGAGGTTGCCGCCGCCGAGCAGGCTCTTGACGCGCTCCGCGAAGCCCAGGCGCGTGGGCTCCAGGGCGTCCTGCAGCAGGATGCGCTCGGGCGGAGTGGCTCGCTCGATGGTCATGCGCGGGGCCGCCCCAGGCGGGGGTCATCCTCGGGCAGATCAGCCAGCTTGAGCGAGATGACATGGCTGACGGCGTCGTCGCCGACAGTCACGCCATAGAGCGCATCAGCGGCCTCGATGGTGCCGCGGTTGTGGGTGATGACCACGAACTGGATCTCCTCGGCAAGAGAGCGAAGCGCTGCGGAGAAGCGACCGATGTTGGCTTCGTCGAGCGCGGCATCGACTTCGTCGAGCACACAGAAGGGTACCGGTCGCACCTCCAGCATGGCCATCAGCAGGGCCACCGCGGTCAACGCGCGCTCGCCGCCCGAGAGCATGGCCAGCGGCTGCCGCTTCTTGCCCGGTGGGCGCGCGGTGATCTCCACGCCGGTGCTCGACAGATCGGATGGGTCGGTCAGCGAGAGCACTGCCTCGCCGCCACCGAAGAGCTGGTGGAAGCGCCGGCCGAAGGCACCCTCGAGCGCCTCGAACGTGGAGCGGAACTGTTCCGTCATGAGGTTGCCCAGGCGGGCGATCATCTCGCGCGTGTCGCGGATGGCCTTCTCGAGATCTTCGCGCTGGGCCTCGAGCGACTCCAGCCGCCCCTTGACCTCGGCCAGCTCCCGTACTGCGAAGGGGTTACTGGCTCCGACGTCGTTGAAGCGTCGGCGCAACGTCGCGATGCGAACACGTGAGGGCGGGTCAGGCGTCGGAGCGTGGTCCGCGGCCGCTTCGCGCCAGGCGTCGAGGGCCGCGTCGAGGGCCACCTCGAGCAGCTCCGGCAGCTCCTCGGCGCCGGGCGTCCGCTCGGGCAGGGGCTGCTCGGTCTGAGCCAACAGGGTGGCCAGGCCATCGTCGCCGATGGAGGCCAGCTCCACGAGCAGACCCTCGCGCGCGGCATCGAGCTGCATCCGCGCCTCCATCTCCGCGACCTCGCTCTGGCGGCTGCGCACCTCGTGCACGCGCAATCGCTCGCGGGCGGCACTCGCTTCCTCCTCGGCCGCGAGCAGGTCGTTGCGCTCGTCGCGGGCAGAGGCGACCGAGGCCTCGAAGGCCTCGTTCTCGCGCTGCTGTCGCGCCCGCGCCGTGGCCAGCTCAGCGGCCAGGCGTTCGCGCTCGGTGACGAGGTCGGCGTCGCGTCCACTGAGCGCCACCTCGTCACCCTCGAGCTCCTCGACGCGAGCCTCGGCCAGACCCAGCGCCACTTCGGCCCGGCGCCGATCCTCCATGGCGCGATCGCGAGCAGCGCGGGCCTCGCCGGCCAGGCCCGCGGCGGCATCACGCTCCCGGCGCAGGGCAGTGACGCGGACCTCCAGTGCCGCCAGCGCGCTGCGCACCTCCTCGCTGGCGTTCCCACCCGTCTGGCTGTCGTCGAACTCCTTGAGCCCGGCCGTGCGCTGGGCGGCCTCTTCGGCCGCGGTCGAAGCCTCGCTCTCGGCGCGCTCGAGCAGCGCCTCCTGCCAGGCCAGTTCGCGGGCGGCATTCTCGGCCGCCGAGGCGGCCGAGCGATCGGCTTCGTCGGCGATGCGGCGGGCGCGTCGGGCGGCGTCAAGCCGCTCACGCGCCGCGCCGACCCTGGTCTCCGCCGTGGTACGCGCGTCCTGAGCCGCGATGGCCTGGTCCGTGATCGTCTCCAGCTCGGCCTGGACGCGCTCCGCGCGCCGTACCACCTCGTCGCGCAGGGCGCGTCGCTCGAGCAGGGACGTCCCCGGTGCGGGGCGGATGACGCCGAGGTCGTCGATGACCACGCCGTCCTTCGTCACCACCCGCCAACCCGGCGGCAGCTGATTCCGCAGCGTCAGGGCCTCGTCGAGCGTGGGCACCCAGACGCAGCGCGCCAGCAACCTCGCCGCGTGAGCATCGGGATCGAGGCGGAACGCAGCGGAGAGCATGCCGCCCCCGGCCTCGCCGACCTGCTCCTCCAGCTTGGCGCCCGCCCGTTCGCCGGCGCGGCCGCGACCGTCGCCACCATCGCGCAGCACCATCACCGCGGCAGCATCGGCCAGGGCGCGTGCGTCGTCGAGGTCGAGCACCAGGCCCGAGAGGACCTCTCCGAGTGCCGCCTCGACGGCGAGGCGCAGCTCCGGCTCGACCTCGAGCCCCTCGGTGAAGCGGCGGCCACCTCGCGCGCGCGCCGAGCGCAGCAGCGCCTCATCGGGGCCGGTCTGGAGTTGCTGGTCGAGCGCCTCGCGTCGCGCCGAGAGCCCTTCGAGCTGCGCACGGAGGCGGCTACGGGCCTCGTTGGCGGTGGCCGCGGCAGCATCGGCCTCGTTGGCGGTGGCCCGCGCACCTGCAGCCTCGGCTTCCGCGGCCTCTTCTGCGGCATGAGCCGCGCGGCGCGTCTCGGCTGCGCCAGCGGCTCGCTCCGCGGTGACGGCCGCGGTCTCGATGGTGCCCGTGACCTGCTCCTGCTGCGTCGTCAGGCGATGCCCGCCCTCGGTGGCGCGGCGCGCAGCGCGTTCGGCGTCGCTGGCCAGCCGCTGGCGGGCTGCTCGCGCGGTGGCGGCGCGCTGCTCATCAGCGCGATCGACCTGACGCAGCTCCTCGGCGTCACGCGAGGCCTCGGCCAGGCGCTGCTCCGCCTGCTCCAGGGCATCCTCGGCGGCACGATCGGGTTCAGGCAGGACCGCCGCCATGCGCCGGCGCGCCTCCTCCGCTCGGGACGCGGCAGCAGCCTTCTCCTCGCCGATGCGCGCTCGCTCGCGGACCAGGGCCTCGGTCTCGCTGGCCGAGCGCATCTGGGCCAGCTCGATGTGCTGTGCTGCTGCGCGCGCCTCGTCGAGTCGCTCACGAAGCTGTTGCTCCGCGTCCGCTCGCTCCGACAGGGCCCGGGTCAGGGCGCCGGCCCTCTCCTCCGCATCGCGCAGCGCGCCCAGCGCCGCGTCGGCATCGCGCCTTGAGTCGATGAGCGCCTGGGCGTGGCGGTGCGATTCCACCTCGGCCGCGGAGAGGCGAGAGCGGGCCCCGGCCACGAGCGCTTCGGCCAGCTCGGCACCGGCGGCCATGCGAGCCTCCTGCTGCTCGGCCTGGGCGGCCAGGCGGCGAGCCTGGGGACGTAGCTCAGCGAGCACGTCGCGGACGCGCTCCAGGTTCGACTCGGCTTCGGCCAGCTCGGTCTCAGCCTTCTTGCGGCGACGCTGATGCTTGCGGATACCAGCCGCCTCCTCGAACAGCGGGCGGCGTTCCTCGGGACGCAGCGCCAGGGCCTGGTCGACCATGCCCTGGCCGATGAAGAGGAAGGCGTTGTCGGCGATATTGGCGTCATCGAGCAGCTCGACCAGATCACGCAGCCGGATACGCTGGCGGTTGATGAGGTACTCGTTCTCGCCGGAGCGGAAGAGGCGCCGCGAGAGCTCGACCTCGCCGAAGTCGACCGGGAGCAGACGGTCGTCGTTGTCGATGACGAGGCTGACGTCGGCCATGCCCACGGCACGGCGGTTGGCGCTGCCCGCGAAGATGAGGTCTTCGGCGCGGCGGCTGCGCAGCGCACGACCCTGCTCGCCGAGTGCCCAGCGCAGCGCGTCGGCCAGGTTGGACTTGCCGCTGCCGTTGGGCCCCACCACGGCTGAGATGCCCGGCCCGAACTCGACCACCGTGCGCTCGGCGAAGGACTTGAAGCCGACCATGCGCAACTCCCGCAGTCGGGCCAGGCTCATGGTGCGGGGATCTCCGTGGTACCCAGCGGCGACTCGCCGTGGAGCTGCTGCAGGGCGGCTTGGGCTGCCCGTGTTTCCGCCTCACGGCGGCTGCGACCCTCGCCGCTGCCGAGGACGACGCCCTCGATCGCGACCTCGACGATGAAGTGGCGCTCGTGGTCCGGACCATCGCTGCTGATGATGCGGTAGGCCGGCGCACGGCCGGTGCTGGCGAAGGCGTGCTCCTGGAGTCGGCTCTTGGGGGCCTTCAAGGCATCGACGGGCAGGGCCGCCTCAAGCTCGGGCGCGGCCGCCTCGAGGATGAAACGGCGCGCAGCGTCCAGCCCCTGGTCGAGGAAGATGGCCGCCACGATCGACTCGAACAGTCCGGCCAGCACAGAGCTGCGGGCACGCTCGCCGGCGTTATCGGCACCCTGGCCGAGGATGAGCGCGTCGCCGATACCGAGGCGGCGGGAGATACGCGCCAGGCCCTGCGTGGAGACGACGGCCGCGCGGCGCGTGGTCAGCGTGCCCTCCGGTTCGTCGCGGTGTCGCTTGAACAGGGCTTCCGACATCACCAGCGACAGCACGGCATCCCCGAGGAACTCGAGTCGCTCGTTGGACTCGGAGCTGCCCTCGGGGTGCTCGTTCACATAGCTGCTATGGACGAGCGCTTCGGTGAGAAGCGCGGGGTCGTCGAAATCCAGACCGAGCCGGTCGGCTAGATCGCCTGCGCTCGTTGGCATCGACCCCGGTCGGGGGTTACTGGTTGAGGTGCTCGTCGATGTAGTCGACAGCGTCTTGGACGGTGCGGATGCGCTCCGCGTCCTCATCCGAGATCTCGGTTCCGAACTCCTCCTCGAGGCTCATGACGAGCTCGACGAGATCAAGGGAGTCGGCGTTCAGGTCATCCACGAACGACGCCTCGGGCTTGATTTCGGCCTCGTCCACACCGAGCTGCTCGACGATGATCTTCTTGAGTCGCTCGTAGGTCGAAGCTGTCACTCTGCTGGTCCCTCCGTATGGGCTGTGGTCGCCATCTCGATGGCGCTCTCGAGACCTGGCTGAGACCCCTCGTCCCGTTCGGTCCCCTTGTCTTCGGCCGCCTCATCGGCGACGCGTCCAAGAGCGCCATTCATGAGCCGCCGGGTCGGCTCTCCGCTGTAGGTCCGAGCGAGCTCGACCCACTCCGATATCGCCACCCGGGCTGGCGTCGTCGGGCAGTGTAGCAGTTCGCTCATGCCACAACGCAGCAAGGCGCGGTCGATGCGCGCCAACTGCACCACCGGGTAGGCCGGAGCGACTTCCTCGATGCGAGCGTCGATGCTGTCGCGATGCTCGACTACGGCCGCGACGATGCGCTGCGCCTGAGCTCCGGCTCGTTCGCTGATGTCGCCCTCGGCCAGGCGCCGGGCCAGGATGGTCGTGGCCGTGCGCTGGCCGAACTCAGCCTCGAAGACCACGGCCAGCGCCACCTGGCGACCTTCACGCTCGGGCTCGTGGACGGTGCGGCCTGTGCGGGCTCTACCTTCGACGGCCGCGTCACCCACCCTCGGCGACCTCGCTCTGGCCATCGGGATGCAAGGCGGCGGCCCTCTTTCGGGCCGTCGACTTGTCCACGCCCTCCGAGGCCAGGGTGGCCGTGATGCGCTCGGGGATGTTGGCGCGCGCGGCGGCGGCCGTGACCTCGACGGCATAGCCGACCATGCGCCGCTTGGCGCTACCGTGCGTGATGAGCACGGTGCCGTTGACACCGAGCAGCGGTGAGCCGCCCAGCTTCTCGTAGTCGAAGCGACTCCGGATGCGCTTGATACCGGGCCGCATGAAGAAGTAGCCCAGTGGCCCCCAGGGCGGGCGTCGGAACTCGGTCTCGAGCAGTCCGAACATCACCTGGGAAAGCCCTTCGAAGAACTTCATGACCACGTTGCCCACCGAGGCGTCGCAGACCACCACGTCGGCGGGGTGGTGCGGCACGTCACGTCCTTCGACATTGCCGATGAAGTTAAGGTGGCCATCCTTGAGCAGGGCGGTAGCGTCCTGGACGCGGCTCTCGCCCTTGCCGTCCTCACCGCCGATGGAGAGCAGAGCCACGGTCGGATCGTCGACACCGAGCACGCGCTCGCTGAAGAGCGTGCCCATGTGAGCGTACTGGGCCAGGTTGACACCGGTGGAGTCGGTGGTGGCGCCGATGTCGAGCAGCGTCAGCGGGCCGGTCTCGGTCACCATCTGCACGGCCAGAGCCGGTCGGTCGACACCCGCCAGCCGCTTGAGATGGAGGATGGCCGAGGTCACCGCGGCGCCGGTGTGGCCGGCCGTGACGACCGCGTCGGCCTTACCATCCCGCACGAGGCGCATGGCGACGTTGATGCTGGCATCGCGCTTGCGGCGAACGGCCACCGCGGGCGCCTCGTCCATCTCCACGAGCTGCGAGGCCTGCACGATGCGGACATGCGAGGGCAGCCGCTCGTCGATGAACGGCGTGATGCGGGCCTCGTCACCGACGAGGATGACCTCGACATCATCGTGACCACGTGCCCAGTCGACGGCGCCACGCACGACCTCCTCGGGCGCGTGGTCACCGCCCATGGCGTCGACCGCTACTCGCGGTCGCTCAAGAGGGCCGTCCTGGCTGCGCCGGTTCAGCGCTGCGGCATCCATGTCAGGCGACTCGGGCGGTCAGGTCCGCGTCGCGCGCCTCAGGCGCTCTGCTCGGGCGACTTCTCGCGTATCTTCACGGCCTCACGACCGCCGTACCAGCCACAGTTGGGGCAAGCGTGATGCGGGCGCTTGGGCTGGTGGCAGTGCGAGCACTCCTCCAGGCTCGGGACCGTGAGCGCGTGATGCGAGCGACGTTCGCGCTTGCGGGTGCTCGAGACACGTCGCTTGGGGACTCCCATGGCTTACCTCTACTCCTTGCTTTCGGGGGTTGCTGGTGTACTGGAGAGACGCCGGCCTACGGAGCCGATCGCGAAGACCGGCCAGGCTGGCCAGCCGTGGATCGATGTCGTCATCGGGGTGGGCATGGCCCGGGTTGGCGGTGAGGTCGAGCGCCGCACGTCTCGCAGAGGCCGGGGCAGTCGGGCCGGCACAGTGGCGCGATGGGCTCGGCCAGCGAGATGGCGTCACGGATGGCCGGCTCGAGGTCCAGCTCGTGGTGGTCGTTCAGGCGCAGGGCCTCGGGCTCGTCAGCGGCGTCGACGGGAGCGCCGCTGTCGAGGTCGATCGACGGCAGGGCCTCTTCCTCGAGGTCGACGCTGACCAGTGCCTGGGCCGGGCGCAGACAGCGCGAGCAGCGCTCCGCCAGCGCGGTCTCGAGATGACCCTGCACGAGGATGCTGCGGCCCGAGTGGGTGAGGCGGATCTCGCCCGTCGACCGGGTCGGCCAGCTCGATCTCGTCGGCGATGGGCAGCTCCGTCACCGCGACGTCGAAGCGTTCGCTGGTGCCGGGCGCGGAGCGCAGCAGGTCGGCGACGTTATAGCTGAGCATGGGTCCGCTCATCGTGCGCGGACTCGGCGCTTCTCCGCTCGGCTCCGACCATCGGCCGGATAACGCTCGTCGAGCGCCGAGAGTCCGCGCCGGATGCTCTGGAGCGCCTTGACGACCTCGCCCTCGAGCTTGACCAGGACGTTGGCGGCGTAGGCGTCCGCGCCCTGCTGGATCTCCTGGGCCTCTGCCCTTGGCCTCCTCGATGATCTCCTCCGAGCGCTGCTCGGCGGCGCGGGTCAGCTCGCGCTCCTCGATGAGGAAGGCGGCCTGCTCCTGGGCGCGGGCGATGATGCGCTCGGCCTCATCCTGGGCACGCTCCACCAGTCGCGACGACTCCTCATTGATGCGCTTGGCCTGGCGGACTTCCTCGGGCACGGCGACACGCAGCTGCTCGATGAGATCGGTGGCAGCGACCTTGTCGACCATCACGGCATTGCTGATGGGCATTCGGCGGCCCTGCTCGATGAGAGCATCGAGCCGCTCGATGAGGAACATGAGGTCTATGGCACGGACTCCTGCTGGACAGGCAAGAGACGACGGGGCAGTGTAGCCCAGCCCTGCACCTCACTTAGCGGACCCGTCGAGAGGTGCCCGGTCAGCGGCGCCGATGTTCTCGCAGGTGCGCGCCACGACGTCGGGGACCATGGCGCTGACGTCGCCGCCGAACGCGGCGATCTCACGCACCAGGCTGGAGCTCAGGTAGGCGTGCTCGATGCCGGTCATGAAGAAGACGGTATCGATCTCGGGCGCCAGCTTGCGGTTGAGATGGGCGATGGCCAGCTCGTTCTCGAAGTCGCAGGGCGCGCAGGCCGCGCACGATGGAGGTGGCGCCTCGCTGGCGGGCAAGGTCCACGGTCAGGCCCTCGAAGGTGATGACCTCGATGAGCGGACGACTTCGGCCTCCAGCTCCTCGGCGATGGCCTCGCGGATCATCTGGCCCGCTCCGCAGCGTCCATGCTGGCTGACTTGCGGGTGTTGACGAGGACGGCCACGACAAGCCGCTCGAAGACCACGCTGGCGCGCTCGATGACGTCGATGTGCCCGCGCGTGATGGGATCGAACGACCCCGGATAGACGGCCAGGCGCATCAGCGGACTCCCTCAGCGTGCTCAGAGCCCCGAGCAATACGAAACTGAACCAAGTGCGGCCACATAAACA
>CAVPJO010000002.1:0-267661 GCA_963705425.1 uncultured Chloroflexia bacterium | reverse complement strand
CCGACGTATTGCTCGGCGTTCGCGCCGTCGCTGGGCTTCCTGCTCCGATTGCGACTGGTGGGCGGCGCCGGCGCAGCCGCCATCCGGGTGTTCACGCAAGGTGCCATCCGCGACCGGTACCGCGGTGACCAGATGGCCAAGGTGCTCTCGTACATCATGGCCGTCTTCCTGCTGGTGCCCATGGTCGCGCCGTCGCTCGGCGCGGTCGTCGTAGCCATCGGCGACTGGCGCTGGGTCTTTGCCTTCTTCGTCGGTGCCGCCGTGCTGGCCGCGCTGTGGTCGACGCGCCTGACCGAGACGCTGCCACCCGAGAAGCGCATCGCGCTCCGGCTGCCCCGCCTGTTCGCAGCCGCGCGGGTCGTGGTCAGCAGCCGCTTCGCCATGGGCTTCACCATCGCCCAGATGGCCGTCTTCGGGTTCTTCGCCTCGTACCTGGCCTCGACCGAGCTCATCCTGTCCGATGTGTTCGGCCTGGGCCAGTGGTTCCCTGTCGTCTTCGGCGGGGCCTCGCTGCTGCTCGGTGCGGCCATGCTCTTCAACCCTCGGTTCATCGACCGCTATGGACTGCGCCGCATGGTCCGCTACGCCCTGGTGGGGTACCTTGCCGCGTCCTCCGTGTTCGCGGTCATCGCCATCGCCACCGGCGGTCATCCGCCGTTCTGGCTGTACCTCGCTGGGGTCCTGCCCATCCTGGTGGCGCATTCCTTCGTGATGCCCAACCTGAACTCCGCAGCGATGATGCCCATGGGCCGGGTGGCAGGCACGGCATCGGCCATCATCGGGGCCATCGCGACGCTCGGCGGCGCACTCATCGGGGCCCTGATCGACGCTGCCTACGATGGCTCGGTGACGCCCTTCGCGATGGCCGGTGTGCTCATCTGCGTAGTGGCCTTCCTGGCCTCTCGCTGGTCGGATGCCGTGTGGGAACGGTCCGCCGACCGCGAGCTGCTGTCGCCCGACGAACAGGTCCAGGCCACGGTCGCCGCACCGATCGAGATCGCTTAGCGGTAACCGGGCTGGTGAGACATCGTGCCACGCCCTGGCCGCTCACGGCGTGAGCCATCTCGACGTGGCGGGCGCCCTTCCTTGCAGGTCTTGCACACCCGGTGAGCGTGCTTGACACTCCTGCTCTCCCGATGCACAGAAGCGAACCGACTCGAGCGCGACCTGGTCGTGTCTGCTCAAGGGATGAGCAGCACCGGTGCCGCCGCGGCGGCACCGGGGTTCGTCTGTGCGGAACCGCTTGGCTCCGACCACCACCATCTGCCGCGCACGTGGACCAGCCAGTAGATGGCACCACAAGGCTCGGTGACGTTGACTCGCGCACCCCTGGCGTGCTAGCGTGGTGTGAGAATATTCTCAGCATCGAGAGAATTCTCACGCATGGCAACTGATCGGACTCGTGGCTGACTACCTGCTGGGCGCTGACTACGGCACCGGTGGGGCCAAGGTCGTGCTCATCGATGCCAGCGGTGAGCAGCTTGGCTATGCCTATGAGGAGTACCCCATCCACACCGACCACCCTGGCTGGTCGGAACACGACGCTCCCCGCTACTGGGACGCCTTCTGTCGCATGACCCGCAAGGTCCTCGCCGAGACCGGCGTGGACCCGGCCGAGATCAGGGGAGTGGCCGCCTCCTCCGCTCTCCCCTCGGCTGTTCTCGTGGACTCGGACGGCCAGCCGCTGCCGCGCGCGTACAACCTCATGGACCGGCGCGCCACTGACGAGGTTGCCTGGGTCGCCGAGCATATCGGCGCGAAGCGCATCTTCGACATCACCGCCAATCGGCTCGAGGACCATCCGGTGTTGATGAACGTGCTCTGGGAGCGCAACCACCATCCCGAGCGCTACAAGACGATCACCAAGGTCCTGACCATCGACGGCTTCATCAGCTTCAAGCTGACCGGGGCCTCGACGGCGCACTACTCGGCGGCCCCGTTCTTCGGTGTCTACGACATCCTCGAGCGGCGCTTTGACGCCGGACTACTCGAGGCCATGGACGTGGATCCGGCGCTGATGCCCGAGCTGTGCCGCTGCGAGGACGTCATCGGCGAGGTGACCACCGCGGCCGCGCGCGAATGCGGTCTGGCCCCTGGCACCCCGGTCGCCGGTGGCCAGGTCGACTGCAACGCCGGGTGGCTGCAGGGCGGTGCCATCGAGCCCGGCGACATCCAGATGAACCTGGGCACAGCCGGCAACTTTGGCATCATCCACCGCTCGCGCGAGTTCCTCTTCAGCGAGTCGGGCGCCTCGTCGATCAACTTCCCCTACACGGTCGACTCAGAGTCCACCTACATCACGGTGCCGACCACGACCACGGGCGGGCAGACGCTGCGCTACCTGCGCGACCAGTTCTCTGCGCTCGAGGTCGAGCGCGAGCTGGCCGGCGGCCCGGACGTCTACGACGTGCTCAACGAGCAGGCTGCGGCCGTCCCACCCGGCTGTGATGGCCTGCTGTTCCTGCCCTACCTGATGGGCGAACGCACGCCCATCTGGGACGTCAACGCCCGCGGCGTCCTCTTCGGCCTTTCGCTCAACCACAGCAGGGGCCATATCGTGCGTGCCGCCATGGAGGGCGTGGCCTTCGCGCTGTATCACTCCTTCGAGACGCTCAGCGCGGCCGGCCTCACGGTCAACTACCCGCTGGTGCTCAACGAGGGTGGGGCCAAGTCCGTGCTCTGGCGCCGCATCATCACCGACGTCTTCGACGTGGGCACGGTCCTGCTCGAGCGCCGCACCGGCGCACCCTACGGCGACGCCATCCTGGCCGGCGTGGCCACCGGGGTCTTCCGCGACTTCTCCGTGGCCAAGCAGTGGGCAGCCACCATCGATCCCATGGAGCCCGACCCCGAGTCCCATGACGCCTACATGGAACGCTTCGCCCTCTTCAAGCAGGTCTACCAGGACCTCAAGCAGGATTTCGTCGAGCTGGCCCGTCTCCGCTCGAGCTAGGCCGCTGACAGACAGGAGCCAACAATGGAGCTCGTACGTAAGCTCAGGCAGCGCGTCGCCGACGGCGATCCGATCCGCATCGGCATCGTCGGCTGCGGACAGATGGGCTCGGGCCTGGCTCATGCCATCAACAACATCGAGGGCATGCGTGTCGCGGCCATCGCCGATCTGGACGTCGAGCGTGGTATCACCACGTACGGGGAGATGGGCCGCGGAACGGCTGAGATCGAGGTCGCGGAGGACCTCGGCGCCGTTGAGGACGGCATCCGTGCCGGGAGGGCGGTGGTCACGCCCGACGCGCTGGCCATGCCCCAGCTCGAGGGGCTGGAGGCCGTCGTGGAGGTCACCGGCGTGCCCGACGTGGGTGCTCGTGTCGCCCACGACGCGATCATGAACCGGAAGCCGGTGATCATGATGAACGTCGAAACGGACATCACTATCGGCGTCTACCTCGACCGCCTCGCTCGCAAGATGGGCTCCGTGTACACGGTCGCCTCGGGCGATGAGCCCGGCGTGCTCAAGATGCTTCACGAGCAGGCCGTCCTGATGGGCTTCGAGGTGGTCACCCTGGGCAAGGGCAAGAACAACGTCATCGACCTGGCGGCTACTCCGCAGGCCTGCATCGCCGAGGCGGCCAGCAAGGGTATGAACCCCAAGATGCTCTCTGCCTTCAAGGACGGCACCAAGACCATGGTCGAGATGGCCGCCGTCTCCAACTCCACGGGCCTGGTGCCGGACGTGCCGGGCATGCATGGTCCCAAGGTCGAGGTCGAGGAGCTGGTGTCCACCTTCATCCCTGAGGCCGACGGCGGCATCCTTTCGAAGTCGGGCGCCGTGGACTACTCCACCGGAGCGATCGCACCGGGGGTCTTCGCCGTGGTGCGCAGCTACGACAAGCGCATCCGCAAGGAGATGAGGTTCATCACCTACGCCGACGGACCGTACTACCTGCACTTCCGGCCGTACCACCTGTGTGACCTCGAGACACCGCAGTCGATAGCTGAGGCGGTGTTGCTGGGCGAGGTCACGGTCGCCGCTGAGGAGATGTATTCCGAGGTGGTGTGCATCGCCAAGCGCGACATCGAGGTCGGCGCGGTGCTCGATGGCATCGGTGGCACCGACTGGTACGGCCGGATCGATGACCTACCCCGAGGCGCGGGCGACGAGGGCCGTGCCCATCGGCATCGGTGCCCGGGCGGTGGCCAGGCGGCCCCTGGCCAGGGGCTCGGTCATCACCGAGGACGATGTGGCGGTGGACGAGTCCACCTTCGTGGCCCGGCTGCGGCGTCTCCAGGATGCACTCTACGGGTAGGGGGGCGAGATGACCGAGATGAAGCCGCTGCCGTTCCTCGAGAACGGCGTTGCCCAGATCGCGTGGGTGGTCGAGGACCTCGACAGGACGGTCGAGATGTACCACGCCACCTTCGGTGTCGGGCCCTGGCACTTCTACACCTACGGGCCGCCGCTGGTGAAGAAGATGTCCTACTACGGGCAGCCCTGCGAGTACAAGATGCGCGTCGCGCTCTCCTACTTCGGGCCGATGCGCGTCGAGTTCATCGAGATCGTGGAGGGACCCACGGTCTATGCCGACTTCGTGAGGGACCATGGTTTCGGGGTGCAGCATCTCGGCGTGCTCGTCGAGGACATGGAGGTGGCGCTGGCCCAGGCCGCGGACGCAGGCTTCACCATGATCATGGACGGCTCCGGCTTCGGCCCCGACGGCGACGGGCACTACGCCTACCTCGACACCGAGAAGGTGTACGGCGTCACCTACGAGCTCATCCAGCGCCCGGCTCGCCGCCAGCCGCCCGAGAAGATCTACCCGCCCGAGGAATAGCCCGGGAGCCATCGAGTGGTGCGCGGCGCATGGTGTCGCCCCGCGGCTCCCGGGTCGGCCTTGGCTCAGGTCCGGCGCCGGTTCACGCGCAGGATCGGCAGCACCAGCATCAGGACCGCGGCAACGACGTAGAGCAGGACTGCAACGTTCGGCGCGATCAGGGCACAGAGGATGGCGATCACCCAGACCGCGATGGTCACCCGGCGCTGCCGGGTCAGGGCGGCCAGCGCTTCGTCGGCGACCTCACCCCCGAGCAGGTCCGCCTCCTGACGCGCGAGATAGGCCATCAGCAGCGTCAAGGTCAGTGAGCCGACGAGCACGACGAGACCGTAGATGACGACCGCCACCTGCTCGCCCTCGCCGCCGATGTTGCTGACCATCAGGTTCGTCGCGAACGGGATCAAGGTGATGAAGAGCAGGGCCAGGAGATTCAGGCCACCAGCGACGGTGTCACCGGTCTTCATGTACTTCGTGGTGAGCGCGTGCGTCATCCAGCTGGCGCCGATGAACGCGAAGCTGATGAGGTAGCCCAGGAACTCCGGCCACTCCTCGAACAGGCTCGAGAGGAGATCGGGGCCCAGGGGCACCGGCAACTCGAGGACGAGCAGGGTGATGGCGATGGCAAAGACACCGTCGGAGAGGCCATTGAAACGGTCGAGGGGCAACCTGGTCGAGGTGTGGCGTCCGCGACCCTCGTCTGGTTGATCGGTCATGTGCTCCCCATTCACTGCCTGCCAAGCCCCCTCAGCCTCGCTCGCGCCCAGTGTGCCCGTGGCGCGGCCGGCTGTCCGGCCGGCGAAGCAGTGGTTATGCCACCTAGGCCTACATGGACCACTTGCATGCCCAGGCACTGCCGCTCGAGTCTGTGATCGGCCTCCGCGCCGCTTCTTGCGGGCCCTTCCGGTCATAGGTGACTCGATCGACTCGCCAGCGGTCATTCCAGTCGTTCGTGACATGAGTCGGCGGCCGCGACGGTCACAGGTGGTCGATGCAGTCGCGGAGGGCATAGAGGCGACGTCATGGCCGCGCGAGGCGGAGCGACGCAGGAAAGGCGGTCGTGGTGGCACGCCGTGAGACGCCGCGACGTGAGGTGCCGGGACGTGAGATGCCGCGACGGCACACGCGATGCGTGAACGGTTTCGGGAGGGGAGGCCGCCCTGGATTCGTTTGCAGGAACGGTTGACTCCGGCTCGCTGACCGTGCTACGGTCCCTGAGAATATTCTCAGTAGTGGGAAATATCTCACCACCGATGGCTAGTCAACCTTCGAACGAGGAGCTCCGTTTGCTGGTGAAGGTCGCCCGGTTCTACTACGAAGACGGCCTCAACCAGGACGCCATCACGGCGCGCCTGGGCCTGTCGCGGTCCAAGGTGTCCCGGCTCATGGCGCAGGCGCGCGAGGTGGGGGTGGTGCACATCAACGTGGTCGCGCCGGAAGACCTCTTCCTCGACCTGGAGAGCCGGCTCGAGGAGCGGTTCGGACTGCAGGAGGCACTCGTCGTCGAGTCCCAACCCGGAGATTCGCAGAGCCAGGTCAGTCGCACTGTCGGCGGCGCGGCCTCCGGGTATGTCACCCGGGCCATCTCATCACGCAGCACCATCGGTATGTGCTGGGGCGACACCCTCCGCTATATGGCCGCGGGCCTGGCCCCGCAGAACTACCCCAACGCCCAGGTCGTGCAGATCATCGGCGGCATCGGCCAGCCCGACGCCGAGGTCCACGCCACCGAGCTCTGCCGGAGCATGTCGCGCTCGCTCGGCTGTCGGCTGACGCTGCTGCCCGTGCCCGGCATCGTGGCCGATCGGCGAACTCGCGAGGCCCTCCTCTCAGACGTCCACGTGCAGCGTGCCGTGGAGGCCTTCGACGACCTCGACATCGCGTTCGTCGGCGTCGGCGCCCCGACGCCCGACTCGGTGACCATGCGCGACGGCTCCATCATCACGCGGGCCGAGCTGGACGGCCTGCTGCGCAAGGGTGCCGTCGGCGACATCGCCCTGCGCTACTACGACGCCAACGGTGAGTGCATCGAGTCGGATATCAACGACCGCATCATCGGCATGACGCTCGAGCAGATCAAGCAGGTGCCCAAGGTCGTCGGCGTGTCCGGTGGTCCCGACAAGGTCGCGGCCATCCGGGCCGCCCTCCGTGGCCAGCTCATCAACGTGCTCATCACCGACTCGGTCACGGCCGAGGAGCTGCTGGAGCACGACCGATGGATGACGGGCAGATGCGCGACGCTCGGCGGCGAGCCGTCATCGAGCGCGAGGCGCGGCCGTGGCCAGCCTCGCCGACGCAGCTGCCGGACACGTTCGAGGCAGCGGTACGCCTGCTGCTCGACTGTCGAGGGCAAGGTCCTCGTCTCGGGCTCGGGCACCTCACACGCGGTGGCGCTGCGCTTCGCGCACCTGCTCTCCTGCGTCGGCACCCCGGCCCTGTTCCTGCACCCAGGTGACAGTCAGCACGGGGCGTCCGGAGCCGTGGCTGCGGACGACGTCTGGATCGGACTCTCCAAGGGCGGCGAGACGACCGAGGTCGTCTTCCTGGCCGGCATCGCCCGCAAGCGCGGCGCCAGGGTCGTGGCCATCACCGAGCAGCCGGCCTCGAGCCTGGGCCAGCTGGCCGACGTGGTCCTGCACGTCACCGCGCCCGACGGCGTCGACCCTTACGGCATGATCGCCACGGGCAGCTCGCTCCTCAACGCCGCCTTCAGCGACGCCATCTGCGTGGCCCTGCTCGAGCTCCGTGGCTACTCCGTCGACGACTTCGGCGAGACCCATCCGGGTGGCGCCGTCGGACACAAGATCAGGGAGAGTGAAGCCACGTGAAAGCGGCCCGATTGACCGGCCCCGAGACCATCGAGCTGGTCGACATCCCCGTCCCCGACTGTCCCGAGGACGGCGTGCTGCTGGCCGTCAGGGCGTGTGGCGTGTGTGGCTCCGACCTGCGCCGCTGGCGTGAGGGCCCGGCCGCCGGCCCGGTCACCACGCCCGGCCACGAGTTCGCCGGCGTCGTCACCGAGGTCGGGTCGCGAAGGTCTCCGGCTACGAGGTCGGCGACCACCTGGCGGTCGCTCCGGACGTGCACTGCCTCGAGTGCTGGTACTGCAGCGTCGGGCTCTACAACCTCTGCGACGACATGACCATGATCGGCATCACCCCCGGCTTCGACGGCGGGCTGGCCGAGTACTGCGTCCTCCCCGCACACGCTCTGGCCGGCGGCACCATCCACAAGATGCCAGCCTCGCTGAGCTTCCCGCAGGGTGCCCTTGGTGAGCCACTCGAGCTCGGTCCAGGCCTGCCACCAGGACATCGGCACCACGCTCGGTGACACCGTGCTGGTGATGGGCGCCGGCCCCATCGGCTGCCTGCACACCGCCATCGCCCACCTGCGTGGCGCCCGCGTCATCCTTAGCGAGCCTAACGGACTGCGGCGCAAGATGGCCGAGCCGTTCGCGCCCGAGCTGATGCTGGATCCATCTGCCGCCGGATGTCGTGGCCGAGGTCAAGGCCATCACCGCGGGCCTCGGGGCCGACAGCGCCATCTGCGCCAACCCCGTCGCTGCCACCCATCAGCAGGCGGTCGACGCCGTGCGCAAGCGCGGCAACGTCGTCCTCTTCGGTGGCCTGCCCAAAGCGGCGCCGATGACCGAGCTCGACGCCAACCGCATCCACTACGACGAGATCCGCGTCATCGGCTCCTTCAGCTACCACCCCGACTACCACGCCGGGCGCTGCAGCTGCTCGAGCGCGGCCAGATCGACCCGGACGCGATCATCACCCACACCTACGGGCTCGATGAGGTCGACCAGGTCTTCCGAACCGTGGCCGCCGGCGAGGCGCTCAAGGTCATGGTCGAGATCGGCCGGGAAGGGGAGGCGCAGGCGTGATCGGACTGAACACCGATCTCGAGCAGCGCGAAGCAGCGGGGCATCCCGTGCGCATCGGCCTGATCGGCGCCGGCCAGATGGGCACCGACGTGGTGGCCACCACGACGCGAGATGCCGGGCGTCGCGTGTCGTCGTCACCGCCGACATCGACATCGACCGCGCCCGCGACGCCTACCGCATCGGGCAGGTCGCGGGCGAGGTCGTGGTGGCGGGCACGGCCGCCGAGGCGGACGCTGCCGTGGAGGCCGGCAAGCTCGTGGCCGTCACCGACTACCGCATCGTCACCGAGATGAACAGCATCGACGTGATGCTGGAGTCCACCGGCGTGCCGGAGATCGGCGCGCGGGCCGCGCTGCGTTCGGCCCGCAACGGCCAGGACCTGGCCATGATGAACGTCGAGACCGACATCACCGTCGGGCCCGATCCTGCACTGGTACGCGCAGCAGAAGGGCGTGCTCTACGCGCTGGCCGCGGGCGACGAACCGGCGGCCTGCAAGGAGCTCTACGACCTCGCCGAGGCTCGATGGGTTTCACCATCGTGGCTGCCGGCAAGGGCAAGAACAACCCGCTCGACCGCCACGCCACGCCGACCGACCCGGCGTGTGCCAAAGGAGGCTGCCCGGCGCGGCCTCTCGCCCCAACATGCTGATCGAGTTCGTGGACGGCTGCAAGACGATGATCGAGATGGCGGCCGTCTCCAACGCCACCGGCCTCGTCCCCGACGTGCGCGGCATGCACGGCCCGGTCACCGACCGTGACCATCTCCAGGAGGCCTTCGCGCTCAAGGAGGACGGCGGCATCCTCAACCGGATGGGCGTGGTCGACTACGGCGTCGGCAAGGTCGCGCCGGGCGTCTTCCTCATCGTCCGCACCGACCATCCCCGCCTGCGCGAGGCGATGGTGCTGCGCGACATGGGCAACGGCCCCTACTACACCCTCTTCCGCCCGTTCCACCTGTGCAGCATCGAGGTGCCGCTGACCTGCGCGATGCTGACCATCCGCCGGCAGTCGAACATGGTGCCGCTGGACCGGCTGGTCTCCGAGGTCTTCGCCGTGGCCAAGCAGGATCTGCAGCCCGGCGACGAGCTGGACGCCATCGGCGGCACGGCCTACTACAGCCTCATCGACACCTACGAGGTCGCCCACGCGGAGCGGCTGCTGCCCATCGGCCTGGCCAGGGGCGCCAAGGTGGTCCGCCCGGTGGCCATGGACACGCCCATCACCAGCGCGGACGTCGAGATCAAGTCATCCACCGTCTACAGCCTGCGGCAGTTGCAGGACCAGTGGTCGCGAGGGGCGATCGCCGATGCCGAGCTGCTCGCGGCCGTGGACCAGCTCGCCACGGACTGCACCAGGGATCCCAAGGAGGAGAGGAAATGGCACGGGCAACACTGGGAGTCATCGTCGGGAACCGCGACTTCTTCCCCGACGCACTGGTCACCGAGGCGCGCGCCGACGTGCTGGCGCTGTTCGAGGAGATGGACATCGAGCCGGTCATCCTCGATGCCGAGGCCACCAAGCTCGGCGGCGTCGAGACCTGGCGTGAGGCGCAGATCTGCGCAGAGCTGTTCGACCAGAACCGCAAGTCGCATCGAAGGCGTGCTCGTGGTCCTGCCCAACTTCGGCGACGAGAAGGGCGTGGCCGACACGATGCGGCTGTCCGGGCTTGACGTGCCCATCCTGCTGCAGGCCTATCCCGACGACGTCACGGCTTTCACGCTGGACCGTCGCCGAGATGCCTTCTGCGGCAAGATCTCGGTGTCCAGCGACCTGCGCCAGTACGGCTTCAAGTACTCGCTCACCGAGAACCACACGACGCCGGTGCTATCCGACGCCTTCCGCGCCGACCTCGACAAGTTCGTCCGGGTGTGCAAGGTCGCCAACGGCATGAAGCATGCGCGCCTGGGCGCCATCGGCACGCGGCCCGACGCCTTCAAGACCGTGCGCTACAGCGAGAAGCTGCTCGAGGCATCCGGCATCGCCGTGAGCGTCATCGACTTCAGCGAGGTCTTCGGCAACGCCAACCGCCTCGGCGACGACGACCCCAAGACGAAGTCCAAGCTCGATGAGATCCGGGCGCACCTGGCGCATCCGACCGTGCCACCGGAGAAGCTCGTGAAGATGGCCAAGCTCGGCGTGGTCGTCGACGACTGGATGGCCGAGAACGACCTCAACGCGACCGCCATGCAGTGCTGGTCCTCGCTCCAGGAGAACTACGGCGTCAACGTCTGCACGCTGATGAGCATCATGAGCAACAAGCTCATGCCCAGCGCCTGCGAGACGGACATCACCGGCCTGGCCTCGATGTACGCGCTGCAGCTGGCCGCCGGTGAGCCGGCCGCCATCGTCGACCTCAACAACAACTACGGCGATGACCCTGACAAGTGTGTGCTCTTCCACTGCGGCAACTGGCCGCTCAACTTCTACCCCGAAGGCGAGGCTGAGATGCAGATCGCGGACGTGCTCGGCACCACGCTTGGTGACGACAACGTCTACGGCGCCATCAACGGTCGCGCACCGGCAGCGCCGCTGACCATCGCGCGCATCAGCACCGATGACGTCAACGGCAAGTGCAAGGCATATGTGGCTGAGGGGCAGTTCCTCGATGACCCGCTGGACACCTTCGGTTCCCGCGCGGTCGTGGAGATCCCCAACTTCCAGCCACTGCTGAAGCTCATCTGCAAGGTCGGGTTCGAGCACCACTGCGCCATGAGCCCCGCGCACACCGCGGACGCCGTGGCCGAGGCGCTCGAGAACTACCTCGATTGGGAGGTCTTCCGGCATGTGTAACAGAAGCGGGAGGTGCTGAAGGCGAAAGGGAGAGTCAGTAGTCCACTAATACCATCGTTTGGAGGAGTTTCAGGAATGCGGAATCTCAAGGGAGCCATCGGGCTCGCCGCTGTCGCCACCCTCGCCCTGTCTGCGGTGCCCGTGGTGGCACAGGACAGCGAGTCGCTCGACATCTGCTTCATCCACGAGGATCTTCGAGACCCAGTTCTGGCTGGCCGGCCACAGGGCCATGACCGAGACGCTGACGGCGCAGGGCCACAACGTCCTCGAGCGCTACAGCCCCGATGCCAACGAGCAGCTGGAGCTGCAGCGTGACTGCATCGCCCAGGGCGTGGACGGCATCTTCGTCATCCCCAAGGACGGCTCGATCGCGCTGACGCTGATCGAGGAGGCCAACGCGGCGGACATCCCCATCGGAATCTTCAACCGCCCGCCGCAGAGCGAGGATGGCGCCGCCATCGTGGTGCAGGCCGACAACCGCACCATCGCCCGCGACGCGGTCCAGTACATCGCCGACGTGGCCATGGAGAGTGGCATGGAGAGCGCCACGCCGCTCATCATGGTCGGCGACCTCGGCGACCCCAACGCCATCGGGCGCTACGAGGGCTTCTACGACGTCATCGACGCCTATCCCGATTTCTTCGCTGAGCCCATCGAGGTAGCCACCAACTGGGATGCCGCGACCGCACAGGCCGGCCTCCAGGCGGCCCTGGCTGCCAACCCCGACGTGGACTTCCTGTTCACCTCGTCCGACTTCCTCTTCCCGACCATCAAGACCGAGCTCGAGAAGCTGGGCAAGTGGGTCACGCGCGATGAGGAGGGCCACGTGCTCATGGCCGGCCTCGACGGTGACGTCAACGCCTGCAGCCAGATCAAGGAAGGCTACGTCGACTCCACCGGCGTGCAGGACCTCTACTTCGAGGCCGAGGTCATGCTCAACGCTCTCCTGAAGGCCATCACGGAAGGCAACACCCAGCCCGACGAGTGGATCCCCGATCCCGGCTTCGCGCTGACCGCCGGCAACCTCGCCGAGCGCGAGATGGACATGTGGGGCTGCATCCTGCTGGCCGACCCCGACTACAACCCGTAATCGAACGCTGACGGGGAGGGGCAGGCCCGACCTGCCCTTCCGCGCGAGGCAGGCCCCGCCTGACGGGGCCCGCCACACCATCTCCATCACACGGGACGCGATGAGACCGCAGAACACCAGCCCCAGCACAGACCGGCGCGGATGACGGCCGCCGCTCAGACCTCGCCACTGGATCGCCTGACCGGAGCGGCCAAGCGCATCCTGATGTCGGAGTACCTGATCCTGTACCTCTGCATCGCGATGTTCGTGGGGCTCTACCTGGTGTCGCCGACCGTCGCGACTCCCTACAACATCGGCAACCTGCTCTCCAACATGTGGCCGCTGCTGGTGCTGGCGGTGGGGCAGACGTTCGTGCTCATCATCGCCGGCATCGACCTCAGCCAGGGCGCCGTGGTCTCGCTCACCAGCGTCATCGGCGCAGCCTTCATCGCCGAGTCGGCGCACCCCATCATCTTCAAGAAGAGCCCGCTCTGGGGGAGCATGCTCTTCGAGGACGGCGCCATCCTCAGCGACACGATCGTCGGCATCCCGGTGGCCATCATCGCCATGCTGCTCGTGGGACTGCTCATCGGCGCCTTCAACGGCACGGCCGTTGCGTTCGCGCGAATCCCGCCCTTCATGGTCACGCTCGTGACCTCGATGTTCGTGGCCGCTCTGGCCATCTACCTGACCAAGAGCGAGAACATCATCGACCTGCCCGACGCCTTCAGCGCCATCGGCGATGACTTCGCCATCGTCGGCGATGAGTTCAAGTACTTCTCCATCGCCCTGGTCATCGCCGTGTCGATCGCCGTCATCGCTCACCTCGTGCTGAGCCGGGGCATGTTCGGTCGCTGGCTCTACAGCATCGGCAACAACCCGCGCGCGGCCGTCGTCTCCGGTGTACCGGTGAAGAAGGTCATCGTGGCCACCTACATGTTCAGCAGCTTCTGTGCTGCGGCCGCGTCGATCATCTACAGCAGCCGCGTCCAGCAGGGGCGGCCGACCATGGGCGAGACGCTGCTGCTGGACATCATCGCCGCGGTGGTCATCGGCGGCACCAGCCTCGCCGGTGGTCGCGGCAAGATCATGTGGACCGTCTTTGGCGTCATCTTCCTGACGCTGCTGGGCAACGCGCTGTCACTGCTCAACGTGACCTACTTCTACATCGCCATCGTCAAGGGCTCGGTCATCCTCCTGGCCGCCCTGCTCGATGTCGTCCGCCGGCGCCTGGCGCTGCAGCAGGTGTGAGGGCCCAGCCATGAGTGACTTGATCCTGCAGTTCAAGGACATCCACAAGTCGTTCTTCGGGGTGCCGGTACTCAAGGGTATCGACCTCGACATCGAGCGCGGCACGACGCTGGGCCTGGTCGGTGAGAACGGTGCCGGGAAGTCGACGCTGATGAACATCCTCGGCGGGGTGGTGCCGCCCACGTCGGGACAGATACTGCTGCGCGGTGAGGAGTACAGCCCCCACGACCCCAAGATCGCTGACGAAGCTGGCATCGCCTTCATCCACCAGGAGCTGAACCTCTTCACCAACCTCAGCATCGCCGAGAACTTCTTCATCAGCGACTTCCCCACGGCCGGTCGCGTGCCGCTGCTCAATCGGCGCGACCTGAGCAAGCGGGCCCGGCAGTACCTCGAGATGGTGGACCTGGACATCTCGCCAGACATGCTCGTGGAGCGCCTGGCGCCGGGTGAACGTCAGCTGGTCGAGGTGGCCAAGGCGCTCTCGATGGACGCGAGCATCATCATCTTCGATGAGCCCACCACGTCTTTGACCGCGCGCGAGACTGACCGGCTGTTCTCGCTCATCGGCCGCCTGCACGATGAAGGCAAGACCATCCTCTACATCAGTCACATCCTGGGCGACGTGATGCGGCTCAGCGATGCCATCGCGGTCCTTCGCGACGGCAGCCTCGTGGCGCATGGCCCCAGGGATGAGTTCACCGTCGATCGCATGATCAGCTCGATGGTCGGGCGCGACATCGAGAACCTCTTCCCGGAGCGCACGGCACCGCCGACCAAGGACCTGATGCTCGAGGTGCGCAACCTTTCCAAGGCCGGCATCAGCCACCAGATCGACCTGCAGCTGCACAAGGGCGAAGTGCTGGGCCTGTTCGGCCTGATGGGCTCGGGTCGCTCCGAGCTGGCCCAGATCATCTTCGGCCTGGAGGACTTCGACGAGGGCGAGGTGCTCATCGATGGCCAGCCGGTCAAGAAGCTGTCGCCGAACCGGAACATCCGCGACGGCATGGCCTTCGTGACCGAGAACCGCCGCGAAGAGGGCCTGATGATGGAGGCCATGGTCTCCGACAACCTGGCCCTGGCGGCGCTGCCCGAGTACACCAGCCGCATCGTCAAGCGGGTCAAGTCCAGCAGCCTGGCCACGGCCGTCAAGCAGACCGTCGACGTCCTCAGCATCAAGGTCAACGACGCCTTCAAGAACGAGGCCAAGGGCTTGAGCGGCGGCAACCAGCAGAAGGTGGTGCTGGGCAAGTGGCTCATGACCGAGCCCACCATCCTCATCATCGACGAGCCGACCCGCGGCGTGGACGTGGGTGCCAAATTCGAGATCTACGAGATCATCGACCAGATCGCGGCCCGAGGCACTGCGGTCCTCTTCATCTCGTCGGAGATCGAGGAGCTGACCGGCATGTGTGACCGCATCCTGGTCATGGGCCAGGGCGAGATCCTCGGATCCTTCGACCGTTCCGACTTCGACAGGGAGCAGATCCTGCGGACAGCCTTCCGGGAGCAGGCGGCATGAGCAGCAACCGCCTGACCATGACCATCCTGCGGAACATCCCGCTGATCCTGTTCGTCATCGTCTTCGTGGCCCTGAGCCTCCTCGACGATCGCTTCTTCTCGCTGGCCAACTTCTCCAACATCGTGGAGTCCTCGGCCTTCGTGGGCCTGCTCGCGGTGGGCATGACCATCGTGCTGCTGACCGGCGGCATCGATCTCTCCGTGGGCGCCACGATGTACATCACCGCCGCGGTCACGGGCACGCTGCTGCAGCAGGACGTGAACAACGTCGCGGCCATCCTCGCCGGCATCGTGGCCGGTACCGGCTGGGGCTTCGTCAACGCCATCCTCATCGCCAAGGTGGGCCTGGTGCCCTTCGTGGCCACACTGGCGACGCTCACCGTAGGTCGCGGCATCGGCCTGCTGCTGACGGAGTCTCGGCAGTACATCCTGCCGCCGGAGATGAACTACGCCAATGTCGATTTCCTGGGCATCCCCGTACCGGTGGTGGTCTTCGCCATCGTGGTGGCCGTGGCCGTGGTCTTCCTGCGCTACACGGCCATGGGTCGCCAGATCTACGCCATGGGCAACGACCTGGAGGCGGCCAAGAAGGCCGGTCTGAACGTCATCCGCCTGACGGGCTCGGTCTACGTCATCAGCGGCTTCTGCGCGTCGCTGGCCGGCATCATCGCCATGAGCCAGCAGGGCAGCGTCAGCGCGGGCATCGGTGAGGGCACCGAGTTCCGGGCCATCGCCGCGGCCGTGCTCGGCGGCACCAGCCTCTTCGGCGGCGTGGGCAGCGTCTTCCCGGGCACCGTCATCGGCGTGCTGCTGGTGCAGATGATCGCCACGGGCATGGTCTACCTGCAGATCGACATCTACCTGCAGGACATGGTCGCCGCGGCCGTCATCTTCTTCGCCGTCTTCATCGATGCCCAGCGCATGCGCCTCCTCTCCCGCCTGGAGCGGCGCAACATCCGCGTCGAGAAGGGCGAGACCGGCCCACCAGGCGCGAGACCCGCGCCCGCTCCGTCATAGCGACGGTGCGGGCAGGTCGAGCGAGGTACTGAGCCACCGGGAGGAGTGACGTGAACCACCGAGAACGGATCGTGGCCGCCCTGGACCACAAGGAGACCGACCGCGTCCCCATCGACCTCGGGTCGACCATCGTCACGACCGCTACCCGGATCGCCTATCAGAACCTGCTCGACCATCTGGGTATGCCCGCCGACGACTCACCGTCCATCTCGCATCGTCAGATGGACACCGTCTACCCCCGCGAGGATCTACTGCATCGCTACGACGTCGATGCCCGTGCGGTCTACCTCAAGGGCCCCTGGGAGTTCGAGATCAAGGAGTTGCCCGGTGACCGCTTCAGCGACGAGTACGACCTGACCTGGCAGAAGGCCTCCTTCTACTACGACGTCGTGGAGCGGCCGTTCGCGGACCTCGAGCGGCCCAGCGACCTCGACTCGGTGCAGTGGCCCGATCCCTACGATCGGGGGCGCGTGGCCGGCGTGCGCGAGGAGGCGCGGCGGCTGTTCGAGGAGACCGACTACGCGGTCGTCGCCGACATCATGTGCCTGGGCCCCTTCGAGGGCGCCTGTTTCATGCGCGGCTACGAGCAGTTCTGCATGGACCTCTACTGGAACCGCGACATGGCCCATGCCATCCTCGACAAGATCACCCAGACCGATATCGCGCTCTGGGACCTCTTCCTGCAGAACGTGGACCCCTACGTGCAGGTCGTGGCCCAGGGCGACGACCTGGGCACGCAACGCGGTACCTGGGTCAAGCCGGAGATGTTCCGCGCGGACATCAAGCCGTACCTCAAGCAGCTCTACGACTTCATCCACTCGAAGACCGAGGCCAAGGTGTTCATGCACTCCTGCGGCTCGGTCTTCGACATCATCGGGGACCTCATCGAGTGTGGCGTGGATGCCCTCAACCCCATCCAGCGCAGCGCGGCCAAGATGGATATCGCCGCGATGAAGCAGGAGTTCGGCTCCGAGCTGGCCTTCTGGGGTGGCGGCATCGACGTGCAGCAAGTGTTGCCCACCGCGACGCTCGACGAGATCAAGCGTGAGGTCGACTACAGCATCGATACGCTGGGGGCGGGTGGTGGCTACGTCTTCTGCGCTGCACACAACATCCAGCCGGACGTCTCGCCCGACCGTATCGAGGCGATGTACCAGGCCGCGCTGGAACACTGACCACGGAGGGCATCACCGTACGATGAGCAACCTGATCGGCCTGGACGTGGGGACCACCGGCTGCAAGGCCGTGGTCTTCGACCTCGAGGGCTCGCTCCTGGCGGGCGCCAGCCGTGAGTATCCCGTGCACCTTCCCCGTCCGGGCTGGGCCGAGCAGGACATCGAAGCCGTCTGGGCCCTGGCCATGGAGGCCATGGGGGAGGCCATCGCGGCGGCGGGCGTGCGCGAGGTGGCGGCCATCGGGCTGTCCGTGCACGGTGAGGCGATCACGCCGGTCGATGCGTCCGGGCGACCGCTGCGGTCGACCATCCTGGGCATGGACACGCGCACCGACCACCAGAACGGATGGCTGCGCGAGCGCTTCGGGGCGCAGAGCCTGTTCGAGCTGACGGGCATGCCCATCCACACCATCAACACGCTGCCCAAGCTGCTCTGGATCCGCGAGCACGAGCCAGAGACCTGGGCTGCGGCCGACAAGTTCCTGCTCGTCGAGGATTTCCTCATCGCACGCATGACCGGCCGGGCTTTCATCAGCTCGTGCCTGGCCTCGCGCACGCAACTGTGCGAGCTCGAGAACGGTGGCTGGTCGGCGCAGATCCTCGATGCGCTGGAGCTTTCACCAGACCGACTGGCCGAGATCGTGCCTTCGGGCATGCAGGTCGGTACCCTGCGCGCCGAGCTGACCGAGGAGCTGGGCCTGGTGCGCCCGCCCGCTGTCGTCACAGGCGGGCACGATCAAGCTTGTGGGGCCCTTGGCGTGGGCCTGACCGAGCCCGGCCTGGCCATGGTCTCGACCGGCACGGCCGAGGTCGTGGAGGTGGCTCTGGGGGAGCCGGTCGTGACCGAGCCGCTGTACGAGGGCAACATCTCCGTCTACCGCGCCACCGTGCCCGGCCTCTTCCTGGCCATGACCCTCAACCACAGCGGAGGGCTGGCCCTGCGCTGGTTCCGCGACGGCTTCTGCGAAGCACAGCTGGCCCGCTCGATGGAGACCGAGCAGGATGCCTACGACCTCGTCCTGGCCGGTGCCTCGGCCGAGCCGTCCGGCCTGCTGGTGCTACCCCATTTCGCCGGTGCCGGCACGCCTACCTTCGACACGGCCTCGAAGGGCGCCATCCTGGGCCTGACCTTCTCGACGAGCCGGACCGACCTGGCCAAGGCCATCCTCGAGGGGTTGACCTACGAGCTGCGCCTCAACCTCGACCTGCTCCGCGACGGTGGCGTGGCCATCGACGTGCTGCGCGCTATCGGCGGCGGTGCCCGCTCGAAGCTGTGGCTGCAGCTCAAGGCGGACATCACCGGGATCCCCGTCGATCACGCCGCGCATCACCGAGGCGGCGGCCTTCGGCGCAGCCTTGCTGGCCGGCACCGGGGTGGGCCTTTTCAGGTCGGCGGCCGATGGCGCGGAACAGTACCTGGACCTTACCGACACGTACCAGCCCGACCCGGCCCGGCACGAGGCCTACACCCGCCAGTACGAGCTATACCGGGAGGTCTACCCGGCGGTCGCGCCGATCTCGCGTCGGCTCTGAGGCGTCAGCGGTCCGGCTTGGACTTCAGGTCGATGTAGACCTTGGCGTTGCCCTCGTCACCGGTGGCCGACAGCCCCCAGATCGGGATGCGCACCTGGTAGCAGGTGTCGGCCGGGCTGGCGATGACGACCGTACGCGCCCCGTTGTCACGTACCACCGACAGCTCCTTGACCAGGTCGAGGCCGCTGGGCCGGTAGCCGCGCAGGCCCGGGGCATCGCGGACGCCGCCAAGGCGGACGACGATGGCGGTGGCTCCCCGCTTCGGTCGTGGGGCGCCGGGTACGACCTTGTCGAGTCTGGACACCGGGATGCGCTCGACCACCGCCTGTGTCGGCTGGCCCTTGCGGTTCTTGCCGATACGCTCGAGGTTGAGCACGACGCGCTCGTAGTTGCCGCGCTCGAGGAACTCGACGTTCTTGATGCGCCACGTGCGCTTCCATTCGTCAGGGATGGGGTCGCTGACGGCCTCACAGCTGATGGCCCGTGGGGGACCTGGGACACGGACCAGTCGCGGCACATTCGAGGGAGTTGGCTCCTGTGACTCGTCGGGCTTGTCATCCGCGGGCCGGCCCAGCGGCCGAGCGGTCGCGCGCCACCACTGGAACAGCTCAGGGATGTCCCCATTCGAGCTCTCCGCGGCACCGAGCATGAGCGTGCGCTCGTCGGTCCAGAGGATCTGCGCCGTGTCGTCGACGGAGAGGCAGGCGATGTCGCCGAATCCCCATCGTCGGGTCCCGTTCTCGGCCGTTTCGCACGCCTTATCGTTTTCGGCGAGACGCGGCGCCACGTCCTTGAGCTCGGCCTGCCAGAAGGCACGGAGGGATTCGAGGTTGGTGAAGTACTGCAGCGTCGCCCCCTCCGCGGCCGAGTCGGGTGGTGTGCAGATCACGCCCGCCACGGCGCCAGCGTCGAGAGCGACGGCCGCTGCGGGCTGGACCTCACATTCGAGCGCCGATGCCCGACTGAGCAGATCCGTCTCCTCAGCCTTCGACGTCCCGGGGGTGGGAGCTGCGGTGGGTGCCACCGTGGGTTCAAGCGTGGGCTCGAGAGTCAACTCAGGCGTCGGTTCGGGCGTCGGCTCCGGTGTCGGCTCGGGAGTAGGTTCCGGCGTGGGCTCGGGTGTCGGCTCCGGTGTGGGCTCCGGCGTCGGCTCCGGCGTGGGCTCGGGCGTCGGCTCGGGAGTAGGTTCCGGCGTGGGCTCGGGCGTCGGTTCGGGTGTCGGTTCCGGTGTCGGCTCGGGTGTGGGCTCGGGCGTCGGTTCCGGTGTGGGCTCGGGCGTCGGCTCGGGAGTAGGTTCCGGCGTGGGCTCGGGTGTGGGCTCGGGCGTCGGTTCCGGTGTCGGCTCGGGCGTCGGTTCCGGTGTGGGCTCGGGCGTCGGCTCGGGCGTCGGCTCGGGTGTCGGCTCGGGCGTGGGCTCCGGCGTCGGTTCCGGTGTGGGCTCGGGCGTCGGCTCGGGCGTCGGCTCGGGCGTAGGTTCCGGGTCGGCTCGGGCGTGGGCTCCAGCGTCGGTTCCGGTGTGGGCTCGGGCGTCGGCTCGGGCGTCGGCTCGGGCGTCGGCTCCGGCGTCGGCTCGGGCGTCGGTTCCGGCGTGGGCTCGGGCGTCGGCTCGGGCGTCGGCTCGGGAGTAGGTTCCGGCGTGGGCTCGGGCGTGGGCTCCAGCGTCGGTTCCGGTGTGGGCTCGGGCGTCGGCTCGGGCGTCGGCTCGGGCGTCGGCTCCGGCGTGGGCGCCAGCGTCGGTACCGGGGTCGGCTCGGGCGTCGGCTCGGGAGTAGGTTCCGGCGTGGGCGCCAGCGTCGGTACCGGTGTGGGCTCGGGCGTCGTCTCGGGCGTCGGCTCGGTGACTTGGGCATCGATCGTCCTGCCCAGTGCCCGCGCGGACGCTCGCCACCAGTCGTGGAGCTCCTTGATGTCTCCGCTTGCGCCCTCGACCGCGCCGAATAGGAGTGCGCGCTGGTCGGTCCAAAGGATTCGCGCCGTGTCGTCGATGACGACGCACGCGATGCTGCCGAAGCCCCAATTGCGGAACCCGGGCTCGTTCGTGTCACAAGCCTCCTCCGATCCCTTGAGACGCGGCGGCAGGTCCTTCAGCTCGGCCTGCCATCGGTCGTCCAGGGACTCGAGGTCGGTGAAGAGCTGCAGCGTCAACTGATCCGCATCCTCTTCGGGTGGTGCGCAGGTCAGGCCGGCGACGGCGCCGGCATCGGAGGGAACGTCCGCACCTGACTGGGGTTCGCAGACGAGCCCCGCTGCACGGCGCAGGAGATCGGCCTCATCCTCGGTCAGAGTCGCAGGACTGGCAGGCGTAGTGGGCCTGAGCGTGGGCTCGGGCGTGGGCTCCGAAGTGGGCTCGGGCGAGTTCTCGGGCGTGGGCGCCGACGTCGGCTCCTGCGTTGGCGGTGGTGTCAGGGCGGGCGTGGGTTCGATGGACGTGCTGGCCGATGCCCCTGGCGTGATCGGCGCATCTTCATCCGGGCCGCCGATCAGGAGCAAGAGCACGCCGATGAGCACGATCGCAGCGACGCCGATGGCGCCGCCGACCAGCAGACCAGGACCACGGCGATCCCTCTGTGGGTGCGTGTCTGGAGACGGAACCGGCGCGACAGGTCCGCCAGGGACTATCGCATCGGCCGGAACGGGGGGCGTCTCGTCAACTGGACCCGGAGCTGCTTCGTCGGCCTGGACCGGGTGCGCTGCAGCTGATGGCTCAGGGCTCTCCTCGTCAACCGGGCCCGGGGTCGCTGCTTCGGCTGGTCCGATGGTCGCTGCATCGGCCAGAACGAGAGCTGCCGCTCCAGCAGGCTCCGTGACCCCTTCGTCCGCCGGACCAGGAGGTGCTTGGTCGATCCGACGGGGCAGTACCTCTTCGGCTGGTGCAGGAGACGCTTCGCCGGCCGCAGGAGGGGACACCGCTGAAGGCGTAGAAACCGAAGGAGTGGGTGCTGCAACAGTGGTCTCGCCCCCTGACGCCACGGCGGCAGCCAAGCCCGGGATGGGCGCGGCTGGTTGGGGAGTCGCGGCCGCACCGGCGACGGCCTCGGCAGGTACCTCGTCCGTGGATCGCAGCTCGTGGAGGCAGCGCCAGCAGTAGACGCGCTCGGTCGGGTTCCTGGTTCCGCACTGCGAGCACGTCGAGACGCGCGGGAGGGGCACCGGGATATCCGCGCTCGGCCACTCCGGCTCTACTGCGTTCAAGTCGTCGGCCGACGTCATCGCGGCGTCAGGCTCGGTCGCGAGAGATCCGCTGTCCGGCGGCGTGTCTCCCGGTGGCGCCTCGGACTCCGTCGCGCGCAGCCCGATGGCGTCGCTGCTGGGCAGGATGGTCTCGCACTCCGAGCAGAACGTGTCGCCCGGCTGGTTGACCGTGTCGCAGTTGGGACATGTGCGCTCATCGCTCATCGCGAGGATCCACGGTCGTCGGTCGAAAGACGTGCTCCACGCAGGACGGGCCCTGGGTCGGCGGGGATCGATGGGCGCGGTGAAGCAGCCTTGCGGAGACAGATGGTGCGTTCATCGCTATTGGTGAAGAGCATCTGGACAGGCGCAACCCTCGCGAAGGAGTCAGCCCTGTGATGTTGGGTGTAGTTGGCTGCAGATGCGACCAGCCCATAAGTACCATGCGAGACCGGACGGCTCGTACGTGGTGCGGGGCCCCCAACAGGCCGTGCGAGCCGGACAGGGAGGCATACCGTCGCTCCGATCCCACATCGGCTCCGGGCACGGACCTATCATCGAGTCATGAGCGACATCCAGATCACCTGCGCCGGCAGCGCCGTCTTTGACATCCTCGCCAAGTCGGCCGGCCCGCTGCCCATCGGCGTGCTCGGCCTGGTGGACACGTTCTCCACGGCCGAGGGTGGCCCGGCCTTGCGCACCGGCCGTGTGCTCGCGGGCATGGGCATCGAGACAAGGCTCATCATCCCGGTCGGCGACGATATCTTTGGTCGCTCGTTCCGCCAGACGGTCCCGGCCCCGCACCTCCACGTCGAGTTCGTGGATTCCGCTCTCCCGACCTCGACCTCGATGGTCTTCGTCGATCGGGACGGTGAGCGCACGATGCTCCACAACCTCGGTGCAGACGGCTCGATCACGGCCGAAGAGATCGAGTCGCGCGTCGTCAGCGACTTCCTCCACGTCGGAGGCGCGCTGGTGCTGCCCGGCCTCGACGATCCGGATGGCGCCCCGCTGGCCGGGCTGTTCGAGCGCACCAAGGCCAAGGGCATGCACACCAGCCTCGACGTGGTCCACGACTCCACCGGGCAGTGGGGCCGCGTGGTGCCGGCGCTCAGGTACACGGACCTGTTCATCCCCAGCCTCGCCGAGGTGGCCGGCATCACCGGCATCGAGGAGCCGGCGGCAGCTGCCGTGGCGCTGCGCGAGCTGGGTGTTCGCTTCGCCATCGTCACCGATGGACCGCGTGGCGCGTGGGTGAACCACGACGACTTCGTGGGCCACATCCCGGCCTTCAAGGTGGACACCATCGACACCACCGGGGCGGGCGATTCGTTCACCGGTGGAGTGCTCACCGGGCTCATCCACGGTCTTGGCGCGGAGGATGCCGCGCGCCTGGGTGCCGCGCTGGGAGCCCTGGCTACGACCACCATCGATACCTTCACGGGGCCGGACGATCCGGCCGAGGCGTGGCGGCTGGCCGGCCTCGAGCCACCCCGATGAGTGCGCTGTTGCCTGGCGCGGTGGGACCACTCCCTGCGCAGATGCGCGCTACCGTGCTCGCCGGCCGCGGGCTGGACAACCTGGCCGTGCGCTCGATCCCGATGCCTCGGCCGGGACCGGAGCAGCTCCTGGCACGCGTCGACGCGGCGGGCATCTGCACCTCGGTCAACAAGCTCATCGACCAGGGCGCCGAGCATCCGTTGATGCACGGCTGGGATCCCGAGCGAGCACCCGGCCATCGTCGGCGACGAGGGCGTGGTGACCATCGTGGAGGTCGGCGAGGGGCTGCGCGGGACGTGGACGGTCGGGCAGCGCTGCGCGGTCCAGCCGGCCGTCGACTTGGCGCCCATCAACCACCTCGAGCGCTATGCCGACGGCGGCAAGGGCGTGGCCAAGATCGCGGTCGGCTACTCGCTGCCCGGCTTGCTCGCGGAGTACGTGCTCATCGGCGAGGAGGTGCTCACCGCGGGCTGCCTCCTGCCACTCCCCGACGACGCCCTGCCGGCCGGCCAGGCAGCCATCGCCGAGCCCATCAGCTGCATCATCAGCTCACACGCGCACCACATGCACCTCTCGCAGCCCGACCGCACCCAGGCGCGCTCCGCTACCACCGGCCTCAAGCGTGGTGGCGTCACGGTCGTCATCGGGGCCGGGCCGATGGGCCGCATCCACGTCGACCTGGCCATCGCGGCACGGCCGCGGGTCATCGTCGCCTCGGCCCGTCGCGAGGAGCGCCTGCGATGGCTCCACGACACCTTCGGTGAGCGCGCTGCTGCTGCCGGCGTGGAGCTGGTGACCATCAATGCGGGCAGTGGTGACCTCGCCGCCGCCATCCACCGGGTCAGCGATGGGGCCGGTGCCGACGACCTCATCGTCACCGCCGCCGACGGACCGCTCATGGAGTCTGTCCAGCACCTGGTCGCGCGCTACGGCGTGCTCGACCTCTTCGCGGGGCTGCCGCCGGGCAAGGAGCTCATCAGCATCGACGAGCGGTTCGTGCACTACCAGGAGATCAACATCACCGGCTCGTCCGGAGGTGGGCCGTGGGACATCATCGAAACGCTACGGTTGATGGCTGCCGGCGAGATCGACGCCGCAGCACACATCGGCCACGTGGGCGACCTGGAACACGCGCCGGAGCTGCTGCAGATGGCGCGTGAAGGGCGCGTACAGGGCAAGGCCATCGTCTATCCCCACCGGCACAGCGATGTCATCGCCGATGTCTCGCGCTGGGAAGCCGCCGACGAGCAGCGCTACCTGGCCAGGGGATAACGGAGTGGCGTTCAGCGGGACACGCAGGCTCGTCGGCCTTGGCTTCGGGGCCATCCAGTCGGGCCTCTTCGTGTACGAGGCCTCTCGAACCAGGGGCTATGCGCCGCCGCTGGTGGTGGATGTCCGGGCCGACCTGGTCGCTGGCCTTCGCGCCGACGATGGCTGGTTCCGGGTCAACATCGCGCGCTCCGATCGCGTCGACATAGCCGAGATCGGTCCGGTCAACGTCGCCGACTCGTCCGTGGAGGCCGAGCGCGAGTCGGTCATCGAGGCCGTCGCCACGGCCGACGAGTTCGCTTCTGCGCTCCCGAGCGTGGCCTTCTACCGCACAGATGGCCCCAACAGCCCGCACCTGCTGCTGGCGCAAGGTCTGCGCCGGCGCACCCGCCCCGATCCGCTCGTCGTCTTCTGTGCCGAGAACCACCGCAGTGCCGCAGACTTGCTTGAGGCGGCGGTCCTCGACGCGGTGCCCGCCGCTGTTCGCGAGGTCGTCCGCGAACGTGCTCGCTACGTCGACACGGTCATCGGCAAGATGAGCGGTGTCATCACGGACGAGGCGGAACTGCGCGAGCTGGGCCTGGCCACCATGACCTCGGCGCTGCCGTCGGCGTTCCTCGTCGAGGAGTTCGACCGCATCCTGGTGTCACGGGTCGGCGGCCGCCTGCACCCGGGCATGCCGGTGCTGCGCGAAGTCGATGACCTGGCGCCATTCGAGGACGCCAAGCTGCTGGGCCACAACGCCACCCATGCGCTGGCCGGGTTCCTGGGGGTATCGCTGGGACTGTCGGTGGTGGCCGAACTGCGTGAGGTCGACGGTGCCATGGCCTTCCTGCGGGCGGCCTTCGTCGAGGAGTCCGGCGCCACCTTGCGATCGCGCTGGGCTGGCGCGGACGAGTTGTTCACCGAGGCCGGCTACGAGGCCTTCGCGGACGACCTGCTCGAGCGCATGGTCAACCCCTGGCTGGCCGATACCATCGAGCGGGCCAGTCGTGACCCACGGCGCAAGCTCGGCTGGGAGGACCGCCTCATCGGCCTCATCCGGCTGGGTCTGGCCGAGGGCGTGTCCACGCCTCGCTTCGCCATGGGCGTGGCGGCCGGCCTGGACGTGCTGCGCGAGCAGGACACCACCGGGGGCAGCGACGCCCAGCTGTTGCGCACGTCATGGCCCGATGGGCTCCCGGGGGACGAGGTCCATCAGGTCCTCGAGGTCATCGTCGATGGCCGCAGACTGCTCGAGCAGTGGCGCCGCGACGGCTTCCCCGCGTTGTCCAGTGGGCTAGTGGGTCCCGACAGGTTCTAGATGAGGCTCAGAACCAGGACGACGCTGGCGACGATGCTGAGGATGGACAGCGCCACCAGGATCCAGGCACATCCCAGGCCGAGACCGTTCGCCGCTCGCACCGGCCCACCGTACTTCGCTGCCCACTCGGCGTCGCTTCGCGTCAGGAAGTAGATGGCCTCGAAGAAGGCGATGAAGCCGGGGATGCCGGTCCAGAAGAAGACCAGGTAGACCAGGCCCCAGACCATGTCGCCGAGGTAGAAGCGGTGGATCCCGAAGCTGCCGAGCAGCAGCGCCAGCAGTGCCGCACCGGCGCGGTTCTT
This sequence comes from uncultured Chloroflexia bacterium, assembly GCA_963705425.1. GTDB lineage: Bacteria > Chloroflexota > Limnocylindria > Limnocylindrales > CSP1-4 > JAFMJV01. The sequence continues at coordinate 241,085 of CAVPJO010000002.1, read as the reverse complement.
GCTCTCACCGGCCACCACGCCGTGCTGAGCCACACCACAACGCGGACACGACTCCGCGCGGGCGTCGATGGTCGAGCCACAGGCCGGGCAGTACTTGGTCGGCCAGCCCGACTGGGTCGGCGGCGGAGGAGGCGCCCACTGGGGTGGTTGCGGGGTCGGCGGCTGCGGCTGGCCGGGCGGCGCCTGACCGTATGACGGCTGCTGGTTGGGCGATTGGCCTGCAGGCGGCTGGCCCCAACCCGGACCCTGGTTCTGTGACACCGCGTTTCCTCCGGCTTGCTGTTTCATCCACGAGTGGCGTCGCCACCAGAGCATGGCGTCCCCTGAGCGTCCGTGCACGACCAGGCCGACGCTACGCCCGGCTGGTCTCCGGTTCGGCCAGGACGTGCAGCGACCATGGCCCACCGGGTGAAGCTCCCGGAGCGGCACAGTGGCGATGCCAAGTCAACGCCATCCTCTGGGGTGTGATCGATGACACGCTGGCCGATAGCCTTCCATCGCGCGCTTCCTGCCAGATGGACACGATGATGGCACGCGTGAGTGGACACTCGACGGCGCACACTGAAGTCGCGCGGCCATCGTCACTGTTGCTCACCAATGGGCGATCTGCACCCACCGCGGCCATGAAGACCGCCGTCCATAGCGGCCATCGCCAGCTGTTCCTCGACTCCGAGCGCGCCTTGTGATCTACGTCAAGTCCATCTATCGCAAGCTCGCCGCCGAGGCGTCGATATCATGCGGAGCGCGGCGTCGCCGGCCCCGCGATGCGTCAGCTCTGCTTGGCGTCGAGCGCGAGCTGGACCTCCTTCTCGGCATCGTCGGAGAGCGACGTGCGCAGGAGCTTGCCGCCGAACGGGGACAGGGCCGCGAGGGCCTTGTCCGGGGTGGCCTTGGAGACGAACATCACCAGGGCCGCGGTGCCCGGCGTGAGCACGTCGGCACACTTGTCGCGGAACTCGTCGTTGACGCCCCATCCCTGCAGCGTCCCGATGATGCCGCCGATGACTAGGCCCGCGCCGGGAACGAGGAAGAGCAGGCCGAAGAGTAGGCCCCAGAAGCCACCCATCGCGGCACCGGACGATGTCGCTCCGGTCTTGGTGGCCATCTCGACCTCGCCGTCCGGCTTCATCTCGACCACGGCGGCGCCGGCGGTCTCGAGGATGAGGTCACCCTCGAGGGTGTGGACCGTGTCGAGTGCGTTGTTCGCGGTGTCGACATCGGGATATCCGATGACGACGAGCTCTGCCATGAGCGACTCCTTCGCGGTATCTGGTCTCGGACGCCGTTGGTGCGCCGATGCCAGCTTCGAAGAGCCGCGGACGGCGCGCTACACCCGGAACGGGTGGAAGGGCTCGAGACCTTGCCGGCAGATCACTCGGCCTCGGCTTCGTCCTCATCCCGCGGATGTCGTCGCCCGGACCGCAACCGTTGCGAGGCGATGCTGGAGATGAGCGCGGCCATGATGCCCAGCCCGGCGATGCCGTAGATGACGGTCACGATCTTGCCCACGTCGGTCGTCGGGGAGATGTCGCCGTAGCCGATGGTGGCGAGGGTGATGAAGCTGAAGTAGAAGCCGTCGATCAGCGAGAGGTCCTCGATGATCATGAAGATGAGCGTGCCGGCCGCCAGCAGCATGCCGGCCGCGGCCAGGATGTTGTGGCTGTCCGGATCGCGCCAGATACCGCGCAGCGCCCGGAACGTGATGACGAAGGGCATGGCCATCGTCTTGGGGATCGCGACCAGCGCCTTGCCGGCGGTCTTGATGGGGTCTCTGTCACGTGGCTGCGGCTGGAATCCGCCGGCCGGTCCGCTCGGCTCGCTGCTCATGGGTCACCCCTCTCGTACTGCTGGTTCGGGCCCCTGCGCATGCGTATCGGCCGTGGACCTCTCCGCGACGAGGCCTTCGCCGGGCGGGACTGGCAGGAGTGCGGCAAGCGTAGCGCCACGTTCCCCGGTCGTAGCCCATGCGCCGTGCGCCGCGTGCGTCGCCGCTGCGACCGACATCACTCCGTCGGCGTGGTAGGCGTGGGTGACACGCTCGACGTGCGGCTCGCCGGCTTCACGGACCTCGACCGACCAGACACCGATGAGTGGATGCTCCAGTATCGCCGGCCCCGGTCGTCGTCGCATGCTTCCGCGTGGTGCCGATCGCAAAGATCGGACGACCCAGCACACGAGAGGAGCGATTCACCATGGCCGACAAGATCGTCACCAGACCCGTCCAGGTCTTCGTCATCGGTTTCGAGAAGCCGGACTTCGATGGGCGCATCCTCGCCGAGCTCAACAAGGCCCGCAAGCGCGGCGTCATCCGCCTCGTCGATCTGCTCTTCGTCGCCAGACGTTGCCGGGGGCGCGGCCGCCGAACCACGATGACCAACGCGGCGGTCGGTGACACCTGTGGCTGATCGTCGCCGGGTGGCCTTGCCACTACCAGAGAGGGAGTGCTCGAGATCATCAGCGATGTCCTGGGAACCATCACCCAAGTGGGCATGCTCACGTTCATCGTGGCCAGCATGGCGGCGATGGGGTTGGGCCTGACCATCGGTCAGATCATCGAGCCGCTTGGCGACGTGCGCATGCTGCTGCTGGCCGTCAACTTCGTGGTGGTGCCCTTCGTGGCCATCGCTGCCGCGAGGCTGCTGCCCAGGGGAGATGACTCTGCGACCGCGGTCATCATCATCGGCTGCTGCGCCGGTGCGCCATTCCTGCCCAAGCTGGCCTTGCTGGCGAAAGGCAGCCCGGCTCTCTCGGTGGGCGCCATGGTCCTGCTCATGGTCGTGACCGTCATCTACGCCCCGATCGTCGTGCCGCTGGTCGTCGAGGGCGCCGAGGTCGACCCCTGGGACATCGCCAGCTCGCTCATCCTGTTCATGCTCATCCTGTTCATGCTCGTCCTGCTCGGCATCGGCCTGTTCACCAAGGCTCGCTACGCGGAGCTTGCCGACAGCTGGGTCCATACCGTCGGTCAGATTCTCAAGCGTGGCCATGCTGCTGGGCGTCGGCGCCGCGCTGTTCGTCAGCTGGCAGGATATCGTCGGCGCCATCGGCAGCTGGATCTTCATCGGTACGGTGATCGTCCTCGTCGCCGGCTTGATCTCCGGCTACCTCGCGGGCTTCGGGCGCTCGAAGAGCGACATGACCGTGATTGGGTTCGCGACGGCACAGCGCAACATCAGCGCCGCCCTCGTGGTCGCCGGCTCCCTCGGTGGCAATGTCATCGTGCTCACCCTCGTGGGCGCACTCGTCATCCCCATCGCGCTCATCATCCTGGCCGCTGAGCTGGGCAAGCGCATAGCGGCATCATCGAGCGGCTCGGCCGCGGATCTCGGGTCCGGCGCCGCAGACCGCCGATGCCGGTGGCGCTTCATAGGTGTCCCTTGGCGCGGCTCGATCGCGTCCATGACGGCCACCCTGGCCCTCATGAATGGAGTACCTTGCAACGGTGACAGGGGAGCCTGAAGACCTCACCGTGGCCATACCACCGGACGGGTCGGAATCGTCCGTGTCCGCGGACGCATCTAGGCAGGTCTCGACCGATCCAGGTGGCGAGGAACCAGCAGACCTGGTCGAGCCGGCTAGGGACGCACCCCGCCACTTCGTGCGGCTCCATGCATGGCTGGACCAGCGGTTCTCGCCCAAGGCTCGGCGCCGTCTGGGTGTCCTCGTTGGGTTCGGCGCGGCGATCCTTGGCACGCTCATCGCCGCTGGCCTTGCGAAACGCCTGGGGTTGGACATCCCATGGGCGGCCTGGATCGGGCTCTTCCTTGCCAATTGGATCGGGAACGGCGGCATCCTGGTACCCATCCCGGGCTTGCGCCTGGTAGGCATGACCATGGCTGCCCACCAGGGTGCGGAGGGCCCGACGATCCTGGTCGGACTCGTGGCCGGTTTCGCCATGGCCCTGGGGCAGACGTCGTTCTACCTCACCGCTGCCAGTGGTTCGAAGCATCTCGAAGGCTCGAAGGCCACGAGCGACAAGAACCCCCGCAAGGGACGCATCCCTGATGCCCTGCGCAAGTCCAAGGACGTGACCGAGGAATTCGTCGGCCGGCACGGGGTTCCCACCATCTTCACGCTTTCCACGTTCCCCAACCCGCTGACGACCTTCGCGACCATCACGGCCGGCAGCATGGGCATGGGGTTCCGTCGGTTCCTCGTCGCCAACTTCGCAGGGCACGTGATCCTCGGGCTCATCCTGGCCCTGTTCGGCCAGCGGCTACTTGGCGTGTAGGCACGGCTCGAGGTCAGCGCCCACGCAAGCATCTGCGAGATGGCTTGACGCCGGCACTCCCAGTCATGTGATCTTCCACTGTTCCAGGCGATGTGACGGCTGCTTCGGGGCCTCCGTCGCTCGCCCGCGATGGCCGCAGCTACACCCGATGCGGTTGTAGCTGCCAGCTGCGCGCTGAGTCAACATCGAATCAGGTCCCATCGAGCGAGGGCCAGAGAGGAGGGCCGGGATGCACGCGGAGCTCCGAACGCTGCTGACCCTCGACCTACACGCGATCGACCTGGCCCGCTGGCGGGCGAGCAGACGTGCGCTGGCGGCATCGACCGACCCCGAGCTCGGTGACACCGACACGACGCTAGGCTGAACGGTCTCTCGGTATCGCTCTGGCTGCCGGTGCCGCTGGCGGCTTCGTGGCCGTACGCACGGAGGCCAGCGGCGCACTGCCAGGTGTCGGTATCGCGGTGGCCCTGGTGCCACCGCTGGCGACCGTGGGCATGACTGCCGGCCTGGGCATGTGGGAGCTGTCGTTCGGCGCGCTGCTGCTCTTCGCGACCAACCTCGTGGCCATCGTGCTGGCTGCGGGGCTGGTCTTTGTGGCCGCAGGGTTCGCGGCCTTCCGTGATGCCGATGGGCTGAGAGGATCCAAGATGGCGGCAATCATCATCGTGGTCGCCATCGTCGTGGTCGGCTTGCCGCTCTTCGTGCATTCGCTGCAACGCCTGGAGCAGGGTGATGCCCTGGCCGCGGTGGCCGCGGAAGCCGCGGCGTGGGCGCCCGATCTCACGCTCACGGAAGTCCTCGTCGACCGATCGGTGAATCCCGTCGAGGTCACTATCGGCGTGACCGGCTTGGAGCCTCCCCCACCAGTGGCAACCCTGGCGACCAGGCTGGTTGAGGACCTCGACACAGACGTGAATGTCGAAGTGGCCTACATCCCGCTCGCTAGCGCCAATGCGCTGGCGCCCTAGCTCAGGCCGGTCGGGGCGCTGGCTCGCGTGCGCGCCCTAGTCAAGGTCGGTCGCGGCACCGGCCTTGACCGACCCGCAACCCCAACGCGTGTCGGCCATGATGCTCAGCTTGGGCGCGTCCTCAGGAAGATCATCAGGGTCACTGACGTCGACGGTCAGCTCGGAGCGGAAGCCGGATGAGACCTGCTTCATCTCGACGGCCCACCCAGCCGGGACGATGACCTCCACGCGCGCGAAACTGGTGACCAGGTCCAGATGCGCGCCACTCGGGTCGAGCGCCGTACCGCGCAGGTCGATCCGAGTGCGGCCCAGCAGGGTCATCACGCTCCCGTAGCTGAAGGGCGTCGCTCCGATGGCCAGATCCTTGCTGGTCACGATGGTCAGCAGGCTGAAGTCATCGCTGTTCTCATCGCCGCGCGCCAGACCCTTGGCCACGAGTTGCCCAGATGCGTAGGCCACCACAGCCGCGCCACCGGCCAGCACCGTCAGGCGGATCAGCCTCCGAACCAATCTCGCTCTGAGTCTCCGGGTCGCTCCCTTCTTGATGATCTCGATCATCTTCGACATCATCGCCTTCTCGGCCTCGTTCTTGGACATCGTCATCCCTTCCATGCTTCACGCGGTCGGCGGATCCGGCTCGTGCTCAGGAGGGCTGTCCCTCTCGTTGTCCGGGTCAGCCTTCTCGGAAGCGCGAGCCTGGAATGCGGCCACGCCGTCGTCCACCTCCAGATAGATGTCGTCCGCGTCGATGCGTTCCTCGATGCGCGATCCTTCAGCTCGTCCATGAGTTCGGTGCGGACCCGCGCCAAGGCCAGCTCGATGTCCTGTCCTTCGAGTGCGTCCAGCAGCTCGAGCAGCACCTGGGCGCCGGTCGAGTCGATGTCGCTGATGGCCTCGGCGTCGATGAGCACCATGCGCACCGACGGCTCGGCGTCCTCGACCGCAGCGGTGATGTCATCGCGTAGCCGTCCTGCGTTGGCGAAGAAGAGCGGTGCATCGAAACGGTAGATGAGCAAGCCTGGGTAGGTCTCGGTGCCCTCATGGTCCTCGATGTCACGGTAGGTGTCGGTGCCGGGCATCCGTCCCAGGATGGCCGTGCTCGGCTCAGCTGCTCGCAACACGACCATCAACAGCGAGAGCCCGACCGCGATGAGGATGCCGGCGAGCATGCCCACGACGAGCACTGCGACCGCGGTGAAGACGGCCACCCAGAACTCGGCCCGACGGTAGCGGTAGATGGCCTTGAAGTCGGTGATGTCAAGCAGGCCGAGACCGGCCACGACCACGATGCCGGCCAATCGGCCAGGAAGCCCAGCTTCACCAGGCCGGCGACGACGAAGAAGATGCCGGTGAGGATGGCCAGGCCGATGGTCAGCGCGTAGAACGTCTCTGGATCGCTGCCCCCGGCGAGCCCGCCGACGATCGAGAACGAGAGCACCGCGACCGTCGAGCTGGGACCGACGTTGAGCTGCCGCGAGGTGCCGAAGATGGCGTAGGCGAGCGGGGCGACGAGCGCGGCGTAGAGGCCGGTCTCGGGTGGCATCCCCGCGAGCGAGGCATAGGCCATGGCCTCGGGCACGACCAGCGCCCACACCGTCAGGGCCGCGACGAGGTCGACCGCGAGATAGCCCTTCTCGTAGCTGGTGATCAAGAACGCGATGGGGATGAGGCTGCGCCAACCAGTGGGCTGTACCGTTCTACTCATGTAGCTCCCGCTATGTCCGATCCAACGGCCTGAACATATGGGCGTGGCCCCATGCGGACTACACCCGCATCGGGTGGTTCAGGAGGTCAACGCCGGGGTGAGCGCGGTCGACCAGGTGCTCCAGGGGTCAGGAGTCGACCGTGAACCGTTTGGCGACGAGCGTGGTCGGATGCTCCGCCGGGATCCCGCTGGGCGTGGGCCGGGACACCACCGCGTCCATCCCGAATGCGTCCCCGTCATCGGCGACCTGCGCGGTGCCACGCATGGTGAACCAGCCGCTGAAACCTTCACCGGGCGGGATGGGCAGGAGCGCCGAGATCGTGGCACCACGCTCGCCGGTCGCGATCCAGACGCCGTGTGCCGCGGATGTCGAGGCCGCGATGGCCATCGATCCGTCGGCGTGATAGGTGTGCGTCACATGGGCTACGTGCGGTTTGCCGGCCTCATGGATCTCGACCGACCAGACACCGATGAGTGGATGCTCCATGTGCTCTTCCTCCTTGCCTCGTCCGGTTCCGACGAAGCCCGCCTCTCAGCAGCGGGAGGGCGGGCTTCTCGGTGGAGCTGGGTCGCGCGGGTCAGGATGCCGAGTCGGCCTCCGCGGAGGTGCCGTCCGCAGCCACCGTGACTCCGGCCGGCGCGTCCTGCTCGAGAGCGGTCTTGAGGCTGTCGGTCACGCTGACGCTGACGACCTCACCACCGTTGTTGAAGAGGATCTGCTGGACCTGGTCCTCGTCGCCGTCGTTGGCGACCGCGATCGCCGCCGCATGGCCCGGCTCCAGCGAGCTGCCCAGCTTCTCGATGTCCGCGCTGGGGATGCCCGCGTCGTGCGCCTTGGACACGAGGCCACCGACGACGCCACCGGCTGCGAGAGCGCCCCAGCCCACCGGACCGAGGAGCAGGCCGGCGACGGCTACGGTCGCGGCGCCGTAGACGAAGCCCTTGCCGCCTCCGGCGTCCTTGCCCTCCTTGAACTCCAGGTCGCCGTCGCCATTGTTGAGCACGTACGCCTGGTCCGCGAGCTTGATGCCCGCGTCCTTGATCGCCGCGATAGCGTCCTTGGCGCCGAGGACGTCCTGGTACTTGGCAACCACCACATGCAGGGCCATATCGTCGTTCTCCTCATGTCTGTCTGCCCGGCGAGATTCCGCGCCGCACTCGTCCGGACCCGGAACCGGCCGTAAGTCCGTGCTTGGAGGCTACTCCGCAGCGGCCCGGCTTGTCCATCGAACGAGCGCCGGCCCCGCGGCTGTGCTCGATGCCACTCCCGCTCCTGCATCGCCCGCATCGGGTGATGGACTAAGGGCACGCCCAAGGAAGAGCGAGGCTGCGGCCGAGGCTCTGAGCAGAGTCGCCGCTCGGACTGATGACGTCGGCGACACCTACCGGAACGACCGGGCCTGACGCGCCGAGGCACCATCTGGAGCATGCTGAGAGCTGGAGGTCCACACTATCGACAACACAACCCCAAGAAGTCAGGAGAATCATGACCGATAGATCGATCGATGAGCTGGGGCCCGTCGACTACCTGATCGTCGAGTTCCCGGCCGGGCAGCAGAACTTCAGCGGCGAGGGCGCCGACGAGCTGCTCAAGCTCCACGACACCGGCGTCATCCGCATCATGGACCTGGTCATCATGGTCAAGGACGAGGACGGCTCGGTCGACGCCATGGAGCTGTCCGACGTGCCCGACCTGGGGGACTTCACGCGCATCGAGGCGGACCTCGCCGAGACGCTCGCAGCCGACGACGTCATCGAGCTCGCCACGGTCATGGCTCCCGGCAGCGTGGCCGCCGCCGTCGTCTACGAGAACCTGTGGGCCGCGCCGTTCGCCTCGGCCCTGCGTCGTGCCGGTGCCCGGCTGGTGGCCGACGGTCGCATCCCCACCCAGGACATCATCGCCGCCATCGAGGCCGACGCGGTCCTCGAAGCAGAAGGAGCCTGACATGCCGCTCAGACCGTCCCGGATCGCCAAGGCCGCCGTGGTCACCGCGGCCGTCAAGCCCGGCCCCTCGCCGGTAGCCAAGGCCGCCGTGGTCGGCGCGGCCGTCACACCCGGGCGCTCACCGGTGGCCAAGGCCGCCGTGGTCGGCGCGGCCGTGACACCAGGCCGCCGCCGCATCTAGCACCCGCCTCCTCAGCGACCGTGCAGCCGTCGGGCATCGTGCCTGGCGGCTGTTCCGTGTCGTGACCGGCTCCCGCTCGTGCAGCCACTGACGCTCGGCGCTACTGCGCGTCGACGCGCTCAGTCGGCCTCGATGCGTGCGTTGACCTCGACGACCCCGCCGGAGTGGTCCGGGAGTGGGATGACGTTGCCTTCGACCGCCTGGTCGTCGACGAGGAGCGAGTTGACGCGGCCGGTGACGCCTGCTTCCTTCTCGACCGTGATGCGATAAGTGGTGCCACGGAAGCGACGGGTGATCTTGAAGCCATCCCAGTCGGCCGGCAGCGCGGGGTCCACCCGCAGGCCATCGTGCTCGGCGCGGATGCCCAGGATGCCCTCTGTGGCGGCCACGAAGTTCCAGGCTGCGGTACCCGTCAGCCACGAGTTCTTGGCTTCGCCATGGGTCGGCGCATCCTTCCCGGCGATCATCTGCGCGTACACGTACGGCTCGCAGCGGTGTATCTCCGAGATATCCTCGCGGGCGGAAGGGTTGATGCGCAGGTAGTAGTCGAGCGCGCCGTCCCCGTTGCCGACCTGGGTCTCGGCCATCATCAGCCAGGGGTTGGTGTGGCAGAAGATGCCCGCGTTCTCCTTGTAGCCCGGCGGGTACGTCGAGATCTCACCCAGCTCGAGGTAGTAGCGCGAGAAGGCGGGCTGCACCAGCACGATGCCGTGCGGCGTAGCGAGGTGCTCGCGGACGGATGCGAGGGCGGTCTGCGCGCGGCCGTCATCGACACCGATCCCGGCCATGATGGCCATGCCCTGGGGCTCGACGAAGATCTTGCCCTCCTCGTTCTGTGTGGAGCCGACGACCTTGCCGAAGTAGTCGTAGGCGCGGCGGAACCAGGCACCGTCCCAGCCGTGCGACGTCGATGGCTTCGATCATGTCGGTCCGTGCCTGCGTGCGCAGCGGCGGGCGAAGACGACGTCGCCCTGTCGTGTGGCGATCTCCGCCATCTCTCGTGCCGCGAGTGCGAAGAGGCCCGCGATGAAGACCGACTCGGCTATGCCGCCACCCTTGTTCTCGGTGGTCTGGAAGGACTCGCCGGGGGTCTCGCTGAAGCAGTTGAGGTTGAGGCAGTCGTTCCAGTCGGCCCGGCCGATGAGGGGCAGGCCATGCGGTCCGAGCCGGTCGAGCGTGTACTCGACCGCGCGCACGAGGTGTTCGTAGAGGGGTGCCTCCGAGCCGGGTTCGTTGTCGAAGGGCACCTGCTCGTCGAGGATCGATGCTGTCGCCGGTCTCGCGCAGGTAGGCGCCCACGCCGAGCACCAGCCAGGCGGGGTCGTCGTTGAAGCCGGAGCCGACCGCGTCGTTGCCGCGCTTGGTCAGCGGCTGGTACTGGTGGTAGGCGCCGCCGCTGGGCAGCTGCGTGGCGCTGATGTCGAGGATGCGCTCGCGGGCACGTGCCGGGACCATGTGCACGAAGCCGAGCAGATCCTGGTTCGAGTCGCGGAAGCCCATGCCGCGGCCGATGCCCGACTCGAACAGCGAGGCCGATCGTGAGAGGTTGAACGTGACCATGCACTGGTAGGCGTTCCAGATGTTGACCATGCGGTCGAGATGCTCGTTGGGCGTGTCGACCTGGAGGCCGGCGAGCAGCTCGGACCAGTGGGCGCGCGAGGTCGGCGAAGGCGGCCTTCGACCTCGCTGGACCGGAGGTACTTGGCGATGGTCGGCTGGACGCCGCCCTTGGCGATGGTCCGTGAGCCTGGGCGGGTCGAACTTGGCGTCTCTCGGGTTCTCCGCGTAGCCGAGCACGAACATGACCTCGCGGCTCTCGCCCGGCGCAAGCTCGAGCTTCACGTGGTGGGAGCCGATGGGCTGCCAGCCGTGCGCGATGGAGTCGGTGGCGGCGCCACGCTCGACGACGAGGGGTCTGTCCCAGCCGCGATAGGGGCCCAGGAAGTCGTCGCGTTGGGTGTCGTATCCGGCCAGCGGCTCGGAACAGGCGAAGTAGGCGAAATGGTCGCGACGTTCCCGGTACTCGGTCTTGTGATAGATGACGCCGTCCTCGACCTCCACCTCGCCGATGGAGTAGTTGCGCTGGAAGTTGGTGGCGTCGTCGTTGGCATCCCAGAGGCACCACTCGATGGCGCTGAAGAGCGACAGGGGCGCGCTGCTGTCACGCTCGTTGGTGATGCGCATGCGCCAGACCTCGAGCGTCTCTCCGAGTGGCACGAAGTAGGTGGTCTCGGTGTGGATGCCGTTCGTGCGCGAGCCGATGGTGGTGTAGCCCAGGCCGTGCCGGCACTCGTAGTCCTCGATCTCGCTGCCGACCGGTTGCCAGCTTGGGCTCCAGTAGGTGCCGCTCTCGTCGTCGCGGATGTAGACGTAGCGGCCGCCGACGTCGAGGGGAGCGTTGTTGTAGCGGTAGCGCGTCAGGCGCCGGAGCCGGGCATCGCGATAGAAGGAATAGCCGCCGGCGGTGTTGGAGATGAGGCCCAGGTAGTCGTCGGAGCCCAGGTAGTTGATCCAGGGCAGCGGCGTATCGGGCCGGGTGATGACGTACTCGCGCCGCTCATCATCGAACCGTCCGAACTTCATCGATCTCTCCGTGTAGCTGGGCGGTGTGGATGCCCGGTGTGGATGTGCGCTGTAGGCCCGGTGTGGGCGTGGTTTGGGCGCGTAGTGGCTGCGCGCGTCAGACGCCAGGGGAAGGCTTTGCGCGGGTCCCTGTGAGTGTAGGCCGGGTCGTTGTGCCCGACGCGTGCCCGTTCGGTGCCGGGTTTCCCGTTGACCGGGCGATCTCGACCTCTGGTTGAGCGGATCGCTGGATCGTTGCCGCGCGGCGGGAAGAATGGTCGGATCATCCCGCTGGCCGGGCAGATCCGGCAGTTCGGGGTGCAGAGGGGTGGAGGTGTCCCGCTGAGCGGGAAAGGCGCGTGGCCGACGCTGGACCCGAAAGGCGCGTGGCCGACGCTGAGCGGGACGCGTGCCCTGCCCGGCCGATGCAGACTGGCCTCACGCTTGGCGCGCGGCGGACCTACAGGGCTGCCACGACCTCGCGGTCGAAGCGTTCGATGGCGCGTGCGGCCGCGTCTGGTTCGGTCTCACAGAAGTCCAACGCGAGGTGCTCGGTCCCGGCCGCCCGATAGGCGCGCACCTCGGCGGCCATCTCCGCGGGTGTGCCGGACACGATGGCCGGACCCTGCCGCCTCCCGCTGAAGTCGACGCTGAGCCGTGCCGACACCGTGGGCATGGGCCGCCCGGCCTGCGCTGCGGCCTCGCCGACGATGCGCACCCGCTCGCGCATGGTGGACGGGTCGGTGCGTGTCGAGTGGTAGCCCCCGGCGATACGCCCCGCCCGCCGCAGCGCTGCATCGGCCGTGGCACCGATCCAGATGGGCAGGTCGGCGCCCTGTGGCGGCAGGGGCGAGAAGTAGCCCTCATCGAAGCTGTCGAAGCGGCCGACGTAGGGACCCTCCCCGCCAGCCCATAGATGCCGCCAAAGGGCCACCGTCTCTTCGAGGTAGATGCCGCGCTGCCGGAAGCGATCGCCCTCACCGAGGCTCTCGAACTCGATTCGGTTCCAGCCGATGCCGACCCCGGCGATAAGCCGTCCGCCGCTCAGGGCATCGATAGTGGCCAGCTCCTTGGCCAGCACCAGCGCGTTGCGCATGGGCACGACGAGGACGCTCATGCCCAGGCGGATGGTCTCGGTCTGGCCGGCCAGCCAGGCGATCGTCGTCAGCGCCTCGTAGATGTGTCGGTAGTCGTGGGCCCGCGGGGCGCCATCAGCGAGGACATGGTCGGTCGTGAAGGCAGAGTGCCAGCCCAGTCGCTCGGCGGTCTGGGTCGCGGCCAGCATGGTCTCCGGGCCCGTGCCGTATCGGAAGTTGGGGATGCAGATGCCGAGCAGCAGCGGCGTGTCGCTTCGGGTCGGGTCGGTCGTGCTCATCGGCCCAGCCTACCTGCGCCTCGTCAGGGAACGGCAGATCCTCGCGGCATCAGCGTAGGCGTGCCCGTCGCTGCGGCCACCCCATACCCGGTCGACCTTGAAGTCGGTCTCTCCGATGAGCACGCCATCGGAGCGCTCGTAGTAGTCGGCGAGGTTGGCGAGGGAGACGCCGCTGCCGATGAGCACGGGCAGGGCGACCGTCTCTCGCACGCTGGCTACCCGCTCGAACGAGGGTGGAGCGGGGCTGCGGCTGCCAGACACGATCACGGCATCCACGCCGCCGCGTTCCGCGAGGTCGGCGGCGGCATCTTCGATGGGCACGTCGAACAGCGGAGCCGCGTGCTTGACGTGGATGTCGCCGAGCACGCCGACATCGCGCGGCAGCGACATGCGCAGGCGGGCCAGCTCCGCGGCACAACCCTGGATGATCCCCTGGTCGGTCACATAGGCGCCGATGACCACGTTGCAGCGGATGAAGTCGGCGCCCACGACCGAGGCGATCGACAATGCTTCGAGGCATGCGTTGCGCAGGAGGTTCACACCGACTGCCAGCGACGTCTGCTCGCGCACCGCCTTCACGATGACGGCCACGGCGGCCACGGTCACGGCCGGCACCGACTCGCGGAAGAACGGCGCGTCGCCGACGTTCTCGACGATCACGGCGTCCATGCCCGAGTCCTCGAGGACGCTCGCTTCATCGAGCGCGAAGTCGACCAGCTCATCAAGGTCCTGGCTCTGCCTCGGCGACCCGGGCAGGGGCGGCATATGGATCATCGCGAACAGTGGACGGGCACGAAGCAGCTCAGGCAGGGCTCTCGCGGATCGGTGAGTGCTGCTCATCTGCCAGTGGCCTCAGGGGCGGTCTTCATCGTGGTCAGCCCTCATGCCTCCCCTAGACGAGCCGCGCCAGCAGTGCGCTGGCGAAGCTGAGTGCGAGGAAGAAGCCGCAGATGTCGGTGACCGTGGTCAGGATGGGACCTGAGGCGATCGCGGGGTCCACACCAAGACGCTTGAGCAAGAGCGGCACGGTACCGCCCACCGAGACGGCGACGAGCGTGTTCAACGCAAGCGCCACGCCGACCACCAGGCCCAGCCACGGATTGCCATCCCACAGGGTGGCTACCACGCCGATGAGCACCCCCAGGGCCAGGCCGTTGATGAGCCCGACCGAGATCTCCTTGAGCCAGACGCGCCCCACCTCGTAGGGCTTGACCAGGCCGAGCGAGAGCTCGCGCATGCTGACCGCGACCGCCTGGTTGCCGCTCGCGCCCGACATGTCGCTGATGATGGGCAGGAAGACCGCCAGGGCGATGACCTGATCGAGTGTGTCGATGTAGAGAGCGATGACGCTGGCCGCGATGACGTTGAGCACGATGTTGACGCTGAGCCACGACAGGCGCCTGCGCGCACGTGTGGAGGTGGGCAGCGATCGCAGCTCGTCGCCGCCGACGATGCCGCTCATGCGCATCATGTCGCGTTCCGACCGCTCGTTGATGGCGTCGAGCACGGCCGTGCGCCGGGCGACTCCCAGCAGCCGCCCCCGTTGATCGACGACGGGGACTGCTGCGATGGGGTGCGCCTCGAAGAAGTCGCGCAGGTCGTCGAGGCCTGTCGAGGCGCTCGTGAAGCGGGGCGGGACCATGACATCCGCGACCCGTTGCGTTCGTGTCGCGGAGGCGAGCTCGCTGGCCGCCGCGACACCGACCAGGCGGCCCAGCGGGGACAGGATGTAGACATACCGGGAGAAGTGGTCGTCGCTGTCTTCCGCGTTGACCACCAGCGCATCCAGGGTCTCCCCGACCGTCGCGTTCTCGCTGACCTGCAGGAACTCCGTGATCATCAGGCCGCCAGCGACGTCATCGTCGTAGTCGGCCATGGCCCGCACCTCGCTGGCCATGGCCGGTTGCATCTGGCCGAGGATGGCGGCGGCCTCGCTCCTCCCGAGGTCGGCGATAAGGTCGGCCTGCTCATCGCTGTTCATCTGCGTCACGATGGCCGCGGCATCAGCCGGAGTCAGCTGCTCGATGAGGTCGGCCGCCTGCTCGTCGGGTACGTCCTCGATGAGGTCGGCCGCTTCAGGCGGCGAGAGCGTCGTCAGCACCGCTTCCTGGTCGTCGGCGTCCAGGTTCAGGATGGCGCGGATGGCCTCGCTCGGCTCCATGGCCTCGATGGCGGCATCGAGGCCGGCGCGGTCATCGGCCGCCGCCAGGTCACGCAGGTGCTCCCAGGATTGGCGATCGGTCTTGACGGTCATGGGGCCCTCCGGTGGATCATGGTGCCACTGCATCGTAGGGGGTCTGGGAGAGCGCGGTGCACGCTGGCCCGGCCGTCGTCGGGGGTATGCACAGCCGGTACAGCGCTCCGCGGCGACTGGCCACCCACAGTGCCCCGTCCGCCCCCACTGCCAGGTCCAGCGCACCGAGACGCAGACCAGGGGCATCGACACGGCGGACGCTCTCGCCATCGAACGACACGAGGCCCAGCTCATCGGTCGAGAACCAGACACGACCCTGACCGTCGACGACGATGGGATCCGGCGTTCTCGGAGACCATCCGCTCCACGCCTGTGCTCCCGTCGGTGCCGTTCCTTGGTTGACCCCGAAGCACGTCCACGTGCTGCCCTCGTAGTGGAGCAGCAGCGGGCGCGAGGGCCGCTCCAAGGGGTCGGCTACGGCCAGCGCCCAGAGCGACCCATCCGCATCGGATGCCAAACCGAGCACGTGGGTCGGGCTGATTCCCGCAGGCTGCTCGACGACCGTCCACTCTCCGTCGTCCATGACGGCCAGGCCGCTCGAGGCAGGACCGCTATCGACCCCCAGCCAGGTCCGTCCGTCGGGCGTGCGGGCAAAGCTGTACCGGGCGTTGGACTTGCGCATGAGTGACATCAGCACGGCCGATCCGGCGGGCTCCCACGTGCCATCGACGGAGGTGACGATCTCGTTCGGGCCATCATCGCTACGAACGACTTGCCACCGTGAGCCGTCGTCGAAGACGTTGAGCGAGCCCACGGCACTGCGCACACCGCCCGACTGGTCCAGCCAGCCCCTGTCTCCAAGCTTGACCAGGCGCCCACCATCCTCGATGGCCCAGAGATCGCCACCACGGTCGGCAGTGATGCGGCGTGGGAACGCTCGCCAGCCGTCCGACCGTGGCTCGATCGCTCCTGGGCAGCCGAGAGCGACGACAGCACGACCCTGCGCCACCCAGACCTGGCCGTCCGGGCCGACCTCTACCTCTCGCACGCGACCTCGGTCGAAGCGGTGGCCGGCGCCGTCGGCGATGACTCGTTCGATACCCTCCGAGACCAGCTCGGTCGTCAGGGGGCGGTCGGATCGGCACGCAGCAGCGAGGACTGGGCTGGGACTGGAGGTCGTGTCCGCGGCCGTCGTAGCCGGGCGGGCCGACAGCACTGAGACGCTGAGCACGACACTGAGGGCAGCGACGCCCAGGGCAGTGAAGACAGGACTGTGCCTGCGCTCCTCGGTGAGAGGAGCAGAGTGATCGAGCCACATGGGCTGAAGCCTATCGTTTCCGCGCGGAGCGACGTCCGCGATGCAGTGACTAGGGGAGGGGACGACGCCGCCCGAACCGCGCGTACAACCGCGACAGCAGACCATGAGGGTCACTCGCCTCGGGCGGATGCTCGACCATGCCGTCTGGCTCGATGATCTCCGCTTTGTCCGGCTGCCGAGTGTCCCTCGCGATCCGTGCGGCTCGCCGTCGAGCGTCACGGTCTGCCCGACCCCGAGCATCCCGGCCACCGAAGAGCGGGCCGCTTGGGCCACCGCCGCAACCGGGTCGTGGCGCCGCCGCGGCCGTCATCGCCACTCCTCGCCCAGGTTCATCACGCTCCGCACGATGCGGCATCACCGCCTGGAACCTCGGCGTCGTGGTGTCGCTCAAGGCCCCTGATGGTCGGATTGCGCACCGCGTTCTCACGACCGAATGTACGCCCGATCTGGCACCTCGGTCGACAGTGCTGGCGATGTCGCAATGGTTACGGATTCTTCATCCCCGGGAGGATTGACAGGGTGGCCTCCTTGGGCGCAACAATCCGGCCACTCGCACCCCGAGAATCATAGTCAAGTCGGCTCGATCGCGGGGTCGGTCCGTTGAGGTTGTCAGCCCATGTGGCGCGCCCATTTCTCACTCTCGGACGGTCCTTCCTCCCTGCCATCGTGGCGCTCTCGGACGCCGCTCCCACCGATGCCTGCAAGCGGCCCCGACGAGGCTGACGGCAACGCTCTCTCGCCGGCCACGGCACCCGACCTGGTCGGCTTGGCCCTGCACGAAGCGCGCCGAATGGCCAGGCAGGCCGGCCTCTCCACCGTGATCGAGGAGCAAGCCGCCAGCCGTGGTACGTGGGGCAACGTGTTGGAACAGCGACCGGCGCCCGGCGCCCTGCTGGGAGACGGGACCGCGGTGACCCTGGTGGTCGGCGCCAAGCCCCATGTCGTGGTGCCCGATCTGCGCGGCTTCGAGGAGGACGTCGCGCTCTCGATCCTGCGCCAGGCGGGCCTGGGCTCGGCGCGCCGCGCGGTGCGCGCTTCGAACAAGGTCCCTGAGGGATACGTGGTGCGCACACGTCCACGTGCCGGGGCTGAGGTCGCGCTCGGGAGCCACGTCTCCTACGTCGTCGCAGCCGGACCCCGGACGGGCCGGCCGTCTCGCCGCCAGCGACATCGGACCCGTGTCGGCCGGATGCCCGATGGCTCGTTCCTCTCGCTGCCCGACTGAGGGCAGCCAGCCGCCGACCCGGCGATCTCAGCTGGTCTGCGCGCGGCTGCGCTTGAAACCCTCGACGTAGCGGCTCAGCGTGGTCGACATATGGCCACGCTGAAGGGCCACGTCGATGAGCACGAAACGACCTCGGGTGGTCACCGCGCGCTCGAGCGCCTCAGCCAGCTCGCGTCGAGTGCTCACGTGGATGCCGACGCCGCCCATCGGCTCGGCCATCTCGTGGAAGGGCCAGACATCGAGGTCGTTGTAGCCGGCGTCGGGCTGGAACGCGCGCAGGATCTCCCACGAGGCGTTGTTGAAGACGATGACGATCGGATCCCAACCGTAGCGGCGGCAGTTGCCCAGCTCCCAGCCGGTCATCTGGAAGGCGCCGTCGCCGACCAGCACCAGGGGGCGTTCACCGGTGGCGGCCTGGATGCCCAGGCCGGCCGGCACGCCGAAGCCCATGCCCGCGTAGTAGCCGGGTGCGGCGATGGCGTGGTGGTCGATATCCATCGCCGTGAACAGGCAGTCGCCCATGTCCGAGGCCATGGGCATGGGGCCGTGCCGGTGCATCATGTCGTTGACGGCGGTGGCGATGTCGGTGGGCGTGACCGGTGCATCGTCGGCAGCCAGCCCGTACGGAGGCTGGGGTGGCGCGGGGATCTCGGGACGCGGACCCAGCGGCCGGGCCTGGGCGGCCATGGCGTCGACCAGTGCTTCGAGCGGGATGTCGGGGTAGACATGGTAGGTGAGCCGCACCTCGCGTTGCGCGGCGAGGATCGTCTTGCGCAAGTCGATCTTGCGCAGTGAGACCGCGAAGTTCGTGTCCGAGAGGATGACGCCGAGCAGGAACAGGGCATCCGATGACTCGACCAGGTCGGTGATCTCGCGCTCGCCGGCCACGCCGATGTACGTGCCCATCGGTGGGTTGGCAGAGTCGGCCAGCAGTCCACGACCCATGAACGTGGTCACCACGGGGATGCCCAGCCGATGTGCGAGGTCGGCCACCTTGGCCTCGACGCCATAGCGCCTGATCTCGGCGTCGACCATCATCACCGGCGAGCGCGCAGCCTCCAGGCGCGCCAGGACCTCGATGGCAGCCGCTGCCACGGCCTCGGGATCGACGGGGCTGGGCCCGAGCTCTGGCACGGCACGGACCTCGACACCGACCATGTCGCGGGGGATCTCGATGTATACCGGCTGCGAGCGCTCGTGACAGGAGCGCAGGACACGGGCGATGGCATCCGGGGCGGTCGCGGCATCGTCGAGCACGGCCTGGTCGCAGGTGATCTCGCGGTAGACGTTGAGCTGAGAGTCGAGCGTGCGCGCCTGGTGATGCACGAGCAGCCCGCTGGAACGCTCGGGGCGCGACGGTGCCCCGGAGAGCACCACCAGGGGAGAGCGCTCCGCGTAGGCGCCGGCCACGGGGTTGACCAGGTTGAAGGCGCCGGCACCGTAGGTGATGGCCGCTACGCCGATGCCACCCCGGAAGCGGGTCGCAGCGTCTGCCGCGAAGCCCACTGCCGGCTCGTGGCTGAGCGTGTACAGCGGCAGGATCCCGGTGCGCTCGATGACCTCGAAATAGGGCAGCGCGAAGTCTCCCGGGATACCGAAGATCTTGCGCGCGCCGGCACGGTGGAGCGCCTGGAGCAGTTCCTCAGCCAGCTGCATGGACGCCACCTCCTGCACGAACCCGAGTCGGGTCCGTTTCAGGGTACTCGCGGAGGCTCGGGCAAGAGGGCTGGACTCGAACCCGCCGGCGCCCGGTCAGTCGCGCCCGGTCAGTCGCGCCCGGTCAGTCGCGCCCGAAGAGCGCGTACACGTAGGGTCGCGATGCTCCTGAAGGGTTGACGTAGAGCTGGTCCTGCGCCTCGATGAGGCGGAAGTCGCTCCCTAGCAGCTCGGCAAACATCCCGGCGTCGTATCTGCGCACGGGCAGCCCACTGCAACTGGAGGCGCCCTCGAGGGAGAACGCAGCCAGCATGACGAAGCCCCCTGAGCGAACGGTGGCCCGAAGCGTCTCCACGTAGGCCGCTCGCTCCGCCTGCTCGACCAGGAAGTGCAGGACGGCTCGGTCGTGCCACAGTGCGATGTCGCGAAGGGTGCCCAGCTCCCCCGGCCTGGACACGTCGGCCACCATCCAACGCACCGACGAGGACGCCACCTCGCTCAGGCGGGTGCGCAGCAGGCCGAGTGCGACCTCGCTGATATCGGAGGCGATGACGTTGGTATAGCCCAGCTCGAGCAAGTGATCGACGAAGCGGGACGCTCCCGCTCCGACATCGAGGATGAGATCGTCCCGGCGCAGGTCGCAGTGGCTGAGTAGTCGGAGCGACACGGTCGGTTCGTGCTCGTACCAGCCGGCCGTCTCCACCGGCGTGGTGCGGTAGATGGTGTCCCAGTGCTCGTCCATCAAGATGACCTTGGCTCGCGGGTGTGATGGTGGCGCCGGCCGCCTTGCCGGCAGACGGCGCCGGGGGCTTCAGGCTTCGGCAGTGACCCAGATGTTCGGCGCGCCCTGGACACCGGCCTTGGTCATCGTGCTCTTCAGCTCATCGCTGCCCATGAATGACTCGGCCTGCCCACGGGTGTCGAAGTCGTGCCATACGGTGACGTCGTCAGGGTCGTCGAGCTGCTGGTAGACAGCGTCAGCCTTGACGCCGAGTGACGCACGGTCGAAGGCCTCGCAGGCCTCGCGCCAGGTCCGGTAGTCGGCGACTCGGTGTCGAACGGGCATTCGAACCATCTGGATCTCCTCGTGCGGTCGCCCCCAAGGTTGGCGGCGAGTCGCGTCGGACGACCCGTCCCTCCGAGCATAGGGCTTGAGGTCGTCGAGCGCCACTGCCTTGTGTCAGCCTGGTCGGCTGCGGCTGCTGACCATCGCGCCTAGCGTCGGCAGCGCGCTCGAGACCGAGGGCACGCAGGCCGGCGGTCCTGGGGCCAGGCACACAACCCCCGAAGGCCAGGTCCAGCGCGGCCCGGCCTTCGGATCGTCTAGATCGTTAGGGTCACTAACTGACTACGGAGTCGTTGGGTGGCCTGGCCATCCGGCGTGGGCTTGGGGCTGGTGACCCCCAAGCCGCCCTCGGCGTTCTGGGCCAGAAGCGAGCGGGGCAGCACCCCGGCCAGCGCCGCTGTGCCAAGCGTGACGGCTGAGACCCGCAGGAAGCCGCGTCGGCTCAGGGACTGTCCGTGGAGCTCCATCGGGCGAGTGCCTCCGTGTGGGGTCGGGGATGACCGCCGCAGCGTCGGGTCCGTGGCCGGCACGTCTGTGCCCCAGCCCAGAGGAGCAGGGGGCAGACGTGCCCGGCGCGAAGCTGTGCCGGGTAGAGTGCGTGCATGTCCCACTCGCCCGCGAAGCCCTCGCTCGAGGCCACCGCCGCCGACCAGGAGGCTCGGCTCCTGCAGCTCGAGGCCCTGCTCGACGAGACCGGAGCCGAGGTGCTCGTCCTGGGGCAGGCCGGACACGCCGCCTGGTCGCTGTGCGGCGCTGACCTGCGCATCCAGGTCTCCAGCGAGCGCATGTGGGGCTACGTCGTCGTCCGGCGGGACATGCGCAAGGTCGTCACCTGGGTGATGGACGCGCGGCGCTTCGCCGAAGAGGAGTTGCCCGATGACGTCGAGGTCATCGCCATCCACCCCGATGAAGGCCCACTCGAGTCGGTGGCCGTGGACCTGGCTGGCAGGGGTCGGGTGCTATCCGACTGCGAGCTGCCCGGGACCGAGCTGGCCCTCGACCATCTGCGCCGGGTGCAGTATCCGTTGTCCGACCTGGAGCTGCGTCGTGCGATCTGGATCGCCGAGCGCGCTGACACCACCTGTCGAGCCGTAGCCGACGGTCTCGAACCTGGCCTGACCGAGCACGATGTGGTCGCCCAGCTGAGCGGGGCATTCCTGCGCGAAGGGCTCGCCATCGACGAGATGATGGTCGGCTTCGATGAGCGCGTTCGCCGCTACCGCCACCCCGTGGCACGCGGCGCGCACCTGGAGCGGCTGGCCTTCTTCCACCCCACCGTCAATCGCTGGGGCCAGCACGCCATCCTCACGCGCATGGTCAGCCTGGGGTCGCCCGATGATGCGCTGGTCGAACGCTTCGGCGTCGTCAGCGAGGTCGAGGCCTGGAGCGTGGCCATGACGCGGCCGGGTACGACCTACGCGCACATCCTGGCCGGTCAGCGGGAGCGCTATGCGCGACACGGTCACCCGGATGCCCCGCGCGAACACTGGCAGGGCGGCCAGACTGGCTTCGCCCTGTGCGAGATCGCCCACACATCGCGGCCTCACGAGGCCATCCCCGAAGGTGGCCTCTACAACTGGTTCATCACGGTGCCGGGCGCCAAGAAGGAGGAGACGACGCTAGCGACCTCCGCAGGCGGCCGTATCCTGACGCTCTCGGGCGCCTGGCCGACGAGAACGGTCGATACCGACCTCGGTCCCGTGACCGTTGCCGACCTGTTCGTCCGCTAGCCGGCAAGCCGCTACGCTCGACACATGAGCACCGACCGATTTGCCCAGCGCCGTGCCGCGCTGCTCGCCCTGCTCGGCGAGACCATCGCCATCATCCCGGCTGCGCAGGAACAGATCCGCAACGACGACGTCATGCACCCCTTCCGCCAGGATTCCGACCTCTACTTCCTGACAGGCTTCGCCGAGCCGGACGCGGTGGCCGTCTTCGACCCCACCTCCCGCACGCCGTTCACGCTGTTCGTCCGCCCGAGAGACCCGGAGAAGGAGTCGTGGACCGGGCTGCGTGCCGGGATCGAAGGAGCGATCGAGCGCTTCGGGGCTGACGGCGCCCATCCGGTCACCGAGCTGGGGGACTGGCTGCGCCGGTGGTTCATCGGCCGCAGGTCGGTCGCCTATGCGCTCGGTGGGCCCATCGATGACGAGGTCCGAAGAGCGCTTCGCGCAGCTCGGGACTACGCGGCCAGATCGGGCGATGTCACTCCTGACGAGCTCATCGACGTCCGCTCGATCATCCACGAGATGCGCGTCATCAAGTCGGCAGACGAGATCGAGGCGTTGCGCGAGGCCTGCCGCATCAGCGCCATCGCCCACAACGAAGCCATGCGCTTCACGTCACCCGGTCGGAGTGAGCGCCAGGTGCAGGCCGCGCTCGAGTACGTCTTCGGGCAGATGGATGCCGAACGCGTCGGCTATGGCTCGATCGTGGCCGGTGGCGCCAACGCTGTGATCCTGCACTACGTCGAGAACGACCAGCCGCTCCACGACGGGGAGCTGCTGCTCATCGACGCGGCCGCCGAGTACCGGCAGCTGACCGCGGACATCACGCGCACCTTCCCGGTCAATGGCCGCTTCAGCGCACCGCAGCGAGCGCTGTACGAGCTGGTGCTCGCGGCCGAGCGCTCGGTCATGCGTATGTGTCGGCCGGGGTTGCGCTACACGGACATGCATGCCAGGGCCGTGGAGGTGCTCTCCGCAGGGCTCGTCGAGCTGGGGCTGCTGCCGGGAACCACCGACGAGGTCATCGAGAAGGGCTGGTATCGCCAGTTCTTCTTCCACGGCACCGGTCACTGGCTGGGCAGCGACGTGCACGACGCGGGTGCCTATCGCTTCGACCGGGTCGGCCGTCCGTTGGAGCCGGGCATGGCCTTCACCATCGAGCCGGGAGTCTACGTGTCACGCGACAAGGCCACCGTGACCCTGTCACATGCCAGCTACGACGCCGACGAGCGGACCCGCCTGAGCTTCGAGCTGGGCGGGTCCGGGGCCAGGGCTGAGATCGAGCGCCGGGACAGGGCGGCCGGCACCTTCGAGTTCGAGGTGCCCGCGAAATTCCTGGGCATGGGTGTGCGCATCGAGGACGACATCCTCATCACCGCTGACGGCTACCAGAACATGTCGGAGCTCTCGCCGGTCGATCCCGACGAAGTCCAAGCCATGTGCGCGGAGGTATCTTCGCTGCCGCTGTTCGAGTGAGTGGGAAGGCCGGCGACGGGCGAGAGCGCGGCCGCGAGGACTAGGACAGGCGCGGCCAGTACGCCCGCATCGCGTCGATGAGGTCCAGGTAGAGCCCGAATCGTTCGTCGTAGATGGCCCGGTGCTCCGTGAGAGGCCGATGCTCGCGCTCGACTCGCACACAACGGCGGACGGCCGCTTCGTAGTCGGCATAGAGGCCGATGCCCACGCCCGCCGTCATGGCCGCCCCGAGTGCACCGAACTGGCTCCCGGAGGGCACGCTCATGGTGGCTCCGGTGACGTCGGCCAGGATCTGCGACCAGGCGTGGCTGCGCGCGCCCCCGCCGGAGAGCCTGACCTCGGCGACCGGCTGGCCGATCGATTCGATGCAGTGCCTGATGGCGAAGGCGATACCCTCGGAGACGGCCCGTGCCACATCGGCTCGAGTCGTGGCCATGCTCAGCCCGAATAACGAGCCTCGTGCCCTGGGCTCGAGGAAGGGCACGCGTTCACCGAGCAGGAAGGGGTGATAGATGACGCCCCCGGCACCCGGTGCTGTGCTGGCCACCTCCTCCTCGAGCCTTGCGTAGTCGTCGCGCTCTTCGGCCTGGGCCTCGGCGCGGATGCCCTCCCCCATGGTGGCCAGGTACCAGTCGAGGTTGGGCGTGCCGGCCATCGCGCCGAAGGCTCGCATCCACCGCTCTGGCGGTGCATGACAGACGCTGGCGCCGATGTCGGCCGGCTCGAAGACGGGCCGGTCGAGGACGACGGCGCTGAGCGCCGTCGTACCCAGCGTGACCATCGCCTGGCCCCCGTCGATGGCACCGACGCCGACGGCATTCGCGGTCACGTCGAGCAGGCCGGCCACCACCGGCGTACCGGAGCGCAGCCCGGTAGCCGCCGCTGCGGTCGTGGTGACGCTGCCGACGACATCGGTCGATGTCCCCATCGGTGGCAGCCGATCGGCGTGCCGGGCCAGTCCGACAAGCTCCAGCTGGCCCGTGATGAGGGCGCGCTCGGCGAGGTCCATGAAGGGGATGGAGCCGTCCGTCTGGTCCGTGCCGATGGTGTCGGTCAGGCGGTAGCGGATCCAGTCCTTGCTGCAGAAGACCGTGTCGACGCGGCTCAGCAGCTCCGGCTCGTGTTCCTGGTACCAGGCCAGCAGCGCCGCCTGGGAGCCCGGCCAAAGCACGGTGCCACCGCGCTCGTACAGGCGAGACAGCGCCCCGCTCGCTGCCCAGCCATCGATGGCATCGGTAGCGCGTCCGTCGCTCCACAGCGGGGCCGGTGCCACCGGGCGTCCATCGCGGTCGATCATCCACGCGCCGTCGCCCTGACCGGCCACGCCCACCGCGGCGACATCGCGTGCCCGGACGTTCACGAGGGCGTCGTGGATAGCTGCCGCGGCGGCCTGCCAGACGGCTTCCATGTCCTGCTCAGCCCAGCCTGGCTGTGGGGACCGCACCGCCACGGTGTGCGAGGCAGCGGCGACCTCGGTGCCGTCGAGGTCGAAGACCACGGCCTTGATCAGGGAGGTCCCGACGTCGAGTCCGAGCAGCAGCGTGGTCATGTCCCTCCTCCCGTGCCGATCGGCAACGATCCGACTAGCCGAGGATAAGCCGCAGCAGGGTCGGGCTCCAGAACCCGAAGGCCAGGGCGGCGATGTAGAAGCCGACCAGGTAGTAGCGGGCACCCCGTGAGCCCTGCCCGGCAAGCACATGCTGACGGAAGGGGCAGCCGCCGACCACCGTCGATACGGCACCGACGCCGATGCCACCCACGAAGATGATGGCCGCCAGCGGTAGCGTGGGCAGGCCCCCGTCGCCGTCGAGATCGCCCAGGGCTTCATCGGTTGCCGCCACGGCCAGGGGGTCCACGGCGCCGAGGCCTTCGGCCTGCTCGATGACGGTGGGGGCCGTGGCCGAAGTGGCGATGTCCATCAGCGGAAAGGTGAGCCAGGCGGCGGCGAAGAGGGCAACCACACCGAGCAGCAGGGTCGTGTCACGGGCGATGAGGAAGTCACGGAACCCGCCGACCGTGCAGAAGCGCGAGCGCTGGCCGACCCAGCCGGCCACGAGACCGACGCCGATAGTCACCAAGCCAAGCTCGGCCATCAGGCCCGAGCCTTCAGATACTGGACGCCGATCCAGATCCCGAGCGCCACACCGGCCAGCCCGATGAAGCCCTGCACGGCGAGGCTGGCAGCACTCACGGTCAGGCGGATAGGGCAGCCCATGGCCAGCAGTGCGAAGCTCATGACCACGAAGCCCTGCACCATGCGGATGCCCATCAGACGTCGGTCGATGCGCTCGAGCGAGGGCCGCTCGTGTGCCGCTCGCCGCGCCAGCCAGGCACCCCCGACCACGCCGACCACCGTCAGCAAGGGCCACAGCGTGGGCAGGTCGAAGGTACCGGGAAACCATGGCTGAACGATGCCCAGCAGCAGATCTCGACCGTGGCAGGTCGTACAGAAGCCGTACGCCGCAGGCGGGTTGACGCCGCCGATGGTGCCCGCCAGCACGGCGAGCACACCGATGACGATGCCGGCCACCCACGGTGCCTGCGGCAGGCGGGTCAGGGCTCCCATGGCTGGGGTCCTCCACCGTCCTCGGGGTAGATGTACCCCGCCTCGATGTGCAGCTCGTGGCGATGCACGGCTGCTGCAACCTCGTCACGCTGGTCGCGGCTGAAGGTGAGGGCCAGGGCGCAGGTGGAGCTGAGCTCGCGCGGTGTGGGTACGAGCCGGCACTCGACGGCCTCACCCTTGATGCGCTTCTCGGCCCGGAGCGCCTGCATCGTGCCCTCGAACGTGAGCACCGCTTCGAGCAGCGGCGTGGCAGGCGTGCCCCCTCCCATCAGGCGACCGCCAGCTCGCGCACGGCCATGAGGGCGCGGTCGATGTCGTCATCGCGTGGTCATGTCCGAGAGGCTCAGGCGGACCGTCCCGCCCGGAAACGTGCCGATGGTGCGGTGCGCTGCCGGCGAGCAGTGCAGGCCTATGCGGCAGAGCACGCCATAGCGGTCATCGAGCAGCATGCCCACCTCCGACGGCGAGCGGCGGTCGAGCGTGATGGAGACGACTCCACCCTGGCGATCCGGATCGGCTGGGCCGTACACGCGGACGCCGGGGCTGCCCAGAAAGCCCTCGAGCAGCCTGGCCGTCCGCTCGCGGCCGCGACGCTGGATGACATCGACACCGACACCCACGATGTGGGCCACGCCGGCAGCCAGGCCAGCGAAACCGACCCCGTTGAGCGTGCCGCTCTCGAGGCGGTCGGGCATGAGCTGGGGCTGATGTTCCTCTTCGGAGTTGCTGCCGGTGCCACCGAAGACGATCGGCTCGGGGATGTCTCCGCCGATGGCCAGGCCACCGGTGCCCTGGGGCCCGAACAAGCTCTTGTGCCCAGTGAAGGCCAGGAGGTCGATGCCTTGCTTCCTGATGTCGATGTGGTAGGCACCGGCGGTCTGCGCCGCATCGACGAGGAGCGAAGCGCCATGGGCATGGGTGACCTCAGCGATGTCATCGAGGGGCGCCAGTGCACCGGTCACGTTGGAGGCGTGCGTGACGGCCACCAGGCGGGTGGGTTCACCCAGCGCGCGGCCCAGCGCGGCTGGGTCGAGGGCCCCGCGCGGGTCGCTGGGCACGACGTGCACTTCGACACGGGCCGTCTTCTCGAGGTGACGCAGCGGTCTCATCACCGAGTTGTGCTCGAGCGAGCTGACCACTACCCGATCGCCTTCGTGCACTGTGCCCAGGATGGCCAGGTTCAGCGCCTCCGTAGCGTTCTTCAGAAGCACGATCCGTTCCGGGTCAGGCAGGCCCAACAGTTCCCCGATCGCCTCACGTGCATCGAGGATCACGCGTCCTGCCTCGATCGCCTTGCGGTGCCCGCCCCGCCCGGGGCTGCCTCCGATCAGGTCGAGGTAGTGCAGCATCGCCGCGCCGACCGCGGCTGGTTTGGGCCACGACGTCGCGGCGTTGTCGAGGTAGACGATGTCGGCGCTCACCTGCGACCCCGAGTTCGACCGGTGCGGCAGTCATGCGGCGTTCAGGTGGCACCCGGCAGCGTCGAGAGGTAGAACTCGTCGTTGATGGCCCATGGGCGTGCTTGGGGGTACTCCTGCGTCACGTTGATACAGGTGTACAGCAACAGCCGGGAGCCGTCGATCTCGATGAGGCCGGCGGAGATGCCCGGCAGGCTGGTCAGGGTGGCCATCACGGCCCGGCGCACGAACATGGCGTTGGCCTTCGACAGGCGATAGGCGTACACAAGGTGCGAGTCGAAGTTCACGGTCGCCATCCCACCGTCGACCTTGATATCGAGCACGTTCACATCGTCGGGCAGCACCGCTTCGAGAGGGCTGCCGACGACGGGGCCGCCCAGGAACTCGGCCATGGCCAGCTCGGGCTCACGCTCGGATGGCGGGGCGCTGCGTGTCACCGGTACCAGGTAGCGGTCCGTGCCGTCGTACGTGAAGTACAACTCGATGCCGCCCTTGGCCGCTTCCTGTGTCTCAGGGTTGAGGACGGGACGTGGCAGGTAGGTGGCCCCCGCGACGGTGGCGCCGTCGGCATCAACGTGCTCGCCTCCGACCGTGACCGACACCGCCGAGATACCGTCGAACTCGGTCAGGGTGAGTGTCAGGGCAGCCACGGCCAGACCGGGGTCGACGCCTCTCAGCGCGCTCGCCGACAGCTCCACGGCAGGCTCGGCCGTCCTGTACCTCGAAGCCCAGCAGCTCAGCCCCCGACGCGAAGGCGCCGACCAGGTCGGGCCCGGCCGCTGGGCCGGCCAGGAGTTGGGTAAGGGCGCCCTCCGGCGAGACCTCCGCCGTCAGGCGTGCGGCGGGCGACGGGCACGAGGTAGCCGGGCTCGGCGAGTACCTCGTAGAGGGTCACGGCCGAGCGCGCGTACTGCGGGGCGACCGCGACCGGCTGGGGGGTCATGCCGGCCACCGGGCGCAGCACGGCACCGACGATGAGCAGCAACACGATGACCGCCATCCCGGGTCGCCCGGGCCCGGCCAGCGCAGCGACGCCCTGCCAGCCGCAACCTCCGGGGGGTTCGGAGACCTGTGCTCATGTCAGGAGGCTCGACGCCGATTGAGGACACCCAGCGCCAGGGCTCCGAAGATGAGGACGCCCTTGGCCACGGCCTGCCAGTAGAAGCTGATACCGATGAGGTTGAGTCCGTTGGCCAATACGCCGAGGAAGAGTACGCCAAGGACGGTACCGAGCACGTTGGGGCGACCTTCCTCGTCGATGGCCGTGCCGATGAAGGTGGCGCCGATGGCATCCATCAGATACGCGCCACCGGAGACCGGGACATACGAGCTGAGCGATGAGGAGAGGATGATGCCGGCCGTTGAACAGATGAGCGCGGAGATGATGTAGACGGCCGCCTGGTAGCGATGCACCATGATGCCGGCGATCCGGGCCGCCTCGAGCTGCGCGCCGATGGCCCGCCAGCGCCGGCCGTGGACCATGCGCTCGATGAGGATGAACATGACCACGATGAGCCCGAGCGCCAGCAGCAGCGAGAACGGTGCTCCCTCGGCGATCTTGCCGCCGCCGATGTAACGGTAGGCTGGCTCCATCACGGCCACGTAGATCGGGCGCTCCGCCGGTGGTGTAGATCTTCTGCACGCTCTCGCCGATGAAGAGCATGGCCAGCGTGGCCAGGAATGGGCTGATGCCGACCTTCACGATCATGCCGGCGTTGACCACACCGACCAGCGTTCCGAAGGCCAGGCCAGCCACGATGGCCAGCGGCCAGGGCACGTCCATGACCAGGAGGCTGACGGCCGCCAGCGCTGCGAAGTCGAACGACACGCCTACCGAGAGGTCGATGCCGCCGGCGGTGACCACCAGGGTCATGGCCAGTGCCACGAACATCAGGATCACGCTCTGGCTGGCGATGTTGAGCATGTTCTCGACCGTCGCGAAGCGGTCGGCCGAGACCGAGAAGAAGACGACGACGAGGATGAAGGCGATCCAGACCGCGTAGCGCCGCAGGAAGGCCAGCGCACGTACGGCGCCGGAGGTGCCGGGTGTCTGCTGGGTGCTCCGCCCGCGGTCATCGGGCGGCCTCCCGCTGTCGCTGCAGTGACGTGGCCGCGACGACGATGAGGATGAGCACACCCTTGACGGCGAGCACCCAGTAGGTCTGGATGTTGACGAGGGTGAAGCCGTTGGTGAGCACGCCCACGAAGATGGCTCCCACCAGCGTGCCCGGGATGTTGATCTTCCAGCGCCGCGAGAACATGGCGCTGACGTAGGCCGCGAGGAGGATGTCGAGGAGCATCAACGGACCGATGCCCCGGACGCTGCCCGAGACGCGGCCGACCACGATGACCGCGGCGATAGCCACCGCCAGGCTGGCCAGCACGTAGGTGAGCATCACGTTTCGCCGGACCGCGATCCCGGACTGGATTGCTGCGTCCCGGTTCCCACCGCCTGCGCGGATCTGCACGCCCAGTGGTGTGCGCTCCATGAACAGGTAGTAGCCCAGGAAGGCGACGGCCAGGATGGCGACCGAGACCGGCATGAACAGGATCTCACCGTTCGCCAGCCACTCGATGAAGGGGGACATGACCGGCACGTTGAGGTTGTTGGTGATGAGCAGTTCGGTGCCGGCCACGACGTTCTGCATGGCCAGGGTGGCGAGCAGGGGCACGATGCCGATGATCGCGACCGCGACACCGTTGAGAAGGCCGACGAGGAGCGCCGCCGCCGTGCCCACGGCGATGGAGACGATGGGGTCGAAGCCGTTGGAGAGCATCAGCGCGTAGATGGCCGTCACCAGGCCCAGCTGCGCGCCCACCGAGAGGTCGATACCGCCCTTGATGATGTGTGTGCCGCCACCGATCATCACCGTCGCGGCACCGAAGGCGGCGACCGCCAGGACCGCCGTCTGCTTGAGCACGGCGACCATGTTGTCGACGGTCAGGAAGACGGGTGACATCAGGGCGAAGTAGGTGAACACCAGCACGATGACGAGCAGCCCGCCATATCGAAGCAGGATGTCGAGGGCACGAGACCAGGTGCTCGTGTTGCGCGCGGCCTCGGAGTTCGGCGCTGCGGTCACGGCGCGACCGGTGTCGTGCCGGCGTCGGCGTCGGCGTCGGCGTCCTCGTCCTGTCCCGGAGCCACCGCCGGTCGACCAGAAGAGCACGGTGTCGGCGGTCGTCTCGGCAGAGATCAGCTCCTGGGTGATCTGGCCGCGGTACATGACCAGCACGCGATCGCAGACCCCCAGCAGCTCGGGGATATCGGAGCCGATCGATCATCACCGCCGACCCCGCTGCGGCCATCTGGTTGATGAGCGTGTAGATCTCGATCTTGGCCCCGACGTCCACGCCCAGACCTGGCTCCTCGAGCACGAAGACCTGCGTGTCGGCGGACATCCAGCGCGCGATGACGGTCTTCTGCTGGTTGCCACCGCTGAGGTAGCGGACCGTCGTCTCGAGGGTCGGCGTCTTGATGCTGAGCGCGTCGACCATGTCGCTGGCGCGACTGACGATAGAGGCCGTTGTTGATGACCGCGTGCGTGGCGGACCTGCTCGAGGCTCGAAAGGTTGATGTTGTCGGCCACGGACATGGACAGCACCACGCCTTCCCAGCGTCGGTCCTTGGGCACCATCCCGAAACCGTGGTCTGCGGCCTTGGAGGCGGTCAGCGTCCCGAGCGCCTTGCCGTCGAGTGATATCGAGCCGCTGTCGGGTCGGCGCAGGCCGTAGATCGTCTCAGCCAGCTCATGCGTGCCTGATCCGAGAAGGCCGGTCACGCCCACGACCTCGCCGCGTCGGATGGCCAGGCTGATATCGGTGAAGGCGCCGTGCAGCGAGAGGTCCTCGACCTCCAGGCGAGGGTCTCCGATGACGACGTCGCGGGGCGGGTACATCTCCTCGATCTCGCGGCCGACCATGGTGGTCACGATGTCCTCGATGGACGTCTCAGGCAGGGGCAGCATGCCGGCGAGCTGGCCGTTGCGCAGGACCGTGACGCGAT
Source organism: uncultured Chloroflexia bacterium (assembly GCA_963705425.1). Taxonomy (GTDB): domain Bacteria; phylum Chloroflexota; class Limnocylindria; order Limnocylindrales; family CSP1-4; genus JAFMJV01. Next base: position 209,466 of record CAVPJO010000002.1, on the reverse strand, counting down.
CGCAGATCTCGGTGATCTCCGAGAGGTAGTGCGAGATGTAGATGATCGCCAGCCCTTGCTCGCGCAGGTTCCTGATCATGGCGAAGAGCCGCTCGACCTCGCGGCGGGCCAGGGGAGCGGTGGGTTCATCGAAGGCCACGATGGACGGCTTGGCGCGGAGGGCCTTGGCGATCTGGACGAGCTGGCGTTCGGCCACCGAGAGATCGCGGATGAGCCTGTTGCCGGGCAGGTCCACACCCGAGCATGTCGTGCGATGAGCTGGCTGGACTCGCGCTCCATGCCGCGGTTGTCGACCAGCGGCACCCACTTGCCGAGCCTCTTCTCCTGGCCCATGAAGATGGACTGGGCCACGGTGAACTCGGGCACGAGGTTCTGTTCCTGATAGATGAACTGGATGCCGAGGTCCTCGACCTGGCGTGGCGTCAGGTTGCCGCAGGCATCGCCGTTGACCAGCATCTCGCCGGAGTCGCGCTGGTACACGCCCGAGATGATCTTGATGAGGGTCGACTTGCCGGCTCCGTTCTCACCGACGAGACCATGGACCTCACCCGCGGCCACCGAGAAATCGACGTCCTCGAGGGCGCGTACACCCGGAAACGACTTGCAGATGCCGCGCAGCTGGAGCACTTCAGGAGCGGTCGTCATGTCGAGTCCTCGTCATGGTCGAGCCGCACCGGCAAGGAGGCTGACAGCCGGTGCGGCTCGTGGACTGGGAGCTACTCGACCTGGCCGAGCTGCACGCGGACCTCCTCCACGTTCTCCGGCAGGGTCAGGAAGGCGGGCACGAGCGTCGTCTTGGCGACGGTCTCGCCACCGAGGGCCTTGGCCACGTTCATGGCGCTGATCTGGCCGATAAGGCCGGGCTGCTGTGAGGCGATGGCCTTGATGGCCTGGCCGTCCTGGGCCATGACCTCGAGCACGGTGGGGTCGCCGTCAACGCCATAGAAGCCGACGTTGTCCTGGCGGCCGGCATCGACGATGGCCAGGTTGGTACCCAGGCCGGGGATGTCCCAGCAGGCCCACACGGCACTCATCTCGCCTTCGGGGTACTTCTGCAGGAGGTCCTGGATCTTCTTGCGGGCATCTTCCTGCGTGTTGGGGATGACGTCCTGAAGCTCGGGCTGCAGGATCTGGACCTCGGGATAGTCCTCGAGCACGGCGGTCAGGGCGTCGTAGCGCAGCGCGCAGACGTTGATGCCGTAGAAGCCGTTGAACACGGCCACGTTGCCGGCCTCGCCGATATCGGCGACGAGCTGCTCAGCGAGCTCCGTACCGAGGGCGGTGTTGTCGGACGTGGCGTTGTTGATCGCGAAGTCGGAGGCGGTGTCGACCGCGAACAGCGGGATACCCGCTTCGGCGATCTTCTCGAAGACCGGCTCGATGACGGTCGCGGTGCCCAGGATGTTGACGATGGCGTCGGGCTGCTGCGCGAGCAGGTTCTCGAGACCGGCGACGTGCTTCTGGTCGTCGCGTCCGGCGTCGACGGAGACGACGGTGGCGCCGAGCTCCTCGAGCTGTCCGGTGAAGCCGTTGAAGGCGGCGCGATCCCAGTAGTGGTCGGTGCCGATGACGGCCACGCCGATGGTCTTGCCATCGAGGCTCAGCCCCTCGACGTTGACCTCGCCTACCTGCTCGGTGTCGGCGTCCTGGGCCAGGACCGGCGTGGCAGCGAGACTCGCCACGATGGCGAGCGACGCGATGGCGGTGATTCCGCGGCGGTAGTTCATGTGTGCGTGTCTCCTCAGCGATGCAACGATGGAGTCGATCCGGTGTGCTTCACAGCTCGTTCCAGTCGTCCCTCCTCCTTCGCCGCTTCCCTCGGCGATCCGTATCCTCTGGCCCCGCGAAGCCCGTGGCCGCGGACATCCGATCGGTGTCGAACGGAGGTACAAATGTTCATTCATCGTACCGTTGTCCAGACTGTGCGCAGTGTCGCGCCGGAACACGTGTCGTGTCAAGTCCCTATCTCCTCGATTCAGCCCTGGATCTCGATGCGGGCTACCACGTGGGAACGTGAGCAGGAGTCCGGGCGCGGTGATGCGGTGATGCGGACGCGCGATCGCGTCGAGCGGGGTCGTCCAGCAGATCGGCCGGTCCCGGCATCGCGGACTGGAGGCCGGGGCCGAGCTTCAGGCGTGGACGGAGCTAGCTCGTGCGACCGGGACGCTGTACATGGGCCAGCAGGGCCGGTGCGCCATGGGCGTGTGGTCGCGGTGCGTCGATGGCGCGCTCCACTTCGACCAGCGCGAGCTGACCCGTGCAGCCCTGTGCCAGCGCCGATGTGCCTACGTCGCGCGTCAGGGTGTTGGGATTGCCGGCCAGGCAGGTCGGCACGTCAGGTCGTCGAGCGGGTCGAACCAGGCGCCCGTGGGCAGCTGGACGCAACCCGACCAGCACCGCGTCGTCGATGACCGCGGAGGCGTAACAGGCGCCACGGTCGTTGAAGATCCTGACCGTGTCGCCGGTCTCGATGCGGCGTGACCAGGCATCAGCTGGAGCCAGCCGAACGACCTCCCGGCCCGCCACCTTGCGCTCCTGGCTGGCCGCGCCGAAGTCGAGCTGGCTGTGCAGTCGACCGGCCGGCTGATTGGCGATGAGCTGCAGCGGATACTCTGCGGCTCGCGCGCTTCCGAGCCACTCGTCGGGCGGGAGCCAAGTGGCGTGACCCGGGCAGTCCTCGTAGCCGAAGCCGGCGATGGCCTCGGAGAAGATCTCGATGCGGCCGCTGGGGGTGGCCAGTGGGTTGGCTTCGGGATCCTCGCGGAACCGGCGCAGCCAGCCGCCCACTTCCGCGGCCACGGGCAGGAGCAGCTCACCTGCCTCCCAGAACTCCTCGAACGTCGGTGCTGCTTGCCCGGCCTCAGCCAGTCGTTCGGCCAGGGCTCCGTAGATGTGGCGCAGCCAGCCGTCGGCATCGCGGCCTTCGCTGAACGACTCACCATGTCCCAGTCGCTCCGCGAGATCGGCGAAGATCTCGTAGTCGTCGCGGGCCTGCGCGCGCGGTTCGAGGACCCGGTGCATGGCCATGACACCCGGGTCGTTCCGCGACGAGCCGATGTCGTTGCGTTCGAGCGTGATGGTCGTGGGCAAGACGATGTCGGCGTGCCGGGCGGTCGCGGTCCAGTAGGGCTCGTGGACGATGACGGTGTCCGGCCGCGCGAAGGCCCGGCGCAGACGTCCCAGGTCCTGGTGGTGGTGGAAAGGGTTGCCTCCGGCCCAGTAGACAAGCCTGATCTCGGGGTAGGACAGCCGCTGCCCGTCGTAGTCGTAGGGTTCTCCGGGCCGCAGCAGCATGTCTGCGATACGGGCCACCGGGATGAAGGTGCCGATGGGGTTGCGGCCCTGTGGGAAGGACGGGATGTCCACGGTGAGTCGGTGCCTCGCCGATGTTGGCGAAGATGCCCAGGGCGTAGGCGAAGCCGGCGCCGGGCAGGCCGATCCCACCCAGCATCGCCGCCAGCGTGATGGCCATCCACACCGGCTGCTCTCCGTGCTCAGCCCGCTGCAGGCCGTGCGCGACCGTGATCAAGGTGGGGCCTGCTGCCATACGCCGGGCCAGGCCGGAGATGCCAGCCTCCGGAATACCGCAGATGCGTGAAGCCCAGGCGGCATCCTTGGGCTGACCGTCGTCCAGACCGAGCAGGTAGCGTTCGAAGACCTCATAGCCCGAGCACCAGCGATCGAGAAAGGCGCGGTCGTGCAGGTCTTCGACGACGAGCGTGTGGGCGACGCCCAGCATGAGCGCGACGTCTGTGCCTGGCCTGGCCGCGATCCACGTCGCCTCGAGGGAGACCGGGGCATCGTCGCGCAGCGGGCTCACGAGCACGAACTCGACCCCAGCCCGCCGGGCGGCTCGCAGCGCGTCGCCAGCTCTGTGGCGTGATGGGCCGCCCGACTGCACATAGCGCGTCCGGACCGGCATGCCTCCGAAGGCCACGACCAGGCGCCCGTGGGCTGCGACATCCGCCCAGGTCACGGTGTCCGATACCAGCGTGGAATAGGACGCGAGGACGTGCGGCAGGATGACCTCCGCGGCGCCGGCGCTGTAGGTGTTGACCGAGCGGACGTAGCCACCCAGCACGTTGAGGAAGCGATGCACCTGACTCTGGGCGTGATGCACTCGTCCGGCGCTGCTCCAGCCGTACGAGCCTCCGAAGACCGATTCCGGTCCGTGCTCACCGTAGACACGCTCCAGCTCGGCGGCGGTGATATCCAGGGCCTCATCCCAGGGCAGCTCGACGAAGGTGTCGTCGCTCGTGCGGCGCGCAGGGCCAGGCCCATTCTCCAGCCAGCCCCGACGGAACGTCGGAGCCGCGACACGGGCTTCGCTATCTGCGGCCGCTTCGATGTTGGCCAGGATCGGTGCCGGGTCGGGGTCGTCCGGGTGTGGTCTGACGCGTACCCGTCCATCCTCGACCCGCGCCAGGAAGGCACCCCAGTGTGAGGAATGCGGAAACTCGCCCTGGCCTCGCTCCACGTGCCCTCCTTGGGATTGGTCCTCCCTCCACCATGCCGCTCTCGTTCACGCACGTCAACGCTCGCAGTAGTGAACATCGGTCCACTTGACGAACTGATGTACGCTAGGGCCGGCGACCGACCCAGATCATCGCCTTGATCGCCCGAATGGAGCCCGACGAGGAGGCACAGGAACTCGATGACCGTGACTGACCAGGAGGCGTGGGTCGATGAGGTCGCGGCCACGGCTCAACGGATCCGCATCCGCGTCCTCGAGCATGTCCTGCGCAACGATGGCGGTTACCTGAGCCAGGCCTGCTCCTCAGCTGAGCTCTTCGCCACGATGTACATGCGCGTCATGGACCTTGGCCCCAGCACCGCTCCGATGCAGCCACCCAAGTATCAGGGCGTGCCCGGGCCAGACAACCCGGACTACCCCCGGGGTGGTGCCTACAACGGCGGTATCCGGCCTGACAAGGACCAACTGGTCTTCTCGCCTGCTCACTACGCACTGGTGCTGTACACGGCGCTCATCGAGGTGGGCCGACTGGCGCCGGAGGCGCTCGAAGAGTTCAACGTCGACGGCAGCAGCGTGGAGATGATCGGGCATGAACACTCGCCCGGCGTCGACACCACCACGGGCTCGTTGTCGCAGGGCATCAGCCAGGCGGGTGGGTTCGCCCTTGCGCGCAGGCTGCTCGGTGAGGGCGGCCGCGTCTGGGTGATCATGAGCGACGGCGAGTTCCAGGAGGGTGAGGTCTGGGAGGCCCTCGCAGCGATGGCCTTCTACAAGCTCGACAACGTGGGTATCTACGTCGATGTCAACGAACAACAGTGCGATGGGCCGATCAGCATGACCATGAAGATCGACCCCTTGCAGCAACGCCTCGAGGCGTTCGGGGCCCGGGCCATCACGGTCGACGGCCACGATGTGGAAGCGCTTGCCGCGGCCGGCGCGCCGGTCAAGGACGGCAGGCCGCTGGTCGTGCTCGCCAAGACCGACCCGACGCGCTGCATCAACCTCCTCGAGCTACGGCGTCCCAAGTTGCACTACCTGCGCTTCACGTCGCCCGAAGAGAAGGCCGAGTACGAAGCAGCCTACGAAACACTGAAGGGAACGATCGAGTGGAAGTCGTAACCGGCCCGCACGCCCGCAATTTCCTGGCCTGGTCCGAAGACAAGCCCAAAGTGATCGTCTTCTCGGCCGACCTCACCAACTCCTGCGAGGTGGGTCAGTGGAGCCACGCCTACCCCGATCGCTTCTTCTCCTTCGGTCTCGCTGAGCAGAACATGGTGGCCTGGTCCGCCGGCATGGCTCGGCGCGGGTTCTTCCCATACCTCCATACCTTCGCGGTCTTCCTCTATCGCCGCCCGTACGACCAGCTGGCCATGTCCGTGGCCTATCCGAACCTGCCCGTGCGGCTGATCGGCTTCCTGCCTGGCATCATCTCGCCGGGCGGCGCCTCGCACCAGGCCATCGAGGATGTGGCGATCATGCGTGCCACCCCCAACATGACGGTCGTGGACATGGGTGACGCCACCGACGTGGAGACCTGCCTCGATGCCATCCAGGCGGTCAACGGCCCCGTCTACGTGCGCATGCTACGTGGCGAGGTGCCACGGCTCTTCGACAAGTCGGAGCCGTTCGTGCTCAACCAGGCACGCGTGCTCTCCACGGGCGACGACGTGACCATCATCTCGTCGGGCATCTGCACCGAGGAGGCCATGCGTGCCACCAGCGTCCTGCGCGATCGCGGCGTCTCCATCAACCACGTCCACGTCTCGACCCTGAAGCCGTTCACCGACCCACAGGTCACCGAAGCCATCGCCGAGGCCAAGCACGGCGTCATCACCATGGAAAACCACACCATCGTGGGTGGCCTGGGGTCAGCGGTCGCAGAGCTTATGGCTGAGAGCGGTGCAGCCAAGAAGCTGCTGCGCATCGGCATCCAGGACCGCTACTCCCACGGTGCCACGCGCCACACGCTGATGAAGGAGAACTCGCTCGACGCGTTGTCTCTAGTGCGCGCAGTAGAGCGCATGACCGACTCCCAGCTGGACATCGCCGAAGAGGACCTGGCCGCGGTTCGCATCGACGCTGTCCACAGCGCCGCCAAGGCCGAGGCGCTCTGATGCGCATCGCCGTGAGCCCGGCTGTTGGAGACATCGCCCGGGCCGGCGAGCATATGCGTGTCGCTGTCTACTACAGCAACAGTGACATCCGGGTCGAGGAGCGTCACGTGCCCTCGATCGGTCCCGGCGAGGTGCTGGTCAAGACCGAGGCCTGCGGCCTGTGTGGTGGGGAAGCGATGGAGTGGTACCTGATGCCCCGGGCACCCAAGATCCTCGGACATGAGCCGGCCGGCGTCATCGTCGAGGTCGGTGAACACGTGACCGCGTACGGGGTCGGTGACCGGGTCTTCGTTCACCACCACGTACCCTGCAACCACTGTCGAGAGTGTCAGCGCGGCGCATCGACGTACTGCTCGACCTACTCCAAGACGAACATCCACCCCGGTGGCTTCGCGGACTACTTCCGGGTGCCCGCCGAGAACGTGCCCGAGATGCTCAGGCTGCCGGAGAACGTGTCGTTCGAAGAAGCCTGTGTCATCGAGCCCATGTCCGATTGCCTCTACGGGATGCAGAGGCTGCCCGTGGTCAGCGGTGACACCATCGCCATCCAGGGTGTCGGCTTCATGGGCCTTTGTTTCGTGCAGCTGGCACGGCTCTACCCCTATGCCCGCATCGTCGCCGTCGACTTCAGCGACTGGCGCCTGGAGCGTGCCCTGGAGATGGGCGCCACGCACACCATCAACCCGGCGCGCGAGGATGCCGCGGAGGTGCTGCGCGCGCTCAATGACGGCCGCCTCGCCGATGCCGTGGTCTCTACGGCACCCTCGGCCCAGGCCTGGGAAGCGGCGCTCGGCCTGGTGGGCAAGGGCGGCACGCTGCACGTCAACGCGCCGCCACACCCCGACGAGCGGGTCACCGTCGATGCCAACCACCTCTACTTCTCGGGCATCACCATCAACAACGCCTACTCCTCGACCAAGGCCGAGACGAACGCCGTGCTCCAGTTCATCGCTACCGGGCGCGTCGATGCCGGGGCCCTCATCACCCACCGCTTCGGCTTCGATGGCGTGGCCGAGGGCATCGACCTCATCGTCAGGGCCAGCGAATCCATCAAGAGCGTGATCATCCCGTCGCTGACAGGGACGGACCGAGCCAAGGACCGACAGGGGGAGAGCAAGACCGATGTTGTATCCGGAACTGCGCAAGGAAGTCTGCGCCATGAACAAGGAGCTCCCTGACCAGGGGCTCGTGGTCTGGACCGGGGGAAACGTCAGCGCCATCGTGCGCGAGGAAGGGCACGTCATCATCAAGCCCAGCGGCCTGCGCTTCCGCGATCTCACGCCTGAGTCCATGGTCGTGGTCGATCTCGAGGGGGTCGTCATCGAGGGTGACCTCAAGCCATCGGTCGACCTGGGCATCCACAACTACGTGTACAAGCATCGCTTCGACATCGGCGGCATCACGCACACCCACTCCCCGTACTCGACCGCCTTCGCGCTGCTGGGCAAGCCGCTGCCGGCGGCACTCACGCCCTTCAGCCACATCGTCGGCCGGGCCATCCCCTGCACCGAGTACGTCAAACCCGCGCATGACGAGACCGGTGAGGCCATCGTTCGCGTCGGTGGCGACAGCCTGGCCGTGCTCGTGAACCGCCACGGCCCCTTCACCTTCGGTGCCACAGCTGAGGATTCGGTCAAGGTGGCTACCTACATGGAGGAGGCAGCCCGGACCATCTTCTACGCCGCAGCCATGGGCGGTGAGATCACCGACCTGCCGCAGGAAGAGCTCGATCGCAGCTTCGGCTGGTATCACAAGCACTACGGGCAGGACCCGCACTGATGCGCCTGCGCGTCCTCTCGTCGGGTCGTTTGCCCGCGCGTTGGGCGCAGCGCTTCGACGAGGCCCACGACTTCAGCCACTACGAGTGGGACGAAACACGACCCGTGGCCGGCGAGGCTGAGCTGACCGCCCGAATCGCCGACTACCAGGTGCTCATCACCGAAGAGGATGAGGTCACGCGCGCGGTCATCTCGGGCTCGCCCGACCTGGTCATGGTCATCGATACCCGGGCGGCCCCGGTGAACATCGACGTCGAGGCCGCCACCGAGCACGGTGTGGTCGTCATCAACACGCCGGGACGGAATGCCGACGCCGTTGGCGACCTGACCGTGATGATGATGATCATGGTCCTGCGCAACGTGTGGCCGGCCATGACCTCGCTACGCGACGGCACCTGGGTCGAGCGTGGCTTGCTGCCCAGCTACCTCGCCAACCAGGGTTTCGAGCTGCGCGACAAGACCGTCGGCCTGGTGGGCCTGGGTGCGACCGGCCTGGCCACCGCGCGACGGCTGACCGGGTTCGGAGCCCGACTGGTCGCCTCCGACCCGTTCGTGGCTGTCGATGTCGCGGCCGGCGTGGACGTGAAGCTGGTCGCACTCGACGAGCTGCTGCGCACCGCCGACATCGTGTCCCTGCACGTGCCCCTCTCCTCGGCCACGACCGGCATGATCGGAGCTCGTGAGTTGAGCCTGCTGAAGCCGACCGCATTCCTCATCAACAGCGCACGCGCGGGGCTCATCGACGGAGACGCGCTGCTGCAGTCCCTCCGTGAGGGCCGAATCGCCGCGGTCGCGCTCGATGTCTTCGACCGCGAGCCACTGCCGCTCGACGACCCACTCCTGGAGCTGCCCAACGTGGTGGCCCTGCCGCACCTGGGTGGGGCCACGCACGAGGTCACCGACCACCAGTCGCGCATCGCCTGGGAGTCGCTGGAGGCCTTCCTTGAGGGTGGCGCCCTCAACGTCGTGAACCCAGCGGCCATCCCGGCGGCTCGCGGACGACTCGAAGGCACCAGTCGCTGATCCTCGGGTCTGTGGGTCAGTCGCCCACGGCCCGTGGGCGTGCTGTGGCCGGCGGTCGCAGCACATGGCGACCCTGGCTCGGCGCCGCTCGGTAGAAGCGCTCACGCGCATCGAGCTCCCCGACCGCCAGTATGGCCAGCGCGGGGGCGAGGAGTGCCGCAGCAAGCAGCGCTGGGCCGGTGACCAGGATGACCATCCCGACCGCGGCTACGATCGCACCCCATGCGAACGACCGGAACGAGCGGTTCCCCCGGCCGCCAGCCGATGGCATCTGGCCGCGCACCAGAAGCGCGCCGGCGCGCCGGTCGACCCTGCCCGGACCGGGGCCGCCACCTGCGGCCGCCAGCCACAGGCCGATCCCGACGGCCAACATCAGGATGAGCCAGAAGGCTGCGGCATCGATGGAGCCATCGGGCAAGCTTTCGATGGCAGCGAGGTTGGCGGCCGTGACCGAGCCCAGCCGCAGCGTCGTGCCGGCGAAGCCAGCGACCGTGAGCGGCCGCCGCCACTCAGGCACTGTGCGCACCGAGTAGAGCTGGACCATGGTGGCCACCAGGACGACGCCGGCCGCAGCAGCGAGGGAGACGATGATGGTGCGGGCCGCCACGTTCTCCCGGGCGTCACCGAGCAACGCCACGAGCGCGCCGATGGCCACGAGCGCGCCGGTCAGGCCGAGCGCCAGGATCTCGCGGCTGAGCCAGGAGTGGCGCCAATTGGCGATGGCGTAGGGGGCATGCTGTGGCGCCCCGAGGTGGAGTGTCGAGATGGTCGATGCAGCCAGGATGAGCAGGCCGATGGTCACGAAGGCCAGCGGTCCGAGCACGTCGGCCGCGCCCAGCAGCTGCAACCCGGCGAGGCCGACGAGTGCACCGCAAGCGGCCTGGGTCAGCAGCGTGAAGAGCACGAGCGAGCGTTCGCCCATCACGTTTCCTCGTAGTTGGCGACGTTCGCGCCGTCCGCCACGCGTGCCGCGTCGTGATGGGGCCTCATCCGCAGGCCGGGATGGGTCAGCTCCGGGTCGGGCAGCGGGTAGATGCCCAGCGCCTCTGGCGTCGCGTCCGGATAGCGGACCATGAGCTCGTCGCGCGTGCCCGCGTCGAGCGCGCGCATGGGGCAGGCTGCGACACAGGTCGGCTGCCGACCTTCGCCGAGATCATCGACACAGAAGGTGCACTTGGTCATCACGCCTGCGAGCGCGTCGAACTGCGGCGCTCCATAGGGACAGGCCCAGGCGCAGTAGCCGCAGCCGGTGCAGCGGTCCGCATCGATGAGCACGACGCCGTCGGGCCGGCGGCTGATGGCCGCGGCCGGACAGACTTCTGCGCAGACGGGACGCTCACAGTGGTTGCAGGACAGTGACAGGTGGTAGGCCCCGATGTCATGAGCCCAGGCCGCACCCTGTCGCTCCCATGAGCCGCCGCTGACCTCATACACGCGGCGCCACAGGATGCCTTCGGAGAGTCCGTTGCGATCCTTGCAGGCGACCTGGCAGGCCTTGCACCCGGTGCAGGCCGTGGCGTCGAAGTAGAAGAGCAGTGGATCCGCTGACACTGGCGCTGCCGGCGGCTCGACCCGACGTGGCGAGGTCGGCTCTCGTGCGCAACCGGCCGCGACCTGGGGTGGGCCATCGGCTCGGGCCATCTGGGCCATGATCGTGTGCTGCGCGTTGCCAAAGGCCAGCGGCGTGGGCCGCTCCGAGGTCAAGACGTTGGTGTTGCCGCGACGGTCGAGGCCGGCCTTGTCCGGGCTCCACCAGGCGCCCTGGGGCACGTCGACCACACCTGGCATCAGGCGGTCGGTCAGGCGGCAGGGCAGGGCCATCTCGCCGCGCTCGTTCCAGATGCGCACCAGGTCTCCGTCGGCGATGCCGCGCTCAGCCGCGTCGAGGCGGTTGACGAAGGCGCGCTGCGGAAAGGCCTCTTCGAGCCAGTCGTTGTTGTCGTGCGTGGAGTGCACGCGATGGAGCGTGTGGTGTCCGATGACCGAGAGTGGGAAGCGCTCCGCCTCGGGGCCCAGGGGGCTCTCCCACTCCTGCACGTACTTCGGGACCGGCGGCACCTCGTCGACGAGCCCGAGGTCGTGGAGCTGGCGCGAGAAGATCTCGATCTTGCCCGAGGGCGTGTCCAGGGGGTGCGCCTCGGGGTCGGCCCGGAAGTCGGCGAAGGCGATGGCCGGCTCGTGGATCGGCCGCCCCCAGATCCCGGTATTGCGCTCCAGGAGCTCATCGAAGGAGGGCAGGTCCGGGAAGCGGGTCTCTCGGACCTCATCGAGCAGCCACTCGGCCCACTGCCGCTCGTCTCGGCCCTCGGTGAATGCCTCGCCCGTCCCCAGCCGTTCGGCGATGCCGGCGCAGATGGCGTAGTCACTGCGAGCCTCGCCCGGAGGCTCGACCAGCTTGGGCTGGAGGATGATGTCCTCCATGAACTTCCAGCCATCCTCGAAGCCCCATGTCTCGAACTGCGTGCAGGCGGGCAAGACCACGTCGGCAAAGCGCGCGGTTGGGGTCAGGAAGTTGTCCTGGACCGCGATGAACTCGACCAGCGACTCGTCGCGCAGGATGTCCGCGGTGCGGTTCAGGTTGCCGTGCTGGCCGCCCATGACGTTGGAGGCCACCGAGTAGAGCAGCTTGACGTCGGCCGGCAGCCGCTCGGCGCCGCGCACGCCGTCCTCGGGCCCCATCTCCCTGCCCCGCAGGATGGCATCGGTCCAGAGGTAGGTGGGGATCTTCGCGGCGATGGGGTTGGTGCCCACCGGGAAGACGTTGCCCTTGGCGCCGCCGTGGGGGGCTGGCTTGCCGGTGCCGCTGGCCCAGCCGCCCGAGACGCCGACGTTGCCGGTGATCGAGGCGAGCACGCAACCGGCCCGGACCACCTGCTCTCCATAGGCCCGCCGTTGCATGCCGTAGCCCTGGTAGAGGATGCCCGGCTTGATGGTGGCGTACTCACGGGCGATGCGCGCGATGGTGGCGGCCGGCACGGCGGTGATGGCCTCGGCCCAGGCGGGCGTCTTGGGCAGGCCGTCACGGTTGCCCCTGATGTAGTCGGAATAGCTCTCCTCGTCCTCCAACCCGGATGGCATCTGCGCTGCGTCGAAGCCGAGGCAGTGGCTGCGCACGAACTCGGCATCGTGGAGGCCTTCATCGATGATGACGTAGGCCATGGCTGACATCATGGCCGCGTCCGTGCCCGGACGGATGGGCACCCATTCGTCGGCCAGGGAGGCCGAGAGGCTCATGCGCGGGTCCACGCACACTAGGCGGGCTCCGCGGTCACGGGCAAGACGGATGAAGTAGTCGCTGTTCGTCTCGTCACGCATCTCGGCCGGATTCCAACCCCACATCAGGATGTAGCGCGAGTTCAGCCAATCCTGGCGCTCGTTGCCGGTCACGTTGGTGCCGTAGACGGTCGGGGTGGCGGCCTTGATGGCGGCCATCGAGTAGTCGTTGTAGTAGCCCAGGCAGCCGCCCGCGAGGTTCAGCAGCCGGCGCGCCAGGTGCGAGCCGTTGAGTTGGTTGTAGCTGCCGGTGCCGTAGGGCACGAAGAGCGCGCCGCTGCCGTAGATGTCGCGCACCCGCCCGATCTCGCCGGCCACCAGATCGAGGGCTTCGTCCCAGCCGATGCGCTCGAAGCGGCCCTCACCGCGGGTGCCCACGCGCCGCAGTGGGTACAGCAGGCGGTCGGGGTGGTACTGGCGCCGCAGATAGGCACGGCCCCGCGCGCACGCGCGCAATTGGGGTGAGCAAAGCTCGTCGGGCCGGTCGTCGGCGTCGAGCCGCGTAATGACCCCGTCCTCGACATGGGCCATGAGCAAGCAGCGGCCACCACAGTTGTGCGCGGGGCAGCCGACCCGGATCGTCCGCTCCTCCGCTGCCGCGGACACGGTCGCCTGGCTCATGGGCAGATCCCCCGAGTCACGCGTCTAGCCGCCGACCAGTGTCGCTCGGTCGAGCTCAGCCATCAAGTCCCTCCAGGTGGATGAGTCGTGCGCCCATCGGCGGCACGGCCGCGGTCAGGTGGGCGCTCGAGACCTCGATCGACTCGCCAGTGAGCAGGTCTCGCGCCCGCTCGGCGCTGACGTTCACGGTCACGGTACCGCCTTCGGGGGCGGTGGTGGTCAGCGACAGCACGCCTTCGCCTCCGGAACGGCGGAGGCGAGCCCAGGTCCGTGGCAGACCATCGTTGGCCACGTCGGCACTGAAGAGTGGCTCGCCGGTGGCAGCCTGGGCGATGGCCGCCAGCAGCCGACTGCTGGCAGGGTCGCCGTGGCGCTTGACCCCGATATCGAGGTGCGTGCCGGCCAGCCAGGCACCACCCAGTCCGTGTCGGTTGTACGTGAGCGCCGGGGTGCCGTCGCTGAAACGACCGATGACCTCGGTACCCTCGGCCACGTCGAGCGCCTGCCGATGCCAGGCTCCGGTGGCGGTCCCGCCGGACCAGCCAGGCAGACGTGGCGTGGTGGGCACGTCCACGCTGATCGGCTCCTTCACGACGTCGATGCGCGACTCGCGGGCACCGAAGACATTGTCGAGCCCGCCGCCAGGTCGTCGGTGCCAGTACCAGCCCTGGCCATCCAACATAGCGGTCTTGGCGAAGCCGAGCACCTGACCGCCGCCCCGCACGTAGGCCGCGATCGATCGGCACCCTCACCGGGGAGCAACATGGTGAAGGGCAGCACCAGTAGCCGGCACTCCAGCGAGTCGAGCTCTTCGAAGCTCACGAACTCGACCTCGAAGCCAGCGCCCGCGATGGCCCGGTAGGCGCCCGAGATGCCCTCCAGCAGGACGTCCATGGCGCCCAGACCCGTGCACGCGGCGCCGATATCGAAGTCGTAGAGGAAGGCCACCGGCGCTCGCGCCGCCCTGGCCTCGAGCACCAGTTCGGGGATGGCCGCGGCAGCACCGGCGGCATCAGCAGCTGCGTCCAGCCGTTCGGTCGGCTGGCCCTCGAGGTCAGCCAGGGCACCCCAGTGGATGGGGATACAGTCCCATTCGCGGTAGCCCTGGTAGAGGATGACCTCGGCGCCGGCGCCGATGCCGTCCACGTTGAGCCGCCGGATGTCGTCCCCGTCGGTCCAACGGTCGGGACCCAGGATGAAGCCGTTGATGGGTCCCGATTCGATCTCGGGCAGCCAGAAGCCGCGGTCGTTGGCCAAGGCGCTCGAGCGCGCGTAGTCGAGGTACATGCCCACGTACTCGGGGTGCTCGTATTCACGCCTGCCGATACCCGGGTAGAGGTCGTAGCCGATGACATCGACTGTCTTGGCCAGGCGCCAGGAGTCCTGGGCGATGCGCACGCCGAATGGGTCATGCTGCGACCAGATGAAGACGTTGGTCATGGTCGGCAGCGCAGGCAGCGCGCCCTTGAGCATGTCGTGCTGCCAACTCATGAAGTCGGCCACGCGCTCCGCGATGAAGCGCCGCCAGTCGAGATAGGCCGTGACGACGCCCCACTCGGTCGGGGTCGAGCGCGGCGCCCGCACCTGGCTCCAGCTGCTGTAGCGATGGTGGGTCGGGTCCCAGCGCCAGGCATCCGAGAGTGCCTCGGGCGTGCCGTAGCGCCTCTTCAGCCAGTCCCGGAAGCGCGTCTCAGTGTGATCGCAATAGCAGTACATCTCTGCCGAGCGACCCTCGCGCTCGACGAACGGGTGGCCCGGCTCGTTGTCGATCTGCCAGCCCATGAGCTCGGGGCGACTGCCGTAGCGCTCGATGAGCTGGCCCACCCAGCGCCGAGCTTCCGCAGCGTAGCCGGGGTGGTCCTTGCAGGCCCACGACCAGGCCGAGCCGATGGGGTACTGCACGCCCTCGCGCGAGACGACCTGGAGCTCAGGCCACTTCTCGGCCATCCACACCGGTGGCGCGCAGGTGCCGGTGCCGAGCAGGATCTGCATCCCTCGCTCCGCGGCGAGATCGAAGAGGGTGTCCAGCCACTCGAACTCCCAACGGCCGGGCGCGACCTCGATGCGGTCCCAGCTCGCGAGCAGCTCGGCGCTGCGCACCACGGTCAGGCCATGCTCGGCCATGAGGTCCATGTCGCGCGCCCAATCACCCCGGTCGTGGTGGGGCGGGTAGTACGACGCGCCGAAGCGCACGCCGGTGCTCACGATGGTGCTCCTTCCGGCTGGACCACCGCGTGCTGCAGCGGTTCGCCCCCCTGCCAACGGGCGATGTCATCGAGGATCATGCGGGCGTGGTGACGCTGCACATCATCGGCCGCTCCGGCGACGTGCGGAGTGATGGTCACGTTGTCCAGCTCACGGATGGGGTGACCAGGGGCCAGCGGCTCCGACCAGAACACGTCGAGCGCGGCACCGCCGATACCATGGCCACTCATGCAGGAAAGCAGGGCCTCCTCGTCCACGACGGCAGCGCGCGCGGTGTTGACCAGGATGGCCTCCCTGCGCATGAGTCCGAGCTCGCGCTCACCGATGAGGCCGGTCGTCTCCGGAGTCAGCGGGCAGTGGATGGAAACCACGTCCGAGCGCACGAGCAGCTCCTCGAGCGCGGCCATCTCGACACCCGGTGGTGCTGCCGCAACGAAGGGGTCGAAGGCGAGCACGTTCATGCCGAAACCCAGGGCGCGTTCGGCCACCAGCCGCCCGATGGCGCCGAGACCGACGAGGCCGATGGTGCGGCCCGTGAGCTCAGGTCCGCGGAAGTGGAAGTAGGGCAGATCGCCGTCGGTCATCCAACCGCGCTCGCGGAGCTGCCACTCGGAGCGCCCGATATGGCGAGCGTGGTCGAGCAGGAGCCCCATGGTGAAGTCCGCGACCGAGATTGCATTGCGCCCGGGGGTACTCACCACGACCATGCCTCGGGCCGCCGCGGCGTCGAGATCGACGTTGGTGGGATCGCCCCGGCATGAGCCCACCAGGCGCAGCGCCGGTGCCGCAGCCATGACCGCCTCGTCCACGCGCTCGACCTCGCAGATCAGCACCTCGACGTCGTCAAGAGCGGCGGCCAGCTCGGCCGCGTCCAGGGCATGCCGGGTGACGCCCCATCCCGTATGGACCGGCTCGTATCCGAGCGAGCGGAGCTCATCAAGCCCATCGGCCGGGAACTCGGCGGTGACCAGTGCCTTCATGCGGTCCACCCGGACAACTCACGACTCATGGCGTCTCCGGCAGCTGCGAATCGCATGTAGCCCTCCTCATATGCCTCGTCTTCGACCGGCTCGATGGTGTCGCCGCTGAACGATGGTGGGTCCGGACCGTCGCCCCGTGAGCTTGCTGCCAACCAGGTGAAGGCTCGGCCTGCCGGATAGGCGATGTCGGACCGGGCGATGACGCGGCCGGTGACGTCGGCCACGAGCTGGCCGAAGCGGAGCGACCGGGCGGCACCGCCAAGCAGGCACACTTGCTGCGCCGAGGTCCCGGTGGCGCGCTCGAGGTCCTCGAGGTTGCCGCGGATGGCGTAGGCGTGCGCTTCGATGAAGGCACGAGCCACGTGTCCTCGCTCGTGACCCGGCTCGAACCCGATGAGCGCGCTGGGCGCGCCTCGACTCCAGGCCTCCTCGCTCCAGGTCCGGGCCGTGACGACCGCGGTGACCCGGGCCGCTCCGGGCCGGGTGGTGGCGGATTCCTCGGCGAGATCGGCCACGCTTCGGCCGGTGATGCCCGCCAGCCAATCGAGGCTCATGCCCGTGTAGCCCGCGTTGGTCTCCGCTGCCCAGCGACCTGGCGCGAGGTGGGCACTCACCCAGGGGTGTTGCTGCGGATCGTGCGGGACCATGGCCGTGCTGGCCTGGAGCGGCGTGGTCGTGCCCGCAACCACGCTGACCACGCCATCGGCCAGCCCTCCGGCACCGGCGGCCGCCATCTGCGTATCCCCGCCGCCTGCCACGACGGGAAGCCCGAGGGGCAGTCCAAGGTCCTCATCGCGAAGCGCCCCCACACGCGTCCCGGCGTCGACCAGCGGAGGCAGGACTTCGGCTCGGAGGCCCAGCGCGTCCAGCAACTCGGTAGCCCAGGTACGCCGCTCCACGTCGAGTAGTTGACCGGCCGAGGCCATGGAGGGCTCGCTGACGCGTTCGCCGCAGAGGCGCCACAGGGCCCAGTCATGCACGAACAGCATCGTCTCGGTGCGCGCCCAGCGCTTTGCGCCCGAGCTTCGCTCCTCGAGCAGCTTGGGGAGCGTGAGCTGCGGGGCCGACCAGTGTCCGGTGACCTGATACAGGCGGTCACGGCCGATGGTCTCGCGAACCCGCTGCAGCTGGGCCGCGCCACGGCGGTCGGAGTTGAGCACGCCGGGGCCTAGCTCACCTGAGCCGTCCAGCAACACGTAGCCCTGGCGCAGCGAGGTCACGCTGATGGCCCGGTAGTCGTGGCCGGGCCGGGCCGCAGCTGCCACGGCCCCACGCATGGCGGTGGTCGCTGCTCGCCACCAGGCACCGGGATCGAACTCGGCGCGGCCCGGCGCGGGATGCTGCGTCTGGGTCGGTTGCTGTACGAAGGCGACCACGTCCCCGCTGTCGATGTCGGCCACGCAGGCCTTGACGGCCCCACCACCGAAGTCGAGGCCAGCCACCAGCGATCGTCGGTCGGTCATGATCAGGCGCGGGGCAGCAGGATGGTCTTGAGTGTGGGCAGCGCCTCGTCACGGGATTCCTCGAGCGCTGAACGGACCTCGCCGAGCGGATAGCTCGCGGTGACGAGGCGGCGACCATCGACCCTGCGGCTAGCCAACAGCTCGAGTGCCAGGCCGAACTCGGTCGGGGCCAGGTGCCCCCCTCGATCTCGAGCTCCTTGAACTCGGCCACGCTGTTCCAGTCGATGCCCGCCCGCTCGCGGTAGACGCCGTAGAGTGTGATGCGTCCTCCTGGTGCGATGGCGTCGAGGCCCAGGTCGACCGACGCATTGGCGCCGGTGAAGTCCACGTACACGTCCGGGCCGATGCCGTCGAAACGATCCCTCAGCGCCACCGCGGCGTCCGTAGCTCGGATGTCGATAGCATCGTCCGCACCCAGGCTCCTCGCCAACTCGGCTCGCTCGGGTGTCGTGACCAGGGCCACCACCTCTCGTACCGGCCGGGCCGCAGCGACATAGGCCAACGCTCCCGCACCGATGGCTCCGATGCCGCTGATGACCAAGGCATCATCCGGTCCTGGATCGGCTCGCTCGATGGCGTGGATGCCGCAGGCCAATGGCTCGGCCACCACCGCCTCTTCGGCGGCCAGGCCCTGGGGCACACGCCAGACGCGGGCCCCGGGCGGGATCCAGAGCTGCTCGGCCCAGCCACCCGGCAGGCTGCTGCCGATGTGGCGGCCAGCTCGGCACAGATGGAAGCGCTCGCGCCGGCACAGGGGACAACGCCCACACGGGACCATGACCTCGTTCACGACCATGTCGCCCACGGCCACACCCCAGCGTGCCGCGGCCTCCGGGTCGACCTCCATGATCGTGCCCACGTTCTCGTGGCCCGGCGTGAACGGGAAAGGCAGCTCCCACGGCGAGTCGCCCGCGTAGATCATGCGATCGGCGGCACAGACCCCGGCCGCCTCCATGCGCACCACGGCGCCACCCTTGAGCACCGGCTCTGGAACCTGTTCGAGACGGAAGTCGCCCGCCCCGTAGGCCACGACGGCTCTCATCGAGCGACTCGCGCCCGCGCCGTGGCAGCCACCATGGTCTCGTAGCCGTAGCCGTAGCCGTAGCCGTAGCCGTAGCCGTAGCCGTAGCCGTCGCGGCTTGCGTACTCGCTACTGGTCACACCCTCGTCCACCGCGCCATGCATGCCCAGCGACCTGGCGCCCTCCGAACCGAGTGCCGCACTCGACGTCCAGATCTCTTCGGTCGTGCGCTTCTCAGGCCAGTAATCCCAGTCGGCGTTGTGCAGCTTCGGCGTCACAGGAGGTGGTCCTCCTTGGGGACCACCCAGGCCTGTGCCATGGGTAGCCGCAGGGTGATGGTCTGGTCTCCCTCGTAGTGCACGCCAGGGGGCACCGTGAACTGCAGCGGTACCCCGCCGGCCACGGCCCAGACGCGCACGTGCGTGCCCAGGTACATGGTCCGCTCCACGTTCGCCTCGAAGCTGTTCTCGCCGGGGCCGATCTCGATGGCCTCCTGGCGGATGACCAGCAGACCCTCTCCGTCGGGGTGCTCGTGGCCAAGTCGCAGCGTGCCCAGCTCCGACTCGAAGCGTGACCCGCTGACTGTGCCGGGCACGAAGTTCTTGGTGCCGAAGAACCGCGCCACCGCCTGCGTGGCCGGCCGTTCGTAGAAGTCCTGCGGCAGCCCGTCCTGCTGGATGCGTCCGACCAGCATCAGCGCGATACGGTCGGCCAGCATCACAGCCTCCTCCTGGTCGTGCGTGACGAAGACGCTGGTGATGCCCAGCTCTGCCTGGATGTGGCGGATGAGGTCGCGCATCTCGATGCGCAGGTTGGCATCGAGCTGGCTGAGAGGCTCGTCGAGCAGCAGGATGTCCGGTTCGGTGATGAGCGCCCGGGCCAGGGAGATGCGCTGCTCCTGCCCGCCTGAGAGCTGTCCGGGACGGCGATCCTCCATGCCCGGCAGCCGCACCAGCTCCATCATCTCGCTGGCCCGCTTGGCGCGCGTCTTCTTGTCCACGCCGCGCATGCGCAAGCCGAAGGCCACGTTGTCGCCGATGGACATGTGCGGGAAGAGCAACGGCTTCTGGAAGACCATGGCCACCTGGCGCTTCTCAGCGGGAATGTCCACGACCGACCGTCCGTCGAAGAGCACGTCCCCGGCCGTGGGCTCAAGCAGGCCCGCGACCATCTTCATGGTCGTGGTCTTGCCGCAGCCGGAGGGTCCCAGCATGGCTACCAGCTGGCCCTTGGCGATGCTCATGTCGATGCCATCGACGCTGGGCTCACCAGCTCCCTTGTAGATCTTGGTCAGTTTGACCAGATCGACGGTGACGGTCATGCGCGACCGATCCCGCCCACGGCCGACTGGTCGCCGCTGAGGTAGCGCGAGGTCAGGATCATGAGCACGATGGCGGGCGCGATGAAGAAGAGGCTCAGCGCCGCGGCGACGCTGGGATCGGAGCCGACGAAGGCGAAGAGCAGGATCGGCAGCGTGACCACCTGCCCCCCGCCGATGAGCACGGTCATGATGTATTCACTCCACGAGATGAGGAACGCGAAGAAAGCGGCCACGACCAGCCCGGGCAGGACCGCAGGGAAGGTCACGTGCAGGAAGACCCGCAGCGGGTTCGCGCCCAGGACCCGGGCCTGTTCCTCGTAGGCTGTGTCGTAGTTCGAGAACACCGCGCCCATCACCAAGACGACATAGGGGATGGTCGGGATGAGGTGTACTAGGACCACGCCGGGGATGGTGTCGGCCAGCGCATAGCGGATGAACAGGACCTGGATGCCCATGGCCACCGCGATGGCAGGCACGATGACCGGCGCCAGGAGCACCAGCTCGACGATGCGCTTGCCGCGGAACTTGTAGAGCCCCAGGGCCCGGCCGCCGGAGAGCCCGATGGCCGCCGCGATCACGGCCACCAGCGTGGCGATGATGAGCGAGGTGACAAGCCCCTCCATGACCTGGGAGCGCTCGGAGAAGATGTAGCTCCAGGCTCGGTCGGAGAGCTGGTCGGGGATGATGGTCGGGAAGAACCAGCGATGGCTGACCGACCAGAAGATGAGCGGCACGAAGGGCAGCAGCAGCAGCATGCACATCAGCAGTACGAGCAGGTAGCGTCCGACGTGGCGCTTCTCGGGTCGCGGGCGCGGGACGCTCTCGGGTGGGTCCTCGCGATCGAGTCGCTCGCCGGGCAGCATCACGCCGCTCTCGCCGATGACATTCCGGTCGCCGCTCACGATTCACTCCTGACATAGCGGCGCGAGAGCCAGGTGTAGATGAACACCGCCACCGTGGTGACCGCGGCGATGATGACGCTGATGGCCATGGCTTGCGCGCGGGCATCGAGGTCCACGTCGGTGTAAGCCCGGTAGGCCAGCACCGGCAACGCCGCCGGATAAGGCTGGCCCAGCAGGAACGGCACCTCGAAGGCGCCGAACCCGAAGGCAAAGACGATGACCGAGGTGGACACGATGGCCGGCGTGATGAGCGGCAGGATGACGTGCCAGAAGCGCTTCCAGCGGCCGGCGCCGAGGGTCTTGGCCAGATCCTCGTAGTCGGCCACACCACGTGCCAGGGCAGCCAGCACGACGACGCCGATGAAGACCGTTTCCTTCCAGACGTACTCAACGATGATGCCGAAGGCGTTGCGGTCGTTGGTCAGGGCCGGGAAGTCGGCTGGCGCGTCCGTCAGACCAAGCGCGAAACCGATGCGTGAGAGCAGGCCGCCCTGGGCCAGCAGGAAGAGCATGGCCACCGCACCTACGATGTGCGGGATGGGCAGGTTGAACTGGTAGATGAACGTGGTCACCCGCCGGCCACGTGCGGTGTGGAAGATGAGCAGCGCCGTGCCCACCGCCAGGACGATGGAGAGCGCCGTCGAGACGAAGGCGACGTACAGCGAGAGCCGCAATGACTCCCAGAAGACCCGGCTGTCGAACAGCTCGACGTAGGCGTCGAAGTTGGCGTCGGTCTTGCCGATGATGGGCATGTAGTTGAGGCTCTGCAGGAAGCCCAGCACCAGGCCGCCTGCGAAGAGCACGAGGACCACGGCCAGGGCAGGCGTCAGCAACAACCATGGCCGGGTCCATTCGGGGAGACGCCGACGCCGACGTCTCCCCTGGGTGGTCGCAGTCACGCGTCGCTAGTGCGATGCAGCCGGCTGCCCTTGGGACTGACGCCTACTGTTGCAGGACGTTCTCGGTCCAACCCTTTTCGGTCTCGGTGACGTACTCGGCCACCAGCTCGGGGTTGGAGTTGACCGCGAGCGCGTCGGGACTGAGCACGCTCTCGGGGACCGGGATCGCGTTGAACTGGTCGGCGATGTCGGTCTTGTTGATATCGATCACCGGATAGTCGCCCCAGACGGCGGGGTCGGCCTTCTCAAGCTGGCTTTCCGGCGAGAGGATGATGTCGGCCACGGCCATGGCCGCTTCCTTGTTGGGTGAGTTGTAGGGGATGGTCACGAAGTGGTTGTTGCCGATGGTGCCGTGGTCGAAGACGAACTCGCGCGTCGTCTCGGGGAAGATGCCACGCTCGACCAGTCCGCCGATCTCGGCAGGCCCGTAGGTCATGGTCATGGCGACCTCGCTGTTGGAGAAGAGGTTGTCGAGCTCCTCCTTGGACTGCGGGTAGGTCTCGCCACCGCGCCACAGCGAAGGCTCGATGGCGTTCAGGATCTCCCAGGTCTTGGCCGAGGCCTCATCAAACTTGGCCTGGTCGAACTCACCCAGCAGTGAGTCGTAGCCGCCGTTAGCGTGATAGAGGACGTGGCGCACGAACACCGAGCCGGTGAAGTCGGGCGGGGCCGGGTACGTGAACATGCCCGGGTTGGCCTCGATCCATTCGAGCAGCTCGGCCATCGAGGTGGGCGGGTCCTCGACCTTGGCCGAGTCGTAGACGAACGCGAACTGCGCGTGGCCGTACGGTGACTCGCAGCCATCGACGGGCGTGCCGAAGTCGTTCTGGATGGCCGGGGTCTCGTCGATGTACTGGCGGTTGGGCAGGCTCTCGGCCCAGTCGCAGTACCACAGGTCCGCCTGCTTGCCGGTCTTGAAGTTCTCGCCGTTGATCCAGATGAGGTCGACTGAGCCGTCGTCGTCACGTCCGGCCTGCTTCTCGCCGAGGACCTTCTGCACGACCTCGGCCGCGTCTGCGGGGACGCGGTTGAGCTCGATGCCCAGCGCCTCGGCCTGGCCACCGACGAACTCGTCGACGTAGGCATTGATGGCGTCGCTGCCGCTCCACATGTAGAAGTTGACCTTCTGGCCGTCGGCCGCGGCGAGCACGGACTCCCAGTCCATCGCTTCGTCCTGGGCCGCTGCCGGCGCTGCCACCGCTGCGAGACTCAGGCTCAGCAGGCCTGCCATCCCGAGTCGTAGCGTTCGATTCCCTGTTCGCACCTTTGACACCTCCCTGTGTCTCGTGGCCGGGCCTTCCCGACCACCAGGCTATTGGTCATTCGCCGTCACCGGAGCGGCCGGACGCCGCCACATGACCGCAGACTGTCGTGGGACCCCCCAGGTCGCTTTCCTTGTAGACGATCGGGCTGCCATTCTGTCCCGGAGCAGGCACGTCGTCCCGACGACCGGGCTGTGCGCTGGCAGCGCGAAGATCTGGCTGACCTCCTCGTTGGCGAATACGGCGGTCGCCACCTCCTCTCCATCCTCGAATGGGCACCGGGTGGCGCCGTTCGATGCGTCGATACAGACTGTATACCCCTGCCTCACGCCGGATGCACAGGGACGCTGCGGCCCGGTCACCATGGTGATGAGGCGCCCGATCGGACAAGGAGGCCATGGTCAAGACGCTGATCATCCTCAACGAGCCTGCCTATGGGGCAACGAGCGTTCGTACAACGGACTGCGCCTGGGGCGAAGCCTGGCCAAGACCGGTGACACCGAGCTGCGCGTCTTCCTGATGGGCGATGCCGTGACGGTGGCGATGTCCGGGCCAGAAGACGCCCGACGGGTTCTACAACCTCGAGGTCATGCTGCGGGCACTCAGCTCGAGGGATGTGCCCATCGCCTGCTGCGGCACCTGCATCGATGCTCGCGGCATCGCGGAGGACTCGCTGAGCGAGGGCGCCCGCCGCTCCTCGATGGCGGAGCTCACCGAATGGACCCTGCGGGCTGACAAGGTCCTGACGTTCTAGCGTTCAGACATCTTCGACCAGTGCCAGGGCAACCTCGAACGCCGCGCTTTCGGCCAGCCTGAAGGCTTCCGACTGGTCATCGGGCAACGGGTCCAGGAACGAGCGGCCGGAAAGCACCTCGTCCCAGGCCACGAGCATGGAGATGCCGGCTTTGCCGAAGTGGTGCGCGACCGCCAGCGTCGCCGCCGTCTCCATGTCCACGCCGAGGTAGCCATCGCGGTGCCATGCCCGCACCTGGTCAAGGGGTTGGTTGAAGAGCGTGGGCCAGGTCACGCTCGGCCCCTGGTGCGCCGTCACGCCGAGCCGGGTCAGCTCTGCCACCGCACGATCCGACCACACGTCCGAGGAGGCCACCCGGGCGGTGTCCGTGTAGTGCTTCGTGACGCCGTCCAGGCCGAGCGCTACGTTGGGTACGACGACATCCCCGGGCCGGACTCCGGCGCCGACCACTCCGCAAGTCCCGAGTTGGATGGCCAGGCGGACCCCCGCCAGCGCCGCGATGTGGACGATCTCCGCCGTGCGCGGCGCGCCGTACGGACAGGCGTAGATCAGCGTCCGGCCGGCCCACCAACCGAGATGCACATCGGGCACCCCCAGTTCGCGCACATCCGCCAGTCGGTCGAGCCGGCGTTGCGTGCGTGCCTCGCGCCACCAGGTTCCCTCGACCACGACTGCGACTGGTTGCTCATCGGCCGCCAGGCCGAGGACCTCGCGCCAACCATTCCCGCCGACCTCGCCGACGGGACCCAGATCCGAGGTCATCGACCCTCCTGCCGTAGCGCCCGTCTAGCCGCCGACCGCGCCGGCGCGAGCCCGATGAACCGCGGCCACGACCTGTGCAGCACTCGGGATATAGGCATCCTCGAGCCGCGGGCTGAAGGGCACCGGCATGTGTGGTGCCATCACCAGGCCCACCGGGCCAAGCAGCGCATCGAAAGCCTCCGAGGCCACGAGCCCGGCGATGTCAGTGGCCAGGGAGCAGCGCGGGTTCAATTCATCCACGACCACGAGGTAGCCGGTCTTGCGCACCGAATCGATGATCGTGTCGAGGTCCAGCGGGGACAGCGTGCGGGGATCGATGACCTCGGCGCTGACGCCCTGCTGGGCCAGGCCCTCGGCGGCCTCGAGTGCGGTGTGCACCATCTTCTGGATGCCCACGATGGTCACGTCTCTGCCCTCGCGCACGACCTTGGCGACCCCGAAGGGAATGGTGTAGGACTCCTCGGGCACTTCCGATTCGACCATGTACAGCCGCTTGTGCTCGATGAAGATGACCGGGTCGGGATCGCGGATGGCCTCGATGAGCAGGCCCTTGGCGTCGAATGCGGTAGTAGGCGCTACGACCTTGAGGCCGGGCACGTGCGTGTACAGCGAGTACAGCGCCTGGGAGTGCTCGGCCCCGGCCCGGAAGCCCGCCCCGGCGACGGTACGCACGACCATCGGGATCGAGACCTTGCCGCCGTAGACGTAGCGCATCTTGGCGGCCTGGTTGAAGATCTGGTCGAAGGACGTGCCGATGAAGTCGATGTACATGATCTCAGCCACGGGCCGCAGGCCGGCATAGGCGGCACCGATCGAGGCTCCGATGAAGCCGGTCTCGGCGATGGCCGTGTCGATGACGCGTTCGCGGCCGAACTTCGGGAGCAAACCCTTGGTCACGCCGAACGGTCCACCCCAGGCATCGGCCGCCTCGGGATGGATGTCGTCGCGACCTGCTCCACCGGCGATGTCCTCGCCGAAGATGACCACGCGCTCGTCGGCGGCCATCTCCTGGTGGAGGGCCTCATTGATGGCGTCCCTGATGTTGAGCTGGCGAGTCATCGGGCTCCCTCCGGCCAGGTGGTATAGACATCGGCGGTCATGTCATCGGTACTGGGCCAGGGGGCCAGCGCTGCTGCCTCCCAGGCCGCGTCGACATCGCGCTGGGCCCGCTCATCGATGGCATCGAGCTCGGATGCATCTACGTGTGCCCCCACCGCGCGACGGAAGAAGTCGAGCGGGTCCTTGGCTCGCCAGCGTTCGACCTCGAAGGGCGGCTTGTAGGTCTGGGTGTCACCCTCGTACTGGCCGCCGTAGCGGTAGGTCATGCCCTCGATGAGCGAGGGGCCGCCACCGCTTCGTGCCCGCTCGATGGCCTGTTCGGTGGCACGACGCACCGCGAACACGTCCATACCGTCGACCTGCACCGCGGGGATGCCGTAGGGCGCGGCCATGGCCGTGACCGAGGTGGCGTTGAGGTGATAGTCGACTGCGGTCGTCTCTGCATAGAGGTTGTTCTCGCAGAAGAAGATGACCGGCACCCCCAACAGTGCCGCGAAGTCGAGGGCTTCGTGCCAGGCGCCCTGGTGGACCGCGCCGTCGCCGAAGAAGCTGACTGCCACGCGGTCGTCACCAAGGAGCCGGGCGGCGAATGCGGCACCGGCCGCGATGGGCAGGCCGGCGGCCACGATGCCCATGCCGCCGATCATGCCCAGGTCCTGGTCAGCGATATGCATCGAGCCACCCCGGCCCCCGATGACGCCGGTCTCCCGGCCCATGAGTTCCGCCGCCACCGCCTCGAGGGGCATGTCACGAGCGATGGCGTGGTGGTGATTGCGGTACGTGGTGGTGAACCAGTCGTCGTCTCGCAGCAGGCTGATGACCCCGACGGCGGTGGCCTCCTCACCGTAGGCGGTGTGCGTGTAGCCCTCGAGTCGCTTCTCCATGGTCTCGGTGTGGACTCGCTCCTCGAAGCGGCGGATGCGCACCATCCGTCGCCACAGGTCGAGCAGTTCCACTCGATCGAGTTCAGGCATCGTTCCCTCCTGGTGAGTCGGCCGGCGACCGTCTTCGCCCCGGTCGTCGTGGCTACGGCGCCGATGGTGCTAGGCGTGGTGGATTCGTGCCCACTCCTCCCTGGGGAAGGCGAGGTCGGTGTTTCCCAGCTGCAGGCAGTCGAGCGTGTTCTGCGCTGCCTCTTCAAGGTTCAACGCTCGTCGGTAGGCCATGCGCACGGTGTCGCCGAGCGTGGAGCAGCCATGGTAGGCGAGGATGATCACGTTACACTCCCGCGCCGCCTCGGCCGCGGTGTCCCCGAGCTCGTCAGTACCGTTGGGGTAGTAGGGGCAGCGTTCGATGTTGCGCAGGTAGTAGGCGTGGTCGAGCGAGATCGAGCCGGATCTCGTGGCCCAACGCATCGAGCAGCACCGACAACCGCGGATGTAGGTGGATGACCGAGTTGACATCCGGACGCATCCGATACGTGCGCTGATGCAGCTTCCACTCGCTCGACGGCGTGGGGCAGCCGCCGACGATGTTGCCCTCGAGGTCCATGACCGTGAAGTCGTCGAAGCCGAGCTGGTCTAGATAGGTGCCGGTGCCGGTCAAGACGAACGTGTCCGAGCTGGGGTGTCGCGCGGAGAGATTGCCGCCCGACGCCAGCACCAGACCGCGGCCCACAGCATCCCGGCCCGCTTCGGCAAGCCCCTCGGTCAGGTCTCGATAGTCTTCCATCGGGCCGTTTCCCCTTGTTGTGCGCCTAGGTGTGGTCGGCCAGCCAGGTGGCTGTCTCCGAAATCGGTGACGAGGATGTTGAAGAGGCCACCTGTGGCAGCAGCCAGCAGGGCTTCGCGCTTGGAGTCGCCACCCGCGATGGCGATGCGCAGGGGGATGGCTCGGTGTTGCTCGAGGGTCAGCGCGATGACGCGGTCTTCGACCGGGGACGCGACATGCTCCCCCGCGCGGTCGAAGAAGCGAAGCGACATGTCGCCGACGACGCCCTTGTCACGCATGGCCCGAATCGAGCGGGATCGGGTATCTCGCCGCCACGTGCCAGGTAGCAGTCCTCCAGTGTCCCGACCCCGACGACGAGCACGTCGGCGCTCGCGGCCAGCGCCAACGTGTCGGCGATCTCGCTCTCGGCCTTGAGCACTGCAGCCGCCTCTGCTGAGCTCGCCAGAGTCGGTGCCGGCAGGTGATAGGCGCTGGCGCCGAAGGCTCGAGCCAGGGCTTCGCTCGTCTCGTGTGCCTTGCTCCGGCCGTAGCCACCTGCGCTCCCGGCCACGGGCACGAACTGGGCATCGATCTGCTTCTCGTCCCCCAGCGCCGCGGGGATCGCCGAGACGGTCCGGCTCTGGTTCACACCCACGACCATGCCCGGTGCGAGCAAGGCCCGCAGGCTGTGGGCTCCGCCGGTTCCGAGCGAGTCGCGCAGGCGCTCGTCGGACGATGACGACGGCACGACCCAGGCGTCCCGGAGTCCGAGGCTGGTGACCAGCCGCGACTCGAGTTCGGCGAAGGTGGACGTTTCGCCATGCACCTTGATCTCGACGATGCCGACCCGCCGTGCTTCGTTGAGCATGCGCGTGACCTTGACCCGTGACACTCCGAGGATTCTCCGCGATCTCGGCGTGCGTCAGGTTGTGCTCGTAGTAGAGTCGAGCGACGCGGCTCAGGACCGGCGATGCGTTTGGTGCACGATTGTTCATAGAGAGTACCGTTGTGCAGCATCCCACAGCGCTGGGCCCGCGTCAAGTGTCCCAGGCGAGTGGAGCGCCCCGTCCGGCGCAGAGGTGCGCTTCGGGCTGGGCTACAGCGCGCTGGTCCGGGCCATGACCTCGCCCTTCGTGGCGCAGGTCCTGAGCGCATAGGCCCGACCCGCGTCGTGGGCGGCCTAACCGCTATGGGCAGCGGGGAAAGGGCCGTAGTGCTCGTCGCCCTCGGTGAAGGCACCCTCGTGGACCAGCGCGATCAGGCCCAGAGCGACCCGCTGATCGAGATGGTCAGGCCACGGACCCACGTCCCAGAAGGCGAGATCGGCGGGCGAACCCGGCGTCAGAGCGGAATCCGCATCGAGGAGCCCGGCTGCGATGAGCAAGGCCGTGACGTCGCTGGCCGCGTCGCTGGCCTCGCTGGCCTCGGCGACGATCCTGCCAGCCCGTTCGGGGTCTGAGGGCAGCGCTGTGACCACGCAGCCTCCCAGGTCCAGGAATGTCGAATTGCCACGTGAGATCGAGCGCACGTCGTCGTCCGCGCCCACCGCGAGCACGGCCTCAGCGGCCCAGCCGATGGCGGTGGCTGCGTCGCCTTCAGACTCGCCATGGCCGATCCTGCCGTTGAGCGCGATCACGTATTCGTGCGTCACGTGCGCAGGTACCTCCGCTTGACCGGCCGGTCGACGTCGTCTACAGCGTGGCCATATCGACGTTGTCGAAGTTGCGGCGATAGAAGGTCATGTAGTCGACCTTGCGCTCGAGCGCCTCGATGACCGCGTGGGCGAAGTTGACCTTCTCGAAGCGCTGCGCGCTGCCGAGGCCGCCGGGGCTGAAGACGTTGATCTCCATGAGCTTGTCGCCGACGATGTCGAGGCCGACCAGGAACATGCCGTCCTGGACCACCTTGGGCCGGACGATCTCCGCGATGCGCAGGTGCGCGTCGGTGATGACCGCCTCCCGGAGCTTGCCGCCGGCATGGATGTTGCTGCGCATGTCGTCCCCGGAGCGCACGCGGCGGAAGGCCGCGTACTTGCCGCGGTAACGCAGCGGCTGGCCGTTCATCAGGAACATGCGGGTGTCGCCCTCTTCGGCGGCGGGCAGGTATTCCTGGGCGATGACGTATCCATCGCGGCTGACCGCGTCGACCATCTGGTTGAGGTTCGAACCGTCACTCGGCCGCACCAGGAAGACGCCCTGACCCTCCGGAGCCCTGCAGCGGCTTGAGCACGATGGTGCCGCCCTCGTCCTTCCAGAAGGCCCTGATCTCCTCACGGTCACGGGTGATGATCGTGCGCGGCCGCACCTCCTCCGGATAGAACTGGAAGTACATCTTGTTCATGGCCTTGGCCAGGCCGTTGGGGTCGTTGAGCACGATGAGCCCGGTGCGCATGGCCACCCGGCCGAAGATGATGCCTGACGACTGCGCCCAGGCGCGGTGGCCCAGGTCCGTGGAGGGGTCGCTGCGGAGCATCAGCACGTCGAGCTCATCGACGCTGATGCGCTCCTGCTTGGCACGACGCCCATTCAGGTCGGCGATGTAGGTGTCGGACGACTTGTACGTCGTCTTGGGGCGCGGCAGTGGCACGTGCCTTGATCGTCTCGTCGGCGTCGTAGGCGAAGTCACCCGAGCCGATGACCCAGGCCTCGTGGCCCCGGTTGATGGCGGCCATCGCCGAGGCGCGTCGTGGTGTAGCCGGTCTCCTCGGTGGCGATTTCGTTGACCATGAACCCGATCTTCATGAGCGTCCCTTCTTGACGAGGTCGAGGACCGTGACTCCCCGCCGGGTGTGCTGCAACCGCTCAAGGGCGTCGGGGTCGTCGAGGTAGCGTGGACGCAATGGGGGAGGCCGCAGGACCTTGCGCCACTGTAGCTCTTCGATGATGGGGATGTGGTCAGGCCCAAGCTTGCCGATGAGCAGCGGTTCGAGGGAGCCGCCCTCGCGGAGGTAGTTCAGGACACGCGCCAGACCTCGCAGGTAGACGACGTCCTTGGTCAGCCCACCGCCCCGGAACACGCGCATGGTCACGCTGAAAGCGGTTCGCTGGGCGAAGTCATGGGCACGATCGAGCTCCCGGAAGACTTCCACGAAGTCCGCCCCGTCGAGCATGCGGCGGGCCGCCAGGACTCGCGCCGCGAGCAGGCGCAGCCGCGGTCGGCTGAAGCCACCCGCGAGGTACTCCGCGAAGACGGCGAAGCCCTCCTGCAGCTCATCGTAGCCGGGCAGCCCGATGGCCAGCTGACGGAAGGGCTGGGCGCGACCGTTCACATAGGTGACGATGTGCGTGCCGACCTCATGTGCGATCAAGGCATCCACGCGGGACAGCGGCACCTTGGTCTGGGCGCCCACGAGCACGCGGCCTCGCGACACCATCACCCCGACCACGTCATCGCGGATCTCGACCGTACCCGAGACGTCCGGATGGATGCCGCGGTAGTACTCCAGCTCATCCTCGCGCCCGAGCGGCGAACGCCTTGGCGTTGGCCGCGCCGCGTGGTGACTCGTCCCGGCTGCGTGAGGGTACCCGGTTGAGCACCTCGTAGGCGAGGTTGAGCAGGGGCGCATCCACGCCGCCGTACAGCTGCAGGCTGCCGTACAGGAACTCCGGTCGGCCCCGATCGCCCAGCATCGTGAGCTTGCGGTCGAGCGATGTCTGCTGGTCGCGGAACAACTGCGCAAGCGTGGGATCCTCGATGCGTTCGACGGGGATCTTGAACAGCTCTCGCTTGGCCAGCGTGGTGTCCAGCTTGAGCGGACGCGACGAGAACTCGGGTACGACCTCGAAGCGGCGCCGGCGGAACTCGGCCCAGGCGGCGTCTGCGTTGGTCGGCGTGACCTGCAGGATGAAGTCGAACTCATTGCTCACCTGGGCCAGGCGACGGTCGACGTCCCACACGGCCTTGACCACGCTGTGCCGGCCCAACGCCTGGTAGTTGGGCGGCCGGTGCGAGGTTCGCAGGCGGGTGAAGTCGAAGACCGCGCGCTGCACGGCTCGGGAGATTCCCCTGTGCAGCGTGCGGTGGACGAGGGGGTAGCTCTCGGTCAGCCCGGGGTCGCGGAAGACCGGGTGGAGCTCGATACCGATGACCTGCACGCCGAGGGCGGCAGCGCGCGAAGCGGTCATCAAGGGCGGCAGGCCCGGCGGGCTTGCGCTGGTGACCGGCGCGACCTCGACGGTCGCGAACTCTCCCTTGACACGGATCTCAGCGAGCGCATTCTCAAGGGAGCCGATGGTGGCGGTCAGCCTGCTCTTGCGCGGACGATGGATGCGGAAGTGCGGCCGCCAGCTCGTCTGGCCCTCGGGGATGTCCGCGTCGGGTGTGGACCACAGCTCCACGATGAGGAAGGCGCCGAAACTCTGCGCCTGGATCTCCGAGATGCCTTCGACCAGGGCACTCACGCTGGCGCGCGAGCGCCGGGCCCCGGAGGCGATCACGTAGGACGCTTCGCCGACGATCAGTGACTCGGTGTCCGTGTCGGCGCGGGCAGAAGGACGTCGATAGACGATCAGGAACGGTAGAGGCCGGTCGACGTGGACACGGCCCCACGGCGCGAGCTTGCGCCGTACCGGCTTGCCATCAGCCACCCGCCTGCAAACCTCGGCCACGAACTCATCCGTGGCCTGCTGGGGCGATCCACCCCGACCGTGGCCTCGGTCGCCTCTCCCGGGACCGTCGCGGGCAGGCCGATGTCCAGCATCAACCAATCGAGCCCAGCGACTCCAGGATGCCGGGCAGCGTCGCCTCCAGCGCCTGCGGGATGGCCTCGTACTCCTCGGACGATAGCTGGCCGGTCCACTCGTCCATGAAGAACTTCTTGAATTCGACGGCCAGGCAGCAACCGGATTCCGGGTAGTTCTCGTGCACCCAGCGGGACAGGTACCCGCCCTGGAAGCGCACGTTCTCGCGCACGTCGAGGTGTCGACCCAGGAATTCGTGCTCGGTCAGGTCGGACATGAAGCGGTCGACCAATGGTCCCCAGCGCTCACGGTCGAGCGAGCCTGTGCCCACGTTGACCTCAGGATTGAGCTTCGGGTCCTCGGGTGGCGCATCCGGTCCACCACGGCGGTAGTTGTAGGTGTGCAGGTCGAGGACCACGAAGCGGCCATACCGGCGATGGAGCTCGGAGAAGATGCGGTCGGCCTCCTCGTAGAAGGCGTCGTACTCCTGCAGCGAGCGCTCCGCGATATCTGCGGGCAGCTCACCGTCCCACACCTTCAGGCCCCAGGCGGCTTCCGGGGTTCGATACACGGCCATGTCGCGCGGCCGGTTCAGATCGACCTCGAAGCGCGACCGACGCGCGACCATCTGCGTCGTGACCACGCTGGTCCAGATACCGGTGTAGGGGTCTTCCTCTCGCAGTCGGTCGGCCTCACCCAGCAGGATCGCCGCGGCGACCTCGTCACGCAGGCCATGGCCGTCGTGGATCGCCGTGGCCACGATCGGTTCCTGGCCCTCGACGACGTCTGCAATCTCGGCGATCGATAGTTGTGGCATGGTGCTCCGTGGCTACGATGTCTGCTCGCTACGATAGCGCCCGTCAGCGCACAGGCGAGTCTAAGGATGCACCACCTCGGAGCGGGTCCGTCAGATCTGGCGTCTCCCCGTGCCGCTGATCATAGCCAGATTCAGGGACCCGGTCGTGCGGTGGATCTCGGGCGAGCATCCGCAGGGGCCTGAGCAGCTCCTCTTGGTGCCCGTGCCGGGGCCAGGTGCCGCCAGGGTGAGGTCGTGGACACGAACGGCCCGCTGCTGCGCGGTGGATGCCTCGGCGCGCGACACAGACCGGGGCAGCATTCTGACGTGGCACTAGAGGTTGCGGATCACCTGCGGTGATACGAGTCGTCAGCAGTTCTCCGGAGGTGGCAGAGGACATGAGTAGGCAAAGTGCGTCGACCAGACGAAGCGCGACGAGTTGCTGCTCGCGTCCATCGATGTTGAAGCGCAGCGTGCCGACGCGCTGTCCGTGGCGGACCGCGCCGTCCGAGGTCTGCACGTGGGTCTCCACCTCAGCCCTCTTGGGGGGCGGGCCCAGGGTGAGGAGCTCGAAGCGCATGGCCGGACCGACCGGATAGTAGCCGAGTCCCTCGAACACCGAGCGCTCCGCCTCCGGGATGGGGCTGCGCGGTGCGCGCTAGAAGTACTCGTCCTTGCTCTGGCGTTGGGATGCGACCCAACCTTCGTAGTCGGTCGGCTGGGTCGGGTCATCGTGGGTATGGTGATGGTCGTGGTGCGCATGGTCGGTCGTATGGTCCCTGTGCACGCAGGGCTTCATCGTGACCATCCCCCCGGCGACTGGCGGTGGCGCCGGCCACGGTCCGCGACCAATCGAATCAGAAGGGCCGGCCGACTCTCCGTCGACCGGCCCTCATATGTCCGGGCTCGGTTACTCGGTGAAGTAGACGTCCTCCAGGCGCAGCTCAAGCGTCGGGTTGACGGTCGAACCTTCGACGTTGTTGCGCATCAGGTAGTTGAACGTCTCGTAGTGGGCGAAGATGATCGGAGCATCCTCCACGACGATGGCGCGGATCTGGTTGTAGAGGTCCTGGCGAGTGGCCTCGTCGGTCTCCGTGCGGGCCTGGTCGATGAGGGCATCAAGCTCAGGGTTGGAGTAGCCGGTGGTGTTGATGTCGGCGCCCGACTTCAGCACTAGTGCGTAGAAGTTGTCGGGGTCGATGGTTCGCTCCTGGTAGGCGGAGGTGATCTGGTAGTCGCCCGTGATGAAGCGATCGAACCAGATGGAGACGTCCACGGGCTCGATGTTCATCTCGATGCCGATCTCCTTGAGCTGCTCGCGCACGACCTCACCGGTCTTGAGCAGCTCGGGATACTGCGGCAGGCCCAGATACTCGATGGTCATCGGGGTCTCGATGCCGGCCTCGGCCAGGATGGCCTTGGCGGCTTCCACGTCTCTCGGTCCGGCACCTGACTCGGCGTTGAACCAGGGAGAGCCGGAGGGCACCTCCTGAGAGCCGACCTCACCTGCGCCGAAATAGGCGATGTCACGGATCTGGGGAAGGTCGATCGCAAGGCTCACGGCCTTGCGCAGCGCAGGGTTGTCGAACGGTGGCTGGGTGGTGTTCAACGCCAGGAAGTCCGGGATGCCCGCGTTGGGATTCGTGACGTAGTTGAACTCGGGATCCTCACGAAGCGCAGCCAGCTGCTGCAGCGGCACGGCATCGACCCAGTCGAGCTCGCCGGATCGGAGGCCTTCGATGCGGCTCTGGTCCACGAGCAGGAAGCGGAAGATGACCTCATCGAGGTACGGCCGGCCCTCGCGGAAGTAGTCCTCGTTCTTCTTGAGCGTGACGTGGTCGCCCTGGACCCACTCGACGAATTCGAACGGGCCGGTGCCCACCGGGTTGCGGGCCGGGTCTGTGGATTCGACCGCGACCTGGTTCATGATCTCGCCGTTGTTGGCAAGGTTGTTCAGGAACGGTCCGAACGGGCTGGTGAGCTTGAACGTGACCTGGTTGGGGCCAGTCGCTTCGACCGACTCGATGGTGTCGAAGAGCGGCGCATAGCCGCTGGCCGTGGCCGGATCGAGGATGCGCTCGAACGTGTAGACCACGTCGGCCGGCGTGAACGGCTCACCGTTGTGGAAGGTGGCATCCTCCACGAGGTTGAACACCCACGTGGTTTCGTCGACCTGCTCCCAGTCGGTCGCGAGCACGCCGTAGAACTCGTTGTTCTCGTCGATATCGACGAGCTTGCTGAAGATGTTGTCGTAGACCTGGGCGCCCGTGTAGATGGTCGAGGTCGCCGGATCGAGCGTGTCCGGTTCGCCGGTCAGCGCGGCCTTGAGCGTACCGCCGTAGGTCGGCTCCTGTGCGGTGACCGAGGCGAAGCTCGAGGCCACGAGCACCGCTGCACCGAACATGACCGCGAGGCTGCGCCCAAGGCTCTTGCCCGGCGCCGCGCTGGCTGGAATGAGTCGTTCATGGTCATGACCTTCCTTCTCCTGCTATCCGTCATGCGTGGCGTCCGATGAACGCCAGAACGGCCTGATTGAAGGGCTCCGGGTGCTCCCAGATGGAAGCGTGACCACCTGGCGTGGTGAGCCACTCGGAACCAGCGATCCCTTCGTGGAGGCGCCGCGAAAGCGCCACCGGGATCAGGATGTCTTCCTCGCCCGCGATCACGAGCGTGGGCGTGGTGATGCGATCCAACCGGTCGGTCGTATCGTGGGTCTGGATGGAGCTGAGCTGTGCCAGATACGCATCCATGGGCTGATCCATGGCCGCCATCGCCGCTTCGAACTCCCTGAGCTCAGCTTCCCGGGTCTCGAAGAATGGGAGCGTGAACGCCCACAACGTCACATCACGCATGACGAAGGGCACGCCGAGCTCCGGGGCCATGTCAGCCCACATGGAGAACATCCGCCCGCAGAATGGTCCCGGAGCGGCATAGGTGGAACTGAGCGTCAGCGACTTCAGGTCGCCCCCGTAGGCGATGGCGTACTCCTGGGCGATCATGCCGCCCATGCTGGTGCCGACCATGTGGAATCCGGTGATGCCCAGGGCATCGACGAGCGCCTTGGTATCGGCCGCGAAGAGTCGCGTGTCATATGGGCCTGGTGGCATGCTTGACTTGCCTACGCCACGGTTGTCGAACGTCAGGACGCGGTATCCAGCAGCCACGAGATCGGGCGTCTGGTAGCCCCAACTCTCCTTCTCGTCCGCGAGTCCATTGACCATCACGATGGTCTCGGCGCCGTCACCTTCGATGAGGTAGTCGACGTCGATCCCGTTGACCTGGATCTGCGGCATGTGTCCTCCTTGCTCCCCTTAGGTCTGCTGTTGGTCGGGGACAGGTGCGTCGTCGGATGTCCCGTCTCCGGTTGCCGGTGGTGCTGCCTCGGGCCCGGCGCGACTGGCCCAGCGGGCGTTCGTCACGAAACAGGCAGCGCGGTGGTCTGGTCCGTATTCGGTGAGTGTGGGTACCTCCTCCTGACAGCGCTCGATGGTGATCGGGCAGCGCGTATGGAAGCGACACCCGGGCGGTGGATGGATGGGGCTCGGGACTTCGCCCGGGACGGTGGCCGTCGTCATGCGGCGACCCGGGTCGGGGTACGGGATGGCCGCCATGAGTGCCTGTGTGTAGGGGTGCTCGGGGTCGCTGAACAGGGCCTCGACCGGTCCCTCCTCGGCCACGTGACCGAGGTACAGCACGATGGCCCGGTCGCAGATGTGCTCGACGACAGCGAGGTCGTGTGTGATGAGCATGATGGCTACGCCCAGGTCACGGTTCAGGTCGGTGAGCAGGTTGAGGATCTGCGCCTGGACCGACACGTCCAGCGCGGAGACCGGTTCGTCGGCGACGATGAGATCCGGGTCGAGGGCCAGTGCCGCAGCGATGCCGACGCGCTGCCGCTGGCCACCCGAGAGCTCATGCGGGCGTCGTCGTGCGGTCCCCGCGGACAGGCCCACCCGATCGAGCAGCTGCGTGACGCGCTCGTCTCGCTGCCTGGGGGTACCGACCTTGTAGGCGTCGAGAGGCTCGCGGACGGTCTGCGCCACCGACCAGCGAGGGTCGAGCGAGGCGTAGGGGTCCTGGAACACCGGCTGCACGCGTCGGCGGAAGTCTCGCAGTTCCTTGCCTCGTGATGCCGTCAGGTCCTGACCATCGAGCATGATCGAGCCCGAGGTCGGGGCGACCAGGCCAAGGATGCAGCGTGCCAGCGTGGTCTTGCCCGATCCGGACTCGCCGACGAGCGCGATCAGCTCGCCCGCCGCGATCGACAGCGAGACCCCATCGAGCGCATGGACCATGTCTGGCTGGCCGAACATGCTCCGTCGGAGGGGAAAGTGCTTGACCACATCGCGTGCCTCGAGGAGGGCGCTCATGACGGCATCCCGGCTGCCGGTTCGGCCACACTCGTGTCCGCCCTCGCCCAACAGGCCACGGAGTGACCGGCTCCGACCGCCGTCATCGAGGGGATCGAGCTGCAAGCCTCAAGCGCCAGAGGGCATCGCGGCGTGAAGCGGCAACCCGGTGGAGGAGCAGCCAGGTCGGCCACCTCGCCATCGATGACGCGCAGTGCGCCGCGCCTCCGGCCGCTCGTGGGCTGAGCTTCGAGAAGGGCCTCGGTATAGGGGTGTCGAGGGGAGCTGAACAGCTCCGCCACGGGCGCGACCTCTACGAGCTGACCGGCATACATGACCGCGACACGGTCGCAGATCTGGGCCACCACACCAAGGTCGTGCGTGATGAACAGGATGGCTGTGGCGTGCTCGTCACGACGCGCTCGCAACAGGTCAAGGACCTGTGCCTGGATGGTCACGTCGAGCGCCGTTGAGGGCTCGTCCGCGATGAGCAGGGCCGGATCGTTGGCCAGAGCCGTGGCGATGACCACGCGCTGGCGCATGCCACCAGACAGTCGATGTGGGGGTTCGTCGTAGCGGTGCTCGGCAGCCGGGATACCGACATCCTTGAGCAGGGTGAGCGCCTGATCATCGAGCCTCGGCTGCGGTGACCGGCCGGTGAGCACGGATGGTCTCCGCGACCTGTTCGCCGATGCCGTAGGCAGGGTCGAGTGAGGTGAATGGATCCTGGAAGATCATGCTCAGCTGGTCTCCGCGGAGGGCATGCCGCTCCTTCTCGGACAGCTTCGCGAGGTCCTGGCCATCGAAGTCGATCTGGCCTCGCACCCGAGCCTGACTCCCCAGCAGGCCGATGATGGCCATCGCCAATGTCGACTTGCCACAGCCCGATTCGCCGACGATGCCGACGATCTCGCGAGGGGCCACCGATAGCGACACATCGGCCACGGCCGAGACGGTCTCATCCTCCAACCGGAAGTCGACCTCAAGGTGTCGCAGTTGGAGGATGGGCTTGCTCATCGCGCCATGCCTCGTGGGTCAAGGCGCCGCCGCAGGCCATCGCCGATGAGCGTGAAGGCGAGCACCGTGACGGCGATGGCCAGGCCCGGGAAGACCTCGACCCACGGCGCCAGCGTGAGGACATCCCGGCCCTCGTTGAGCATCACTCCCAGCGAGGGCGTGGGCGGCTGCGCACCCAACCCAAGGAATGAGAGCGCCGCCTCGATCTGGATGGCGAAAGCGATGAGTACCGTGCCCTGGATCAGCGCCGGACCCATCGAGTTGGGCAGGACGTGCCGGCGCAACAGCGTGAACTCCGAGGCCCCGCGCGAACGGGCCCCATCCACGTAGGGCAGGCCCTTGGTCACGAGCACCGAGCCGCGCACGACGCGCGCCACGATGGGCAGGTAGATGAGCGCGATGGCGATGAGTGCGACCTGTGCGCCCGGTCCGATGATGGCTATGAAGGTGATAGCCATGAGCAACGCAGGCAAGGCCAGGAGCAGGTCAAGCGGTCGCATCACGATGGTGTCGATCCAGCCGCCTCTGAAGCCGGCCAGCAGACCCAGGGGCACGGCGATGAGGAACGCCAGGGCGACCGAGCCGATGGCCACCGTGAGCGAGACGCGGAAGGCGTAGATCGTGCGGCTCAGGACATCCCTGCCCAGAGCGTCGTTGCCGAACGGGTACTCGAGGTCGGGGGCCCCGAGGATGCGGCTCGACATCGATGGCTTCGGGATCGTGCGGGGCGATGACCGGCGCGAAGACGGCGATGGTGATCAGTGCGATGCAGGATGACGATGCCGGCCAGCGCTTCGCCACCGCCCGCACGTCGAGCCAGCCGGTGCAGGCGACCGCGAGTCCGAAGTGCCGGCGTGGGGTCCACCGAGGCGACGCTCATGCGTCTTCATCCTCGAGCCTGGGATCGAGGATGCCGTAGAGCAGGTCGGTGAGGAAGTTGACGATGATGAAGATGAGTGCAACCACCAGGATGCCCGCTTGCACGACCGGGTAGTTGCGCTGATTGATAGCCGTCACCAGCATGCGGCCGATGCCCGGGAGTGCGAACAACCACTCCACGACGATGGCGCCACCGAGCAGGACCCCGACCTGGATACCGATTACGGTCACGATCGGGACCGCGGCGTTGCGCAGGGCATGCCGGTAGGTGATGCTGCGCTCGCTGACGCCCTTGGCGCGCAGGAACGTGACGAAGGGGCTGCCCAGCGTCTCCTCCATCGAAGCTCGCGTGGTGCGCAGGATGTAGGCTGATTTCGGCGACGGCCAGGGTGACGACCGGCAGGATCATGTAGCGCAGGTTGGCGATCGGATCCTCGAGGAAGGGCACGTAGCCCGACGGTGGCAGCAGCCGAAACGTGCCCGCGAAGACCAGTACCAGCATGATGCCCAGCCAGAAGTCGGGGATGCTGATGCCCGTGATGGCGTAGGCCGTGGTGGCCCGACCCGCGTTCCCGCGGCGGGTCGCCGCGAGCACGCCCAGCGGGATGCCCACGAGGACGGCCAGGCCCATCGCCAGGATGGTCAACTCGAGCGTCACCGGCAGGCGCTCGGCGAGGAGCGTGGTGATGGAGATG
Organism: uncultured Chloroflexia bacterium; assembly: GCA_963705425.1. Taxonomy (GTDB): domain Bacteria; phylum Chloroflexota; class Limnocylindria; order Limnocylindrales; family CSP1-4; genus JAFMJV01. Next base: position 169,490 of record CAVPJO010000002.1, on the reverse strand, counting down.
TTGCTGACGAAGTCCTGGCCGAAGTCGAGCCGCAGCACGCCACCGGCCCAGTCCAGGTACTGATCGAGCATCGGCTGGTCAAGGCCCAGATCAGCGCGGATGGTGGCGACGTTCTCCTCGTTGGCACGGAACCCGAGCATCGTGCGAACCGGATCGCCCGGCACCAGCCGGATGATGAGGAACACGAAGATGCTCATGGCGATGAGCACCGGGACCATCATCGCGGTGCGCCGTACGAAGAAGTGCAGCCGGGGACTCATGTCTCGTCGCGCTCGCCGGGGCCCGAGGCGTTCGAGCGGGCGTACAGCTCACGGAGCCTGTCCTCGGTGATGGCGAAATGCCGAGTCGCGAGGGTCGCTGCGCGGTCAGGGTCACCAGTGATGATGGCCTCGGCCAGCTCTGCGTGTTCCACCAGCGCGCGCTCACGGATGGCCGCGCTATAGGGTTCTGCACGGAAGCCCAGGCTGACCGCCTCTCGGATGCGGTCGCTCAGGTCGATCAGATATGGGTTGCCGGCCGCGGCCACGATGGCACGATGCAGCGCGCCGTCAGCCTGTCCAGACGCATGGCGGTCACTTCCTGCCGACTGGTAGTCGGCCAGGGCCTGCCGGATCTGCTGCGCGCCGTCAGCCGAACAGCGCATCGCCGCCGTGCGCGCGATGAGTGGCTCGATGAGGGTGCGGAAGTCGAACAGGCGCTCGAGCTGCGGCCATCCGGGCGCAAGGGTGCGCCGAATCATCTCATCGGTGTCGGGGCCGCCCGCGTCTCCGGTGACGATGGCGCCACCGTTCCGCCCTCGTCGGACCTCGACGTAGCCCGTGCAGCCAGGCGCGAGATGGCCTCGCGTACGGTGGTGCGGCTGACATCGAGGGACGCGGCGAGCTCTCGCTCCGAGGGCAGCCGCTGCCCCGCGCACGAACGCACCGAACGCGATGGCCGTCACCAGCCGATCGGCGATCGGCTCGCCGGCGTTGCGCAACTGCAGCGGCGCGAACAGCTCCTCGAGCAGTGCGGCGTCTGCCACGTCGGGCGCCCCCTCGGGAGCTCGCACCATCAGCGAACGCGAGCCTCGCTCCATCGGGCCACGAGGAATCGTGCCAGCGTTCGTGCGCCAGCGACGATGCTGGCGAGCTCCACGCCCTCGTCGATGCCGTGCATCCGCGTGGTGCGCGGCCCGTAGGCGATGGCCGGCACGCCTGCCTGGTTCAGATAGGAACGCGCGTCGGTCGTGGTGGCCATCGAGATCGCCGCCGGATCCGAGCCGTGGGCGTCACGATGCGCGGCAGCGATTGCTCTGGCCAGCGGGTGATCCGCGGGCAGATCGTATCCAGCCGCGCGGAAGCCGGTCGCCATGACGCGTGGCGGGTGCGTCGCAAGCCATGGATCCGCGGCCGCCGCGGACGCGATGTGCTCACGTACATGCCGCTCGGCTTCGGCTGGCGTCCAGGCCAGCGGGAAGCCGATCCTGATCTCGAACCGTGCGACCGACGGGACGCTCGAGGCCCAATCACCAGCCTCGAACCGGCCCAGGTTGACGTGTAGTGGGTTCTCCGTAGTGATTCGTGCGATCCCCGACCGCGTTGAGGTCATCCTCAAGCTTGCGCAAGGACCCGATGATGGGCAGCGCAGCCTCGATGGCGTTGACTGCGCCACCTGCCGCCTCGGCGTGGGCGGCGAGCCCCTCGACTTCGACCCGGAGCCAGAGGATGCCGACGCCTCCGAGGAGGAGGTCGAGCTCTGTCGGCTCCAGCAGCACGACCGCGTCGGCCAGGACGCCAGCCTCGATGGCGGCAAGCGTACCGTTGCCGGTGTACTCCTCTTCGATGGCAGCCATGAACGTGAGTGGTCCCAACGGCGCCTCGACATCTGGGTCAAGCAGCGCTCGGAGCGCCAGTGTGCCCATGGCGAAGCCGCACTTCATGTCGCCGGCACCACGCCCATACATCCAGCCGTCGCGCCGCTCTGGGCTGAACGGTGGGCTGGTCCAGAGCTGGGGCTCCTCGGCCGGGACCACGTCGATGTGACCGTTCAAGAGCAGCGAGGCGCCCGTGACATCTGCGGGCCGGCGAGCGATGACGTCGTAGCGTCCGTCATAGGGCAGCATGGGCACCCCCGCTCCGGGCAGGTCGGCCACGCTCTCAGGGATGGGCAAGCGCTCGATAGAGAAGCCCAGTCCTTCAAGCTCAGTCGCGAAGACCTCGAGCGCGCCATGTTCCTGGCCGACCGTGCTAGGTGCGGCGATCAACCGCTCGAGGAACGCAAAGGCCTCTTCCGCATATGCCTCGATCCGCTCGTCGATCCGTGCGCCCAAGTCCTGCTGGGACGTACGCTCAGAGAGAAGGTCTATCGATTGGTCCATTGGCCCAATCCTAAGGCCCCCTGTCAACGGCGCACAGGCGCGCTTGGGTATCGTCCGGCTAGCGCTTCAGGGTCGCCACCGTGTCTCCGCCGGCGGGGGTGTAGTAGCGCCGGTACTCGGCGGGCGACATGGCACACGAGCGGTAGAAGACCTTGTAGAACTGGTTGAGGTTGGTGTAGCAGACAGCCTCCGCGACCTCGGCCACGGACAGGTCGGTCGAGAGCAGCAGGCGCTTGGCCTCGGCTACGCGCACCTGGGTGACGTACTCCTTGAAGCTCACGCCAGTGACCTCCTTGAACACGTGCCGCACGCGCGAGGGGCTGACGTGCACGACCTCGGCTACGTCATCGAGCGTGATGGATTCGCGGCAGTGCTGGTCGATGTAGGCCAACACCGGACGGATCTGCTCGCGGCGGTCCGTGGCTCCCCGAGCCGTCACCTGGGCGCCACCACCATGCTCCCGGTTGACCAGGGCCAGCGCTCGGCGCAGCGTCGCATCGGCCAGCTGCCGGTCGGCTGGATCGCGGAGCTTCCACGTGCTCAGCAGTTCGTGCAGCACGGGCGCGACCCTGCCCGCCAGCGCCGAGTCGTGGCCAAGGCACGGTGAGGCTGCCGGATCATCCATTCGGAATGGCGCGAGGTAGCCCTGGTCGAGCTCGCGACAGCCGGGTCCCGCGATGAGTTCGGGCCGGAACAGCACCAGCAGCAATCGCAGCGTGGCGCCCGGCCTGGCCAGGGCCACGTGTGGCTGGGAGTTGTCGATGAAGAAGATGTCACCGGGCTGCGCGGAGAGGCTGCGCCGGCCGAACAGCACTTCGCCGTGGCCCTCGAGGACCAGGGCGATCTCGAGGTGGTCGTGCCAGTGCATGGGGTCGCTATCGCCGTGCACCTCGTACTCGAGCACCGCCAACGGGAAGCACGGGTCCATCGCCTGTTGCCAGATGTACACGGCCATGACCGAACGCTGGCAGTCCGATAGCCGCATCGGACAGGGCCACTTGGCGCGAATCGAACGCTCCCTCGGCATGCCGCAGCCGCTTCTGTCACTTCATCGACCCGCTCTGGCATTGCTCCGCCAGCCTCTCGCGGCCAGCATCGAGTAGTCCAGATCTGCCAAGTACACAGGGGGACCGTCGGTGGCCTTTCCGCATCTGTTCAGCCCGCTTCGCATCGGCACCATGGAGCTGCCCAACCGCATCGTCCATGTGCCCACGGACATCAGCTCCTCGCACGCCGATGGCGAGGTCAGCGAACGCGATATCCATCACCACACGGCTATCGCCAAGGGCGGCACGGGCTTCGTCATCGTGGGTGCGACCACGCCCCACATGGCCACCGGCCGGCCCACGGTCACCTGCCTGGTCGCGGACGGCGACAACTACATCCCCGGGCTGGCTCGGCTCGCGGAAGGCATGCATCGCTACGGCGCCAAGTGCGCCGTCCAGCTGCAGCATCCCGGACGTCAGAGCGCTATCCCGCGCTTCAACACGCTGGGTGCCACCGACCGTGTACTGAAGCTGCCCTGGTCCGCCGGCCACGAGATCGTCTACGAGAATGCCGACGAGTCGGGCAAGGAGATCCGCGAGGCCTCCATCCCCGAGATCATGGAGCTGGTCGACCTCTTCAGCGAGGCGGCGTGGCGGGTGAAGCAGGCCGGTTTCGACGCCGTCGAGCTGCACGCCGCCCACGGCTACCTCCTCTCGGAGTTCATGAGCCCGTTCCTGAACATGCGCACCGACCGCTTCGGCGGCAGTTTCGAGAACCGCATGCGCTTCCCGCTCGCGGTCATCGACGCCATCGGCAAGAAGTGCGGTAGGTCCTACCCGGTGCTGGTGCGCTACTCGTTCGAGGAGTGGTGCGAGGGCGGCCGCGGCCTTGAGGAGGGCATCGAGACGGCGCGTCTCCTGGAACAGGCCGGGGTGGCCGCCATCGACCTCTCGATGGGTATGCAGGAGAGCCCCGGCGCGGGCTTCGATCCGCCACCCTATCCGCAGGGCTGGGCCACCTACGCCGCGGAGGCCACCAAGAAGGCCGTCAGGATCCCGGTCATCACCAGCCACTCGCTGCGCGATCCCGAGTACTGCGAGCAGATCCTGGCCGAGGGCAAGACCGACCTGGTGGGCCTGGCTCGGCAGCTGCTGGCCGACCCCTATTGGCCGGTCAAGGCGAAGTACGGTCGGGTCAAGTCGATCCGCCGCTGCATCTCGTGCCTGGGTGGCTGCTGGCAGGAATCGCTGATGGCCCAGAAGGAGATCGCCTGCTCCATCAACGCCGCCTGCGGCGATCCTCGCTATGCCGACATGAAGGCCACGGACAGGCCGGTCAAGGTAGGCATCGTCGGCGGTGGGCCGGCCGGCATGGAGGCCGCCCGCATCGCCAGCGAGCGCGGTCACGCGGTCACGCTCTTCGAGAAGCACGCCGAGCTGGGCGGGGCGATGCTCTACGTCTGCCTCGTGCCCGGCAAGGAGAAGATGCGCTGGTACCTGGACTGGATCCGCGACCAGCTGCTCGACCTGGACGTCGACATCCACCTGAACCAGGCGCCGAGCGTGCAGGAGCTGCGCGACTTCGACATCGTCCTCAATGCCACCGGAGCGACGTCGTACGTGCCCGAGGTGAACGGTGACGCCTCAGCCGTGGTGCCCTTCGAGGAGGCCATGGCCTGTCCCAAGATCGCCTGCGAGTGCCATCCCGGTGAGCGGCGCATGCGCAAGCTCGGTGAGCGGGTGCTGCTCTGGGGCGACAGCTACGCCGCCACTGACACGGCCGCTTTCCTGGCCGACATCGGCAAGGACCTCACCATCGTCACCGAGAACCGCGAGTTCGCGGCCGACTGCGAGGTCATCCACATGTACGTCCTGCGCAAGCGCTTCGAGCAGGGCGACGCGGAGGTGCTCGAATCCCGGCCGTACAAGCACAAGGTCAAGGTCGTGACCCGCACCACGGTCGAATCCATCGAGGGCGATACCGTGGTCCTCCGTGACGCTGACTTCAGGCGCACCGTCATCGAGGTCGATGACGTGGTCACCTGTCACACCCGGCCGGTGATGGGTCTCTTCGACGAGCTGAGGGCGGCTGGCGTGCCCGTCATCAACGTCGGCGACTCGATCGCGCCGCGCAACCTCTACCAGGCGGTCAAGGAAGGTTCTGACTTCGGCCTGGCGGTCGATGAGCACCTGCTCTTCAACAGCAACCACGCCATCCTCAACGAGCTGCCCATGGATGTCCTCGGACAGCTGACCCGCGAGGAGGGACCGGCATACTCCGCGCGGCGCATGGAGGAGCTGGCCCAAGCCTCCAGGGAGTAGCCTTCCGCGCCTCGTCATGTTCGAGCAGATGTCCTTGGCCGGTGCCTGCGCCGGGCTCCGGACGGCCGCTAGAACCGATCGGCTGAGAAGGGTTCCAGCACCGGGCTGCGGTGGCCTGCGAGCATCAGCTCGGCGATGGCGGCGGCGGTGCTGGGCGCCAGGGTGAGTCCCAGCATCGCGTGTCCCGTGGAGACATAGACGTTGGGTAGCCCGCCCAGGTGGCCGATGATGGGCAGGCCATCAGGCGTCATGGGCCGCATCGCCGCACCGAACTGCGGCTCCACGGTCATCGACCAGTCCCGGAAGTAGGCCCGCGGCGCGCGCCTGATCGCGCCGACCCGAGCGCGGTCGACCCGTTCGTCGAACCCGCCGAACTCCATGGTCCCGGCCAGTCGCAGCTTCGTGTCCAGCGGCGTCACGGCCACCCTCGCCTCGGACAGGTACACGGGGCTGCGCAGACCGAGCGCCGGTACGTCCACGCTGTAGCCCTTGCCCGGCCGGACCGGGAGGCCCACGCCGAACAGCTTCGAAAGCGGCCCCGACCAGGTGCCCGCTGCGAGCAGGAATGCCTCAGCCGCGAAACGCCTGGTGCCCGCGGAGACAGCCGTCGCCCGCGTCCCTCGCCACTCGACCCCGTCCACCACGGCATGCTCGACGATCTCCACGCCGAGCTCGAGGCAGCGTCGGTGCAGCCCGCGGGCCAGCGCCGCCGGATCGAGGTGGCGTTCTGCGGGGAAGCGGATCCCGCCAATGACGGCCTCGCCGAGCGCCGGCTCTTGCGCGCGGACGGAGTCCCCGATGAGCACGGTCGGCGGCAGCCCGTACGAGGCCACGAGGTCAAGGTTCGCGCCATGTTCGTCCAGCTTCCGCGCCGAGAGGAAGACCATGAGCAGGCCGTCGGCGTGCATCTCGAAATCGATGCCGTCTGCTTGGTAGCCATCGAGCCGCTCCATCGCGCCCGTGGTCAGCTCGAGCAGAGCCGCGGTGCCTGCCCGGTGATCCGCGGCGTTGCAGTGTCGCCACATGCGGAACATGAACGAGAGGAAGGACGGGTCCAACGATGGTCGAATGTAGAGCGGACTGTCGGACCGGAGCATCCAGCGGAGGGCTTGGCTCACCATCCCGGGGGCCGGCACCGGGGCCGCGTCAGCTGGGCAGACCCACCCGGCATTCAGCTCGGAAGCCCCGCGCCCCGTGGCTCGCGCATCGATCAACGTGACCTCTGCCCCGTCGCGAGCCAGCTGGTACGCACTTGTCAGCCCGATCACGCCGCCGCCGATGATGGCTACGTGCACCTGGTCTCCTTGCCATCCTATGCAGAGTCCTCCCGGGTCGGTTCGGGGAACATGGCCCGACCTTACCAACGGCGCCGGGTGGCCATTCCCCCACCCCCGTGCTTTGAGTACGATGCTGGTCGATACGCCACAGCATCGCTCGCCGCCTGGACACGCTCATGATGGCCTACTCTACGCTCGCAGCCCGCACGCTCTCGCTGGTCGGTCTCGCCGCTCTGTCTGCCCTTGTCGGTGCGCTGCTACTCGGGTCCATGGCGGCGGCAGCGGGAGGCGACACAGACGGCGACGGGCTCTGGGATCGCTTCGAGGAACGCTGGGGGATCACCGATCCGGCCAAGCGCGACACCGACCACGACGGCATCTGGGATGGCCTTGAGGACGAGGATGGCGATCGCCTCTCCAACCTCGGCGAGCAGCGCTTCAAGACCAACCCGGCGGACCCGGACACCGACGCTGACGGCAGGCGCGATGGCGCCGAGGACTTCAACGGCAACGGCAAGCCGAACGCCGCCGAGCAGGACACGCGACCGGTTCCCAGGGACCTCACGCCCGACCCGTCGGAAGCGTTCTGGGACGTGCCCGAGTCCTACTCCAACGGCTGCCATACCAGTGCCGAGTCAGCGGTCATCCAGCCGTGTGTCTTCGGGCTGGAGAACGGCGCGGTCAGCGTGGCGCTCTTTGGGGATTCCCACGCGCTGCAGTGGTTGCCCGCGCTGACCAAGGCTGCCACGCGGTCGGACTGGCGCGTGACCAGCCTGACCAAGACGGCCTGTCCGTCGGTGGACGTGGCCTTCTCGGGAGCGGCCTTCGACGACGCTGCCGAGCCGTGTCGCCGCTGGCGCCAGAACGCACTCGACTGGCTCTCGGCCAATCCCCACGACGTGGTCATCATCTCCAACGCCGGCCGCTATCCCGTCGTGGACGAGGGTGGAGAGCGTGTCTATGGAGAGACGAAAGAGCCGATCTGGCAAGAGGGCCTGGCCCGGGTCATCGAGGCGCTGCCGGTCGAGACGCAGGCGCTCGTTCTCGCGGACACGCCGAACCTGCGCAAGAACCCCGTCTCCTGCCTCGGCCAGGCCGGCGTGATCGATCTCGGATTGCACCACCCGCCGGGGTCAGGCGCTGCTGCCCGAGCACGACGCGGCCGAGCGTGCGACCGCGGCCGCGACCGGCGCGATGTTCGCCGATCTCACTGATGTCGTGTGTCCCTACGATCCGTGCCCGGTCGTCAGCGGATCCACGCTGATGTGGCGCAACGAGAGCCATCTCACAGCCACCTACGCGCAGCAGCTATGGCCGGCCATGCGCGCGGTCGTCGAAGGCGCGTTGGCGGGCGGAGACGGTGCGGGCGGCGCTCCCGACTCGGACGTCGCCGAGTCCGGCACGCCGTAGAGGCGTTGGAGACCGTGCGGCGCCGCGTGGAGCCTCGCCAACCGGGTCTCGGCTGGCCGGTCGCCACGCAAGGTCGTGGCGCCAGAGCCCAGTCAGGGTGCTACGGTGCCCTCAAGATGGAGAGGCGGGCAGCCGATGTGGGTGATCGCCTCCAGAGCACGGAGGTCATCGAGGGCGCAAGGAAGGGCCGCGCTGGGCCAGTACCAGGTCGCGGCGATCCAACCCCGCGCCAGTCCCGACCTCCCATGACGTCGTCCAGAAGAACGACGAAGGAGGGCTCCATGGGGCATCCACTTCTGCGAGCGTCGGCCCGATCTCGCTCCCGGCCGCTGGCGGTGGCGGTCGCTGCGCTGTTGGCGACAGGCCTGATGGCGACCGCGGCCACGGCAGCAACCGACGAGTACTACGGCTGCATCACCGCCGACATGCTGCTCATCGATGTCGGCGTGGGCGAAGCTCCCGCTGACCACTGCGCCAGTACCGATACACTCATCGCCTGGAACGCTGAAGGGCCCGTAGGTGCAGCCGGTCCCCAGGGCGTGTCCGGCCCCCAGGGCGAGGCCGGGCCCAAGGGTGAGGCCGGCGAACCCGGGCCCAAGGGTCCTTCCGGTGCGGATGGCGCCGATGGCGCTCCAGGCGCGGAGGGTCCCGCCGGCGCAGCCGGCGAGCCTGGCCCCAAGGGCGATGCAGGGTCGCCAGGCGAACCCGGTCCACAGGGCGACGCAGGGTCGCCAGGCGAGCCCGGTCCACAGGGTGAAGCTGGCCCGCAGGGCGACGCAGGGTCGCCGGGCGAGCCCGGTCCACAGGGTGAAGCTGGCCCGCAGGGCGACGCAGGGTCGCCAGGCGAGCCCGGTCCACAGGGTGAAGCTGGCCCGCAGGGCGACGCAGGGTCGCCAGGCGAGCCCGGTCCACAGGGTGAAGCTGGCCCGCAGGGAGAGCCCGGACCGCAAGGCGAGCCCGGCGCCGATGGTGCACCAGGCGAGCCCGGTCCGCAGGGAGAGCCCGGACCGCAGGGCGAGCCCGGACCGCAGGGGCCAGAGGGCCCAGCGGGACCGGAAGTCGACCAGGCCAGTGGCATCGCCTCCATCCCGACTGGGCGCCGAGCGATCGTGATCGACCCTGGCGTGGACATCGGGCCAGGCACCGTCATCGTGGCCACGCCCTATGAGAACCTCCGTGACCGGAGCTACTGGCTGGTCAGGGGGGAGAGGAGGGACCTCTTCATCATCCGCATGTCGCAGCCTCGCAGCACCGACACCCAGTTCGGATGGTTGATCGTCGAGTCGGATCCGATCGTGGAGGTCGAGCCGGAGTCGCCGGTCGAGTCGGAATAGCCTGACCATCCGGGAAACGGCTCCGTGATCCGCTACGTCGGGAGATCCCCGTCTCCGGCCCTCGCGGAGCCGGTCAGGCTGGGCAGGATGTCGGCATAGGTCCGGAGTGCCATCGCGCCCTTCGGCGAGAGGGCGTAGATGCCGCGTTCGACCCGCTCGAACCAGCCGTAGACGTCGTCCTGCATGATTCGTGCTGCCCGCGAGACCATCGTGGCCCGGGCGACCTCGGCCGCCTTGGTGGCTCCGTGCCGTCCTAGGTGCGCCGCACAGCGCAGCGCCGCCTGCCGGTAGGCGGTGACGATCGGCCGGCGCGTCATGCCCCCGGTGTTCGGGTCGCCGACGCGATGAGCGAACTCCTTGAGCAACAGTCCCTGGCGTTTCCTGTTCGCACGTGGCCGATAGGGCAGGGGGTCGAGCAGTGGCTCTACCAACGGCGGGATCTGGCCATTCGGTTCGTGGATGGCGAGCAAACCCAGGCCGAGGCGCCGGCAAAGCCTCAGGATGCCCCGGCGCTCGCGCCGCCAGAGCGAGTTCGAGGCAGGTCGATCAGCTACCGCGACGGCCAGGTAGACGTGGTCTGAGAGAGCCAGCCGATCGATGCCCTGAAGGACCAGCGGCAGCGTGAAGCCGGTCTTCAGCTCGACGATCACCGGTGGCTCTTCGGCGCGTCGAGCGACGAGGTCACAACCGCGCACCTCGGACTTCACCTCATAGCCCTGGCCCTCGAAGAAGGCCTTCACCGGGGCGTAGAGATCCTCTTCGCTCTCGAACCTCACAGCACGAGTCTATCGCCGTGGATGCTCGCAGCGGGACGTAACGGCTTCGCTGCGTCAGACCGCGATGCTGCTTGGTCGGAGTCGACCGGCCAGGGTCAGGACTCGGATCGCGCCGCCGGTCGATCGGATGGGGGCCAGGGGACGAACGGGCGCGATCGCTCCGTGCCGCCCTCGCGCGCGCCCCGCATCGCCTGGCTGAGCGCCCCGCTCTGCGCGGTGGCTCGAGCGGTCTCGGACGGCGCGTTGGCGTCCGCTGCGTATGCGGCCCTCAGACGTTGGCCTTCCGGCCGTGGTCCATCGAGAAGATCGCGCCAATGGGGCCACTGTTGGGACCGACCGTTGACCGGACGCAGAGGCACGGAACGGGATGATTCGCTCGGCGTTGGAGCCGGGCCTGGTCCCACCCCTACCAGTGGGCGTGAGTCTCTCGCTGTCGGCCGGGCTGGGCCAGCGGGCGGCGGTGCGGACGCCCCCGCGAGCTGGTACGTGATTCGCGCCCCGTCGGGCGGTCGGGGTGCGACCGCGAGCGTGTCGCGCCTGACCGGGTCGCGCAATGGCGGGGGCCGCAGCGGGCCGGGCTCCGCTGCGACCGATTCGGAGCGCTCGACTCCCTGGAACGAGACCCTGCCGTCCCAGGAGACGACCGGTACGTAGCCCAGGAGTTCACTCGCTCGGGCAGCGGATCTCGGCTTGTGTCTGCGGCACGAATAGCACTTTCGTGCCGAGAGGTTGTTGAGGCTCTGACATCCGTCACAGAGCCACCAGTCGGCCTCGCCCATGACAACAGAGACTAGTCCCACCAGACCGTTCCGGACTACACACCTTTGAAAGGCCCGTGAGCGACCTGGTGACAGAATGCAACACCCCTTCGGAGGCGTCGTTCATTCAGCGCGGCCGGCGGCCCATCGACGCTAGCGGTGGCCGCCTGCCATGCGCATCGACTCGGGTCGTCGTCGGAGTCGCCACATCGCCACGATGCCGACCGCAGGGCCCAGCGCCAGGGTCACGAAGGCGAACCTCCAGGCGTCACCTCCGAGGCTTCCCAGCGCGCCGACCAGCAAGATGGTCACCCCGGTGAGCGTGAAGCCTGCCGCGGTCTGCAGGGTCAGGGCCGTGCCCGTCGTGCCCGGCGGTGTCAGCTCGGTGACGGCCGCTGAGAACTGCGCTGAGTCGGCTACGACGGTCACGCCCCAGACCAAGGCGACGATGGTGGTCGCCAGGGGATCCGCCCCGAAGGCCAGCGCGGTAACCACGGCGGCAGAGCCGCTGATGGCCATCGCCGTGATGGTCAGCGTGGTGCGCCCGACACGGTCTGCAAGCAACCCGGCGCCGACACAACCCAGACCGCCGACGGCGACCACCAGGAACGCGACGACGCTGGCGACCGCTGGATCCTCGACTCCGGCCGCCGCGAAACTGGCCAGCAGGAACACCGGGATCCATGTCCACATCGCGTAGAGCTCCCACATGTGCCCGAGGTAGCCCACGTTGGCGAGCCGCACTGCCCGGTCGCTGAAGGCTCGCCGCGCTGACTGGAGACTGAGCCCGGCAGAGCGCTCGTCGTATGGTCCGTCGCGTGCGGCGACCAGCACGAGCAAGCCACCAGCCAACGCCGAGACGCTGGAGACGGCCACGACGACCCGCCAGTCGAGTGCCGCCACGGAGCCCGCGGCACGGAAGAGGTAGGGCAGTGCCGAACCCACGGTCAGCGCGCCGATGAGCGTGCCGATGGCCAGCCCGCGGTCACGCTTGAACCAGCCCACGATGAGCTTGATGCCCACCGGATAGACAGCCGCGAGCGCGAAGCCCGTCAGGGCACGAAACGGTATCGCACCGAGGTAGTCGCCGGCCAGCGCGAAGCCAAGGTTCGCCAGCGCCGCCAGGGTCGCGCCGAGGAAGAACAGGCGCGTGGCTGACAGGGCATCTGCGGCGCCCGTCAAGGCCAGCAGGAGGGCTCCTGCGACGAAGCCGAGCTGAACCGCGACGGTGAGGATGGGCAGATCCAGCCCGCCCAGCGCCCACGACTCCACGAGGTTCGGCGCCACGGCCGAGGCTCCGAACCAGGGGGCGAGTGCCAGAAGCTCCGCGACGCTGATGACCGCGACCTGGCGCCAGCGACCCGTGTCGGCTGGTTCACCGAGACGCGCCCGTGGCACCGCTGCAGTCATGGATGAGACCGTATCGGGCGGGCGCTGCGTGGACCTCTACATGCCCCGTCCCGGACGGCGTTCCGTCAGGGCTTGATGTTCTGATTGATGCGGAAGAGGTTGTCGGGATCGTACCGGCGCTTGACCTCCACCAGCCGGTCGTAGTTGACGCCGTAGTTGGCCTGGACGCGGTCCTGGTCATCCGACGCCGCGAAGTTGACGTAGGCGCCTTCCTCTGAGAGTGGCGCGGTGGCGGCGTAGTAGTCCTTGACCCAGCCGATGTTGGCCTCGTTGTCGGCGGGGTCCGGCCACATGCCCGCGATGACCGGTGCGAAGTCCGCCTCTCGATGGCCGAAGGCCGCATCGTCGGGGCCGAAGCGGTGCGCCGCGCCGTTGATGGGGTAGATGTGCACCGTGGAGTTGACGGCCGGCACCTTGGGGCCATGCTCGAGATGCGCGTCGATGGCCGCATCGCTGAGCTCGCGCACGAAGTTGGCCTTCCAGTAGTGCTGCAGACCGGCTGGCACCAACCCATCGAAGGCACTGTTGATGGCCGGATAGGGCATGGGCCCCACGTGCTCGGCGACGACCGGCGCCACGGCCTTGATCTTGCTCCACGATGGCCTCGCCCTCGTCGAGGGGACCGGCCCAGCAGGCCACGAAGATGACGAACGGGTCGCCGTGTCGGTCCTCGGGGATGAACGGCAGAGGTGGGGCGATCTGGAAGGCCGGGAAGCCGCCGAACTGCTCGGGTGCATCGACGATGTAGTCGCGATACCACTCCAGCAGGTCGCGGGCGTGCTCGAGCTCGAAGAACATCGGGCCGCCGTAGACGTCCTTGAGCGGGTGGACCTCGAACTCGAGCGAGGTCGCTACCCCGAAGTTGCCGGAGCCGCCCTTGAGTGCCCACAACAGGTCGGCGTTCTCGTTGGCGTTGGCCACGACGGTCCGGCCATCCGCGGTCACGACCTCGGCACCGATGAGGTTGTCACAGGCCAGTCCGTGGCCGCGAGTGAGATAGCCGATGCCGCCGCCGAGCGTCAGGCCGGCCACTCCCGTGGTCGAGATGATGCCGCCCGTGGTGGCCAGGCTGTGCTCGTGGGTCGCGGTGTTGAAGTCGCCCCAGGTGGCTCCACCCTGCACCCGCGCGGTGCGCTTTGCGGGGTCCACGCTGACGCCCCGCATCCCGGACAGGTCGGCGACGACTCCATCGTCGACGGTTCCGAAGCCAGGCACGCTATGGCCGCCGCCGCGGATGGCCAGGGGCAGTTGGTGCTCTCTCGCGTAGTCGACCGCAGCCGCGACATCACCAGCATCCTGGGCACTGACGATCGCCGCCGGCCGACGGTCGATCATGGCGTTGTAGACGGCTCGTGCGTCGTCGTAGCCATCATCGGTCGGGGTGATGACCGAGCCGCTGACGCGTTCACGCAGCTGCTCGATGGTGGGCTTGGGCATGGGTGGGACCTCGATGCGCCCCCCGGCGGTCGAGTCACCATACACTCACGACACACCCACCACGCATTCCTGACCCGGATGCCTACGGCGCACGGGCGGCCAGCGGGTGCGGGTCGGGCCTCAGCGATGGCGCGCAGCGCATCGATGTCGATCACGGCGACCCCTCCACCTCGACGCGGATGAACGCATCGCGCTCCATCGTGTTCAGGGCCATCACCGACTCACGTCGTGTCCCGATGAGCTCCGCCAGCTCGCGAGGCGAACGGCCAGCTGGGGTCGCGGCTGGCCAGTTGCAGGGACTCGTCACGCGCGTTGCGACAGGTGACCACGTGCTCGAGCGCCTCGAGGTAGAGGTCCTGGCCGCTGCGATCGACGATACCGATCTCGCCGAACGCATCACATACGGTTCGCCCTGCTGCGGCCGGTTCAACGCTGTCCTGTGCGAGTGTCGCCTGTACGCTGGCGCACTGACGCACGGCCGGAGTGAGCGAGACTGCATCGATGACCACATCGATCGGACGACAGGACGCGAGTGAGCTGGCAAACGTTCTCGTCGTCTTCGGCGCCACGGGCGACCTCGCACGCAAGAAGCTCCATCCAGCGCTCTATCACCTGGTTCATCGGTGGATTGACGGGGGCCGGGCTGCATCGCGGCGTACGTGTCGTGGTCGAGAAGCCATTCGGGCGAGACTTTGCCTCAGCTCACGAGCTGAACACCTCCCTGCACGGTGCGTGCAAACCCCGCATCCTGGCGGCCGTCCGCGACCGACTGGGCGACAGGGTGACCACGCTCCACGTCTGCCAGGGCAAGCACGCTCACGCAGAGGAGCACGCCAGATTCGCGGATGCCGACCGGACCATCGACGCGATCACTGACATCCTCGACCTCGACCTAGCCACCCTCCAGGAGGACCGACCATGAATACCGAAGAGCCGACCGTGAACCCGACGACAGCCCTGAACCGTGCCGGACAGAGCCTCTGGCTGGACAACATCACCAGAGACCTGCTTTCCACCGGCACGCTGCGCCGCTACATCGCGGAGCTGTCGGTGACGGGTCTGACGTCCAATCCCACCATCTTCGAGAAAGCGATCAGCGGCAGCGATGCCTATGACGAGCCCATCCGCCGCGGCCTGGACGCCGGCCTGGAGGGGGAGGACCTCTTCTTCGACCTGGCACTCAACGACCTGCGACAGGCCGCGGCTGCATTCGGCCCGACCCATCAGCGCACTTCCGGGGTCGACGGCTGGGTCTCCCTGGAGGTCTCACCGCTGCTTGCCCGCGATGCCGAGGCTACGGTGGCCCAGGCCATCGGCCTCCACGAGCTGGCCGAGCGCCCCAACCTCTACATCAAGATCCCCGGAACCCCTGAGGGATTGCCCGCCGTCGAGGAGGCCATCTTCGTTGGCGTGCCGGTCAACGTGACCCTGCTCTTCACCGCTGACCACTACCGTGCGCAGGCGGAGGCCTATCTGCGAGGGCTGGAGCGACGCGTCGATGCCGGTCTGGACGCCTCGGTCGCCTCGGTCGCCTCCGTCTTCATGAGCCGCTGGGACGCAGCGGTGCCCGGCGATGTCCCGGTGGCGCTTCGCAACAAGCTCGGTCTGGCCGTCGGAGCCAGCACGTACGCGGCCTACCGGGAGCTCCTCGAGAGCGACCGCTGGCAGCGCCTCGCCAATGAAGGAGCACGTCCGCAGCGGCTGCTCTTCGCGAGCACCGGCACCAAGGACCCCGAGGCGTCGGACGTGCTCTACATCACCGGGCTGGCCGCTCCGCACACCGTCAACACCATGCCCGAGGGCACGCTCCTGGCGTTTGCCGACCACGGCTCGCTCGATGGGCTGCTGCCGGCGGATGGCGGACATTCGAAGCGGGTGCTGGAGTCATTCGGCGCCGCGGGCGTCGATGTCGGGGCCCTTGGCCAGCGCCTCCAGGACGACGGGGCCGACGCCTTCGTCAAGTCGTGGGCTCAGTTGCTGGAGCGCCTTGAGGCCAAGAGCCGCGAGCTCGTGAGCGCGTCATGAGCGAGGCTGGGAGCATGGCTGCAAAGCCATTGCGCAGTCGCACCGCGTGGCTGGCCCTTGAGCGCCATCACGCGGTGGTGGGCAGCGAGCACCTGCGCGACCTCTTCGCTGCCGATCCGACCCGTGGCGAGCGCATGACCAGGGAGGGTGCGGGCCTCTTCCTGGACTATTCCAGGAACCGCCTGACCGACGAGACCATCGGCCTCCTCGTCGAACTCGCGGAGGAGTCCCGGCTCCGCGAAAACCGCGACGCGATGCTCCGAGGTGATCGCATCAAACGTCACCGAGGATCGCGCCGTGTTGCACACGGCCCTGCGTGCACCCCGGGACGCACACCTCGTGGTCGATGGTGTGGACGTGATCCCGGACGTCCATGCCGTGCTGGACCGCATGGCCGTCTTCGCCGATGCGGTCCGTGCCGGCACCTGGACCGGGCACACCAGTCGACCCATCAGGGCCGTCGTCAACATCGGCATCGGTGGCTCCGACCTGGGACCGGTCATGGCCTACGAGGCGTTGCGCGCCTACCACGCAAGCGCGATCGCGGTCAGCTCGTCCCGTTCTGGGCGGCCATGGTCGGCACACCTGGGTCCGAGCCCTTGCCCTCCGAAGGTGGTCGGTTCGAGGTCGAGGTCGCATGGCGGGACAACTCTGGCGTCGAGCGGACGCTGGCGCGGTCCCTTGATGCCATGGCGGGCGATGACGACGCAGACGGGTACTCCTTCGATGTCGGCGACGCGGAGCTGCTGGTCAAGCTGCTTGACGGTTGCTCATCCAACGACCACTTCTGGGTGTTTGCGGCCAGCGCTACGGACGTGGAGTTCGAACTCACCGTGACCGACACCGTTTCCGACCAGACGACGGCCTACGCGAACCCGCTGGCGGCTGTTCCAGCCATCACTGACACCAGCGCCTTCGCCACCTGCCCGTAGGGCGTCGGCGCGTCGGCTGCGATCCGTGGGGTCGTCGAAGATCCTGTCGAACACCGCCGCTTGCCTGGTGCGGTCAGACCCCGTGCTGTGTGTCCTGGCGAGGTCTGCTGTCGTCTGGAGACCGTACCGACGACCTTTTCCGGACCGTACCAGCGAGCCGTCTTCGAAGGGCCCTCTGGCTTCTACCATCGGTCCTGTGGAGAACCATCTTCTCCCGGGCGTGGCCCATAGGTCAGGGACCCGGGAAACATCGCCGCCGGCACCGATCACTCGGGTCGCCAGGTGAGCACGGCGAGCTTTGAGCAGCCGCGGGTCGCTGCTCGGCTGAAGTTCCTCCCGCCACGCCTCGGCACGTTCATGGCGAACCTCGAGAGCTTCATCTTGCCCGCCGAGAACATCGTCTACGACGATCGGGCGATGCGCAGACGCAGCCTGCGCATCGTCAGCATCATCGCCGGCTTCTCGGTCGCCATCTTCCTTCCGGCACTGGTCATCGCCGGTGTTCCGACCGAGCTGTGGCTGCCGTTCTGCCTGGCCGTCCTGGTCGCGGTCTGTGTGATCTCGTGGTCGCTGCTCATCGTCCCCGCCGGGAGCCCGCTCGTCCCGGTCGCGGTCGTTGCCGATGCGCTGGTCATCGCCCTGCTGGGCTGGCTGATGGGCGACTACTACCACCAGATCAGCCTGTTGTTCGCGCTGGTCGTGGCGGGTCATACGACGCTCCACGGCTTCAGGGCCGCGCTGCTGATGGTGGCCTGTGGCGCCATCCTGGTCCCGGTGGCCATCACCTCCGGTTTCGGGCTGAAACTGACGGACGTAGCCTACTCCTTCATCTATCTACTGGGCATCGCCACGATCCCCTGGATCCACATCCAGCTCAGGGACCAGGGCGTCGAGGCGCTCCGGGTCAGCGCCACCAAGTACCGGGCACTGGTCGAGCACGTGCCGGCCATCGTCTACACCGCGGATCCCGGCCCCGATAGGGTGTGCGAGTACGTCAGCCCACGTGCCGAGGAGCTGCTTGGCTTCCCGGTTGAGGCCTGGATTGACGACCCGGAGTTCCGGGTGAGCCGCATCCATGCCGATGACCGGGAGTCGGTGGTCGCTCACTGGAAGAAGGACCAACGGTCTCCGGGGCGAAGGTCCAGTGCGATCGAGTACCGCATGATCGACGCCACGGGTCAGGTTCGCTGGGTGCGCGACGAGGCTTCCATGTTCGACGCCGGTGATGGCCCGTCCCTGCGATGGACCGGCTTCCTCACCGACGTCACCGACCGCAAGGCGCTCGAAGAGCAGCTCCAGCACCAGGCCTTCCACGACCCACTGACCGGGCTTCCCAATCGAGCGCTGTTCGCCGATCGCCTGGGGCATGCGCTGGACCGAGCCGACCGGCGCCGCGAATCACTCGCCGTGCTCTTCATGGACCTTGACGAATTCAAGACCATCAATGACGGCATCGGGCACGAAGCCGGCGACGAGTTGCTCGTGGCCGTGGCCAAGATCGTCCGTGCCAGCGTGCGGCCCATGGATACAGCGGCGCGGCTGGGTGGTGACGAGTTCGCGATCCTGCTCGAAGACCTGACCGACACCGAGGCCGCCCAGAACGCGGCCGAGCGCATCCTGGCGGCCCTCGAAGCGCCCATCGCCATCGCCGACCGGGAGATCGTCATCGGTGCCAGCATCGGCATCGCCAGCCCGACCGGCAAGGGTGAGAGCGTGGCTGAGGTCATGCGCAACGCCGACGGCGCCATGTACTCCGCCAAGCGTCACGGCAAGGGCCGCCATGAGACCTTCGCTCCGGTGATGCAGGAGGCGGTCGTGCGGCGCCTCGAACTGGCCGGCGAGATGCGCAAGGCGCTGGAGCTGGGGGAGTTCGCCGTCCACTATCAGCCCGTGGTGCGCCTCCGGGATGAGTCGATCCTGGGCTTCGAGGCGCTCGTCCGCTGGAACCACCCCAGCCGCGGCCTGGTCCTGCCCGGCGAGTTCATCTCCGAGGCTGAGGAGAACGGCCAGATCATCGCCATCGGACGGCTGGTCCTCGAGCAGGCGTGCCAGCAAGCCAGCGCCTGGCAGGACACCGGGCCCGAGGGACGTGCGCCGACCATGAGCGTGAACGTCTCGGCTCGCCAGTTCCGCGATCCGGGCTTGTGTGACTCGGTCGTCGACGCGCTCACCAAGGCGAGCCTACCGGCGCAGTCCCTGATCCTGGAGATCACCGAGTCCACCATCATGGAGGACTCGGAGGCAGCCTTGGATCGGCTCAAGAGCCTGAAGGCCGTCGGCGTCCGCCTGGCCATCGACGACTTCGGGACGGGCTACTCGTCTCTGAGCTACCTGCGCCGCCTGCCCGTGGACGTCCTCAAGGTAGACAAGTCGTTCGTCGATGGGATCGTCGGCGGGGGACAGGCGTTCGCACTCGCCCGGGTGATCGTGTCCATCGGTCAGACCCTGGAGCTCGATACGGTGGCCGAGGGCGTCGAGCTGTCGGCCCAGGCGGCCGCGCTGCAACGCATGGGCTGCGAGGTAGCCCAGGGCTTCCACTTCGCGCGCCCCATGCTCCCCGACGATATCACCGACCTGTTGGCGATGCGGAGTGCCAGCCTCGTCGAGGGAGCGCCGGGCCTGGCCTCGATCACGGCCAAGCCGATGCTCATCGAACCGACGGGCTGACCTTCGCGGCTGGCGAACCGTCCTCGGTCAGGGGCGGCTGTGCCGGTATGCTGCGCATATCGGTCGCCCGGACTCGCGACCTGTCTAGCGGGTGAGGTTGATGCGTTTCCAGGAGTGGCTCGACTCCCTGCCCATCGGCGGCGTGTTCGTAGCGTTCGCCGTCATCGGGCTCATCGTCTACGAGATCGGCTTCCGCATCGGTCGCTGGTGGCAGGGACGCACGCCCGAGGAGCAGGAGGGCCCTACGGGCATGATCGTAGGTTCGCTCTTCGCGCTCATGGCCTTCCTGCTGGCGATCACCATGGGCATGGCCTCCGATCGCTTCGACACGCGTCGCGGGCTGGTGTTGAGCGAGGCCAACTCGATGGGCACGACCTACCTGCGGGCCGGCTACCTGCCCGAGCCGGCCTCGAGCCAGTCTCAGGAGCTGCTCCGCGAGTATGTCCCGCTGCGCATCGCGGTCAACGATGACGCGGTCGTCGTCGCGAACCTGGTGCGCTCGGCCGAGATCCAGGTAGAGCTGTGGTCGATCGCGGAGGACCTGGCTCGCACTGCCTCATCGGACGTCCTGGCCCTCTACATCGAGTCGTTGAACGAGACCATCGACTTGAACGAGACTCGGATCACCGGCCGGCCTTTACGCCCGGGTGCCCGAGACGGTCCTGCTCCTGCTCATCGTGGGCTCCGCTTTGACGCTGGGCATGGTCGGCTATGGCGCGGGCCTGACCGGCCGGCGCAGCCCGCTCACGGCCATCGTCATGATCGTCGTCCTGGGCGCGGTCATCACCCTCGTGGTCGACCTCGACCGGCCGCGTGACGGTTTCCTCGAGGTCAACCAGCAACCGATCCTCGACCTCCAGGAGCAGGTCGGGCCACCGTCGTCGTGACGGTGCGCCGGTCGCGGGTCAGGTGCGCCTGCGGCTCGCCGTAGGTAGAGCCTCGAGGAAGCCGCGTACCGCGACCAGCAGGTCCCCGGTCGCCTCGTATGGCACGGGCCTGAGCCCACGTGCCTCCCAGTCGTCGCGAGTGGCCCCGGAGACCCGGCGCTCAGGCGGGGCCTTGGAGTCCACGACCAGAAGGATGCGGCCCTCGGGGATGCGGTAGGTCGGTGTGGCCACGAACTCGGCCTCGTGGCCGCCGCCCACGGACATGTCGAACAGTGCCGCGCTGCACTCGTGAAGCAGCATCATCGCGTGGGTCGCCCATGACATCTCGCCCGGCACCGCGAAGTCGAGGGCGATGACTCCATCCCAGCCGAGGTCCTCGATCCCGTCCCGAATGCTCTTGAGCCGGTCGAGGTAGGGCCTGGAATAGGAGCCACCCAGGAACACACGTCGCTCCCAGGCCGAGTGCATCTGGCCCGGGAGACGGCCATCGAGCTGGGCGCTGAGCAGGAGCTGGGTTACCGGTGACCTGCGCAGGAGCTCACGCGGGTTGGTCACCAGCTGGGGCGAATCCTGCAGGGCCCGTGCCGCGAGGGCCGTCTTGACGAGCATGGGCCCCGGCACGCTGAAGACATACACGAGGTTCTGTGCAGCAGCCTCGGCGAGCTCGTCAAGCTCACCAGGGTTCTCATCCCCGTGGCTGAGCGCGTCTTCCAGGAAGGCCATGGTGGTGAACTGCAGCGCGTCTTCCATGGAGCCACCGCCACCGGAGATGATCGCCTGTCCCATGTGCTGCAAGGGGAGGCCCTTGTGGAAGCGGGCACCCTCGGGTTGGGCGCGGAGCATCTGGTAGTAGAGCGCCTTCATCGTCGCGAAACCGAGATCCCAGTCGTGTGCCGCGCTCGCTTCGCTCCAGGCGACGTGGGCGGACAGGAGCGCGCGCTCGACTGGGGCAGGCAGTGGCACCAGGAACCGGGTCATGATCTATCAAGTATGCGCAGTTGCGGCTAGCCCTCGCCGGGATGGCCCACCTCCGCGCTGGCCGGTGCGATCCATCCAAGCGGACCCGCGTTCGCCACCCCGACGGCGATGTCCTACCGACTGGAACGTGCCACCGCATCTGTTGCGTGGACCCGCTCCACGCTTGAGGCGCATGCCGCCGCGGTCGCGTCGCATGGACCGACGGCGGCATGTCGTCATGCGCACGACACTCGCTGCCGTGGAAGCCCGAACGACGACTGGGACCGGGATGTCACGGCAAGCCACGCGGTTGCGTCTCTATGTCAGACCCACACACACAGGAGACGACCATGTGGCAGATAGCACTCCGGTGCGAGGCGGTCGCGCCATCGCTCCGACCATTCGTCCGACAATGGACCGTTCAGCTGACCACGTATCGCCGCGACGGCACGCCTGTCGCCACGCCCGTGAACATCGCCGTGCTCGGCGACCGACTCGTCTTCCGCACCTACGCACAGGCTTGGAAGTGCCGCCGCCTGCAGCACGATCCGCGAGTGGAGATCAAGCCGAGCAGCGTCCGCGGCACACCTTCCGGAACGGCCTTGCACGGTCGAGCCCGCCTCCTCGACGGGGGCGAAGACGAGCGGGCCGCTCGCGCCGTCGATGCGAAGTATCCGGTCTTTCAACGCCTGCTCGTCCGCTCGGGGCACCGGTTGCTACGCTATCGAACGGTTCATTTCGAGATCCTGCCCGTAGACTCCGCCGATGCATGATGAGGACGTACGCACTCATCCGGCCGTCGATCCCTTCACGGTCAACCGGGCTCTTCTGGTCGGCGTCGCCTACCGTGTGCTCGGGAGCGTGAGTGACGCTGAGGACGTCGTGCAGGACGCCTGGCTGCGCTGGTCCAGGGTCGAGCCGGACAAGGTGGATGATCCCCGCGCCTTCCTCGTCACGATCGCCACGCGCCTCGCCATCGACCGGCTGCGGCGACGCAAGTCGCGCAAGGAGAGTCGAGCGGGTACGTGGCTGCCCGAGCCCATGGTCACCGCCAGCGACCCGGCCGAGCGGGCCCAACTGGCCGAGTCGCTCTCGATGGGGCTTCTGCTCGTACTGGAGACGCTAAGTCCGCTTGAGCGTGCTGTCTTCGTCTTGCGCGAGGCCTTCGGCTACGAGTTCGCCGACATCGCGGAGGTCGTGGGCCGCCAAGAGCCAGCCGTGCGGCAGCTGGCGCATCGGGCGCGACGACACGTGGCCCAGCGGCGGCCCCGCTACGCAGTCGACACCGCCACGCAGCGTCGCGTCACCGAGCGGTTCCTGGCGGCCACAGCCGACGGCGATATCGAGGCCCTCGTCGATGTGCTGTCCCCGCAGGTGGTGCTCATCGCCGATGGCGGTGGCAAGGTCCGCGCGCCACTCCTGCCGGTGGTTGGCGCTGAGAGGGTCATCCGCTTCCTCATGGCCGCTGCCGGCCGCTCCGTTGACGGCCAGCAAGCCGGCATCGTGGAGTTGAACGGGTCACCGGGAATCGTCGTGACCGTCGACGGCGAGCCGGTCGCTGCCCTGTCGATAGAGATATGGGCCGACCACGTGACGGCCATCCACCTCGTCGGCGATCCAGACAAGCTGCACTCACTGGCGGCAGCCCGGCGCCCGTCGTAGGAGACGAGGGCATCGATTCCAAGCGCAGCTGCTGCGCACGCCGCCATCTGGAAGCGCGATCGTCGGTGCGCGCAGGACGCTCACGTCGATCTATCGCGGATCTGCTCCTCGGCCGGGGAGTCAGGTGCAAGCCGACCGGCGGCCAGGCCGCTTGTGCCGAGCAGGTCTTCGAGGACGAGGTCACCGTCGTCGCCGTGCATCGCCAGCATCCACCCGACGCGTTCACCCAGATCGGTGAGGCGGCACGAGGTCCCGCCATCGAGGCGCCGATAGGTCTCGACGAGGCCGGCCGTCTCGAGCTGGTGCAGCAGGGCGTCGAGTTCGGCATCCGCGGTCGGATCGGAGGCTGGTGAGGGCATCATCGCCCATCCTCCGCGCTGCGGTCAGCCGGTCAAGAGCCGGACGGACCAGCGGCGATCCTGGGGTCTCGGCGATGGCAGCTTGGCGGTCGTGACCATCGGCCCTTGAACGCCCGCGCCTCAGGGCGCGTGATAGGAGCCACACCAAGGGGGAGGCAGACATGCGCACGTGGCCCGCGGTCACCGTCAGCGTCGTTGCGCTGGCCATGCTGGCCGGGTCGACCATCGGGACCGTGGTGGCGGGTGACGACGAGCTACCCGCGTACGAGCATGCCGCGGGCATCACCTTCGAACCGGTCGAGCCCAGGGTCTGGAAGGTCATCGACCCGGTTGCGCCACTTGATGCTGCTGCCGAGTATCCCGAGTGGCATCAGGGTGTGGAGGTCGCGCCCGACGGCACGGTCTGGCTCTGGGGCCCCGGTGGCATCCGGGCCTTGGGTGGCGCGCCGGTCGGGGACGACCCCGCGGACTGGGACGACAGCATGTCCGGGGTCGTCAGCAAGGCATTCGGCCTCGCCGTCTCTACGGACGGCACGGTCTGGGCGAACATCGATTCCCAGATCCGCTCCTTCGACGGCGCCAGCTGGACGACACACCAGCTGGACTGGGCCGAGATCGCCCCGCCTGGCGCTGATGATCCTTCGGCCATGTTCGTCATCGACCTACCCGACGGATCGGTCTGGGCGACCTGGGACATCTGGTACGACGAGGGCTACGAACGGCAAACCACGCTGGCCAGCTTCGATGGCAGCGGCTGGACCGAGCACGAGGTCTTCCGCGGGGTCCCCGCTATCAACGGGGTCACCAAGACACCGGACGGTGATGTCTGGGTGGGCACCTCGGCATGGGCATCTACGGGTCTGATGCGGCGGCACGGGGATGCGTGGGAAGGGGTCGAGCTACCCTCGGCTCCTCTCTGGTCGGTCCTTGCCGCTGGAGCGGACGGGGCCTTGTGGACGACGGTGGTGCGACCCGATGATGCCGACGGGGGATGCGCCGCGCTGGCTCGCTTGGCCGACGGGGCGTGGACCGTGTTCGCGCCGGACGATGTGGACATGTGCGGCTTCGGCCTGTTCGGACTCGAAGTCGCTCCCGATGGGACCGTCTGGTTCGCTTTCGACGGTGTGACCGCCTTCGACGGCACCGACTGGAGGCACTACCTGGAAGGCACCTTCCCCCTGGATGTGGCCATCGCCGCCGACGGAACGGTATGGGTCGCGGCGGCCGAGGGTGTCTATGTCATCCAGCCACAGGCGGTGCAGTAGGGCGCAGCACGCGGCCGTGTCGCGCCGCCCGGGTTCACGCTCGATACGTGCCGAATCCCCGGACGGTCTCCCACATGGCCAGCATGTTCTCCACCGGCACGCCCCACTGGATGGCGTGGACCTGGGCGAAGACGAAGCCGCCGCCTGGCATGAAGATGTCGAGCTGCTTCCGGGTCTCGTCGACCACGTCCTGGACGGTTCCCGAAGGCAGTGTCCGCTGCGTCTCCAGGCCACCGCCCCAGAACGTGATGTCCCTCCCGAATTCCCGCTTCAACTCGCCGGGATCCATGCCGGCGGCTGTGTACTGCACCGGGTTCAGGATCTCGACTCCGGCCTCGATGAGGTCGGGGATGACCTTCCGGATGGCACCGCAGGAGTGCATCATCATGCGCACATGCGGGGCCTTGGCCTTGATCGACTCCACCAGCGAGGCGAGACGTGGCTTGATATCCGAGCGATACATCTCCGGTGAGATGAACAGGTCCAGCTGGGTGCCCATGTCGTCGAGCTCCTTGACGATGTCGACGCGGTCTCCGAAGCGACCAAGCGCTTCATCCCAGAACGCCAGCTTCATCTCGAGGATCTTGTCGAGCAGGAAGAAGGCTCGATCCTCGCGGAGCGCCAGCGCCATCAGGAACTTGTCATAGCCCATGAGCTGGTTGCACATCTGGAAGATGCCGTTGCCGAAGCTGTTGTCGAAGACGACCGGGTAGCGGCCGTCCTCTGAGAGCTCCTGCACCTGTTGCTCCATCCCTTCGAACCGGCGGGCGTCTCGCGGGTCGGGGAACGGGTAGCTGCGCATGTCATCGATGCTGGCCTCGGCCAGCGGATGGTGGTACATGTCGAAGTACAGCCCGCCGGACAGCGGTCGTTGCCAGCCGATGCCGAACTCGTCCTCGAGCGCGAGGTACTGCCCTCGTTCCTCGATCTGGGGCCACTCCGGTGTGCGTGGCTCGGTCCCGCGCACGTCCGCGCCGATGTGCTCCTGGACCTCGCGGTCGACCACAGCGAACTGGGCGGTCAGGTGCTTGACTCCGACATCCCGGTCGGTGCAGATGCCCAGCTGCTCCTTGAGCAGCGCGTAGGCGTCGACGTGCGCGGTGGTCTCCATGGTCGCGCCGAAATCGATGGGCACGCGGTCGGGCTCCCGGTGGGCGAGCGTGGTGAAGACCCGCTCCTTGGGCGTCATGCCGTCAGGCGGCGTCGCTGCCAGCCTCGGAGGCACCGGCCATGTCGGCCAGGAGCTGCGTCTTGCTCATCTCGGAGCGGGTGTACTGCCCGGCGACGTCACCCTGGTACAGGGTCAGCACCTTGTCGGCCACGAGCATGACCTCGTCCACTTCGTAGGACATGATGAGGATGCCGGCACCGCGCTCAGCCATCTCCTCGATGATGCGGTAGATGTCAGCCTTGGCGTGGACGTCGATGCCGCGGGTGGGCTCGAGCAGGATGAGCAACTCGACGTCGTCTTCCAGCCAGCGCGAGAAGCAGACCTTCTGCTTGTTGCCGCCGCTCAGGAAACGGATCTCCTGCGAGGGCGAGGTCAACTTGGTCGTGGTCTGCGCGATGGCCCGGTCCACGATCTGGGCCGTGGCCCGTTCGTCGATGACACCGAGGCGAGAGCGCCTCTGGAGGAACGGCAGCGAGATGTTGTGCGACACGGCCATCGGGGGCAGGATGCCATCGGTGTCACGGTTCTCCGACACGTAGCCGATGCCGTTGCGGATGGCGTAGCGCGGCCCGAACCCGGGTTTGAGCTCCTTGCCGTGATAGGCGATGGTGCCCTCATAGTCCGCGTCGAGCCCGAAGATGGCGCGGGCGATCTCCGGCCCGCCGCAGCCGCGCAGGCCGGTCATGGCCACGATCTCGCCGGCGGCGATGGAGAAGCTGACGTCCTTGTAAGCGCCATCCTTGGTGAGGCTCGTGACCTCGAGGATCTTCTCGTCACGCTCCAGCTTCTCCGGCTTGACGAACTGGTCCAGCTCGTCGCCGGTCATGGCGTTGATGACGTCGCTCTCGGCTACCTCGCCGATCGATTCGCTGAGCACCACCTCACCGTCACGCATGACCGTGACTCGTTCGGCGATGTCGAAGATCTCGGGCATGTGGTGCGAGATGTAGATGATGGCGATGCCTTCGGCCTTCATACGGTTGATGAAGTCGAACAGCTTGAGCTTGTCCTCTTCGGACAGTGCGGAGGTGGGCTCGTCCATGACGATCAGCCAGGCATTGCTCATGAGGGCGCGCACGATCTCCGCGACCTGCCGCTGGCCGGAGTTCAGCTCACGTACCGGGCGCCGGGGGTCGACGTCGAGGTCGAACCGCTCGAGCTGCTCGTGGACCTTGGCGTTCATGGTCCCCTTGTCGAGGAACGGCGTGTGTCCCGCCTGATCTCGCGCCCAGGAAGATGTTGCGCGTCACCGACAGCTCGGGGATGAGCGAGTACTCCTGGTGGATCATGGCGATGCCGGCGTGACCGGCGTCGGCCGGGCTGTGGAAGTGAACGGACTTGCCCGCGACCACGACCTCGCCCTCGTCACGCGTGTAGACGCCGCCGAGGATCTTCATGAGCGTGGACTTGCCGGCGCCATTGAGCCCGACGAGCGCGTGCACCTCGCCGGCGTGGCAGCTGAAGTCCACCGAGCGCAGCGCATGCGTGCCGAAGAAGGACTTGGTGATGTCCGTCATCTCGACCGACCGGCCGTTGCCCGGCGCGGTCTGCGCAGGGGTCACCGCTGGGGACTCGGTCATGATCTCTGACCTCGGCTGGCGAGCGCATCCGCGACGACGACGCCGACGAGGATGGCGCCGCGGATGAAGTTCTGCAGGAAGGGGTTGGTGCCGGTGAGGATGAGCCCGTTGACGATGACGCCGATGAGGATCACGCCGAGCACGGTGCCCAGGATGGTGCCGCGCCCGCCGAAGAGGCTGGTGCCGCCCAGGATCACGGCGGTGATGGCGTCGAACTCCATGTTGAGACCGGCCCACGGCTGAGCCGAGTTGAGGCGGCCCACCGTGATGATCGACGACAGCCCGGCCATCAGGCCGGACAGGACGTAGACGAGCACGAGGGTCCTGATGGTGCTCCGGCCGAGCAGGAAGGCGGTCGTCCGGTTGCTGCCGACGGCGAACACGTCGCGCCCAAAGGTGGTGCGATGCATCACGAAGGCCACGGCGCCGATGACCAGGCCGACGAACACGATGCTGACCGGGAAGTCCTGCCCGAGCGTCGTGCGGCCCAGCCACAGGTAGAGGTCGGAGTCCACGCGCATCGAGTCGGCATCAAGCAGCACCAGGGCGAGCCCACGGGCCAGGGCGAAGGTCGCCAGCGTGACCATGAACGCGGACAGGCCTAGCCGACCGACGAAGAAGCCGTTGAGCAAGCCGATGCTCATGCCCGCGATGAGCGCCGCCGCGAAGCCGATGAACGGGATGCCGGTCTCGACCAGCACGATGACGCCCACGGCGCCGGCAAAGGCCACGTTCGAGCCCACGGAGAGGTCGATGCCGGCCGTGATCATGACCACGGTCATGCCCAGGCTCAACAGGAGCAGGACGGCCATCGACCGCATCATGATGCCGATGTTGGTGACGCTGAGGAAGTTGTCGTCCAAGGACTGGAAGACGATCGCGGCGAGCACGATGAACCCGAACAGCAGCAGATAGCGGCCGTACTGCGCGAAGACTCGCTGCGCTAGGCCCTGCTCTTCGATCGGGGTGTCGACTGCTGTCATCGGTCGTTGCGGTCCGTACGTCTGCCTTGCTGGTGGTTGGTAGTGGTTGGTGGTTCCTCAGGGGCCGCCGTTAGGGGCGGCCCCTGAGGGTAGCTCCGTAGGGTTACTCCGCCGCCATGACGGAGTCGGGACCGAACTCCTTGAAGCCGTTGACGGCGACGTCAAGTGCGTCGTGCACGTAGTAGACCGGCACGTCCTCGGGGAACCCGTCGGCCAGCGCGGCCTCGTAGTTCTCCTGGGTCAGGACGAGCGGGGTGAAGAAGTCGTAGACCTGCTCCGTGGGCGCGTTGCCCATGGCGATGTTGGTGGCCATCGAGACGAAGTTCCAGCCCTCGCGGGTGCCGCTGAGCAGGATGTCCGCCATGACGTTGCCGTCCACCATCTGCTGGAGGATCGGCTCGTCGCCGTCATAGCCGAAGAACTTGACGTGGTCGCGGCCCATGGACTCGGCGTTGGCGATCGACGGGTACATGTAGGCGTCGGTCACGCCGGAGATAGCGGCCAGATCGGGGTACTGCGTGTACCAGTTCTCGGAGATGGACGTGGCCTTGACGGTGTCCCAGTCTGCGGGCTGCTCACCGATGATCTCGATCTTGCCCTCGCACTCGGCGAGGCCCTTGAGGATGCCTGCGTGGCGGGCGTCGCCGGACGGGTTGCCGGCCTGGCCGAGCATGATGCCGACCTGGGCGCCATCGTCGAGCAGGTAGCACATGGCCAGACCCTGGTGGTAGCCATTGGCGATCATCGCCGAGGGTGAAGCTGTAGTCAGCCTCCTCCATCGGGCTGTGGACGGCGATCCAGGTGATGCCCTTTGCCTGCGCCTCTGCGATCAACGGCACGAATGCCTCGGTGTTGATGGCGTTGACGAACATGACGTCGGGGTTGTCGTTGATCGTCGTCTCGGTCTGCTCGATCATCTTCTCGAGGCTGCCTTCGGCGCTGAGCCAGCTGGTCTCGACGTTGCCGAACGCTTCGCTGTACGCCTTGCCGGCGTCCTCAAGGCCACCCAGCCAGGCGACGTGGTACGGAGCCACGTGGCCGTCGTTGATGAACACGATCTCGAGTGTGTCGTTGCCGTTGCCGAATCCGGTCCAGTCAGCGTCCTGGGCGGCCACCGGGGCCGCTGCGGCGGCCATGGCCACCACGAGTGCGCTGCTGATCCCGAGCATCTTCTTCGATACCAAGGTTCGCTCCTCCTTGATGGTGACCTCATCTGGGTCACTCATTTCCCTGACCTGGAGCTCCCGGACTGCTTCGCCGCGGGCGCTCGCCAAAGGCGCGCGCTACTTCGAAGCTTCATTCCGGGACTCCCAGAGCAGCCAATTGATCACCAGGGCGGCCAGGATGACGACGCCCTTGTACACGAGCTGCCAGACGTTATCGATGTTGAGCAGGCTCATGCTGTTGTTGAGGATGCCGATGAACAGGACACCCATGAAGGTGCCGGTGACGGTGCCGCGCCCGCCGTTGATGTTGGCGCCGCCGATGACGATGGCGGCGATGGCGTCGAGCAGCAAGACATTGCCGTCGATGCCCGGCTGGACGAAGCCCATCGCGACGAGATGACGATGCCGGCGAGCCCGGCACAGAAGCCGGCAAATGCGAAAACGCCGATCTTCGACCGAGATCGACGTTGACGCCGGCGAGCCGGGTGTTCTCCTCGTTGTTGCCGATGCCGAGGATGTAGCCGCCGATGCTGGTGTGGTTGTAGACGATGAAGGCGAGCGCGTAGAGCCCGACCATGATGAGGAAGGCGGCATAGAGGCCGAAGTACTGCTGCCCGCCGACCCAGCTGAAGAAATCGTCCATCAGGAAGATCTGCTGGCGTGGGATGACCAGGCCGCCGAGACCTCTGGCAATGAACAGCGCGCCCAGGGTGACGATGAAGGCCGGCAGCTTGAGCTTGGCCACGAGCGTGCCACTCGTCGCACCGAACAGGATCGAGCCGATGATCACGACGATGAGGCCCGCGAGGATGCCGTACTCGAGCCCGAACATGACGCCCGAGGACGATGGCCCACAACGTGGAGGCGTAGCCCAGCGAGAGATCGATGTTGGCCGAGGTGATGACGAAGAACTGGCCCAGGGCGATCAAGCCGACCGGCACGATCTGCCGCGAGATGGCGTTGAGGTTGTCGACCGAGAGGAACCGGGGCTCCAGGATGGCCAGGATGATGGCCGCGACGATGAGGATGACGGCGATGTTCTTCTCGCGGACGAAGCGGCCGGCAGAAGCCGCCATATCCGAGCGGCTAGTCGTTGCCGCCGTCACCGAAGCACCTCATGACGTGCGTGACCAGGCACCTGCGTGGTGCCTGCGTGGTCGCCGAGTCCTCCTCCGCTGGGGTCACCCAGTCTCGACATGGTCCCTCTCTGGATGGTCACGCCGCAAGGCCCTCTCCCTCGGGCTCATTCACAGTGCTGTAC
Source organism: uncultured Chloroflexia bacterium (assembly GCA_963705425.1). Taxonomy (GTDB): domain Bacteria; phylum Chloroflexota; class Limnocylindria; order Limnocylindrales; family CSP1-4; genus JAFMJV01. The sequence continues at coordinate 138,506 of CAVPJO010000002.1, read as the reverse complement.
AGCATTCGGTATATGGAAGCGATTGTCAAGCCGCAGAGCGCTTCCCGCGGCCCGGAGGGCTATCCGGGACGTACAGCATGATGTAAAGTGTTCAGCATACTGATACTCGGAGCATCAAGCACCCTGCCATGTCCCGACTCGGACGATCTCCCACATCCACTGCGCTGACCCGGTCCCCTGCGTGCGAGATCCGGCGATGACCGAAGGGTCCTTTCCTATCGTGACACACGCGGTCCGGGGCGGGATCGACACCATCACGCTCGACCGTCCCAAGGTCAATGCCTACGAGATCGGCCTGATGGAGCAGCTGCGAGGTGCCATCGAACTGCGCGAACGACGACCCGGACGTCGCCGTGGTTGTCGTGCGCAGCGCGCTTCCGTCCATCTTCTCGGTCGGCGCTGACATCAAGGCCTGGGGCAGCCAACGACGTGACCGCCAACCAGCGGCTGGTCGACATCGGCTCGTTCGACCGCCAAGGCCATGGCCCGCAGCGGCAAGGTCTTCATCGCGGCCATCAACGGCCAGCGCTTTGGGTGGCGGACTCGAGCTGGCCTTGGCCTGCGACCTGCGCTTCGCCGCCGAGGGCGTGTACCAGCTCGGGCTGCCAGAGGTGAAGCTCGGCCTCATGCCCGGCAACGGTGGCACGCAACGCCTGCTGCGGCTGGTGGGCCCCAGCCGTGCACTAGGGATGATCGCGACCGGCGAGAGTGTCGACCCGGGCGGGGCGTTGGCCATGGGCCTGGTCGACCGCCTGTTCGCTGCCGACCGCCTCGTCGACGAGACCGAGGCCTTCGCTCGCATGCTCTGGCCGACGGCCCAGGCGAGGCCATCGCTGCCATCAAGCACAGCATTCGCGAAGGTGCCGGCCTGGCGCTCGAAGACGGGCTGGCACTGGAGGCCCGCTGCTCGGACGCGCTGTACGAGACGCCCGACGCGGAGGAAGGCTTCCGGGCCTACATCGAGAAGCGCCCGCCTCGTTTCAGAGGCAAGGACATGACTCCATGAGATCCCGCAGACAGGCTTGGAACCGACCCCATCACCCGAACGCAGAAAGGGAGACAAGACGATGACGATCCGAGCGACAGCCAGGTGAAGCACTACCCGGCCTACATCAACGGGGAGTGGCTCGACTCCGCGACCCGGGGTCGGACCGAGGTCCAGAACCCGGCCACCGACGAGGTCTGGGCCACGGTCACGATCACCGACCGAGATGACGTGCAGATGGCGCTGGAGACGTCGGATATCGCCCAGAGGAAGTGGGCCGACCTGCCCGCCATCGAGCGTGCCCACCACCTCTTCGCCATCTGCGACAAGCTCGAGGCCGAGCGTGACCACTTCGCCCGCCTGCTGGTGCTCGAGCAGGGCAAGACGCTGGTCGAAGCCGGCTTCGAGGTCGACGACACCGTCCGCTACATCAAGTACGCGGCAGAGGCGGCTCGCCGCATCGAGGGCAACATCTACCCGTCCGATGACTCCGGCGTCCAGCTGCAGATCCACAAGGTGCCCTTCGGCGTGACGCTCGCGATGTGCGGCTTCAACTACCCGCTCGCGCTCATCGGCCGCAAGATCGGCCCGGCCCTGGTCACCGGCAACACCGCCATCATCAAGTCGCACTCGGCCACGCCGGTCACGGCCTCCGAGTTCTGCCGGGTCGTCGATGAGGCCGGCCTGCCGCCCGGCGTCATCAACATGGTCAACGGCCGCGGCGCCGAAGATGGGCCCGCAGCTCGTGAAGAGCCCCATCACCAAGCTCGTGAGCCTGACCGGCAGCACCCGCGCCGGCCAGGAGATCATGCGCATGGCCGCCGACAACGTCACCGGCCTGGTGCTCGAGCTCGGCGGCAAGGCGCCGTTCATCGTGCTGGAGGACGCCGACATCGACCGCGCTGCCGAGGCTGCGGTCGTCTCGCGCTACGCCAACGCCGGCCAGGTCTGCATCTGCAACGAGATGGTCATGGTCGCAGAGTCCGTAGCCGACGAGTTCACCGAGAAGGTGGTCCGGCGGGCCAGGCAGATCCGCGTGGGCGACCCCATGACGGACGTCGACATGGGCCCCACCGTGACCCGCTCCGGCCTCGACCGCATCGACGACATCGTCAAGGAGAACGTGGCCCAGGGTGCAGAGCTCCTGCTCGGTGGCAAGCGCCCCGACGGTGAGTACTTCGAGAAGGGCAACTGGTACGAGCCGACCGTGCTCGCCAACGTCGAGCCCGACGGCGCATCGGTCGCCGACGAGCTCTTCGGACCGATCATGCCCATCACCAGGGTCTCGGGCTACGAGGAGGCGCTGGCACGGACCAACGACCGGGTGGAAGGCCTGTCGGCCTACCTGTGGACCAATGACTACCGCCGCATGATCCATGCCGTCAACCACATGGAGACCGGCACCATCTTCATCAACCAGCCCATCACCGGCCAGGTCCAGGGCTACCACACCGGCCACAAGACCAGCGGCATCGGCGGCGAGGATGGCGTCTACGGCATCGAGAACTACCTGCAGAAGCGGACCATCTACTTGAACCACAGCTGACGAAGCGGTCCACCTCCTCCGCTCGCAGCGCACGACGAGCCCCCGGCGCGGTTCCTCCCGCCGGGGGCTCGTTGCTGTCCTGGTGTGGCCTCAGCCACCACGGGCGGGTGGCTTCCGACTACCTTGGGCGCAGGTCGAACTCCTCGTCGATCTGCGCGTTGTGCTCACCCAATGCACATGAGCCCCTTGCCGAGGTGGGCTTCCGGCCATCGATCCTGATGGGGCATACCGTGGTGTCGTAGGTCGTGCCCGAGCCGCGCTCGACGGTCTGGATCGACCTCAAGCAGACGGAACTGCGGGTGCTCGACGAGGGTGTCCCAATCGAGCACCGCCGCGCACCACACGTCGGCCGCCTCGAGGACGTCGAGCCAGGCCTGGGTGGGTCGGCCGGCCAGGTGCTCGGCCAGGATCGCCTTGATCTCGTCGCGCCGGTCGAACCACGATGCCGGCTCCGGGTAGCCGAGCAGTGCCGGGCACTCCAGCAGCTCACCCAGCTGCGGGATGCTGCCCATGGCCAGGGCCAGGTACCCGTCCGCGGTGGCGTATACGCCGTAGGGCGCTCCGAGCAGCGCCAGGGCGTTGTTGGAACGGGTCCGCTCGGGTAGCGAGCCGTCCATGAGGTGGATGGTCACCGGCTCGAACTGGTAGTCCATGGCGGCCTCGAGCATGTTGACCTCGACCAGGGCGCCCTCGCCCGTGACGCCTCGCCGCACCAGCGCCCCGAGGATGCCCTCGACCAGCAACGCGCCCGCCCAGATGTCGACGACCGCCACACCCATGGGCACCGGACCGTCGTCGGCGTTGCCGCTCAGCCAGGTGAGGCCGGACACCGCTTGCACCAGCAAGTCCTGCCCGGGTTTCCCCGCCCACGGACCTTCCTTGCCGTAGCCGCTGATCTCGCCGTAAACGACACCGGGATTGAGCCCTCGTACCAGCTCGTAGCTCATGCCCAGGCGGTCGATGACGCCGGGGCGGAAGTTGTGCATGACCACGTCGGCCCCCGCGACCAGCTTCAGCACCTTCTGTCGATCGGCCGGGTCCTTGAGGTCGGCGACGTAGCCCAGCTTGTTGCGGTTGATGGCGTGGAAGATGGTGGAGTCGCCCTCGATCGACACGTCGGACACGTACAGGCTGCGGCAGATGTCCCCGGTCTCAGGCCGCTCGACCTTGATGACGGTCGCGCCCAGGTCCGCCAGGCGCAGCGACGCTGACGGCCCGGCCAGGAACTGGCTGAGGTCGACCACGGTGATGCCGTCGAGCAGCGCGTCCTGCTCAGGCATCGATGATCTCCGCTCGGATACGGTCGTTGTCCCGACCGGTTCGTGGTGCCGCGTCCGGGGAGAAGAGGCGCTGCCCGTCGATCCGGATCGGGCTCCGCAGGGTGTTCACCGGGTGCGCACCGTCGCGCGTGACCGTCTGCTCCAGGGCCAACGCCTGATAGCCCGGCTCCCGGCGCAGCTCGTCGTAGCGCATCACCGAGGCGCACCACATGCCGGCCGGCTCCAGCCGCTCGAGCCAGTGGTCGGTGGTCTGGACCCTCAGGTGCTCGGCGATCAGACGGCGGATCTCGCCGCCGTGCTCGAAGCCATCGCCTGGCCGGTCGTAGTCGCGCAGGGCCTCGAGGCCGAGGGCGTCTCCGAGGTCGGCGAGCACACCCATGGCCAGCGCCAGGAATCCGTCGAGCGTCGCGTAGATGCCATATGGCGCCCCTTGCCAGGGATGGCCGCCGGTGACCGCATCCCTGCGTGGACTGCGTCGACCGTCGTTGAGATAGGTGGTCAACCCTTCGAACTGCAGGTCGAGGACCGACTCCAGCAGGCTCACCTCGATCCGGGCGCCCCGGCCGGTCCTGCCCTTGCGCACGAGGGCGGCCAGGATGCCCTGGGCGAGATGGTGACCGCAGATGCCGTCGGCCGCGGCCAGCCCGAACGGCACGGGCGGATCGCCCGCCCTGCCCGAGAGGTGCAGGAGCCCGCTCACGGCCTGGGCGAGCAGGTCCTGACCGGGCTTGTCCCGCCATGGGCCCTCGGTACCGTAGCCGGTCACGGTGGCGTAGATGATGCCCGGGTTGATGGCCTTGACAGCGTCGTAGTCGAGGCCGATCTTGTCCATGACGCCCGGCCGGAAGTTGTGGGTCATCACGTCGGCCACGGCGATGAGCTTCCTGACCGCCTCGAGGTCGTCGGGGTCCTTGAGGTTGGCGGCGAACGATTCCTTGCCCCGGTTGGCCGTGTGAAAGACCAGGCTGTCAGCGTCGACATACATGTTCTTGGTGGCCAGCGAACGGCCGGCCTCACCACGTCCCGGGCGTTCGACCTTGATGACCCTGGCGCCCATGTCAGCGAGCCGCAGCCCGGCCCAGGGCCCGGCCATGTACTGGGCGAACTCGAGTACGACCAGGCCTTCGAGCGGTCGCTTCACGAGCGTTCGTTCCGAGAGTCGCGATACAGCCCATGGAGCGTGCGCATCACCCGCCGCGGATCACCGCCGTCCATCATGTACTCGCGGATGGGCACGCCGCCGCCGTGGCGATCCTGGAAGGTGAGGCTGCCGGGGTATCGCGGCCGGAGGTAGGCACGCTCGAGACACGGCAACGTGCTGGCGAAGTAGTCGTGCGTCCGCCGGTTGTTCTCCGCGTCCGTCCAGGCAGAGCGGTGGCCCGGTTGGCCGCCGTTCTCCACGAACTGCGTGCGCTGGTACTCGGGGCCGGCCACCAGCTCGGCGAATCGCCCGGCCACCCCAGGGTGGGCGCACTGGCTCGACACGGCCAGCCCGGTGCCACCGAGCGTGGTCCGCAAGGGGACTCCCTCGAGCGAGACCACGTCTCCGAAGTGGAGGACGACCCGGGCATAGCCCTCACGAGCGTAGTTGGAGTAGCCGTACGCGAACGGACAGTAGGCGTAGTCATCGCCGGCGGTCATCGCCTCGTAGACCCCGATCGGGTTCCAATCGAAGATCTCACGGGGCTGATGTGAGGCCAGCTCGCGCAAGCGCTCAAGGGCGGCGATGCCCAGCTCGTCGTTGACCACGACCTCGTCGGAGGTGAAGAGGTCGGAGCCCGGCACGCAGCAGAGCATGTAGAAGTTCATGAGCGTGTCCTGCGGGATGGCAGGCATGGCCACCAGGCCGCGCCTCGCCAGCGCCAGCAGCTCGTCCCAGGTAGTGGGTACCGCGGCGTCGTTGCGGTGCAGCAGGTCGGGTCGCCACGAGGCCACCGGCGTGGCCGCGTCAAGCGCGAGCGCCCACTGTCGATCGTGGTAGCGGTAGCTCTCGTGTGACGGCCCCACGCTGTTGGCCGCCTGGTCGGCAAGGAAGTCAGCCGGGAGCAGGTCCTCCATGGCCATGAGCACGCCCGACCCCGCCGCGAAACCGGCCCAGGGATGGTCGATCACCAGCAGGTCGTACTGCGCTCCCAGCTCGGCGAGCGGTTGGTCGGCGAACTCCTGGAGCGACCGCTTCTCCCAGGTGATGCGAACACCTCGATGCATCTCCTCGAAGCGCTGTGCGGCCGCGACCATGGGCACGAACCCACGGGTGTGGTTCCAGGTGATGCCCTTAAGGCCGACCGCCTTGGTGCCTGCGTCATCCGACACTATCTGCACTCCTGCTCTGAGGCGGGACGGTCAGCCGTCAACGCACGACACGGGCGCCCTTGGCGGTGACCGCCCTGAGCACCTCATCCCTGGTCATCATGGAGGTGTCGCCGGGAGTCGACATCGTGAGCGCCCCGTGGGCCGCGCCGATCTCGACCGCCTCGGCCGGACCCCGGCCGTCGAGGAAGCTCCAGCTCAGGCCCGTCGCGAAGCCATCGCCGCCGCCGACCCGATCGTAGATCTCGAGGTCCTCGCGCATGCGTGCCTCGTAGAACGTCACCGTCCATGTAGAGCACCGCGCCCCAGTCGTTGACGCTCGGCGGTCTTGGCGTTGCGCAGCGTGGTGGCCACGACCTTGAAGTTGGGGAAGGCCTCGACCGACCTGCTCCGATCATGGCCTTGAAGTTGGCCGGGTCGATCTTGGAGATCTCGTGGTCCAGCTCGGGGACCTCGAAGCCGAGCGCCGAGGTGAAGTCCTCCTCGTTGCCGATCATGACGTCGACGTACCGGGCCAGCTCGCGGTTGACCTCCACGGCACGCTCCTTCCCGCCGCGCGGCTTCCACAGCGAGGGGCGGTAGTTGAGGTCGTAGGAGACGATGGTGCCGCTCGCCTTGGCCGCCTGCATGGCCTCGAGGGTGACCTCGGCGGTGGACTGTCCGAGAGCGCGGCGAAGATGCCGCCGGTGTGCATCCAGCGCACGCCGTCCTCTCGAAGATCGCGTTCCCAGTCGATGTCACCGGGCTTGCAGCTGCGAGACGGCGGTGTGGGCACGGTCGGAGACGCCCAGGGCCGGACGGATGCCGAAGCCCTTCTCCACGAAGTTGAGGCCCACCCGCGCTTCGAGCCCGATGCCGTCGTGCGGCACCCACTTGACGAAGCGGAGGTCGACGCCGCCCGGTCATCATCAGGTCCTCGACGAGGTGCCCGATCTCGCTGTCGACGAGGGCGGTGACGGCCGCGGTGCGCATGCCGAAGACCTTGCGTCAGGGCGCGCGCGACGTTGTACTCGCCGCCGCCCTCGCTGACCCGGAAGTGGCGAGTCGTGCGCACCCTGCCCCACTCGGGGTCGAAGCGCAGCATCACCTCGCCGAGGCTGATGGCGTCCCAGCGGCAGGCGGACGCGGGCTTGATGTCGAGGCTCATGACGACTCCTTCGATCGTGCCGCAGCCACGGCCGCGACGGTCTCGGCGACCTTCCGCTCGAGCCCGTCCCAGTCACCGCGTGCGATGAGTTCCTTGGTCAGCAGCTTGGAGCCCATGCCCACGGCTGGGGCACCGGCGTCGTACCAGGACTTCAGGGACTCCACCGTCGGCTCGACGCCACCGGTGGGCACCGCGCGCACCCAGGGACATGGTGCGCGCACGGCCGCCAGGTAGGAAGGGCCGCCGATGGCGTCGGCAGGGAAGAGCTTGACCATGTCGCAACCCAGCCGATAGGCCGCCTGGATCTCAGAGAGCGTGCCGCAACCGGGCACGTAGGGGATGTTGCGCTCGTTGCAGACCGCGGCCACGTCGGGGACGAGATTCGGGGCGAAGACGAAGTTCGCCCCGATGTCGATGACGTGTCCGGCCGTGGGTGCCTGCGTCACGGTGCCCACGCCGACCACCAATTCGGGCAGCTCCGCGCGGGCCCAGCCGATGAGCTCCGCGAACACCCTCACGGCGCCGTCACCGCGGTTGGTGAACTCGATGGTCGAGATGCCGCCGGCGACCAGGCGCCGCGCGACCTCCTTCGTGACTCCGATGTCAGCGTTGATAGAAGACCGGGACGACACCCTCCCGGTTGATCGTGGCCAGCACGTCGGCCTTGCCATGGGACGCCACCGCTCGACCTCGTAGAATTCAGCATGATGACAGTGTTACACTATACTGAAAGAACCAAGCACAGACCGTTGGAAGGTGCACCATGGCTCAACTGGCCATCGACTACCACGGGTCGGGTGTCTTCAAGCACGCGAGGATACGACCCGCACGCACCCGCTCCGGGCGAGGTCCAGATCGCAGTCGCCTACACCGGCATCTGTGGCACGGACCTCACCATCTCGCACGGTGGCATGGACGCGCGCGTCAAGTAACCCTGGCCCATCGGCCACGAGATGTCCGGCACGATCGCCGAGATCGGCGCCGGGGTGAACGGCTGGACGGTCGGCGACAAGGTGACCGTGATGCCGCTCGACTGGTGCGGCGACTGCCCCGCCTGCGACGCCGGCAACACCCACATCTGCCACAACCTCAACTTCGTGGGCATCGACTCGCCCGGTTCCCTCCAGGGGCGCTGGAACGTCAAGGCCAAGTGGCTCGTGCGCCTGCCCGAAACCCTCGAGCTTCGGACTGCTGCGCTCGTCGAGCCCGTAGCCGTGGCCGTGCACGACGTGAACCGCGCGGGTGTGCAGGAGGGCGACCAGGTCGTCGTCATCGGTGGCGGGCCGATCGGCTTGCTCATCGCCATCATCGCCCGAAGCCGCGGCGCAGATGTGCTCCTGTCGGAGGTCGCGGCCTCCAGGCTGGAGCTCGCTGCCGCGTTCGGCTTCGAGACGGTCAACCCCACCACCGGGGACCTCGGCGCGGTCGTTGCTGCCCGAACCGGGGGCGCCGGTGTGGACATCGCCTTCGAGGTCTCAGGCTCAGCACCCGGGGTGAAGGCCATGACCGACGTGCTCCGACGACGAGGACTGGGCGTGATCGTGGGCATCCAGCCCAAGGCCCCGCCGGTCGATGTCTTCGGGATCTTCTGGAAGGAGCTCCAAGTCATCGGTGCGCGCGTCTATGAGCGACCCGACTTCGAGGAGGCCGTACGGCTCGTGGCCGAAGGCATCATCCCGGCCGACGAGCTCATCAGCGACGTCATGCCGCTGGCCGATACCGCAGCTGCGGTCGAGCGACTCGACGGCGGCGAGAACGTGGTCAAGTTGCTCATCGACTGCCAGGGCTGAGCGCAACGCCGACTGGCCTGACGACGAACGAAACGAAGAGGAGAGAAGCGATGGCAGTTCTGGACAACTTCCGACTGGACGGCAAACGGGCAGTAGTGACCGGCTCCTCGCAGGGCATCGGACAGGGCATGGCCAAGGCCCTCGCCGAGGCCGGTGCCGACATCATCAACTTCAGCCTGGCGCTGCCGGACGGGCAGGCGGACGAGACCCAGGCGATCATCGAGGGCCTGGGGCGGAAGTACCAGTTCTTTCCCACCGACTTCAGCGACCGTGAAGACCTCTACCGCAGCATCAAGGCCGTCAAGGAGGAGTTCGGCACGCCAGACATCCTCGTCAACAACGCCGGCATGATCGCGCGTGCACCGATCGCCGAGCACCCCGATGAGTACTGGGACAAGGTCATCGAGGTCAACCTCTCGGCGCAATTCGTCATCACCCGCGAGTTCGGCCGGGACATGGTCGAGCGCGGCTCCGGCAAGATCGTCTTCACCGCCTCGCTGCTGAGCTTCCAGGGCGGCATCACCGTCCCCGGCTACGCTGCCTCCAAGTCTGGTGTGGCGCGGCTGATCATGGCCTTCGCCAACGAGTGGGCCTCCAAGGGCATCAACGTCAACGGCCTCGCTCCCGGCTACATCGCGACCGAGAACACCGTCTGCCCTGCGGGCCGATCCCGCTCGCTCCAAGGCGATCCTCGAGCGCATCCCGGCCGGGCCGCTGGGGCACACCTGCCGACTTCGGCGGCCCCTGCGTCTTCCTTGCCTCCGAGGCCTCGAGCTACATGAACGGCTCCATCGTCACCGTCGACGGCGGCTGGATGGGCCGCTAGGCCAACTCCTGCTCCTCCTCCTCGCAAGAGAGGGCGTCGTCACGACGCCCTCTCTTCACGTCCGCATACGTTCAGCCGGGTGAGCCCGGGTTGGCGACCACGTTGCCTCGCGCGGACCAGCGCGTCACATCGCGCAGCATCTGCTCGGCCTCATCCTGGCTGTCGACATAGGTGCGCATGAACACACCCTCAGGGCCCAGGTACTCGAGAAGCGTCTCGACCTCGTCGGGCTCCGTGAGCAGGTACAGACCGCGTCCGCTGTCGAGGATGCGCTTGAAGCGCGGCAGGTACTCGGGCGTGCTCGTGGGCGGGAAGCCCACGCCCGGTGTGAACTGGATGACCTTGATGTCCTCCTGCTCAAGCAGGATGTCCAGGTCGCGGCGCATGCAGTCGGGACCGTCGAGGTGGTACACGCCGTTCTCGCACCAGCGGCCCATCTTCTGGACCTCGGGGATGAAGAAGCGGCGGAACATGTCCGGCGAGATGATCGACGAGAAGTCACAAGCGATCTGGTCGGTGCGCCCCGGCGCCCAGATGCCCATCCAGGCCAGCACGTCGCCGCCGTCGTTGATACCGGTCGTGCGTTGGTGCATCTCCTCCATGAGGTCGACCCAGGCGTCGGAGACGACCTCCACGCCACGGTCGACCGCTTCGGGCTCGTTGTAGAGGTCGAAGGCCAGCCGCTCCATGCCACGCATCAGCGAGATCACGTCGGCCCCGTTGCCCAGCTCGGGCTTGCCCACGAAGTAGCGGCCCTCGGCACCCTCGGTCAGGGCATCCATGATGGCCACGATCTGGCGCCAGGTGTAGCTGTCCCGCGGATCATCGGCCCACTGCCAGGTGGACCAGTCCTCGATGACCTGGCTGTACCAGACGCTGGTCTTGTGCCAGCCCAGGTCCGAGCCATACATGCCCGCGAGGGCCATGGCGCCCCAGTTGACGTAGCTGACCGGCAGCGCCTCGCCGCCCCAGTAGTTGTTCTCGAACCAGGTGATCATGCGCTGGCGGTTCAGCTCGGGATCGGTCCACCAGCGCTTGATGGTCTCGGTGTCATCGACATCGACGTCCTCGAGGCCACCCAGCCACGGCCCGTTGGTCAGGTTCGGGAACGGCGGCATGTCCGAGTCCGCGCCGAGGGGCGTGGACCGCCACCACGCCCGGTCGATGATCTCGTGATTCCACCAGGCCAGCAGTCGCTCCTTGGCCTGCTCCCAATCCGGCTTGTAGTACATGTCCCCTCCCGCTATGACGCCGCCTTGATGGTGATGGATGTCCCTGTCGTGATGGACTCGCAGGCGGCGCAGTTCGCGGCCCTGATCAGCTTGAGCCGCTCGAGATCTCGAACCGTTCCAGCTTGTCCCAGTCGAACGTTACGCCGATGCCCGGTTCGTCGGGGGCGATGGCGCGGTCGTCCTCGATGACCAGCGGACGGGTGGTGTATTCGTCGATGGGGAAGCTGTGGACCTCCACCCATCCGGCATGTGGCTGCGAAGCCATCAGGCTGACGTGCAGCTCCTGCATGCCGTGGCTGCAGACCGGGAGCCCGTGGACTTGCGCGAGCGCCGAGGCCTTGAGCCAGCCGGTGATGCCGCCACAGTTGGAGGCATCCGGCTGCAGGTATGACAGGCCGGCCCGCTCGCAGGCCGCCTTGAACTCCCACTCGGTGTGCAGGTTCTCGCCCATAGCCAGCGGCATGCCGGTCGCCTCCGCGATGCGGGCGAACCCGTCGAAGTCGTCGGGGATGGTCGGCTCTTCGAACCAGGGATGTCGTACGGGGCGAAGGCGCGGGCCGCGTCGATGGCGCCTTCGACGCTCATCGAGTAGTTGGCATCGACCATGAACGTGGCCGAGGGCCCGATCAGCTTGCGCACGGCCGCGACCCGGGCGGCGTCGTCACCTTGCGGCCGGCCGACCTTGATCTTCACCGAGGTCAGGCCGCTGTCGAGATAGCCGCTGCATGTTGTCGAGCAGCCGCTCCAGGGGATAGGCCAGGTCGATGCCGCCGTTGTAGGCCCTGACCCGGGTGTCGGTGCCGCCCAGCACCGTCAGCAGGGAGGCGCCGGCGGCGCGGCAACGGAGGTCCCAGAGCGCGATGTCGATGGCCGAGATCGCGAAGGCGGTGATCCCGCCCCGCCCCACGTAGTGGATGTAGTCGTCCATGAAGCGGTTCAGAACCTCGACCTCGGAGCCGTCCATGCCCGCCATCACCGGGGCCAGGTCATGGTCGAGCACGGCCTTGACGGCACGGCCGCCGCGACCGCCCGTGTACGTGTAGCCGGTGCCCTCCGACCCGTCGGCGAACCGCACCGTGGCGGTGATGAGCTCGAAGTGAGTGTGCTTGCCATGCTTGGCATCGACCAGCACCTCCGGCAAGGGAACCTCGAAGAGCCGAGTCCGCACGGACTCGATGGCAGCGTCACCGGGCATTCGACAACCTCCGCTTGTTCGTCTCGGGATCTCCAGGACCGGGCGTTGTGCGCGCATCGGCGGGTCCGGGCAAGATCGGCGCCTGTCGATAGAGACGCGGCAGCAGCGGTCCGGCCGTGAGATGGCGGATACAGCCGACCCAGACGCCGGTGCAGTAGGCAGCGTCATCGGCGAGGTACAACAGGCTGTAGGTCGCGGGCTGGAGCGGTGGGCGGTGACGGACCCAGTCGGCCAGGGGAGGGATGAGCAGCGCGGCCGCCAGGACCGCCCGCGGCCGACGCCAGCGCACCATGGCCAGCAGTGCGATAGGCAGCCAGGTGCGGCTCACCGCGGACGCCAGCATGCGCGCCACGCCCAGGTGTCCACCCGCCGCGATGTGCCACGAGGCCCGCCAGCGATCACGGACTCGTCCCTTGAGGGAGCTCGCGAGGCGGACGCTGGTGGCGCCGGCCAGCACGCCGGCCAGGCTGAACTGGCCCAGTAGCGCTGCGGCCCAGACGGCGGCGCTCCAGGGCGAGACGCCGACCGGAGCGACCTTCCCCGGGTGCCGACGGTGCAGTGCGGCGGCGGAGGTGCCGTAGTCGACTCGACGACGCAGCAGACCGAACAGGGTGGGACGGGCGTCGTGGAACACGGTCGACCCGGGTTCGTAGCGCACCCGCCATCCGGCGTCGCCGAGTCGCCACACCAGGTCCACATCCTCGCCGACCATCATCTCGGGGTCGAACCCGGCCATCTCCTCCATGGCCTCGGTGCGGGCCAGCAGCATCGCCGCAGGCAGGTACGAGGCTCGGTTGCCGGACCTGACGTAGCCCGCCTGGGGCCCCATGTCCACGGGGCTGCGCACGACCTCGTAGCGGGCCAGGCGGTCGGCGCGCTCGGCGGCATCGCCCACGACGCGCGGCGCGACCATGGCCACGCTGGGATCATTGAAGTGCGGCAGCAGGCGGGTGTGCCAGCCCGGCTCGAGACGGATGTCGGAGTCGACGAAGGCGACCAGCGGGGTCCTCACCAGCTCGAGGCCGGCGTTGCGCGCGATGGCCGGGCCACCCGCGCGCGGACGCCTGACCACCTCGGCGCCGTGAGCGGCCGCCACATCACCTGACCCATCGGTCGACCCATCGTCGACCACGATCACCCGGGCGAACCCGGTCAGGGTGGGCAGCAGCCGGTGGAGCGCCTCCCAGCGGTCGTGGACCGGGATGACCACGGACACGTCGTCGAGGTGGAGGCTGGGCGCGCCCGGAACCGGATGCAGCAGGCCCGCGTCAAGTAGAGGCCGGACGATGCCGCTCCACGCCGCCCGAGATACCGCGGCCGGCTCTGGCTGGGTCAAGCGTGCCAGGCCGCGCCGGGCTGCGGCGTTGAGACGGATGAGCCGCCGGGGCAGGCCGCCGACGACCACGCGTCCGTCATCGAGATGGACGGCGCTGGCGTCCCAGGCGACACCGAACCCGACCGGGATCTGTCGGTCCGCCGAGCCGAACGGCGGGCCACGGTCGCGCTGTCAGACACTTGGGCATTGTAGTGGAGTGGTACGCTGGTTTCAGCCAGTCGAATGAGGAACAGTATGTTGGACACGAAGCTCGACCTCGCCGCCGCGAGTGACAAGCCCTCCGCCGCCTCGGCCGATGACCAGGTTCGCTCCGGGGACGCCGCTGACGTCGAGGTCGCCGCGGACGAGGAGCTCGCGGATGAGGTCATCGTCGAGATCTCCGTCGATGGCATGTGCGGCGTCTATTGAGGTGACGCCGACCGGCGCCGCGGCCTTCGATGCCCACGCTCGCTACCGCGTGGGGGACCAGGTGGTGCTGCGTCGGGAGGCGTTCGGAGCCCTCGCCTACGACCTGAGCACGAAGAAGCTGCGCGTGCTCAAGCGACCCCGACCTGGTCACCGTGCTGGAGCGACTGGACGGGTCATCGAGCGCCGCCGACGCGGTCGCCGCGGTCGCACCGGCCGAGAGATCGAACCCTCCTCGCCGCCCTTGCCCGCCTCGAACGTGAAGGGTTGATCCGTGTCGTTTGAATTCCTCGAGGCGGGCACCGAAGCCCCGATCTGCCTGACCTGGGAGCTGACCTACGCCTGCAACCTGGCCTGCACCCACTGCCTCTCCTCGTCGGGCAAGCGACGATCTGATGAGCTGACGCTCGGGGAGATCCAGGCACTCGTCGACGAGTGGGCGGCGAGCGGCGTCTTCTACGTCAACATCGGCGGCGGTGAGCCGATGGTCCGCCCCGACTTCTTCGAGATCATCGAACTACACCGTGGCCTCCCGCATCGGCGTCAACTTCTCCACCAACGGGACCCTGATCGATGCGGCCCGAGCACGACGGCTGGCGGCCATGGACTACGTCGACCTGCAGGTCAGCCTCGACGGCGTCGACGCCGCAGACCAACGACGCCATCCGCGGGGCCGGCTGCTACGCCAGGGCGCGTCGGGCCATGGACCACCTCGCCGATGCCGGCTTCGAGGACTTCAAGATCAGCGTCGTGCTCACGCGCGGCAGTCCATCACCCAGCTCGACCGTCTGCAGGAGCTGGCCGACGGCTACGGTGCGCGGCTGCGCCTGACGCGCCTGCGGCCCTCGGGTCGGGGCGTCGACGTCTGGGACGAGCTGCGCCCGACGCACCGCCCAGCAGCGTGACCTGCACGCCTGGCTGCTCGACCATCCCGCGGTGCTCACCGGCGACTCGCTCTTCCACCTCAATGCCTTCGGCGGTCCCTGCCGGGCCTCTCGATGTGCGGCGCCGGGCGCATCGTCTGCCTCGTCGACCCGGTGGGCGATGTCTACGCCTGCCCGTTCCTCATCCATCCCGACTTCAAGGCCGGCAACATCCGCAACGACGGCGGTTCAGCCAGATCTGGCAGACCGCGTCGCTCTTCGCCGAGATGCGCACCCCGACCGTGGCCGCTGAGGGCGGCTGCGTCTCCTGCACGGCGTTCGAGGTGTGCAAGGGCGGCTGCATCGCCGCCAAGCTGGCTGCCGGCACATCGATGGCGGGCCCCGACCCCGAGTGCGTCCACGACGCGGCGCCATCCGCGCCGCGGTTCCGCGGCCGGCCCCTGCCGGTCATCGCCGGACTGTGAAGGCGATGCCCCCGACGCGGCTGGTCGAGCTCACCTCGGCGGACCTGGCCGCGGAACCCCCGGCGCCTGCTCCTGGTGCCGCTGGGCTCGTTCGAGCAGCACGGGGCCCACCTGCCGCTCGACACCGACACCCGCTGTCGCCGTGGTCGCTGGCCGGGCGCTGGCCGACCGAGCGCGACGACCTCGTGGTCGCCCCATCCCCTGCACTACGGCGCCAGCGGTGAGCACCAGGGCTTCGCGGGCACGGTCTCGATCGGCAACGAGGCGCTGCGCCTGCTGCATCGTCGAGCTGGCGCGCAGCCTGGGCCCGGAGTTTCGCGGGCTGGTGCTGCTCTCCTGGCACGGCGGCAACGCCGGGCTATCGCACGAGGCCGTGGTGCAGCTAGCTACGAGGGCCACATGTGCTCGCGGTCACGCCCACGGTCTCGCTCGGCGACGCACATGCCGGCCGCACCGAGACCTCGCTGATGCTGGCGCTCGACCCGGATGTGGTCCGTCTCGACGAGGCCCGACCCGGCAACACCCGGCCCCTCGTCGAGCTCATGGCCGCGATGCATGAGGGCGGCCTGCGGGCGGTGACCGAGTCGGGCGTCCTGGGCGACCCGGCCGATGCGTCCGCCGAAGAGGGCCGGGAGACTGCTCGGCCGAGCTGGTCTCCTCGGCCGAGGACCAGCTCGGGCGCTGGCCCAGGGGTGACGCGTGAGTTCCGGCCAGGTCGCCTTCATCACCGGCGCCGCTCGCGGGCAGGGACGTGCCTTTGCCGTCCGCCTGGCTGCCGCCGGCATGGACATCGTCGCCGTCGACGTCGTGTGCTGACATCGCGGGCATCTCCCTACCCCTGGCGACCGAGGCCGACCTGGACGCAGACCGTCGCCGACGTCGATGCCGCCGGCCGCAGAGCGCTCGCGGTGCGCGCCGACGTGCGAGACGCCGCGGCGGTCGGCCGGGCCGTCGACGAAGCGGTCGAGACGTTCGGCGGCATCGACGTGGTCGTGGCCAACGCCGGCGTCTTCGCTGCGGCCACGACGTGGGAGACCGAGCGACGAGCTATCGCAGGCCGTGATGGGCGTCAACCTCGACCGGTGCCTGGCACACGGCCCGGGCGACCGTGCCCGCACCTGCGCGAGCGTGGCGCCGGGTCGATCGTCTTCGTCTCATCGATCGCCGGCGTCAAGGGCATCGAGCACCTCGGTGCCTACGCTGCCTCGAAGCACGGCGTGATCGGGCTGATGCGCACGCTGGCCGTGGAGCTGGCGCCCGACCACATCCGCGTCAATGCCGTCTGTCCCAGCAACGTGGGCACGGACATCCTGCACAACGAGTCGACCTACCAGCTGTTCCGGCCCGGTGGCGAGCGCGACGACGCCTCCCTCCGCGAGGCCTTCGCCACCGTCAACAAGATCCCCATCCCCTGGATCGAGCCTGAGGACGTGCGCCGGCGCTGTGGCCTGGCTCGTCTCCGACGAGGCCCGCTTCGTGACCGGCGTGGTGCTCCCGGTCGATGCCGGAGCGCTGCTGCACTAGGCGCTGCGGGCGGCGGTCAGTCCTCGTCGAGGTAGCCCCAACGGTGCAGCGTGGCGATGATCTCCACGGCCGCTTCGTCGGGCGGCAGCTGCACCTGCTGGGCGCGGGATCCGCCATCGACCCCGCCGAGGAGTGCTTGCGATGCGCTCCCGTGGCTCCTCCCCGAGCGGCGGGAGGCGGCACGATGCGAGGACGCGGGCGATAGGGCGCGACCGTTCCGGCCGGCGCCCGCGAGAGCGTGTGATCGGGAGAGATGACACGGACTTCGGCTTCCGCCGCCCGCAAGCACGTCCGGCAGCGCGGCCCGTCTCGACGGGATCGGTGCCGGACTCCATCGAGATGACCGCCGGGCAGGGCCAGCGCAGATGAGCTCGCGTCGGCCGGCGGGAAGACGGCGCTCGGCGGCGAGGCGCGTCATCGGCCCAGTCGACGCCAACAAGGCCGCATGCCTGAGGCCGGTCGAGCAGCGCAGCCAGGGCCGGCGCCACGGCCGCCGATCGCCCGTCGATACTCCGGGCTCCGACCACCACCAGGTCCGCCTCGGCGGCGAGCGGAGCCATGCACCGCGGCCACGTCCAGCGGTGCGCAGTCCGCGGGGCCGTCGATGCGCATGAGCTTGATCGGCACCGAGGCGAGCGCTTCTCGCAGCCCTGTCCTCGGCGCTCCCCGGGCCCCACGGTCACGACCGTCACCGTGGCCTCGATGGGCTCGGCCAGGTGCAGTGCCCACTCCAGGGCGGCCAACCCGGCAGGATCGAGCCCGAACTGGCCGGGCAGGACGCGGGCGGCTCCGCTGCGCGGATCCACCTCCGTGCGCAGGGCCGACCACTTCAGGGCCACCAGCAACTGCATCGTCATCCTCGCCCGAGGACCACGCCGTAGCCACCGTCAGGGTATGACCACGTCAGGGCGCCCTCCTGGTCGCAGACCAGGTAGCAGGTGCCGCACTCGAAGCACTGCTCGTAGTTGAAGACGACGCCGCCGTCGGCGGTGACCACGAACAGAGCGGCGGGGCAGGCCGTGACACAGGCCTGCGTCGAGCACCCCCGGCAGGAATCGGCGTTGAGCACGATATGCGGGCGCGATGAGACTCGGAACTCGACCGTCGCCATCCGTTCCTCGAAGCCGATCTCGGGGTACGTTCGCCTGCTCATCCGAACGTCCTGAAGATCTTCCAGCCATCCTTGCAGGAGGTGGCGCCACCTGATGCCGTTCCTTCTTCAGCTGGCCGAGCAGCGATGCTGATGGCACCGCGTTTGGGCACCGGGTTGGTGACGGTGAACATCTCCTCGAGCATGCCGCAGACCACGGCCGGGTAGCGTTGTTGCACCCGCTCCGAGAGGACCAGCTCGGGAGCATCGCGATAGCGTTCGTGGTCGGCCAGCACGAAGCTCCTCCTCGAGGCGCTCGCGATAGCCGGCCAGTCCCCGCTTGGAGGTGTCGCCCGGCGCGCAGTGCCTCGACCGCGGTCTCACCGGCCGCGATGCCCGCACCCATGGCGAAGTTGACGCCTTCCAGCCACAGCCCGGCGGCGAGGCACATGCCGGCGGCGTCGCCGGCCACGAGCAGGCCGTCGATGCTCAGCTCGGGCATGTGCTTGTAGCCTCCCTCGGGGATGAGATGTGCCGAGTACTCGAGCAGCGTTCCGCCCTCGATCAAGCGGCAGCGATGGAGGGATGTGCCTTGAAGTCGGCGATGAGCTCTTCCGGCCGGTGACCGGCCTTGCCGTGCTCGACGAGGCTGACCACGACGCCCGACGGCCACGCTGTCGAGGTTGGTGTAGATGAAGCCGCCGCCGGGCAAGCCCCGCGTGCCGCCGACGACCTCGATGTCGGCGCCCTGGTCATCGCGCACGCCGAAGCGGTCCTCGATGACCGACCGGGGGAAGCCCAGCACCTCCTTGACGCCGAGCGTGAGGTGCTCGGCCGAGAACCCGGGATAGAGCCCGGCCTCGCGGGCCAGGAACGAGTTGACGCCGTCGCAGGCGATGACCACGTGCCGCCGGATCTCGCCGTCCTCACGATCGGTGATGACGCCGGTCACGCGTTCGCCGTCGCGGATCAGGCCGGTGGCCGTGGTCGAGGTGACGAGCGTGGCCCCGGCCTCGACGGCCTTGTCGGCCAGCCAGCGGTCGAACTGCGGGCGCAGGGCGGTGGCACCGTTGTAGGGCGGCGCGCCCCAGGCCGTGGTTGCGGTAGTCGAGGCTCACCGACTGGGTCTCGGTCAGCATCATCGTGGAGCGGCGGGTCACCCAGCGCTCGACCGGCGCCTCTTCCCACCAGCGCGGGATGCAGCTCGTCGAGCACGCGCGCGTAGACCACGCCGCCGTACATGTTCTTGGAGCCGGGAAACGGGCCGCGTTCGAGCAGGCACACCGAGAGCCCGGCACGAGCGGCGACCAGCGCGGCGGCCGGCACCGGCAGGTCCGGCGCCGACGACGACGACATCGAACTCAGTCGGTCATCGGCGGTCTCCTCTGCCCAGCAGCCGTTCGAGCGCGGCGAGGACGTGCGGGCCCGTCGGCCACCACCGCGAGGTCGGCCAGCTGCATCATCGGGCAGCTCGGCGTCGGTGTTGATGGAGATGATGTGGTCGGGGCGGCCCAGGCCCGAGGTGTGCTGCACCGCACCGGAGATCGGCGACCGCGATGTAGAGGTCGGGATCGATGAGGGCGCCGGTGGTGCCGATCTGGCGGGCGAACTCGGTCCAGCCGGCGTCCACGACCGGGCGGGTGGCGCCGACCGAGGCCCCCGAGTCGGCGCCGCCACGCGCCCCAGCGTCGTCGAAGTGCGCCTGTCGCCGAGGCCGATACCGCCGGCCACGACGCGCCTGGCCTCCTCCAGGTCGATGGTGGCCGGGTCGGCCGGGCAGGATCTCGACCACCTCGGCATCGGTGACCTCGGGGAGCGCCAGCTTGACTTCCCGGAGGGAGGCATCCGCGGGCGGGCCGGCGAGGCTGGCGCCGGGTCCCGGTTCGATGGTGGCCACCATGGGTTCGGTCGGACGGTCCGGACGGCCAGGGCCCGGTCGTCGGCCAGCGGCGCGACCCAGTGCTCGGCGGTCACGCGCAAGCGCGCCGGCCGCGAGGGGCCGGCGCATGCGCACGGCCAGCGCCGGCGCCAGATCGCGACCATCGGCCGAGGCCGGCAGGATGATGGTGTCCTCGGCGCTCAGCACGACCGCGCCAGCGCGACCGGACCAGGCGGCCGGCCGGTAGTCGCCGACCTCGGCCAGAGCGATCTCCGGTGCCTCGGCAGGGAGCTCGGCGACGGCGTCGGCCACGTCGCTGCCGATGAGCAGCGCCCGACCGCCGGCCTCGGACACGGCTTCGGCAGCACCGGCGGCGGGCAGTCCGTCGCGAACCGGCACGACGGCGATCACAGGGCGGCTCCGATCCGGTCCCCGTCGATGACCGCGGCGTGTGCCCGGCGGGGGGCCACGCAGTCGCCGACCCGGTGGACCTCGATGCCCGCATCCCGCAGCTCGGTGTAGAGCGTGTCCTCGGCACGCGGCGGGCACAGCCAGCACGACCCAGTCGGGCTGCCTCGCGCTGCATCGCGCCGGTGGGGTGGTGCAGCAGCTTGAGCGCGGCACCCTCGACGCCCGACCACGACCAGGTCGGTCGCCATGGAGATGCCCTTGGCGTGGGCGCGCATCAGCCAGCCCTCCATGTCGAGGGTGACGCCCGAGGTCCTGGCCGACGACCATGCCCGAGGTGATGACCTCGACCTCGCAGCCGCGTTCGGCCAGCAGCTTCGGCCACGCTGGTGGCCTGGTGGAACCCGATCTCGTCGACCACCACGACCGAGCCCTCCGGGACGGCCGTGCCCTCGAGCACCTCGACGCACATCGGCGAAGCGCAGGTCCGTCGATCGCGCTCGGCGGGCACCCAGTACGGGGCTGCCGGCACGCTGCCGGTGGCCGTCGACCACGACGTCGGGGGCCAGGCTCGCGGACCAGGTCGATGTCGACCCGGTGTCGTAGCGGATCTCGACGCCGAGCCGCGCGCACTCGATGAGCTGGTTGCGGATGAGGTCGCCGATCTCGGCCCGGTTGGGCACCGACGCGGCCAGGCGCAGGTTGCCGCCAGCCTCGGCCTTCTTCTCCAGGACGGTGACGCGGTGGCCCTGCCCGGCCGCGGAGATGGCCGCCTGCAGGCCGGCCGGCCCGGCGCCGACCACCAGCACCGACCTGGGCCGCACGACCGGGATGGGGTCAGAGACGATCGCTCTCCCGTCCGGCAGCCGGGTTCTCGATACAGCCCAGCCAGCGGTTGAGGCCCATGCGACCCACGCACTCCTGGTTGCAGGAGAGACAGAGCCGGATCTCCTCGGTCAGCCCGGCCCGGGCCTTGGCCGCGAAGTCCGGGTCGGCGATCTGGCCGCGCACCACCCCGACCAGGTCGCACTGCCCGTCCCGCAGGGCACGGTCGGCCTGTACCGGGTCCTTGATACGGCCCACGCCCACCACCGGGAGGCAGATGTGCTCGCGCAGCGCCGCCGGGATGAAGAGGGCGTAGCCCGGCGGCACGTGCATCGAGCCCTCGATCATGTGCAGGCTCGAGGTGGCCACGCCGATCGAGGTGTTGATGTAGTCGACGTCACCGCCAGCCTCGACCATCTTGGCGACCTCGATGGTCTCGTCGAGGGTGATTCCGTGGCGCAGCAGTTCGTCGCCGCACAGACGCACACCAAGTGCCCGGTCGGGCCCGATGGCGCGAGCGCACCGCCGGCCACGATGCGCTGCAGGATGCGCACCCGGTTCTGCAGCGACCCACCGTATTCATCGTCGCGCCGGTTGGTGCTTGGCGACAGGAACTGGCGCACGATCGAGGAGTGCGAGCACTGCAGCTCGACGCCGTCGAAACCACCCTCCGCACAGTTGGCGGCGGTGAACGCGTAGCCCTCGACGACCGAAGTCGATGTCGGCGTGCTCGAGCGCGTAGGGGACCTCGCGGAAGAGCGGGTCGGGCACCGGCCGAGGGAGCCCAGGTCGCGAGGCGGTTGTACATGCCGCTGCCCTGGCCGCCGTTGTGGTTGATCTGGGCGAAGATACGCGTGTCGTAGCGGTGGACGGCCTCGGTGATGGCCCGGTAGTGGGGGACGACCTCGCGATGGAAGCCGTGGATCATCTTCTCGTACGGCCAGTCGGTGGGGTGGGTCGAGTGCTCCTCGGTGATGATCAGGCCCGCTCCGCCACGTGCGCGAGCCTCGTAGTAGGCCACGTGCTGGGGTGTGGGCAGACCGTCCTCGGCGTAGTTGGTGAGATGCGCGGCGAAGACGACCCGGTTGGGCACCACGACGCGGGCCGATGCGGAGCGGCGTGAACAGCAGCTGGAACTGGCTCTGCGAGCTCATGGCGCGTCGCCCAGCGCGAGGGCCGCCCGGCGTGCCTCCAGCAGGGCCTCGTGGAGCGTGCGCGGCGCGAGCGCGTCGCCCACCCTGGGGAGCCGCTTGCCCGTCTCGTGCCCAGAGGGTCAGCTCCGGCTCCCGATGGCCGGCGTCGACGACGAAGGCGGCCTCCAGCGTACTGGCGCTCGCCGGTGTAGCGGTCCTCGACGGTCACGCCCGCCGTCTCGGTTGGCGACCGACCTCGGCCGTCTTGACGATGCGTACGCCCGGCCACCTGCAGCCGCGTGTTCCCGGGGGCTAGGTCACCGGTGAGCGCCAGGTCCTTGCCGGCGATCAGGTCACCGGTGACCAGCGTGACGGCACGGTCCGGCGGCCAGACGTTCGGCCAGGCCCAGGCCGAGCGGGCCGCCCAGGCGATCGCAGATGACGACCGGGCCGGCCGGCAGCTCGCCGCGCCCGTCGAGCGCGTCGAGCGCTTCGCGACCGTCGAGGACCGGCAGCGGACCCGGAGGCACCTCGCGTGGGCGAGGCCGTGCTGCCGGTGCAGAGCAGCACCGGACCGTCGATGCGCCTCGAGGTCGGCAGCGGTGACGCGACGCCGGTCTCGATGGTCACGCCGGCTCGATCTGGCACTCGCTCTCGAGCCAAGCCAGGAAGTCGTTGATGCGGCCAGCCCCGGCAGCCCAGCGGCGGTCGCCGCGCGCAGCCACCGGGCGAGGGGCCTCGCTCCCGGACCGTCACGCTGTGGCCGCGTGACGCGGCGATCCGCGCCGCCTCGAGCCCGGCCGGCCCGCCGCCCACCACCAGCACGGTGGCGGACGGTGACGGCTTGGCGCTCTCCAGCTCGGCGGCGTCGACGGCCTCCCAGCCGGCGGCCGGATCGACCGTGCACGAGACGATCGGGTTGCGGGCATCGCGCACGGAGCAGCGCTGGTTGCAGAGCAGGCAGGGGCGCACCCGTCTCGAGCTCGCCCGCGCGTACCTTGGCCCCCAGCTCGGCATCGGCGATCTGGGCCCGGGTCATCTCGACCGCGTCGCAGATGCCCTCCTCGAGCGCCGCCTCGGCCATGGCGGGATCGACGATCGAGCCCTGGGCGACGAGCACGGTGCGGTCCGCGACCACCGCCCGCATGTGCGCGCACCAGGTCGAGGTTGAAGCCCGGCTCGATGTGACCGTCGGGTCGCGTGGCCCAGATGGAGTAGATCGAGCCGCGCTCGACCACGAGGTAGTCGACGCTGTCGGCGACGGTCGTCGACGATCTCGGCCGCCGCGCTCGGGCGTGATGCCTGCCCAGGGCGCCATCTCGTCACGCTGAGCCGCAGTCCCAGGATGCCACCATCGACTGCCGCACGCGTGGACGTCGAGGACCTCCTTGAGAAAGCGGCCGCGGTCCTCGCCGAAGGCATCGCGTTCGCTGGTTGGTCAGACCCGAGAGGAACTGGCGGACCAGGCTGAACTGGCCGGCGTTGACCTCGACGCCGTCCATGCCGGCCGCGCGAGCGACGCGAGGCCGCCTCTCCGAACCCGGCCACGACCGCGGCGATATCACCGGGCTCCATGGCCTTGGGGACCTCGCGGTCGTTGTTCTGGGGCATCGGCGACGGTGCCCACAGCGGCGCCTGGCTGTAGGCGGAGCTTCCCTGGCCGCCACAGTGACCGAGGCGCGGCGATGGCCATGGCCCCGGCCTCGTGAAGGGCGCCCGCGATCTCCTGCCAGCCCGGGCCGCACGCCTCGGCCAGCGGAGCGCGCTCGTACGGGAAGTCGCTGGCGTGGACCGAGGCCGTCTCGGTCACCACGATGCCGGCGCCGCCGCGGGCTCGACGGGCGTAGTAGGCGGTGTGCCGCGGCGACAGCGCCCGCCCCTTGCCGAGGTTGGTCACGTGTGGACCGAAGAGCAGGCGCGCTGGAGCCGAGCGGTCCCCCAGGCGAAGTGAAGAGGTGAGCCGCGACACAGCGCTCCCTACGTCGTGCGGTGGAGTCCGGTCAGGGAGCCGCGAGACTCCCCTGGCCGATCACTTGGCGGTGTAGTCCCAGTCGTAGCGGACGATGCCGCGGGTCAGCTTGCCGTCGTGCTGATCCTGGTAGCCCTGGGCGATGTCCTCGATGCGGTACTCCTTGGTGACCAGGTCGTCGAGGTTTAGCAGGCCGTCCTCCCACATGCGCAGGAAGTAGGGGATGGCCACGTGCGGCACTGCGCCGCCGTACATCGAGCCCTTGAACGTGCGCTCGAAGAGCACCATCATCGTGGGGTCGACCTCGACGGTCATATTCTGGTAGTGGTTCAAGCCGACGAGCACGGCGGTGCCGGTCTTGCACGTAGCCGCGATGGCCTGGGCCATGGCCGGCTCCTTGCCCACGACCTCGAAGGTCGTGTCCGCGCCGCGGCCCCAGGTCAGCTCCCTGATGAACTCGACCGGATCCTCCTTGGCCGCGTTGACGCCGTGGGTGGCACCGAACTTCTTGGCCTCTTCGAGCTTCCAATCGTGGATGTCGACGGCCACGATCTCGCGAGCGCCACGGATGCGGCAGCCCTGGATCACGTTCATGCCCACGCCGCCGACACCCCACACGGCCACGCTGGAGCCGGGCACGACGTCAGTCACGTACATGGCCGCGCCGGCACCGGCCACGACGCCGCAAGCCAGGAGGGCGGCACGGTCGAGCCGGTAGTGGTCGAAGACCTTGACCACCGACATCTGGGGCACGACGGTGTACTCGCTGAAGGTCGAGACGTAGCAAGCCTGGCCGATGTCGGCGCCGTCGTCGTCGTGCATGCGGAACGTCTTGTCCGGCTGCGGGCCATTGAGGATGTCAGCACCATCGTTGCAAAGGCGGCTCTTGCCCATGAGGCACCACTCGCACTTGGCACAGGTGGGGATGTAGGACAGGACCACGTGGTCGCCGGGCTGGACCTTGGTGACGTCCTTGCCGACCTTCTCGACCACGCCCGCGCCCTCGTGGCCAAGGACCATGGGCCAGTAGCCGATGTACTGCGCCCCCGACACGAAGTTCCAGTCGCTGTGGCACAGACCGGCAGCGACAAGGTGGACCATCACCTCGTCGTCCTTGGGCTCGTCGAGCTCGATCTCCTTGACCACGAATGGGTTCTTCTCGTCGATGCCGTAGGTCACGGCCGCCATGGTCTTCACGTGCTTACTCCTCGCCTCCGAATGGACGCCAGGGGCACTCGGCAGCCTGAGCAGTGATGCGCGGTCCAGGCTATGCCCACCGACCCCGTTCAGCCGATTCATTTCGATATGCTGAATGACGTCCAGTATACCGTACCGATGTACGCGTCCCGGCGCCGGATGCCGGAGACCTCGATGAGCCTAGGACTCTCCCAGGGCTGGGGGAAAGAGGGCATCAGCGGTGGCCGTGAGATCGCTCACGATGGCACGCCGGAGCTGCGGTGTCATGCGTGACTTGAGCAGCGTCGCTGAGATCCCGTAGACCTCACGCCTTGGGGTTCGGCGGGCGACCGCCAGGCACGTGGCCCCCGGGGACGTCTCCTCGTCGTCGATCGCGTAGCCCCGGGCTACGGTCTGCTCGATGTCGGCCTCCAGCTGGTCCGGATCGACGATCGAGTGATCCGTCAGCGCTGGCAAGGGAGTCGGGAACGTGCGCTCTTCAGGTCGCAGCAGGGCCAAGCTGGCCTTGCCCACGGCCGTGCAGTTGGCGGGCAGCCGCTTGCCCACGGCGCTGCTGATGAGGAATGGCTGGTCGCCGTCGCGACGAGCCACATACAGCATCTCGAATCCATCGAGCAGTGCGATCTGCACGGTCTCGCGCCGAAGGGTGGCGTGTGCCGCCACCACGTCGGCGAAGGCGGAGAGCGGGTGGAGCTGGGCGAGGAACCGCTGAGCCAGCTCGAGGTTGCGCGGGCCGAGCACGTATCCCCCGTTCCTCCTAGCGATCAGCCGTCCTTCCTCGAGGGCGTTGCAGATGGCCGCGGTCGAGGAGACCGGGATCCCGATCGCACCGGCGATGGCGGTAAGGCGCTGAGCGTTCGAGTGGTCGGCAAGATGCGAGAGGATCCTGGCTGCTCGTACGACAGCGGGCGCGGTTGCCCGGTCTTGGCTCGACATGGCCGTAGTTTGTCATATCGTGAACCTTCCCCGCCGCCTCGCCCGCCGATGTCCGAGAGCGCGACAAAAGCGCGACGAACGACCCGTGGTCGTGCCGGCAGGACCGCATCGGAGCCCGCCGCGGACGCTACCGTTCCAGGGGTGAGCACCACGTTCTCCGAGCTGACCCGGGTGGGCCAGGCCCGCCGGCTGCGTCCGCTCGCCGAGCAGGCGCTCGGGGCCTACAGCCTGCGCCCGACCGGCTTGCGGCTGTTGAGCAACGAGTGGAACTGCACCTTCCGCGTGAACACGCTCGTCGGGCCCAAGGTGCTGCGCATCATGCGACGGGACGCGCCGATCGCCGGCCGCAAAGTGCGTTCGGAGGACGGATTCGTACGTGCCCTGATGGCCGCCACCGGGATCAGGCCGCCCCGGATCATCCCGACCCGGACCGGCGACCCATACGTGCTCGCCGCTGCTGACGGCGTGCCGGAGCCTCGAGCCTGCGTCCTGTTCGAGTGGCTTCCCGGCAGCCTGTTGAAAGGCCATGTCAGCATCGTCAACTGGGCCGGACTGGGTGAGCTGATGGCCCGGCTGCATGGGTTCGCCATGGCCTGGGAGCCGCCGCGGTCGTTCGACGCGGTCACCTACGGGTCGGTGCTAGCGTACGGCGCGCCGTACGTGTTGTTCGACAGCGATGGCGTGGACCTGCTCGGTCTGGACGGCCTGCTGCAAGAGGCCTACGCGGTGACGAACGAGCGCATCGCGACGATCATGCGCGAACAGCAGCACATCGTCATCCATGGCGACCTGCACGATGAGAACGTCAAGGTCTACCGCGGCGACTTGACGCCCTTCGACTGGGAGGACCTCCTCTGGGGGGCACCGATCCTCGACGTGGCGACGTGCCTGTTCTACGTCCGCCATCGCCCTGACTACGTCGACCTGGCCCGGGCCTTCCGATGGGGCTACGAGCGCCATCGACGGTGGGTGGAGACTCGCCCTGGCGAGGTCGATCAGCTGCTCATCGCGCGCGGCATCGACATGCTCAACTTCATCGCGCTCGACGAGGGCCTTCACTTCGAGGACATGGAAACCTATGTCCGGCGCCGCGAGGTCCCGGCGCTGGTCGCGGTCGGTGCGCTGCAGCCCGCGGTCATCTGACGTTCTCAACGCCTGACGCTCCCCGGGATCGAGCTAGCTTCTGGTCGGGACCCAGTCGTCTAGGCAGGCCCCCAGGTCGCCGAGGGTGATGTAGGCACCAGGCCTGGCCGGTGTCCGGTTCGCGAGTACCTCCGTCTTCTCGGCCCCGGGGTCGCCGAGGGATGAGACCACCAGCGATGCTTCGCTGAAGTCCTGCTCGCAGGTATAGCCGTTGACCGTGACCGCCGTAGTCAAGCCCGCCCCGACCGCCGCCAGCAAGCCGTTGCGCGAGTCCTCGACGACGACGCATTCGCTCGACACGGCGTTCAGCCGCTCGAGCGCCAGGAGGTAGATGTCGGGCGCGGGCTTCTTGGCCGCGACCGCGTCGCCGGCGAGGACGACGAAGCCGCCTGCGGCCTCGATGCCCACGGCGTTCTCCAGGATGGCCCGGACCGAAGCCTCGGCGGAGGTCGAGCAGACGGCCAGCTGCCAGCCCGCGTCCCGCGCCTCGGCCACGATGCGGGCGATGCCGGGTCGCGGTGGCAGCGTGCCGGCACGCACCATCTCGACATAGAGCTCGGTCTTGCGCTTGTGCCACTTCGCGATCTCGGCGAGCTGGCTCTCCCGATCGGCCGGCAGGCCCGCCTCGGCCACGAACTCGGGCGTCAGCAGTGAGGCCATGCGCTCCTTGCCACCGCCGATGCGCAGGGCCGCGCCGTATCCCTCCACGGACCAGTGCGCCGGGAGTCCGAACTCCTCGAACGTCCGGTTGAACGCCGGTCGGTGTCCGTCGCGTTCCGTGTCGGCGAGGACGCCGTCGCAGTCGAAGATGAGCGCGGTCATGCCCGGCCCTCCGAGCCGAAGAAGCGGATGTACTCGCGCGCCATCTCCAGGACCGCCTCGCGCACGTAGCGGAAGAGCGTGGGTGGGTCGGCGGCCGTGGGATGCTCGGTGAGGTAGCGGCGATTGGCTTCCATGTAGCTGATCTTGAGCGCCGTGGAGACGTTGACCTTCGCGCAACCGCGCGCGATGAGGTCGCTGAACTGCTCGGCCGAGAGGCCCGTGCCGCCGTGGAGCGCCATGGGCATACCCGTCGCCTCGACCAGGTCGCTGATGCGCTGGTGGTCGAGCTTCGGGCGCGCCTTGTACATGCCGTGGGCATTGCCGATGGCCGGTGCGAAGATGTCCACGCCGGTGCGCTCGATGAAGCCGACCGCGGTCTCCAGCGTCTGGACCGGCCCCTCCTCGTCGGATCCGATGCCGTCCTCTACGCCGCGGATGCCCTCGATCTCGCCCTCGACGTCGGCGCCGACGAGGCGGGCCTCGGCCACGACCTCGAGGCACTGACGCTCGTTCTCCTCGACGCTGAGTTCGTGAGCATCGAAGAGCACGGAGCTCCAGCCGGCGGCCAGGCAGGCGCTGATGACCTCCCGGTCGGGGCAGTGGTCGAGGTGGAGCGCGACGGGCACGCCGATGCCCGCGGTCATCGTCTCCCACATGCCCTTGAGGACCTCGATGCCGATCGAACGCACGGTCTTGACCGATGTCTGCACGATCAGCGGGCTGCGCAGCTCGACGGCTGCGGCCAGCACGGCCTCAAGCGTCAAGTCGTTGACGATGTTGATGGCCGGGACCGCGTAGCCACCTTCGAGCGCGTCGCCTACCATCTGCTTGGTCGATACGACTGGCATCAAACGCTCCTCTTGGACTGCTCGCGCCTGGCCGGGAGGTCGTCGCAGACATCGACGATACCGCAGGCGATGCTGGTTCCGACCATCGAGAGCGAAGCGATGCGCACAAGGCCCAGGAGGCAGCAACGTGACCGAACCGTTCTTCACCCAGGTTCCCGGCCGTATCCCGTTCGGCGGTCAGGGCTCCACCGACCCGCTCGCCTTCAAGGCCTACGACCCCGACCGGCTGGTGTTGGGCAAGCGCATGGAGGATCACCTGCGCATCGGCGTCTGCCTGTGGCATTCGTTCGCCTGGGACGGCCGCGACATGTTCGGTGCCGGCACGCTCGACCGCCCCTGGCTGGACCCCGCGCTCGAGCCCATGGACGCGGCGCGCATGAAGATGGCCGCGGCCTTCGAGTTCCTCGAGAAGCTGGGGGTGCCGTACTACTGCTTCCACGACGCTGACGTGGCGCCCGCCGGCGACTCGTTCGCTGACTTTCGGGCCAACCTCGATGCGCTCGTCGATGACGCGCTGGGCTACCAGGAGCGGACCGGCGTGCGGCTGCTGTGGGGCACCGCCAACCTGTTCACCCACCCGCGGTTCCAGGCGGGCGCCAGCACCAACCCCGATCCCGAGGTCTTCGCCTACGCTGCGGCCCAGGTCCGCAACATGCTCGAGGTCACGCAACGCCTGGGCGGCACCAACTACACCCTGTGGGGTGGCCGCGAGGGTTACGACACACCGCTCAACACCGATTTCCGTCGCGAAGATGAGCAGCTGGCGAGGTTCCTCCACCTGGTCGCCGATCACAAGGCCAAGATCGGGTTCGAGGGCACCCTGCTCATCGAGCCCAAGCCCCAGGAGCCGACGAAGCACCAGTACGACTACGACTCGGCCACCGTGCACGGCTTCCTCGCGCGGCACGGCCTCGCCGGCGAGTACAAGGTCAACATCGAGGCCAATCACGCCACGCTCGCGGGTCACAGCTTCCACCACGAGGTGGCCTACGCGGTGGCCACCGGCATCTTCGGCTCGATCGACGCCAACCGCGGCGACCCCCAGGTGGGCTGGGACACCGACCAGTTCCCCAACTCCGTCGAGGACCTGGCCATGCCCCTCTACGAGATCCTGAAGGGCGGTGGCTTCACCACCGGTGGCTTCAACTTCGACGCCAAGCTGCGGCGTCAGTCCACCGACCGCACCGACCTCTTCCACGCCCATATCGGCGGCATCGACACCCTGGCCAGGGCCCTCCTGGTCGCGGCCGACATGATCGAGGACGGCACGCTCGCCTCGATGGTCGAACAACGCTATGCGGGCTGGTCCGGCGAACTCGGGACGGCCATCCTGACCGGGCAGACGTCCCTGGTCGATCTCGCAGACCGCGTGGCATCGGGCGAGATCGACCCCGAACCGGTGACTGGTCAGCAGGAGCTCTACGAGAACGTCGTCAACCGTTCCGTGTGGGCTGGAGGCCGAGACTAGCTGGCGAGGGTCTGAGTCGGTCGCGACGAAGAGGAGGGCGCTCGGGCCGGGGGTTCGCAGCCAGCGCCCGAGGTAGGCTCGCCCGCGCGGCTGCTTCTCAGTCGAGTTCGACCGTCTCCGCGATGGAGAGCCAGCGATCGACAGGAGGGTCGGCCGAGGTGCACATCAGTGAGTACTGGAACTCCGCCGCGTGGAACGTGTAGGCGGTCGAACGCGGTGCTCCCATACCCAGCATGTCGTCGAAGCGCTCGACCAGCAGGCCGGCGATGGTCAGTCGCGCGACCGGCTCGACCCCGACGTCCGCCCACGACTCGACCGCGTCCGGGTCGTAGCGATCCAACAGGCAGCTGGTCTCCCCGGGCCCGAAGGCGACCAGGACCGACGCGCCGGCGCTGGAGACCCCTGGGGGTCGCTTCACCTTGATCATCCATGTGTCCGGGAACGTGATGGCCAGACCGGTCCAATCGACGACGACCCGCCCACCTGACTGCGGTGCGACCGGCGACGGCGTCGGCCCAGGATCGAACCGGGCGATGGCGCGCGCAGGCGTCGCAGTCGACGACAGCCAGGCCAGCACGAGCAGCGTGGCCAGCGCAGGGAGCAGCAGCGTACGGGAGCTCATCGTGGTCGAACTCATCACGCTCGAGAGCATCGCCCGAGACGATGACCTTGGTGTGACGAGCGACCCTCGGCAGTTCGAGCTCGTCGACGCTGCCGCGTGAGGCAGACTGGTTGGCGTGGACGAAACACCGACCGACCCTGAAGGAAACGAAGCCGTCGATTCGAATTGGCCGCGCGCGCTGTTCGACTGGTTCTTTCGTGACCGGCGTACCGGCAAGATCCTGGTGGTCCAACTCCCGAACCTGCCACTGCTGCTCTGGATCGGAACGCTCGTCATTCGCCAATTCGCTGACACCGGGACCGTGGGCCGCGAGATCCTCGACTGGGCTAGCTCGATCACCCTCGGCTGGTGGGCCATCGACGAGCTCCTGCGAGGGGTGAACCCGTGGCGACGCCTTCTTGGCCTCGCCGGCTGCGTCGCTGTGGCGACAGCCGTCATCTCGCGCCTGAGCCTCTGACCATGCTGCGTGGCAAGGTCCGGTTCGGTCGGCCACGACTGTGGGCTCGGTCGTGGGCCATGGTTCGACGATGGGACGCGAACCATCCACGAAGATGACGCACCCACGAGGCTGTGACATCCTGCTCGCATGGAACCCGAGGTCGACCCCGAGCTGCCGGACACGCTCACGACGGAGCTGCTCGTCGGGCAGCTGCAACGCATGCGCGGGATGCTCTTCGGCTACTCGCAGATGTTCTTCGCGCACATGCGCCTCTACACCCTCGTCGCCATCGGGCTGCTGGTCCTCTCGCTGTGGGAGCCATTCGGTGGGGCCGTGCTGGTGGTCCCGTTCCTGATTCCCTTCGTCTTCATGGAGGCCAGCTACCTCTTCTGGTACACGGTCTTCGCGCGACGTCACGCGGAGTGGGTCGAACGGGCGCTTGCCGCCCGCACCAGGAGCGTGGTTCCGGCAGCGCACCGACTCGAATCGGCCTACTTCTACGCCCCCGACGATCCGATGATCGCGGCCCTCGATCTGCGCCGACCGCTCTCACACATGAGTGCCGCGACGATCGCCTATGCGGCAGGTGCGGGGCTGCTGTGGCTAACCTCCATGGTCCTTGGCATCGAGTGGATCGAGCGCCAGTCCGACGCGAGTGCGCTGCTCGGCTGGGTGCCGCCCGTGGCCCTCATCTGGACCGTCGGCGTCGTGGCGTACCTTGTGTACACGTGGATCAGGCGCCCCGACGAGCGTCGCCTTGTCGTTGAGCTTGACGCTGTCTACCCTGAGGGGCGCAGGCCCGGCCACTGACTTGGGCACCGACCCAGGTCCGCCTCGAGTCGCCCTCGAAGGAGATCTCATGGACGCCAACCCGATCATCGAGATGCTTGGCCGTCCGCTCCGGCTGGCGGTCATCGGCGGCGGCCCGGGCAGCTTCATCGGCGCCATGCATCGAACCGCCGCACGGCTCGACGGTCGCTACCAGCTGGTGGCAGGCGTGCTCTCGTCCGACCCGGGGCGATCGCGGGCAGCGGCCATGGGCATGGGCATCGATCCATCGCGCGCCTACACGGACGCCATGGAACTGCTCGATGTCGAGAGCCAGCGCGATGACGGTGCGGAGGTCGTGGCCATCATGACCCCCAATGACAGCCACCATCGATACGCTCTCGCCGCCCTCGACCGGGGGTTCGATGTCATCTGCGACAAGCCCATGACCAACACGCTCGCTGAGGCCTTGGACATCGTGGACAAGGTCGATGCCACGGGACTGGTCTTCTGCCTCACTCACAACTACACCGGGTATCCCATGGTCCGCCAGGCCCGTGCCCTCGTCGAGGACGGTCAGGTCGGTGAGATCAGGCTGGTACAGGTCGAATACGTGCAGGGCGGCAAGGCCGATGAAACCGATCCGGACCCTGCCGACGGACTGCCCTGGCGCTACGACCCCGTACGCGGTGGGCCGTCGCTGGTGATGGGCGACATCGGCACGCATGCCCATAACCTGGTGCGCTTCGTGACCGGCCTGGAGGTCGCTGAGGTCGCCGCCGAGATCGGGCACGTGGTCCCCCAGCGCCTCGTCGACGACTACGGCGCGGCCATGCTGCGCTTCGACAACGGTGCACGCGGGACCTTCTGGGTCACGCAGACCGCGGCCGGAGTGGAGAACGGCCTTCGCATCCGCGTGTCGGGCACGAAGGGCAGCCTGGAATGGCACCAGGAACGGCCCACGCGGCTCACCTTCAAGCCGCTCGGCGAACCGGTTCGCGTGTACACGCCCAACGGACCGGGCGCCCTGCCGGCAGCAGCCCGTGCCTGCCGGATCGTGGCTGGGCACCCCGAGGGATTCCACGAGGGCTTCGCCAACATCTACTCGGACGCTGCCGAGGCCATCGCTGCCCGCCGATCAGGTCGTGAGCCCGATCCGTTGGCGCTATCGTTCCCCAACGAACGCGACGGTGCGATCGGTGTGAGGTTCGTCGAGGCGGCGGTCGCGTCAAGTGACGGCAACGGGACCTGGACGGACGCGACGCTATCACTGGAGGAGGAGTCGGATGCTTGAGCGCAGAGAGATCGGTTACATGGAGGCTCGTGCCCTCGTGGGGCGGGTCGGGGAGCGGCTCGAGGAGGGGGGCAAGGGTGCCGCGGTCGCGGCCGTCGACGCTCACGGCGAGCTCGTTGCGTTCCTGCGCACGGATGGGTGCCCACTGCCGTCGATCAAGATCGCCATCCAGAAGGCCTTCACCGCGGCTCGCGAGCGTGCCGAGTCGAGGGCACTCGGGGACAAGGCACGTGCCGAGGACTTCCCGCTCACCAACTTCGGGGAACTGGGCTACGTCGGCTGGGGCGGTGGCGTGCCCATCGTCGTCGACGACGAGGTCATCGGAGCCATCGGCATCAGCGGTCTGCCGGAAGCTGACGACATGGAACTCGCCCGATGGGCCGTGACCACCCTCTCGGCCGGCGAGTGAGCCCGCTCGGGAGCAGCCGCTAGCGAGGGTCCGACAGCCGCCGCTCGCACTCCGCGAGGTCTGCGGCGGTGTTGACGTTGAAGAACGAGTCGGCGACATCGGTCATGTCCACGCCCTCGACCCCCCGGGCATCGAGCCAGTCCCTCACGGCCCGGCCGCCCTTCCCGATAGAACCACGCCAGGTCGCGGGCCGTCGCACGAGACATGAGCAGGATCAGGTTCTGACGGTGGTCGCCTGCTCGCGGCACGGCCACGCCGGTGGCTTCCGCCGCCGGAGTCAGCCGCCCGACCAGGGAGGCATCGGCGAAGGGCGCATCCCCTGGGTGCGTCAGGATCCAGTCGGTCCCGACGGAGGGGAAGGCACTCACCAAGCCGCCGAGTGGCCCCTCGCCCGGTCGCAGGTCGGCGATCGTCGTGTGGCCCAGGCCCCGGTACGGCGCCGCATCGCGGCCGCAACTGATCACGAGCTTCCCCACCTGGGGGCTGATCGACGCGATGACGTAGTCGATCAGGCGGCGGCCCTTGATGGTCAGTCATCGGTTTATCGACGCCGCCGAGGCGGGCACCCAACCCGCCGCACAGGACGATCGCCGTGATCTCCTCCGGGCCTCACCGGTCGCGTCAGGGATCCGACGACGACGCGATGCGGCATGGTGTAGACGTTGAAGCGGTGCTCGCGCAGGAAGCCGACGAGGGTCATCCGTTGCTCGGCGGCCAGCTCGACCGCGAGGCTCGACGGCGGCCCGATGGCGGCGATGAACGGGCATCCGGCCATGGCCGCCTTCTGCACGAGCTCGAAGCTCGCGCGGCCGCTGAAGATGAGTCCCGAGCCGGATCATGGGCAGCCTGCCGTCCGACAGGTAGCCGCCGATGAGCTTGTCCAGCGCGTTGTGGCGGCCCACGTCCTCCGCCACGGCCACGATCCGTCCGCTTGCGTCGAACGCGCCCGAGGCGTGAAGCCCACCCGTTCGGGCGAAGGCCTCTTGCTCGCGCCTGAGTCGCTCGGGCAGCAGCGCCCAGGGTCTTGTGGTCGATCGAGAACGCGTCACGGCCCGCATGGTCCGGGATCTGGACCCGGACCGCGTCGATGGATGTCTTGCCGCAGACGCCGCAGCTCGAAGTGGTGTACACGTTCCGCGTGAGCGCGTCCGGGTCGAAGACCGCCGTCGGTGCGAGCTCGACTCGAACGACGTTCTTGACGCCCTCGTCCGAGCCGGGCTCCGCATGGTGGTCGATGGCCGTGACGTCGTCCATGGAACGCACCACGCCCTCCCCGAAGAGGAATCCCAGCGCCAGCGCGAGGTCGTCGCCCGGGGTCCGCATGGTCACGGCCACGCTCTGCTTGACCCGTTGTTCCGCGGGGCCGTGCACGAGCCTGATCTCCAGTGGCTCCTCCACGGTCACCGACATCGCTCTGTCGTGTCACGGCGCCGTCGGTGACGACGTTGACCTCGACCGCGGCGACCCCGGCCGGCGCATCGGCCACGGGCCGGCTGAGGCTCACCTCAGTCGATGACCGGGAGCAGGCGCGCCTGCTCGACGGCTCGCGAGGCGAACCGGTCCTGCCACTCGGAGCGGTGGTTGGCCGGCCGCACCTCGACCGCGGTGACCTTGTACTCGGGGCAGTTGGTGGCCCAGTCGCTGAGCTCGGTGGTCACCACGTTGGTGCCGGTGTCGGGGTGGTGGAAGGTGGTGTAGACGACCCCGGGCGCGACCCGCTCGGTGATCGTCGCCGGCAGCGTGATCTCGCCCTTGCGGCTCTGGACCGAGACCAGGTCGCCGCTGCGGACGCCGCGCAGCTCGGCGTCGGCCGGATGGATCTCGAGCACGTCCTCTTCCAGCCAGCGGATGTTCTCGGTGCGACGGGTCTGGGCGCCGACGTTGTACTGGCTGAGGATGCGGCCGGTCGTCAGCAGCAGCGGGAACCTGCGGTTGGCGCGCTCCTCGGTCGGCTGGTAGTCGGTGAGCACGAACATGCCCTTGCCGCGGACGAACTCGTCGACGTGCATGATCGGCGTGCCCATCGGCGCCGCGTCGTTGCACGGCCACTGCACGCTGCCGTGCTCGTCGAGGAAGTCGAACGAGACGCCGGCGAAGGAGGGCGTGAGGGCGGCGATCTCGTCGATGATCTGCGACTCCGACTCGTAGTGCATGGGGTAGCCGAGGGCGATTGGCCAGGTCCTGGGTCACCTCCCACTCGGCCTTGCCGGTGAGCGGCTTGGTCACGGGCGGACGCGGTTGATGCGCCGCTCGGCGTTGATGAAGGTGCCGTCCTTCTCCAGGAACGATGTGCCCGGCAGGAAGACATGGGCGAACTTGGCGGTCTCGTTGAGGAACAGGTCCTGGACGATGACGCACTCCATGCTGCCCAGCGCCGCTTCCACGTGCTGGGTGTTGGGATCGGACTGGGCGATGTCCTCGCCCTGGATGTAGATGCCCTTGAACGTCCCGGCCACCGCGGCGTCGAGCATGTTGGGGATGCGGAAGCCGGGCTCGTCGTGCACCTGCGACACCCCAGTGCTGCGTCGAACGACGCGCGCACCGCGGCGTCCGTGACGGGTCGGTATCCGGGCAGCTCGTGCGGGAACGAGCCCATGTCGCACGAGCCCTGCACGTTGTTCTGCCCGCGCAGCGGGTTCACGCCGACGCCCATCCGGCCGATGTTGCCGGTGGCCATGGCCAGGTTGGCCATGGCCATGACCATGGTCGAGCCCTGGCTGTGCTCGGTGACGCCGAGGCCGTAGTAGATGGCGGCGTTGCCGCCGGTGGCGTACAGCCGGGCCGCCGCGCGGATGTCCGCCGGCGGGGACGCCGATCTCGTCGGCCACCGCCTCGGGCGCGTGCTCGGGACGCGCCGCGAACTCGAGCCACTCGCGGAACGAGGCCATGTCGCAGCGTTCCTCGACGAAGCCCTCGTCGAGCAGGCCCTCGGTCACGACCACGTGGGCGAACGCGTTCATGAGCACCACGTTGGTGCCGGGCTTGAGCGGCAGGTGCACGTCCGCCTCCACGTGCGGCGAGCGGACCAGCTCGATGCGGCGCGGGTCGACGACGATCAGCCGCGCGCCCTCGCGCAGCCGCCGCTTCATCTGCGAGGCGAACACCGGATGCGCCTCGGTCGGGTTGGCGCCGATGACCATGATCACGTCGGCGCTCGGCGACGGAATCGAAGTGCTGGGTCCCCGCCGACGTGCCGTAGGTCTGCTTGAGCCCGTAGCCCGTCGGCGAGTGGCAGACACGGGCACAGGTGTCGACGTTGTTGTTGCCGAAGGCCGCGCGGACCAGCTTCATCACCAGCCACACCTCCTCGTTGGTGCAGCGAGACGAGGTGATGCCGCCGACCGCGAACTTGCCGTGCTCGGCCTGGATGGCCTTGAGGCGCGCAGCGGCGTACTCGATCGCTTCCGCCCACGACACCTCGCGCCAGGGCTGGTCGATGGTGTCGCGGATCATGGGCGTGGTGATGCGGTCCTTGTGGTTCGCGTAGCCCCAGGCGAAGCGGCCCTTGACGCAGGCGTGCCCGTGGTTGGCCTTGCCGTCCTTGTACGGCACCATGCGAATGACCTGGTCGCCCTTGAGCTCGGCCTTGAGCGAGCAGCCCACACCGCAGTAGGCGCAGGTCGTCAGCACCGTGCGGTCCGGGATCCCGTGCTCGACCACGGACTTCTCCATCAGCGTCGCCGTCGGGCAGGCCTGCACGCAGGCGCCGCAGGACACGCAGTCGGAAGAGACAGAAGTCCTTCGCCCCGGTGGCGATGACCGAGTCGAACCCGCGCCCGAGCACGGTCAGGGCGAACGTGCCCTGCACCTCGTTGCAGGCGCGCACGCAGCGAGAGCAGACGATGCACTTGGTCGGATCGAAGTCGAAGTAAGGGTTGGACCCGTCCACTTCCGCATCGAGATGCGTCGCGGGCGCCTGGTAGCGCACTTCGCGCAGGCCCACTGCGCCGGCCACGTCCTGCAGCTCGCAGTCGCCGTTGGCCGAGCAGGTCAGACAGTCGAGGGGATGGTCGGAGATGTACAGCTCCATCGTGCCGCGCCGTTGCCGGGCGATGGCCTCAGACTGGGTCCGAACCTGCATGCCCCTGCCGACCGGCTCGGTGCATGCCGCCCTGAACCCGGGCCGGCCTTCGACCTCCACCATGCACATCCGGCAGGACCCGAACGAGCGCAGGCTGTCGGTGGCGCAGAGCTTGGGGATGGAGATGCCCACCTCGCTGGCTGCGCGCATGATCGATGTGCCCTCGACGGTCTCCACTCGGACCCCGTCGATCTCGAGCCGGACGGTGCCGGTCCCGGTGTTCGGGGGCGTGCCGTAGTCGGACTCGATCAAGCGCACGTTAGCGATCCTCATCTGGCAGCCCGAAGTCCTGGGGGAAGTACTCGAGTGCGCTCCGCACGGGCTTGGGCGTCATCGTGCCCATCGCGCACATGCTGGACCCCTCCATGACGGTGCACAGGTCGTCCAGCAACTCGAGGCGATCTCTGCGCGGGCCGTCCTTGATGATCTGCCCCAGCAGCTCCTCGCCACGCACCGAGCCGATGCGACACGGGGTGCACTTGCCGCATGACTCCCTGGCGCAGAACTCGAACGCGTAGCGCGCCTGCTCGGCCATATCCACGGTGTCGTCGAAGACCACGACCCCGCCGTGCCCGATGTCCGCGCCGATCTCCCGGAGCGCCTCGTAGGTCATGCGTACGTCGAAGTGACGAGGGGTCAGGTAGGCGCCGAGCGGGCCACCGACCTGCACCGCGCGCACGGGCCGCCCGCTCCGCGTGCCACCGCCCCAGTGCTCCACGAGCTCGCCGAGGGTCACCCCGAACTCCAGCTCGTAGAGCCCGCCGCGTTTGACGTTCCCGCCGACCTGGAACGGCATGGTTCCGTTGGAGGGGCTGACGCCGAGCTCGGCATAGGCAGCCCCGCCGTGGCGCACGATCCACGGCACCGCGCACAGTGTCAGCACGTTGTTCACCACGGTCGGCTTGCCATAGAGCCCGGCCACCGCCATCGGGGGCGGCTTTGCGCGAATCTCGCCGCGTTTGCCCTCCAGGCTCTCGAGCAGCGAGGTCGCCTCGCCGCAGATGTAGGCGCCGGCGCCGATGAACAGGTCGATGTCGAACTGGTCGCCGAGGATGCCACCCGCCCGGGCGTTGACCAGCGCTTCGGCCATGATCCTGGCTGCGACCGGGTACTCGGATCGCAGGTAGATGACGCCGCGAGTGGCACCGATGGCGCGCCCCGTGAGGGTCATGCCTTCGATCAGCAGGAACGGGTCGCCTTCCATGATCAGCCTGTCGGCGAATGTTCCCGAGTCGCCCTCGTCTGCGTTGGCGATCACGTACTTCTGCTCGGCGGCGGCCTGCCACTTGCGGTGGGTGGGGAAGCCCGCGCCGCCGAATCCACGCAGCCCGGCGGTCCTGACCTCGTCGATGATCGACTGTGGGTCAGCCTCGAGCGTGCTGAACCCCCCGTGGGCCTTGTAGGCATCGAGCGATGTCGGCGCGTAGGCCCCACAGTTGCCGAAGATCACGCGTGTCTGTCCGCCAAGGAGATCGTCCACGGTCCCGAGCGCCCGGGCTTCCATCCCGTCCACGTCGCCAGGCTGGACGGGCCCGTAGGCGGTGCGGCGACCGTCGTGCTCGATCTCGACCATCGGTTCGGCCCACAGCAGGCCACGGATCCGTTGCGCGTGACTTCGAGTCCCATCGCCGAGAGGGCACCGGCGACCTGCCCGGCGCCGAGCGCGATGGCGACCGACTCGTGCGGGACGTAGGCGCGGTCGCTCATGACCGCAGCCCGTCGAGCACGCGATCGGCGGCGGCATCCGCGGCCACGACCAGCTCGCCATCGACCATCATGGCCGGGCCGTGCGTGCAGAGCCCCAGGCAGTACACCCCTTCGAGCCCGATGTGGTTGTCCTGCGTCGTGCCGCCCAGCCCGACCCCCAATCGGTCGGTGAGATACCTCGTCAGCTCGCGGGAGCCCGAAGCCTGGCAGGCCTCCGCCTGACAGACCTTCAGGATGTGGGTCGCCGGCGGCTCGGTCCGGAAATCCGCGTAGAAACCGACCAGGCCCCGGACCTCCGCCCGGCTCAGGTTGAAGACGTCGGCGACCGTGTCGACC
The DNA here is from genome assembly GCA_963705425.1 of uncultured Chloroflexia bacterium. Taxonomy (GTDB): domain Bacteria; phylum Chloroflexota; class Limnocylindria; order Limnocylindrales; family CSP1-4; genus JAFMJV01. The sequence goes on along the minus strand of CAVPJO010000002.1, from coordinate 98,208 downwards.
GCGTCGGCATCGATCCAGCCGACGTGCTGCTGGAGGATCCAGAGTGCGGTGACGGGCCCACCGATGTCGTTCGCGTGTGGCGCGATCAGTCGTCGTAGCTCTTCGCTGGTCATGGCGCTCCGCGTTCGCGCTGAGGGGTGTCCGAATATATCAGAGGGCTCGCTGCGCTCGGTGCCGGTCGGCCACGTGAGGAGCGCCCTCGTCACGCAGGTGACTGGTGTGGGCAGGTGCTGGCTGGTTGGCTGCTCGCCCGGGATCTGGATCGGGCTCCCGGTCTTGTGGCGGCTCCCGGTTCGCAGGAGTGCGGTCGCCGCCCGAGGTCTCTTGACCGCCGCCGTCGCAGTCCCGGCCGTCGAAGGGCACTCCGTGCCCTTTGGGCTGCCCGTGCAGGGTCATAGGGCCCTCGCGCTTCTCGCTAGGAGTGCTTACGTAGGCCATGGGCCACTGGCGACTGCTGTTCGATGGGGCCCGAGATCGGAGGCGAAGTGAAAATCGCCGTCTCCGGCAAAGGTGGTGCCGGAAAGACCACTCTCGCCGCCCTGATCGCCGCCGAGCTGTTGCGGCGCGGCATCCGCGTGACCGCCATCGACGCGGACCCCAACCCGACGCTGGCGCCCTGTCTCGGCATCACCGCGACGCCCACGCCGCTGCTGGAGATGTCCGACGAGATCGAGAAGCGGGTCGGCAGCGGGGTGATTCGCCTCAACCCCCGTGTCGACGATCTCGTGGACAAGATCGCGGTCGGGCAGGATGGCCTGCAGCTCATCGTAGCCGGCGGCCCCGTTCGCGGTGGCGCGGGCTGTGCCTGCCCGCAGTCCGTGCTGCTGCGCCAACTGTTGGAGCACGTCGTCGTCGGCCTCGAGGAGGCGGTCGTGATCGACCTCGAGGCCGGCCTCGAGCACCTAGGACGACGCACCGCACATGCGGCGGACGCCCTGCTCATCGTCGTTGACCCCACCAACTCCAGCGTCGAGACCGCGCAGCGCATCGCGCGGCTCGCCGCTGACATCGACCTCCGTCGAGTGGCCCTGGTCGCCAATCGGGTCGTCGACCCCACCGACCTCGGCTTCATCAAGGAACGACTGCCAGGGCTCGAGCTGGTGGGGGAGAATCGCCTTCAGCCACGAGGTCATGGTGGCCGAGCGAGACCGACGACCGCTCATCGAGCTGGGTGGTCCGGTCGCGACGGCGGTAGCCCAGATGCTGGATGTCCTGGCTGCCGGTGAACCAGCAGCAGCGGCTGCACTCGAATCCCCTGAAGAGGTGACATCGTGAACGAGACCGGAGCCCCCATCCCGCGGACCGACCCTGCCAGCGTGCAGATGCGCGAGCGAGCCAAGGCTGAAGGCGTCGATACGATCTGGGATCGCCTCGCCGCCCTGGGCACCCAGTGCAAGGTCGGCGAGCTGGGCATCTGCTGCACGGTCTGCCACCTGGGCCCCTGCAACCTGGGCCTGCCCGGGAGCAAGCGTCCGCAGGTCGGCGTCTGCGGAGCGACGATCCACACGGTCGCCTCCCGCCGCCTCGCCCGCGACATGGCCGCGGGCTCCGCCGCCCACTCCGACCACGGTCGATCGGTGGCCTCGCTGTTGTTGCAGGCTGCTCGTGGAGAGGCACCCGGCTACGAGATCAGGGACGAAGCCAAGCTGAATGCCCTGGCCGACGAGCTGGGCATCGAGCGTGAGGGCAAATCGGTCGAGCAGATCGCCGAAGCGGTGGCACTGGGCTGCCTCGCGCAGTTCGGCGCGCAGGAGGACGGCGTCACGTTCATCAACCGCGCCCCCCAGAAGCAGCTCGATGACTGGAAGAAGCTGGACATCATCCCCCGGGGAATCGACCGCGAGATCGTCGACGTCATGCACCGCACCAACATGGGCGTCGACGCCGACTACAAGTCCATGATCCTCGGTGGCATGCGCAGTGCGCTGGCAGACGGCTGGGGCGGCTCGATGATCGCCACCGATCTCCAGGACGTCCTCTTCGGTACACCCAAGCCGGTCCGCGCTGACGTCAACCTCGGTGTCCTCAGCGAGGACGAGGTCAATATCCTCCTGCACGGGCACGAGCCGGCGCTGGCCGAGGCCATCGTCGACGTGGCCAACGAGCCGGCCATGCAGGAGAAGGCCAGGGAGGTGGGCGCTGCCGGCATCAACATCGCGGGTATCTGCTGCACCGCCAACGAGGTCCTGATGAGGCGGGGCCTGCCCATCGCCGGCAACTTCCTGCAGCAGGAGCTGGCCGTTACCACCGGGGCCGTGGAATCGATCCTCATCGACGTCCAGTGCATCATGCCCGGTGTCACACAGGCCGCCGGTTGTTTCCACACCGAGGTCATCGCCACCTCCGAACAGGCCTACTACCCGGGCACGGTCCACATCGGCTTCAAGCCCGAGACCGCCTACGAGAATGCTCGCGAGATCGTTGGCCGAGCCGTCGACAACTTCGTCAACCGCGACAAGAGCCGCGTCAGTGTCCCCCATCACACCATGGACGTGGTGGCCGGCTTCACCACCGAATCGATCTACCGGGAGCTGGGCGGCAGGTATCGGGGCGGCTACCGGCCCCTCAACGACGGCATCATGACCGGGCGTATCCGGGGCGTAGCCGCCGTGGTGGGCTGCGACTCGCCCAAGGTGACGCAGGACAAGGGACATCTGGACCTCGTCCTCGAGCTCCTCCGGCGTGACATCCTTGTGGCCCAGACGGGCTGCTCTGCGATCGTCTGCGGCAAGGCCGGTCTGCTCCGGCCGGAGGCCGCCAAGGAGTACGCTGGTCGCGGTCTGCAGGAGATCTGCGAGGCCGTGGGCATCCCGCCGGTGCTCCACGTCGGTTCCTGCGTCGACAACAGCCGCCTCCTGACCGTCTGCAAGAAGATGGTCGACGAGGGCGGCGTGGGCAAGGACTTCAGCGAGCTGCCGGTCGTCGCGGCCGCCCCCGGCTGGTGGTCGGAGAAGGCCATCGCCATCGGCTTCTACGCGGTGGCCTCGGGACTGCTGACCGTGCTCGGATCGCCCCTGAACATCCTCGGCAGCGACGCCGTGACCCAGTTCGTGACCAAGGATCTCGAGGATCTCACCGGCGGCCGCTTCGCCTTCGAATCCGATGCCGCTGCGGCGGCCGAGCTCATGGCCGAGCACATCGACCGTAAGCGGGAGGCGCTCAAGCTGCGTCCCATGATGTACGAGCCGGTGCCTGCTTCCCCCGCGCTAGACCGTGAACCCGTTGCAGCCGCCTGAACGAAGGCACTCAAAGGAGAGGCAGGAGATGGGCAGAGGCAGGAACCATGTCTAGGATCATCGCCAGCGCCGCCATCCGCGGGGCGCATGAGTACGTCCACGAGGCTGAGGACAGCCTCACGGCCACCCTCGAATCGAGCGGCGGAGCGACGAAGCTGGAGTTCCCCAACACGGCCTTCTACCTGCCGCTGACATACGCCCTGACCGGGCTCGAGATCAAGACGGTCGAGGAGGCCCGGGTTCCGCTGCAGATCGCCAAGGACCTGCTGGGGCCCGTCCCCAGCGACGAGACGTGGCTGCCCTATCTCGGCGACACCCTCGACTCCGGGATCGCCACCCTCATCGCCGAGGAGATCATCGAGGCCCTGCGGTACGCCAACGGCACACCCCCCAACGGCATCTACCTGGGCTTCACGGACGACTCCATCTTGCGCACCCAGGGCATCAAGCTCGTCGATGGGCGCATGCCCGGGTTCGCGGCCTGTGTCGGCGCGATGCCCACCAACGAAGCAGCCGTGAAGCTCGCTCGCGAGCTGCAGGAGCGCAACATCCTGGCCTTCCTGTGCAGCTCCAGCGACGGCCGCAGCATGGCCGAGCAGCTCGCCGAGGAAGGCGTCGAGATGAGCTGGGATACCTACCTCGTGCCCTACGGCAAGGAGACCAGCACCACCGTCCACGCGCTCAACTTCGCGGCCCGTGCGGCCATGACCTTCGGTGGCATGGCTCCGGGTGACCTGGCCAAGGCCCGCAAGATCCTGCTCTACAACAAGGAACGCGTCTTCGCCTTTGTGCTCGCGCTGGGCGAAGTAGACGACCGCAAGTACGCCACTGCGGCGGGGGCCATCAACTTCGGCTTCCCCGTCATCGCCGACACGGACATCCCCGAGATCCTGCCCACGGGCATCTGCACCTATGAGCATGTCGTGGCCAACATCCCCGACGACCGGCTCGTCAACAAGGCCATCGAGGTCAGGGGTCTCAAGCTCAAGATCAGCAAGATCCCCATCCCCGTCTCCTATAGCGCCGCCTTCGAAGGCGAGCGTGTCCGCAAGGAGCAGCTGCAGGTCGAGTTCGGTCGCGGCACACAGGCCTTCGAGTACCTGCGTGCTCGCGGAGCTCGACGAGATCGAGGACGGGCACATCGAGCTCATCGGACCCGACCTCGACACTGCCCAGCCGGGGGAGGCGATGCCGCTGGGCATCCTGATCGAGGTCGCCGGGCGCAAGCTGCAGAAGGACTTCGAGCCCATTCTCGAGCGCAACGTCCACCGCTTCCTCAACGGCGCCATGGGCGTGATGCACATCGGCCAGCGTGACCAGCCCTGGATCCGGATGTCGGACGAGGCCTTCAAGGCCGGCCTCCGCCTGCGGGACTTCGGGACCATCCTCCATGCCAAGTACCTCGAGGAGTTCCCGGCCATCGTCGACAAGGTCTCGGTCACGCTCATCACCGAACCCGAGCGCATCGATGCGGTGCTCGAGGAGGCCCGCGTGGTCTGGAACGAGCGCGATGCCCGCGTAGCGGGCATGACCGACGAGACCATCGACATCTTCTACTCCTGCACGCTGTGCCAGTCGTACGCACCCAACCATGTCTGCATCATCTCGCCCGAGCGTCTCGGGCTCTGCGGCGCCTACAACTGGCTCGACGGCAAGGTCAGTCATGAGATCAACCCCAGTGGCCCCAACCAGCCCATCGAGAAGGGCGCCGTCATCGACGATGCGCTGGGCATCTTCGAGAACATCAACGCGTTCGTGTACGCCACCTCCAACAAGACCGTCGAGCAGGTCAGCCTGTACTCGATGATGACCGCGCCGATGACCTCGTGCGGCTGCTTCGAGTGCATCATGGGCGTTGCTCCCGAGGCCAATGGCGTGGTCGTGGTCAATCGCGAGTACCCCGACATGACGCCCCTGGGCATGACTTTCAGCACGCTGGCCGGATTGGTCGGCGGTGGCATCCAGACCCCGGGCTTCCTCGGTGTCGGACGGCTCTACCTCGCGAGCCACAAGTTCATCCCCGCCGACGGCGGGCTGGAGCGCCTCGTGTGGATGCCCAAGGAGCTCAAGGACGAACTGCGCGACAAGCTCGAGAAGCGCGCGGTCGAGATCGGCGATGAGGCCTTCGTCGACAAGATCGGCGACGAGACCGTCGCCACCACGGCCGAGGAGCTGGTGGCGTTCCTCGAGAAGGTCGGTCATCCGGCCCTCAAGATGCCATCGATCCTCTGATCAAGGGGGAGACAGACCATGCCCATGACGGCTCTCGATATCTACAAGGTCCTTCCCAAGACCAACTGCGGCGATTGTGGGGTGCCGACCTGTCTGGCCTTCGCCATGCAGCTGGCCACCAAGAAGGCAGGTATCGATGACTGCCCTCATGCCACCGACGAGGCCAAGTCAGCGCTGGCCGGTGCCGAGGCCCCTCCTATCCGCCTGGTCAGCGTGGGTCCCGAGGCGCAGTGCATCGTCATGGGCAAGGAGACCGTGTTCTTCCGCCACGAGGAGACCTTCTACCACCCGACGGCGCTAGCCGTCCGTGTCCGCTCCGACAAGCCCGAGGATGAGCTGCGCACCGCCCTCGAGCGGGTCAAGGCCCTGGTCTTTGACCGCGTCGGGCAGTATGTCCGCGTGGAGCTGGTGGCCATCGAGGACGCCGATGGCGACGCCGACCGCTTCGCCGCTGCCGCGGCCATGGCCGCCGAGATGGAGCTGAGCCTGGTGCTCATCAGCTCCTCGCCGGCGGTCATCGAGGCGGCCCTTCCCGGGCTCGCCGGGCAGCGTCCCTTGCTGGACGCGGCCACGAGCCGAGTCCTGGGAGGCCATGACGGCGCTGGCCAAGACCCACGGCTGTCCCCTGGTGGTCCGGGGACAGGACATGGACGAGCTGGCCGAGCTGGCCACGAAGGTGGCCGACCAGGGCGTGACCGACCTGGTCATCGACAGCGGTGCCCGTGGCCTGGCGCCGACCCTGCGTGATCTCACCCACATCCGGCGGCTGGCCCTGCGTCGCCGGTTCAAGCCGGTCGGCTATCCGGCGCTTGCGGTCGTGACCGCCGAGGATCCCCTGGACCAGGTCAACGAGGCGGCCGCCTACATCAGCAAGTACGCGGCACTGGTCTACGTCGAAGAGCTGGAGCCGTGGCAGGCGCTGGCCATGGTCACGGTCCGCCAGAACATCTACACCGATCCGCAGAAGCCCATCCAGGTCGAGCCCGGCCTGACCACCATCGGCACGCCCGACGCCTCGTCGCCGGTGCTGGTCACCACCAACTTCTCGCTCACCTACTTCACCGTCGAGGCCGATGTCGAGAGCAGCCATGTCGCGGCCTGGGTCGTCGTCGTCGATACCGAGGGACAGTCGGTGATGACCGCCTGGGCAGCCGACAGGTTCAGTGCCGAGACCATCGCCAAGGCCCTCGAGACCTCGGCCGTGGCCGAGAAGGTCGACCACAAGCGCTGCATCATCCCCGGTGGTGTGGCTGCCATCAGCGGCAAGCTCGAGGAGGCAAGCGGCTGGGAGGTCACGGTCGGACCACGTGAATCGGCCGGCATCCCGGCATTCATGCGCACGGAGTGGCGCCAGCCGAAGCCAGCCCTCAGTAGCTGAGCGATCAGCTGTGGCCACCGCGCATGTCACCTTCCTGCCCGACTCGGAGACAGCAGATGTACAGCTGGGCACGACCCTGCTGGACGCGGCCGTCGCCTCCGGTCTGCCCCTGGACGGTGAATGTGGCGGACAGGGCATCTGTCACCGCTGCGCGGTGGCCGTGGTGGGGGGCCATGTCGAGGCCGTAGAGGGCGGCCCCCCGAGCATCGTCAACGATCGCGTCCTGGCCTGTCGCACGGTCGTCCGTGGGGACGTCACGGTGGACGTGCCACCGACCTCGCGCATCGAAGGGCTGGAGATCCTCACCGGGGCCGATCGAGCCGCCGGGATCCTGTCCACGTCGGGTGACCTGCCAGAGGTCCCCGCACTCGACGTCGAGGAGTACCCGCTCGACCCGCTCGCGGTGGCCCTGCCCATGACCCTGCCACGACCGACCATCGACGATGCGTCGAGTGACCTGGGGCTGCTGCGCCGAGAGCTACGCCGCGATCACGGCATCGACGAGCTGGCCGTCCCATTGTCGGTGCTGCGCCGGCTGCCACATCGGATCCGGGCCTCGGGCCGGCTGGTCACCGCGGTCCTGGCGCGATGCGATGGCAGCCACGAGCTGTTGGACCTGATGGTCGGGCGCGAGGGTCATCCCATCTTCGGCCTGGCCGTGGATATCGGCACGACCACGGTCGTGGTCCACCTCGTCGATCTGGCCTCCGGCAAGAGCGTCGGGGTCGCTGCGGCCCTCAACAGCCAGGTGGCCCACGGCGAGGACGTCATCACGCGCATCATCCATGCGGGCGAGCCCGGAGGGCTGGACCAGCTCCGCTCCGGCATCGTCGACGAGATCGAACGTGCTCGTGGGCAGCCTGGCCCTGGCCCACCATGTGAACCGCCACGAGATCGTTGCCTCGGTCGTGGCCGGCAACACCACCATGATCCACCTCTTCCTGGGCCTGCCGCCGGCCGAGATCCGACGCGAGCCCTACGTGCCCGTGGCCACGGCGCCGCTCATCTACCACGCCGGCGACATCGGCCTGCGCATCCATGCTCGTGCCGTGGTCGCCTGCATGCCCGGCAGCGGCAGCTACGTGGGCGGCGACATCAGCGCGGACGTACTGGCTTCGGGCATGGACCGGCGGCCGGAGCTGGCCATGCTCATCGACGCCGGCACCAACGGCGAGACGGTCATCGGCAACCGGGACTTCCTCGTCTGCTGTGCCTGTTCGGCAGGGCCTGCCTTCGAGGGTGGCGGGACGTCCTGCGGCATGCGTGCGGCACACGGTGCCATCTCCCGCGTCGAGCTGGCCCCCGATGGAAGCCTCGCCTACGAGACCATCGGCGGGGGGCCGCCGCGCGGCATCTGCGGCTCGGGCCTCGTCGAGCTGCTGGCCGAGCTGCTGCGCGGTGGTGTGCTCGATCGCTCGGGTCATCTGCGAGCCGGTGCTCCCACGGTCCGCGACGGCGAGGCCGGCCTGCAGGCCCTGGTGGTCCCGGGGCCCGACACGGCCACAGGAGAGGACATCGTCCTGTCCGAGACCGACCTCGAGACACTCCTGCGCTCCAAGGCGGCAGTGTACGCGGGCGCCTCTGTCCTGGCCCGGCGGCTGGGCATCGACATGGCCGAGATCGAGCGCATCTACGTGGCCGGCGGTTTCGGCACCTCGCTCGACGTCGAGAAGGCCATGCTCATCGGGCTGCTGCCCGACGTGCCCGCCGAGCGCGTGACCTTCATCGGCAACGGATCGGTGACCGGGGCGCGCATGGCACTCCTCTCCCGCGGGGCCTGGCAGCGGGCGGCCGAGGTGGCCGAGATGATGACCTATCGCGATCTCTCCGCCGACGGCAGCTTCATGGAGGAGTACGTGGGTGCACTCTTCCTGCCACACACCGACAGCGACCGGTTCCCCCGCGCGCTCGCCGCGCTGGGGGTGGGATGAGGAGGATGCGATGGCCCGAGTGATCGCACTGGCTGGCAAGGGCGGCACCGGCAAGACGACCGTCGCCGGGCTCGTGGTCCGGGCACTGCGGCGCAACGGCCACGGTCCGGTCCTGGCCGTCGACGCCGATCCCAACAGCTGCCTCGACGTGACCATCGGCCTCAGCGCGGACAGGAGCGTGTCGGACGTACTCGACGAGACGCGCGGCCTGCGGGACGTACCCCAGAACATGCCCAAGCCAACGTACGTCGAGTACCAGCTCGAGCACTGCCTGGCCGAGGGTCGCGGCGTGGACCTCATCGTCATGGGCCGCCCCGAGGGGGCGGAGTGCTACTGCTCGGCCAACCAGATGCTGCGCACGTTCCTGGACCGCATGATCGGGAGCTACCCCACCGTGGTCGTGGACAACGAGGCGGGCATGGAGCACCTCAGCCGGCGGACGACCAAGGATGTCGACCTGCTGCTGGTCGTCAGTGACGCCACGATGGCGGGTGCCCGGGCCTCGCGTCGCATCGCCGACCTGGTGGGTGAACTCGAGCTGCCCGTCAAACGCATCGCCGTCGTCGTTGACGGAGCCGAGGAGCTGGCCGATCCGTGGCCGAGATCCTGACCGGCGACGGTCTGGAGCTGGTCGGCTTCGTGCCCCATGACCCACTCATCGTCGAGCAGGAACTGGCCGCTGCATCACTCCTCGAGCTCCCCGATGACGCACCGGCGGTCAAGGCCGTCGAGGAGATGCTGGCCCGGGAGCTGGGGCAGGGGCCGCGATGACGACATACGGAACCGCGGTCGAGCGGCTCGTGGACGAGCTTGGCCGGCACGACTACGACGACCTCGTGGAGCGGAGCGGTGCCGGGTCGCCGGAAGCCGACCGCATCGCCGTTCGCTGCCTCGGCCGGGACTACCTGATCTCCTACCCCGGAGGCGCGGTGTCGACGGCCTCCGGTGAGCCGGTCGACGAGCATCTCGCCATCCTCCTGCTGCTCTATCTCACCGAGGCCGGCGGCCGCCCGCTCGAGGGTGGCTGGATCGCCTTCGAGCAGATATCGGGAGGTGCCGGCTATAGCGGCTCGTTCCGCGGTCGCGTCGTGGGTCCGCTCCTGCGCACCTTCGGCCAGCGGCCCGAGGCGCTGCTGGAGGCGGCGGCGAGGCTGGACGGCTCGTCACTCGACATGGGTGACGCAGCGGTGTCCCTCGCGGCGCTGCCCCGGGTGCCCATCGCCTTCATCCTCTGGCGCGGCGACGATGAGTTCGCACCGAGTGCATCGGTCGTCTTTGACGCATCCGTCGAAGGCTACCTCGATGCCGAGGCCGTGACCGTCCTCGCCGAGCACGCTACCCGTCGCATGATCGAGGCCGCAGAGAGCGGCCCCAACGAGGGAGGACGCGCATGACCGTCGAGTTGATGCATGAGACCTGGCCCGGTGTCATCCGCACCGTCACCATCGGGGCCACGCCGGACAGCGGCGGGACCCGTGGTTCCACCGTCACCGTGGGTGGACATGCCGCGTTGCCCTTCCGCGATGAGGATGCTCCCAGCCCGCACCCACCTGTGGTCGCACTCCAGGTCTTCGACGCGGTACCGGACTGGCCCGATCATCTCAAGGAGCCTCTGGCCGAGGTGATCGGTTCGCCCGCCGATTGGGCGCGCATGGGCGTGGAGACGCTGGGCGTCGACCTCATCTGCCTGCGGCTCATGTCCGTTCACCCTGAATGGGGTGCGGGCTCCATCGACGACGCGGTGTCCACCGTGCGCTCGGTGCTGGAAGCCGTCGACGTACCCCTCATCATCGCTGGCTGCGGGGAGGCGACCGCGGACAACGACCTCTGGCCGCGGGTCACCGAGGCGGCCCGGGGGGAGAACTGCCTGGTGGGCATCGGCGAGCCCGACAACTACAAGACGCTGGTGGTGGCCTGCATGGCCGACGGTCACGGCGTCGTCGCCGAGGCGCCCATCGACGTCAACATCCAGAAGCAGCTGACCATCCTGATGACCGAGATGGGACTGTCGGCGGAGCGCATCGTCATGCATCCGGGGAACGCATCGCTCGGCTACGGCATCGAGTACGAGTACTCGATCATGGAACGCATCCGCCTCGCTGCGCTGCAGGGCGACGCGATGCTGTCGCAGCCGGTCATCACCATCATCGGAGAGGAGGCCTGGAAGGCCAAGGAGGCTCGCCTGGCCGAGGCGGACATGCCCGAGTGGGGCGACGGCTCGAAGCGCGGCCCGGCATGGGAGGCGGCTACAGCGGCCGTGTTCCTGCAGTCGGGGGCGGACATCGTGGCCCTGCTCCACCCGGACGCGGTCAGGAGCACACAGCGGATGATCAAAGAGTTGGTCGGTTAGACAGCCTGGAGGGGGACTGCCATGTTCATCATCGGAGAACGCATCAACGGCATGTTCAAGGTGGTGGCCAAGGCCATCGCCGAGCGCGACGCCGAGGTGATCGCGGACCTGGCCCGTCGCCAGGTCGAGGCCGGCGCGCAGGCGCTGGACATCAACACCGGCCCCACCGAGGGCGATCCGGCCGAGGTCATGCGCTGGCTCGTGGAGACCGTCCAGGACGCCGTGGACGTACGCGTGGCCATCGACACGCCCAAGCTCGCGGTGCTGGAAGCGGGGCTCAAGGCAGCTCGTCGCCCGCCCATCATCAACTCCACGACCGGGGCCAAGGAGCGGCTCGATGCCCAGGTGCCCCTGGCCGTGGAGTACGGCGCCGGCCTCATCGGCCTGAGCATCGACGAGCGCGGCATCCCGCGCAACGCGGAGGCGCGGGCTGAGATCGCCCTGACCATCGTCGCTCGCGCCATGGAGGCCGGCCTGCCGACCGACCGGCTCTACCTCGACCCCATCGTGCTGCCTGTCAGCGCAGCACAGGATCAGTGCGCTGCCGCGCTCACGGCCATCGGGCTCTTCCGCCAGCTGAGCGATCCGCCCCCGAACATCGTCATCGGCCTGAGCAACGTCTCGCAGGGAGCGGTGGACCGCAGCCTGGTCAACCGCACCTACCTGGTGATGGCCATGGCCATGGGCATCACGCTCGGCCATCCTCGACCCCTTCGACCGTGAGCTCATGGCTGCGCAGCGGACAGCCGGCCTGCTGCTCAACCACGAGATCTACGCGGAGAACTACCTCGAGACGACGGGCGCCGCGCTCGCCGCTGCCGGCCGTGGTCACTGAGGGCGCGTGCCGGACCGGTCGCCCGGGTGGGCGGTGCCGGCGGCTCTCGCCGCAGGCGTCTGAGTGGAGGAGATGACCATGGCTGTCGATCGCTGCCCGACCGTCCCTGCGGGAACGGATGGCGGACCCCGAGGCCTTCCTGACCATCGTCGAGCTCGTGCCCTGGCGCGGCGTGCTCGACGACGACCTGGGCCGCCGTGCGCGCACAGCGGCCGAGTCATTGGCCGGTGACCCCGCCATCGATGCCATCAGCATCACCGACAACGCCGGTGGCCATGCCATGGCCAGCCCCGACGTGCTCGGTCACGAGATCGCCGCACGGGGCAGCGAGGCCATCGTGCATGTCGCCTGCCGCGACCGCAACCGCAACGAGCTCCTGAGCATCGGCTGGCGGCTGGCTTCCGAGGGCCTGAACAACCTGCTCGTGCTCTCGGGCGACTACCCGACCGAGGGCTACCACGGCCTGGCGCGGCCGGTCTTCGACATCGACTCGGTGGTGCTCCTCCAGATGTACTCCGAGGTGGCGCGGGGTCAGTCGCCCATCGAGGACGTGCGCGGCCAGGGCGGGGGCGCGAGCGATCCCGGGTGCCGTCCCTTGCCGCTCTTCCTGGGCGCGGTCGTCAGCCCCTTCAAGCGCTTCGAGCGAGAACTGGTTCCGCAGTATCAGAAGCTCGAGCTGAAGATCCGTTCGGGCGCCGAGTTCATCATCGGCCAGGTCGGCTATGACGCGCGGCGGCAGGCCGAGCTACTGCGCTGGATGACGCTGCGGGGCATGGAACGGCCGGTCCTGTCCAACATCTACCTGCTCACCCGGACGGTGGCGCGCATCTTCCACGACGGCAAGATCCCCGGCGTGTCGCTGACCGATGAGCTCCTCGAGCTCTGCGACAAGCAGGGCGGCAGCCCGGACAAGGGCAAGGCCTTCTTCCGGGAGTTCGCGGCCAAGCAGGTGGCGATCGCACGTGGACTGGGGTGTGCGGGCGCCTACCTGGGCGGCATCACCCGCGCCGAGGACGTGGGCGTCATCCTCGAGATCGCCGACAGCTTCGGGCCGGATGACTGGCACGCCTTCGCCTCCGAGATCCAGTTCTCGCCGGCCGACCAGTTCGAGCTCCTGGAGGCCGATCCCGAGACCGGCCTGCCGACGGACAGGCTGGACCCGGCCTACGCTCGATCGCTCGAGCCGACGTCGCGCCGAGCTGCGCGGCGTCGCGTGCCCTGGACGTACAAGGTCAACCGTCTCGCTCACGACGCCGTCTTCGATCCCGACGCGGTGCTGTACCCTGCGGCCGGTCGCTTCTATTCGGCCGCTGAGCGCTGGCGCCTGGGTTGGCCGCTCCACGTCTTCGAGCAGGCCGTGAAGATCCCCCTGTACGACTGTCGTGACTGCGGCGACTGCTCGCTCGCGGACGTCGCCTATCTCTGCCCGGAGTCGCACTGCTCCAAGAACCAGCGCAACGGGCCCTGTGGCGGCTCACATGATGGCCAGCTGCGAGGTCGCCGGGAAGTCATGCGTCTGGGCGCAGGCCTACGCTCGCCTCAAGCCGTACGGAGAGGAGGACGCCATCCTCCAGCGCCCGGTCGTCGTCGCCGACAACGCGCTGCGCCGCACGAGCGCGTGGGCCAACACGTTCCTGGGCCGTGACCATGCGGCCGACGACGGCGCGGCGGCGTCCTAGCGAACGCGGGCAGCCGACCGCCGAGCCTAGAACAGGCCCACGGGCCTGCCGTTCTCGTCGATGTCGACGTTCTCGCCGGCCGGCATGGCTGGGCAGCCCGGGCATCGTGCGCATGTCGCCTGCGAGCGGGTAGATGAAGCCCGCGCCCGCCGCCAGGCGCACCTCGCGGATGGGCACGCGGAAGCCCGTCGGCCGCCCCAGCAGGCTGGGGTCGTGCGACATCGAGAGGTGCGTCTTGGCCATGCACACCGGCAGGTGGCCGTAGCCCAGCCGGTCGTACTCGGCCAGGGCCTTGGCCGCCGCCGGCGCGAGGTCGACGCCGTCGGCGCCGTAGACCTGCGTGGCGATGGTCTCGATCTTCTCGATGCAGCGGCATCTCGTCGGGATAGAGCAGCCGGAACTCGGACGGCTCGGCTCGGCCGCCTCCCAGACCGCCGCGGCCAGCGCCTCCGCGCCCGCCCCGCCGTCGGCCCAGTGCGTGGTCACGACCGCATCGCGCGCGCCCGCCGCCAGCGCCACCTCGCGGATGGCCTCGAACTCCGACGCGGCATCGCCGGGGAAGACGTTGATGGCCACGACCACCGGCACGCCGTACTGGCGCACCGAGCTCGATCTGCGCGGCGAGGTTCTCGCCACCCGCGCGCACCGCCTCGGGGTCCTCCTCCAGCAGCGCCGGGTCGAGCGGCTTGCCGGCCACGATGCGGCCCACGCCGCCGTGCATCTTGAGCGCGCGCACGGTGGCCACCACCACCGCCGCATCGGGCGCCAGGCCCGAGGCGCGGCACTTGATGTCGAAGAACTTCTCCGCGCCCATGTCCGCGCCGAAGCCGGCCTCGGTGACGACGATGTCGCCAGGTCGCCAGCGCGACCCGGTCGGCGAGGATGGAGCTGTTGCCGTGGGCGATGTTGGCGAAGGGGCCGGCGTGCACGAAGGCCGGCCCGCCCTCGAGCGTCTGCAGCAGGTTGGGCTTGATGGCGTCGAGCAGCAGCACGGTCATGGCCCCGGCCACGCCCAGGTCCTCGGTCGTGACCGCCTTGCCCGAGCGGTCGGTGGCGATCACGATGCGCCCGAGGCGCTCGCGCAGGTCGTGCACGTCGGTGGCCAGGGCCAGGATGGCCATGACCTCGCTGGCCACGGTGATGTCGAACTCGCTCTCGCGGGGCACGCCCGTTGAGCTGGCCGCCGAGGCCGATGATGACCTTGCGCAGGGCGCGGTCGCTGATGTCGACGACCCGCGGCCAGGTGATCGAGAAGGGGTCGATGTCGAGCGCGTTGCCGTGGTGGAGGTGGTTGTCGAGGAGGCGCGCGGCGAGGTTGTGCGCGGCGCCGATGGCGTGGACGTCGCCGGTGAGGTGGAGGTTGAAGTCCTCCATGGGGATGACCTGGCTGTAGCCGCCGCCGGCGGCGCCGCCCTTGATGCCGAAGATCGGGCCCAGCGAGGGCTGGCGGATGCACGTGGCCGCGCTGGCCGATGCGGTCGAGCGCCCTGCGCCAGGCCGACGGTGGTGGTGGTCTTGCCCTCGCCCAGCGGCGTCGGGGTGATGGCCGTCACGTCGACGTACTTGCCGCGCGGGTTCTCGCGCTCGACGCGCTCCAGGCCGTCGAGCGTGACCTTGGCCTTGGTCGAGCCGTAGGGCTCGATCTCGTCGGGCCGCAGCCCGAGCTCGGCAGCGATGTCGGCGATGGGCCGGGGGGTCACCGAGCGGGCGATGTCGAGGTCGGTCAGGGCGGTCATGGCTGGTCTCCGAGTTGCGGGCGCTAGCGGATGCGGACCGAAGGTGCGCCGACGGCGATCCGCTGCGTGGCCTGGTCGCGAGCGGCGCGCATGAGATGGGTGAGCAGGATGGCGTTGGTGAGCGGGCCGACGCCGCCGGGCACGGGCGTGATGGCCGAGGCGACCTGCGCGGCCGACTCGAAGTCGACATCGCCGACGAGCCCATCCTCGGTGACGTTGATGCCGACGTCGACGACGACCGCGCCGGGCTTGAGCATCTCGCCGCTGACCAGCCCCGGCCGACCGGCGGCCACGACCACACGTCCGCCTCGCGCAGCACGGCACCGAGGTCGGGCGTGCGCGAGTGGCACATGGTCACCGTGGCGTGCTCGCGCAGGAGCAACATGGCGGCCGGTTTGCCGATGACGTTGGAGCGGCCCACGACCGCGGCATGCTTCCCGGCCAGCTCGATGCCCGAGCGCTTGAGCAGCTCGACCGAGGCATGTGCGGTGGCCGGCAGGTAGCCCTCGTAGCCGAGCGCCAGCAGGCCGGCGTTGAGCGGGTGGATGCCGTCGATGTCCTTGCGCGGGTCGAGCGTGTCGAGCACGACGCGCAGGGGGATGCAGTCAGGGAGCGGTTGCTGCACGATGATGCCGGCCACCTGCGGGTCGGCGTCGAGTCCTTCGATGGCGCGCGCCAGCTCATCGGGGCTGCACTCACCGTCGAGCTCCACCAGCCGTCCGCCGATGCCGACGCGCTCGCAGCCGTCGAGGATGCGCTTGAGGTAGACCATCGAGGGCGCGTCGGCTCCCACGGCCACGATGGCCAGCTGCGGCGTGTAGCCGAACTCGGTGGTGAATGACCGCAGGTCGGCGGCGACGCCCTCGCGGATCTCGGCCGCCAGCGGACCTCCCTTGAGCAACATCGCTGTGGTCGTGCTCATGGGCTGTCCCCCCTGGCGAGCTCGGCGGCCTGGACTCCCTGCTGCCGCATCCCTTGCCTCAGCACAGCAGGCCCACCGTCACGGCGCGGCTATGGCCGCCTGCTATGCCCGTTCGCCGTCAGGAACGATCGCGCCGATTGCCTCGCTGACCCGGCCATCTCGTCCGCCGAGTCCCATTCCTCCCACATCGGGTCGTCGAGTGCCGGAGGCCCGTCGAGCGTCCGGAGTCGATCGACGAGGCGCTGACGCACGGCTTCCGCCGTCATCCACTCCTCAAGGAGTCCGCTGTACTGTTCGTCGAGACGCTTCCCAGTCAAACCTCACCTCCTGGCGATCATTCCCTGCCGGCCAGCGATACTCGCGGTGGCGAGAAGCCACAGCCGGTGGCCTGTCATCGCTGGCCCTGACGCGCCGATGCCGCACCCCTCCGAGGAACGTACCAGCAAGGGGGGTCGTCTTCCCCAGAGTCTGTCATTCGGCTGCCTGTCTCCCACTCCCAGGTACCTCGACACATACGCTCGGCAACACCCCGATGTCACTCCGCCCCGCTCCATGGGACAAGTGCCGGAAGTCACGGCGCGCCAGTACCACCGATCGCAGGCCGAGGCGGACGCCCCTCCGGCCGGGCAGCCGCTTGCGTGACCCGGGCAGCACACACCTTGTACTCCGCGGTCCGGGTGACGTTATCGAAGGCGTCGTTCGTGATGCGGTTGGTGGGTTCGTCCACGAAGTGGAACGGCATCCACAGCGCCCCCGGCCGGGTGCGCTGGCCGACCCTGGCCTGCACCGTCAGCTCCCCGCGCCGCGTGGCCACGGTGACATCGTCGCCATCGGCCACGCCCAGCCCGGCGGCGTCCTGCTCGTGCATCTCGACGAAGTTGCGACGCTGCTTCTGGCGGATGGCTCCCACCTTCTGGGTCATGTTCCCGATGTTGTAGTTGTAGAGCGTTCGCCCGGTCGAGAGGATGTACGGGTACTCCTCATCGGGCAGCTCCGCGGCCGGGCGGAAGCTCGATCTGGTGGAAGGCTCCGAGCCCGCGGGTGAACGTGCCCTGGTGGAGGAACCCGGTCCCAGGATGATCCCGGGTCGGGCAGGGCCACTGCAGGCCGACCTCGTCGATGCGGTCGTAGCTCATGCCGCCGTAGCTCGGGGTCAGGCTCGTCATCTCGTCGAAGATCTCCCCAGCGTCCACGTACGACATGGGGTGACCCATGGCCGTCGACACCAGGCACAGGATCTCCCAGTCCGGCTTGGCCTGGCCCGGCGGGTCGACGGCCTTGCGCACCCGCTGCACCCGCCGCTCGGTGTTGGTGAACGTGCCGTCCTTCTCGGCGAAGGTCGTCGCCGGCAGCACCACGTCGGCCAGCTTCGCGGTCTCCGTCATGAAGATCTCCTGGACCACCATGAACGTCAGCTTCTCAAGGCTGGCGATGACCTTGGCCTGGTTGGGCTCCGAGGTCGCTGGGTCCTCGCCGAACACGTAGAGCCCGCGAAGCCTGCCTTCGTCCGCGGCCTCGATGAAGTCGGGGATGCGGCCACCCTTGTTGGTGGGGATCTCCACCTCCCATGCCTGGGCGAACTTCAGCCGCACCTGCTCATCGGCGACCTTCTGGTAGCCGGGGAAGTCCCCCGCCATGGCGCCCATGTCGCAGCCACCCTGCACGTTGTTCTGGCCTCGCAAGGGGTTGACGCCGCTGGAGGGCTTTCCGATCTGGCCGGTCAGCATGGCCAGGTTGGCGAGGTTCTGGACGTTCTCGGTGCCGCAGGTGTGCTCGGTGATGCCGAGCGTGTAGAAGATCGCCGAGGGTTCACCTCGCGCGTACATCTCGGCGGCCCGCCGGATGAGGTCGGCGTCGACGTCGCACACCTCGGCCGCCTCCTCGATCGTGTAGCCCTCGACGTTGGCGCGGAAGGCGTCGAAGTCCTCGCACCGCGACGCGATGAACTCGTGATCGTGCAGGCCCTCGTCGAGGATGTGCCGCATCATCGCGTTGATGAGCATGTTGTCCGTGCCGGGCTTGTGCTGGATGTGGATGTCCGCACGCTGGGCCACCCAGGTGCGACGCGGGTCGCACACGATCATCTTGGCCCCACGCCTGCGCGCCTTCTTCATCTCAAGGCCGATGATCGGATGCGCCTCGGTCGGGTTGGACCCGATGATGAACATCGTGTCCACGTCCTTGATCTCGGCGATCGAGTTGGTCATCGCCCCCGAGCCGAACGAGCTGGCCAGCCCGGCCACCGAGGGGGCGTGGCAGGTGGTGGCGCACTGGTCCACGTTGTTGGTGGCGCCGGCCGTGCGGGCCAGCTTCTGCAAGAGGTAGTTCTCCTCGTTGGTGCAGCGGCAAGAGCTCATGAAGGCGATGGCGTCCGGGCCGTGCTCGTCGCGGATCTCACGCAGCCGCCGCCCGACCAGCTCCAGGGCCTCGTCCCAGCTCGCCTCGCGGAACTGCCCGTTCTCCTTGATGAGCGGTGTCGTCAGCCGCTCCGGCGAGTGCACGAACTCCAATCCGAACTTGCCCTTGACGCAGAGGTTGCCATCGTTGGGTATGCAGCCCACCGGCGAGGTCACCCGCACGACGCGGTTGGTCGCCCGGTTGACGTTCAGCTCCAGGACACAGCCGACGCCGCAGTAGGGGCAGACCGTGCGGACCGACTCCAGGTCCTTGCACTGGCCCTGGCCCAACGCTGCGCGCTCGTACATGGCCCCGGTCGGACAGGTGGAGATGCACATGCCGCACAGGACGCAAGAGGTGTCGTTCAGGGCCATGTCGAACGGCGTGGTCACCCGCACCTCGGCGGCCCGCCCGGTGAGCGTCAGGGCGCTGGCCATCACCACCTCGTCACAGATGCGCACGCAGCGCCCGCAGGCGATGCACAGCTGCGGGTCGAAGGCGATGGCCTCGTTGCCGGTGGAGAAGTTGGGCACGACCGGAGCTGGCTCGTACACGCCGAACGCGAACTGGTCGGCCCCGTAGCGGTAGGCGTAGTCCATCAGGGAGCAGTCGCCGTTCTTGTCGCACGTGGGGCAGCTGACCCGGTGGTTGCCGAGGATGAGCTCCAGCACCGACTTGCGCATCGACGCCAGCTCGTCGGTCTCCGTCTGGACGACCATGCCTTCTGCCACCCTGGTGGTGCAGGCTGTCGTGACCTCGTGGAGCCCCTCGATCTCCACGAGGCACAGCCGGCACGCCGGGACCGGCGTCAGCCGCGGGTCGTAGCACAGCCGTGGGCACGTCGATGCCGGCCGCGAGGGCGGTTTCCATGATCGTGTCACCCTCGCGAGCCGAGACCTGCCGGCCGTCGATGGTGAGGGTCATCGTGCCTGGCACTGTCGCGATCGCCACCTATGCCTCGCTTCCCACCAGCGCCGGCTCCTGCGGCGTCAGCGCCTTGCATACCCCTGCCGGGCAGGTCTTGTCGACGACGTGCGCCAGGTATTCGTCGCGGAAGTGGTGCAGCGTCGAGAGCACCGGGTTCGGGGCGGTCTGACCCAGACCGCACAACGTCGTGCTGCGCACCACCTCGGCCAGCCGCTCCAGCTTGTCGAGATCGGCCTCTGTGCCCTCGCCCTCGCAGATGCGGTCGAGGATCTCCTCCAGCCGCACCGTACCCAGCCGGCACGGGGCACAGGCTCCGCAGCCCTCTCCGGCGCAAAAATCGATGAAGTAGCGGGCGATGTCCACGATGCAGGTGGTGTCGTCCATGACGATCATGCCGCCCGATCCCATGATCGCCCCGACCTCGCGCAGCGAGTCGTAGTCGATGGGCAGGTCAAGGTGGGCCGCGGGCACGCAGCCGCCCGAAGGTCCGCCCATCTGCACGGCCTTGAACTCCCGACCGCGAGGCAGGCCGCCACCGACGCCGTACACGATGTCGCGGATGGTGGCCCCCATCGGCACCTCGACCAGGCCGGTGTTCTTGACCTGGCCGGCGAGGGCGAAGATCTTGGTGCCCTTCGATCCCTGCGTCCCGTTCTCGGCATAGGCGGCGCCGCCGTCGGCGATGATCAGCGGGATGTTGGCGAACGTCTCGACGTTGTTGATGTTGGTGGGCATGCCGAAGAGGCCCTGTTCGGTCATCCGCGGCGGCTTGGGCCTGGGCGTGCCGCGCCGGCCCTCGATGCTGGCGACCAGCGCGCTGGCTTCACCGCAGACGAAGGCTCCGGCGCCCTCCCGGACCTCGATGTCGAATGAGAACCCACTGCCCAGGATGTCGTCACCCAGCAGTCCCCACTCCTGCGCTTGTCCGATGGCGAGTCGGATGTGGCGCACGGCGATGGGGTACTCGGCGCGCACGTAGACGTAGCCCTTCGTCGCCTCGATGGCGAAAGCCGCGATGATCATGCCCTCGATGACGCTGTGCGGATCACCCTCCAGCAGGGCGCGATCCATGAAAGCGCCGGGGTCGCCCTCGTCGGCATTGCAGATGAGGTAGCGCTCATCGGCGGTGTAGCCCTTGCAGCTCTCCCACTTGCGCCACACTGGGAAACCGCCGCCGCCCCGGCCACGGATGGCGCTCGTCTTCACCTCCTCGATGACCTCATCGGGCTGCATGTCGGACAGCATCTTGCCGACTGCCCCGTAGACGCCCCGCGCGATGGCGTCCTCGATCCGTTGCGGATCGACCCGACCGACGTGGCGCAGCACCCGCTTGGTCTGTTGATTGAAGAAGGGGATGTCCCGCAGGTGGGCCGTGGCTTCGTCTCGCCCGTAGGTGAGCCGGCCGACGATCTCACCCCCCTGCACGGTCTTGGCGATGACGTCCGGCACGAACTTCGCCCGGTTGCGCCCGTAGATGATCTCGTCGGGCTCGATGACGACCACCGGCGCCATGGCACACAGCCCGTGGCAGCCCGTGGCCACGACCTCGACCTCATCCTCGAGGCCGGCGTCGGCGATGCCCTCCCGAAAGGCCGCCTCGATCTCCCGGGCCCCGATCGCCAGGCACCCGGTGGAGCACACCAGCACCCGTTTCTTGCCCGCCCTCGCGGCGGCCAGCTCAGCGTGCCGCGTGGCTAGGTCGTCCGGGGAGCCCAGGCTGGTCACACGTACTCCTCCAGGATCTCGGGGATCTTGGCGGCGGCAACGCTTCCGTAGTAGTCGTGGTCGACCATCACCACCGGCGCCAGGAAGCAAGTGCCCAGGCAGGCCACGGTCTCGATGCCGTAGCGGCCGTCCTCGGTGCTCTCCCCGTCGTGGATACCGAGGTGGGAGTCGACGGCGTCCTGGATGGCCTGGCGACCCCGCACGTGGCAGGCCGTGCCGCGGCACACGCGGATGGTGTGACGGGCGTGCGGCTCAAGGTAGAACTGCGCGTAGAACGTGGCCACCCCGTACAGGTGGCTGAGGGGGATGCCGGTGCTGGCACTCGCCTCGTCAAGCACCTCCTGGGGCAAGTAGCCGTAGGCGTTCTGGATCGCCTGGAGCAACGGGATGGCGTGCTCGTGGCCGATGGGAGCCATCTCCTCGAGGACGCGGCGAACCGGCGCGAGGTCTACTGCGTCGGCGACCGATGCTCTGGCCATCGTGGGCAGCGTATGTCGAGGAGCGAGCGCCGGACCGTGGCAAAGGTCCCTAGTCCTCGGGATATCAGGCATGAAGCCGCTGCCCAGGGGTCAAGGTAGGGGTCGGGCGCCCTCATTCGTGCCGTCCAGCGACCGGCAACGGGTAGCGCTTCACGCGCGTGGAGCCGACGCTCGGATCCGCGCCGAAGACCTGCTATTCACGACCCGGCTCCCGCGAATTGGGACCATCGAGCCGCCAGGTGACCGGGCGGGTCGGCCGGGCGCTGCTTCCATCCGCTGCCTCAGTGGCCGGATCCAGGCGGGAATGGCTCGTTGGTATGCTCAGCGCCGGATCGGTGGCCGGGGGCACCCGGTACGGAGAGGTGAGACGCTGGGCGACCGCAACCAGGGGGCCGAGGCGGTCCTGTGGGGGCAGGGGAGTGAGGCTCTCACATCAGGGCGGAGGATGCATCGCATGACGGAGATCCGCGTACCGACCGAGCTCGATCTGGCTCGGATCAGCGGGGACAGGACGGCACTCATCGACCGGCTGCTCGACGTCATCGAGCACGAGATCGTGCCCTTGACGAGGGCGGGCGTGCGCGATGGCAACAAGATCTTCGGCGGGGCGGTGCTGCGCAAGTCGGACCTGGCGACGGTCGTGGCGGTGACCAACCAGGAGAGCGTCAACCCCCTCAACCACGGCGAGATCGCCACCATCAACGCCTTCTACACCGTCCCGCTCGGCGACCGACCGCCTGCCTCCGAGACGATCTTCGTCAGCACCCATGAGCCCTGTCCGCTGTGCCTTGGCGGCCTGACCTGGGGCGGCTGGGACAACTTCTTCTATCTCTTCAGCTACGCGGACACGATGGATGCGTTCAGCATCCCGCACGACATCCGCCTCAACGAGGAGATCTGGCGCGTGAAGGATGGCGAGTACGACCACAGGAACCGCTACTGGTGCGCCTGGCACATCCGCACGCTCATCGATGGCTGCGAGCCCGCCACGCGTTCGGGGTTCACGCGGCGGGCCACGCAGCTGAGCGCTACCTACGCGGAGCTCTCGGCCATCTACCAGGCCTCGAAGGGGTCGGGAGCTGAGATCCCGCTGGACTAGCGCGTCCGCCCACGCGACCGGCAGCGAATCACTGCACCGCCCTGGCGAGGTCCTCCACGACCTCGGCGCCGAGTGCGGTCAGGGACGCCGGCGGTGTCAACACCTTCCGGTCGCGACCGCCACCGCCAAGGATGATCTGCGGTCGCTCCATCACCCGGGCGTCGACCCATAGCGGCAGGCCCGGCGGCAGGCCGAAGGGCGTCACGCCGCCGATCGCCATGCCCGTGAGCCGCCTGGTGTCATCCGCGTCTGCGAACGACGCGCGGCGGACACCCAGGCGCTTGCGCACCACCTTGTTGACGTCCAGGCGCGTGGTGGCCAGCACGACGCAGGCCGCGTACACCGGCGGATCGGCCCTGCCGGCGACGACGATGGTGTTGGCAGAGTCATCGAGGGCGTAGCCGTAGGCCTCGCAGAAGGCAGCGGTGTCAGCCAGTGCCGGGTCGCACGGGATGATCTCGTACCTGACATCGAGCGCATCGAGTCGCTCGAGGAGAGGGTCAGTCATCGGAGGATGGTAGGCCACGGCCGGGATCGGAGCCGACCCTCACGTTTGAACCGAGGACCTGCTGTCTACGGATGGCGAGGATGTGGCTGGGCGCGCTCCCCCGACCGAACAGCAGTAGCTGTCGAGACGGGCGAGGCTCTACTCGAACCGCGTCAGGAGCTGATCGGTCGGGGCGAAGTCGTCGCGCAGCACCGGGGCGCCCTCGATGAACGAGGCGACCTCCCCCGCGCTCGTCGCGAGATAAGCGCTGCCATGGCGAGCCAGGTTGGCCTCGAGGATGGCTTCGTCCGGCAACGGCGCGTCCGAGGCGAGCAGGATCGACGTTGCCGCCGCGGGTGCCGTCGAACCGTGAGATCGGGCCGTACACGCCGACGTGATCGAAGACATCCGCGAAGGTCGCGAGCTGGGCACGCGCCAGCTCGAGCGGTGGATGGTCGATGATGTTGGCGGCATAGATGCCCCCGGGACGAAGCACGCGCTCGATGTCACGCAGGAACTCGATCGTGGTCAGGTGCCAGGGCACCGCCGGCCCCGCGAAGGCATCCCCGATAACGAGGTCGTAGGCGTCATCGGGCTCCTCGCGCAGGCTGAGGCGGCCGTCGCCGAGCACGACGCTCAACTGGTCCGAGGTGACCACGCCGAGCTCCAGCCGGGCGATGTCCAACACGAGCGGGTCGAGCTCCAGCACACGGTTCACCGAGCCGGGTCGCGTCGCCTCGACGTAACGTGGCAGGGTGAACCCGCCGCCGCCGATGTGCAGTGCCGCTATCGGGATCGAATCGGGCGCCAAACCATCGCTGACGTCGCCGAGCAGGCTCGTGTAGGCGAACTCCAATCGAGTCGGGTCGTCGAGGTCCACGTAGGCGTGACGCAGCGTGTCCATGTAGAGCACGCGCTCCGTACCGTCGGCCGACACCGCCTCGACCCGGATGCAGAAGTAGGCGCTCTCGTGCTGGCACGGATTCGGACCGAGGATGGCCCAGACGCTGGCGGCCCCGGCCAGCGCGAGGGCGAGGCCCAGCAGCCCGGATGATCGTGTCTGGCCCAGGGTCGCGGAGATGACCAGACCGGCGGCGATGAGCGCCACACCCAGCGCCATGACGATCGGTCGCGTGGGCACGGCGGACACCAGCACGAAGCCGGTCACGAACGAGCCGGCGATGGCGCCGCTCGTGCCGATGGCGGAATAGCGGCCCACCACCGATCCGGTCTGACCAAGATGGTGGAGCTGCAGCTTCACCACCGTGGGGCTGGCTGCCGACAGCACCGCCGCGGGCAGGAAGAAGGCGCTGCCCGCGAAGATGAGGATGCCCTGTGGGCTGGGGCCGACACCGGTATCGGCCACGAGCGTGACCAGCGGGATGACCGCCAGGGCCAGCACCCCACCAAGGACGAGGATGGGTCCCAGCAGCCGGCGAGGATCGACCCGGTCGGCGAGTCGTCCTCCCAGCCAGGTGCCCAGCGCGATCCCGGCCAGCACGGTGCCGATGACGCCGGTCGTTACCTCGAGTGTGATACCCAGATACGGCGCCAGCAGGCGGACCGCGAGGATTTCGAGGACCAGCACGGCGGCGCTGGCCGCGAAGACGATGAGACCGGCGAGAAGCGGGCGCATGGGCGACTAGCATGCCAGCCAGACCGCGATCCACGAGCCCGCCCGGCCTTGCACCTCTCATCGAGCCGGGCGAGACCTGGTGCTCGACCACTGCTGGGAGCTCGCGGCCGAGCATGTGGACGGCTCGACACTCCTGGTCCTTGGCATCGGCAGCGACGCGCTCCTCGATCTCGGTCCCTGAGCGTCGGCCCGGGGCGAGCCCGTCTGAGCGTTGGGGACTCCTGCCCGCTGGTCGGCCCAGATCCAGGGGGGCCCTCCACAGCCATCGAGCCGGCGGGTCCGCGCATCTTTGGGATCCAGGCACGTCGAGCCTCGACGGTGGGGGTCATCCGCTGCGGCCCTAGCGGCTGGTGCCGGGTGTATCGGTGGGACCCCGCCGGCCGCACGATCGAGCCGGGCTCGTGGCTCCACGTCACGGTCTCTCCACGGCGCTGCGATCTCTCGCCGGACGGTCGCTGGCTCGTCTACTTCGCCCTCAAGAGCAGCGCCACTTGGGAGATCGGTGGCACTCCCTCGTGACACTCAGGGGTGCCCGACCATCCCGGTCGACGGCAGCTGGTGGGCCCCACCATCGGTCTTGTCTGCCACTGGATCTGGGACCACTGTCCAGGGCCGAGGGCCAAGGGCCAAGGGCCGGCATCTAGGGGCAACGGTCATCTCTCGGACAGCCAGACACCGGTCTCCCCGTGGGGGCGATGTCATCATCGACCCTCACCAAGGACGGACGCCAGCCGCGAGTGATGTCACGACGCCGCTCTAGACGCTAGTCGTCATCGTCATCGTCGCTTCGGCCCTTGGCCGCCTTGTCGGGCTTGTCCTTCTTGTCCTTCTTGTCCTTCTTGTCGGGCTTGTCCTTCTTGTCCTTCTTGCCGCCTTGTCCTTCTTGGCCGCCTTGTCCTTCTTGTCGGCGCCTTCGTCGGGCCTGCCTTCGCTTGTCTTCGTCTGTCCCTCTTGTCCTTCTTGGCCGCCTTGTCCTTCTTGTCGGGCTCGGCCGTCTTCGTCTTCTCGTCCCTGCTTGTCCTTCTTGGCCGCCTTCGTCTTCTCGACCGCCTTGTCCTTCTTGTCGGGCTCGGCCGTCTTCGTCTTCTCGTCCCTCTTGTCCTTCTTGGCCGCCTTCGTCTTCTCGACCGCCTTGTCCCTCTTGTCGGGCTCGGCCGCCTTCGCCGCCTTCGCCGCCTTGGCCTTGTCGGGCCTGTCCACCGCGCTCAATTCTGCACCTTCGCCGTGCTCGGCCGCCGCGGTCTTCGGTGAGCCTCGCCCACCGGGAGCTGGTGAGAAGGCCTCGCGGGCGACCGTGGCAACGAGGTCGAGGCCGGCCCCGGCACCCGCGAACGCCGCGGCTCCCGAGAATCCGGAGACCACGAAGACGACGAGTACAAGCACGGCCGCTTGGGCGCGGACCATGGGTCGCGTCTTCCCGGCGCCGAGCGCTAGGGCCAATGCCTGACGGAACGCCCTCGTGGCCGCTGCGCGATCAGCCGCACCAACTGCGGAAATGAGCCTGCGGGGGGGCGTGGACTCGGGCTCACGTGTGATGCGCGCGGAGACCTCGCTGACGAGGTCGGGGCGCGGCTCGAGCGTCGTGGCCACCAAGTAGCGTTCAAGTCTGACTACGCCAGGGTCGAACGGGTCCGGCTCGAAGCTGTCATCAGGCTCCCGGAGCGGCGGCTGAGGCGAAGAATCGTCCACCTGCGGTTGGTCTCTCACGTCCCGCCCTCCCCGATGGACTCGCGCATGTGATCGACGCCATCTTCGAACCGGGTGGCCGCGGCGGCCGCAGGACACCCGGTGATCGAGGCGATCTCCGTCAGTGACAGACCCGCGTAGAAGTAGAGCATGATGACCTCGCGCTGATCGTCCGGCATAGACGCCAGGTCCCGTCGCACCCGAGCCCGCTCGTCAGGACCAAGATCGCCGTACGCGGGGTGCTCGTCCTCGTCGGTCGGCAGCGCCTTCCACGAATCGGGCAATGGAGATGCGGGGCCCTTGTCGGATCGCTTCAGCCAGAAGTCCCAAGCCTGGCGCACAGCGATGAGCGCGAGCCAGGCTGCGGGTCGAGCTCCGTCGAACGTAGCCAGCGAGCGGTGCGCCGTGGCGAAGGCTTCCTGCGTTGCCTCCTCTGCCTCCGCGCTCGAGCCGAGGATGCGGTAGCAGATGCGGAACACGTCAGCCGTCTCGCGGCCGATGAGCAGCCCGAAGGCGCGCTCATCTCCTGCGCGGAGGCCTGCCGCGATCGATCGGTCGTCAGTCTGGCATTCCAGGCAGGCGATCGGCTCCAGCAGTCGATCGATCCAGCGAGCGTCCTCGACGTGCTTGCACCTCGCACCTCCCCGTTGAGCTCGCGAGCCGGGGAGCGGCAAGATAGCCCCCAACGCTTCCACTGCGCCAGGCCGTGGCAGCAGCACCTCGAATCGCCGGCCCAAGCTGTGGAACGGATGGCGGGTGAAGCCCATGAGCGCCTACCTCTACTCCCGGTCTACGGACAGCGAACTCGACGTTGGAGCACTGCCAAGCACACGTCGCCGGTGGCTGCGAGCAGAGTCGATCGAATACATGTCGCAAGCCTGCGCCCAGGACCTTGGTAGGGGGACCCTGAAATGGTCCTGTGCGACGCGGGACCGAGACTCACGGCGGCATGGAACACGAACCGAGACGGACGTCATCCAGCCGGACCTGTCCGCACCTCGCGAGTGGTACGAAAGGGCCACTGGAGTCATGGCGCGTCGGGAAAGACGCCTGCCTGACGATCGCGCTCACGGTCGAGCATGAACGTCCTCGGGCCCGGCCGTCGGTGGCCGTGGCCCGCGGCCGTCGCCGTGGTCCGTGGCTGCACTCGGCCGCATGCGGGTCCAGGCATAGGCGCTGGCGATGAGCAGCGCACCGAGGACGATGAGCGTGACGACGCGATAGGCGACATCGAGCGAGGCGAGGTCGACGACGAAGACCTTGGCCGTGGCCAGCGTCAGCACCACCAGCCCGGCGAAGCGCAGGTTCGCGCTTCGCAGCGCGAGCCCGGCCCCGAGTGTGACCACGCCGGCGACCGTCCAGAGCACGCTGAGCGCGACTTGCGCCTCCTTGGCCAACTCGTCGACACGAGTCAGACCCCTGTAGCCAAGAGCGTAGGCCTCGGCCGCGAAGACGTCGACGACGCCGATCGAGAGCAGATAGAGCGCGACGACACCTGCCGCCGACGCGACCACCGCGGCCGTGCGCCCGGTCCGGCTGACCAGGGCGGCTGCGACGAGTGCCAGCGCCAAGGCCAGCGCCCCGAGCGCGAGCGTGGCATCACTGACGAGGAAGGGGTGTGGCTCGATCCCGAAGGGCTGGACGACGAGGCGATCGGGCGGGGCCTCGACCAGGGCCAGCACCGCCAACACGGCGAGTGCTCCGAGCGACACGTAGCGGTACTTGAGCCGGCCTCGATCATCAATTCGCGACAGACATGCCGCGCCGACCGCGAGCGCAGCCCAGACGACGACGTACCAGGGCGCCGCCACCTCCGTGATGGAGACGATGCCGACGGTGAGGCCCGCTGCGATGAGGCCGTAGCGCAGGCTGTCCGGTCCACCACGCAGGACACCGATGGCCACGTAGCCGCCCGCGAGCAGCAGCGCGGAGAGGCCGGCCCGGTCGCTGAACGGGATGTCCGGCAGCACCTCCTGGGCGATGACCGCGCTGACGGTCCCGAGCGTGGCCAGGACGATGGCTCCGGTGCCCGCCGCCATCGCCAGCAGTGACGTCGTGGGCGAGAGGTCACCACGTGGTCGGAGCCACTCGAGCGCCGGGCCCAGGTGCCAGGTGACGCGACGCTCCGGGAGCCATGCGAGCCAGCGCGTGGAGCCGATGGTGACGAGTGCGATGGCGACCCAGGCCGCCACGACCGCGACGCCGTCGAAGGCGAGGTAGGTGGTGGGCAGCGCGACCAGGCCGACCGTGCCGACGACGAGGAACCGGTACCAGCGCGCCGGCACGAAGGCCATGATGCCGGCGCCGATCCCGGCGAAGAAGACGAAGCCGATGAAGAACGCATCGGCCGTGCCCGTCGCCGTCCCGAGCTCGGCGAGTTCGGCGATGGGGCTGAGGCGAAGGGCCTCGTAGCTGAGCTGGATCGCGGCGATGGCATAGAGGGCGGTCGCGGCGATGAGGCTCGGACCATACGACCGGCGGCCGGCCAGGAACGCCAGTGTGCCGGCCTCGATGGCCCACACTATCGCGGTGAAGGTGGCCCCCATGACGAGCGGCACGGCCGCGCTTGCGATGGCGATGCCGTAGGCGCCGGCGAGCAGGCCGAACGGGTCGAGCGAGCCCCGGCGACGCAGGAAGAACAGCGTCACGACGCCGTGGGCGGAGGCCAGCGCGAGCAGGAATGCCGCGCGTTGGTCGGCCGCTTCGATGAGCAGGAATCCGAGGCCGATGACGCTGGCGCCGACGGCGAGGAAGAGCGGGGCCGACGTGATCGAGAGCTCGTGGGCACGGCGCCGGAAGGCCTCGCCACCGGCCGCGAGGGTCATGATCGTCCAGTAGAGCAGCAGGGCGCCGACGCCGAGCATGGGCTCCGGCTTGGTATCGATCCACTGGTACAGCTGCGGCACCGAGAGCACGAAGGCGATGGGCGGCAGCCACGACCATGTCTGCCACATCGAGATGACGGCGATGCCCGCGAGGGTCGCGACCATGTAGGCGAGCGTCGCCGGTTCGGGTTCGGCGCCGAGGATCGGCGGTGCGGCCAAGGCTGCCACGAGGCCGAAGCCGGCCACGATCTGTGAACGCGTGCGCACCGCGATGATGGCCGTCACCGCGGCCGCGACGAACGTGCCGGCAAGGGCGAGCGTGGGCTCGATGAGGTCGTACAGGGATGTCGCCGCGAACAGCGACAGGCTGATGACCGAAAGGCCGACCGCGGTGAGCACATGGCCGACGAGCCGATCGCCGCGGACGAGCAGGAAGCCGCCGACGATGAGGCCGGCCGAGCCGCCGGCGAGTCCGAGTCCGACCTGGAGGCTGGGGCTGATCCAGCCGCGGCTGAAGGCGAGGCTGAGGAAGAGGACCGCGCCGAGGAGCAGCGCGGCACCGCCGACGAGCGCGAGCGCCCGGCCGGCGACCTGTTCCTCGATGAAGCGAAGGTCGATGATGGGCTTCGAAGGCTGTGGCGAGGGCGTGGCTCCCGTGTCGGTGAAGTCGGCCGTGGCCTCGGCCTGGAGCGTGCGCAGATCCCTGTGTTCCGGTATGTCGGCTGGCGCTGGCTCCGTGGCGGCTTCGGGCCCGGAGCCGGTCATGGGCGTGGCCCGGGCGGCCACCTCCGGCTCGGTGGCGGTCGCTACCGATCGCTCGGAGGCCGGCGCCGGTTCGATCGCGGCCTCCAGCTCGGCGGCGTCAGCCTCGCTCAGGAGCAATGATTCGAGATGGTCCACGCGGACCTGCAGGTCGGCGATCTGCGCCGAGAACTCCCGTTCGACGTACTCGCTGTCGAAGCTCATGACCATCCCCACTGCGTCGATGTGCGATCGGCTTCCGTTGCCTGATCTCGATGGTTGCCTGATGTCGATGACGGTGCGGCTGAGGCGCAGCGTCGTCATCGGGTGGCTCCTTAGCTGGCGCCTCATTCCGGGGACGCGGGCATCACCGGGCAGGCAGACGAGGAAGAGAGTCGGGTGCCTGAAGGAGCGCGTCCCGCACGGTGCCTGTGCGCACCGCTGATCCCCGCAACGACCCTCACGCGGGGTGGGCGGGGCGACCGACGGGCCTATGCTGTCGCGAGCGCTGAACGGTCGCGCCGGGTGCTGCCCGGCCGCGATGTCGCAACACCCTGCTCCGGACCCGAGGCCCAAGGACGCACAGTGAAAATCGCCCTCGTATCACCCATCGACGCCGCCGCCATCGAACTGCTGGCTGCGCGCCATGACGTGGTGCCCGCGGTCGGCCTGGGCGGTGCGGAGCTTGAGCGAGCTGTTGCCGATGCCGAGGTCCTCATCGTCCGCAGTGGGGTGACCATCTCGGCGGGACTGCTGCGTCAAGCGCCTCAGGCGCGGCTCGTGGTGCGCGCCGGTTCCGGCCTGGATAGTCTCGACGTCGAGTACATGAGGGAGGCGGGCATCCGCGTGGTGAGGACCCCGGGACCGGGCGCCAGGGCCGTCGCCGAGATGACGTTCGGGCTGATCCTCGCCGTCGGACGCAGGATCGCCGAGGCTGACCGGCTCGTCCGGCAGGGCCGCTGGACGAAGCCCGAGCTCGCGGGCCATCTCCTCGCCGAGAGCGTCCTGGGCATCGTCGGGCTGGGCAACATCGGTTGTACCGTCGGGCGCCTCGGCGCTGCATGGGGGATGCGGGTAGTCGGCTGTGACATCGTCGATGGCGATGCCTTCCGGACCCGGATGAGCGGCCTCGGCATCGAGCAGGTAGGCCTCGACGAGGTCGTGAGCGCAGCCGACGTGGTCGCCATCCACGTGCCGTTGCTGCCCTCGACGCGGCATCTCATCGATCGCGGCGTCCTCGCCCGGATGAAGCCGGGGTCGATCCTGGTCAACATCGCTCGTGGCGGCATCGTCGATGAGGAAGCTCTCCTCGAGTCGCTCTCGAGCGGTCATCTCGGGGGCGCGGCCCTCGATGTCCACGAGCGCGAGGGCCACGGTGTCCCGCCCCTGGCCGCCTTGGACAACGTCGTTCTGACCCCGCACATCGGGGCCATGGCGGTGGAGTCCCAGCGGCTGATCGGGCGCCGCGTCATCGAGCTCGTCGCGGCGTTCGAGCGGGACGACCTCGACGCTGTCCTGGAGCCCGGAGAGCTCGTCCTGTGACCATCGATCCGGGGCACCACACACGAAAGGAGACGTGATGGACCGCGCTACCAGGAAACGCCTCGCGCTGCGCGCGGGGTTGGCCGCCCCGAGTCCGATGGTCGCGGTCGGCGCCCACGACGCCCTCACCGCGATCCTCATCGAGCAGCGTGACTTCGACGCCGTATGGGTAAGCGGGCTCGGCGTGTCAGCGACCCGGCTGGGCGTCCCCGACCTGAACCTCATGACCATGACCGAAGCCCTCGACGCGGCCGTCCGAATCGACGGCGTGACGTCCCTGCCCATCGTGGCCGACTGTGACAACGGCCACGGCGGCTTCCTCAACGTGCTGCGCACGGCTCGCGAGTACGAGCGCGCCGGGATCGCTGGGGATCTGCATCGAGGACAACGCGTTCCCCAAGCGGAACAGTCTCCTGCCGGGCGAGGTCGACCGCGGGCTTGTCCCCATGGAGGAGCAGGCACGACGCCTGGCCGCCGCCAAGGAGCAGCAGGACACCGAAGAGTTCGTGCTCATCGCTCGCGTCGAGTCGCTCATCGCCGGCCTCGGCTCAGAGGACGCCCTCGCGAGGGCCGCGGCCTACATCGGTGCCGGTGCCGACGCCATCGTCATCCACTCGCGTGACCGGACGCTGGAAGAGATCAACGAGTTCCTCGTCGGATGGTCGGCCCTGGACCGGCGCGTGCCGCTGGTGGCCATCCCCACGCTCTTTCCGACCTTCACAGCTGAAGAGCTCGGCGCGAAGGGGTTCTCCATGGTCATCTTCGCGAACCAGGCCCTGCGCGGAGCCGTACGGGCGATGGAGCAGGTGCTCGATGCGCTCGCCGACGAGCGACGTCCGGCTGCGGCCGATGCGTACATCGACCCAGTCGGCCACGTCTTCGACCTGGTGGGCACGCGAGAGGCCATCGCTCTTGACGATGACGCCTCCTGAGCCCGCTGCAGCAGCCAGCATGAACGAGCCAGCCGCCGGCTCGTCAGCTGACTTCAACGCCCGGGGACGTCATCGTCTGACCGAGGCTGCGCGGCGATGGCGCCGACCCGCTGCGGTGGTCACCAACCTCGAGGTGTTCCCGGGCCTGCAGACCGCGCGCCTGATGCGCCGCCATGGCATTCCCGTCGTTGCGCTCGCTGACGCTCCGCGCGAGCCGCTCTGCCGCACGCGCTCCGTCGATGCCGTCTTCGATGCCGGACCGGGCGGCATCG
The DNA here is from genome assembly GCA_963705425.1 of uncultured Chloroflexia bacterium. Lineage (GTDB taxonomy): Bacteria > Chloroflexota > Limnocylindria > Limnocylindrales > CSP1-4 > JAFMJV01. The sequence continues at coordinate 65,161 of CAVPJO010000002.1, read as the reverse complement.
ACACGGTCCGCGTGCTCGAGGAGATCGCACCCCTCTTCCCGGCTCGTGCGGTGCTCATACCCTGCAGTGACGCCGCCGTGGCCGCGATCTCCGCCGGGCGCAGCGGGCTCGACTACCACCTCAGGTTGCCCGATCACGAGGTCATCGAGCTGCTTACCGACAAGAGCCGGTTCCTTGCCCACTGCTCGGAGATCGGCGTGCCGGTGAGCCCGTACCGCGTGCTTCATGAACGTGCTCAGGCAGAGGCAGCCGCGGCTGAGCTGCGCTATCCGCTCGTGATGAAGCCGTTCCGCAGCAGCCCCATCTGGGAGAAGCGCGTCGGCCAGAAGGCCATCCGGGTCTTCGAGCCGGATGGCGTCCTCGAGACCTGGGACCGCGCTGCGCCCGACTACCCAGTGCTGGCCCAGGAATGGGTCGAGGGAGGGGACGACCACCTCTACTCGTGCAATGCCTACTTCGCTGCCGATGGCAGTCCGCTCGTGACGTTCACGGCACGGAAGCTCCGCCAGTGGCCCCCGCACACGGGCATGTCCTCACTGGGCGTCGAGTGCCGCAACGACGAGGTGCTTGATGCTGCGCTGCGCATCTTCGCGAGCGTGCCCTACCGCGGTTTCGCCTATCTGGAGATGAAGCGTGATGCGCGGTCCGGCAAGCACTACGCGATCGAGGCGAACATCGGCCGGCCGACCGGACGATCGCCCATCGCGGAGGCCGGCGGCGTGGAGTTCCACTACACCGGCTATTGCGACGCGCTGGGCGTGTCCCTGCCACGCGAGCGCGTTCAACGGTACGGCCGAGCCAAGTGGATCTACTTCGCCCGTGACGCGGTCTCGGCCTGGTACTACCATCGCCGCGGGGAGCTGACACTCCGAGAGTGGAGCCGCTCGCTCCGAGGCATCAGGGCCGACGCGGTCTTCTCGTGGCGCGACCCGCTCCCATTCATCCTCGACGCCTGGGCTGGCCTCCGTCGCGTCGTCGGCCGCGATCAGTTCGACTGAGGACCGTCAACCCGCTCAGGTGGGATGGCCCTCAGGGCGCGACGTCAGTCATCGATCGGTCGTCGGTACGCGGGGAAGTAGTCGCTGGCTCCATCCTCGCCGCCCGCAGGCTCGCGTGCCGCTCGGTCTTGGCGGCAGAGGTAGTCGTACGCCTCTGCATCAACGACCCAGCGCCACGTCGCGAACACATGACGCTGATCAGAGAACGCCGCCTTGTACTGGAACAGCGAGTCCTGCCGGCCACCCACGCCCCCGCCGAGGTGGAACACCCGGGCACCCGATTCCGCAGCCCAGCGTCGCGCCGTGTCATCGATGATGCGGACCGGCGAGAAGGCCGAGTAGCCCTCGCGTGAACCGCCGAGGTGAGCCTCCACGATGCCATCGTGGGCCGTGAACAGGCCGCCGGCCACGGGCCGACCGTCGACGCACGCCATGAAGAGATGGAGGGTGGAGCCGAGCTCATCCACCATGCGGGCAAAGTACGCGGCGTCGAACCACAACGCGCTCGAGGCACCGACTCGCTCCATCGTCTCAGCGTAGATCGACGCCCACTCGGGGAGGTAGACCAGATCCTGGTCGTGGATGCAGTCGACGCCCGCCTCCAGGCCCCGCCGGATGAGGCGTCGCAGGCCCCTGCTGTAGCCGGCCCACTGCGCTTCTTGCGGGATGGTGAGATCGACTGCCACGGTGTGGCCAGTCGGGCGGATCGCGCCGAGGCCGGCCAGAAGGTGGTCCTGCTCGATGAGCGGATGGAGCCGGGAGAAGACGGCGATCACCTGCTGCCGCTCCAGCTCCTCGCGGAGGAGCGCCTGGAACGCGCCGACGATCCGCTTCGGGACGCGGGAGTCGGACGCGACGGGCCCGGCGTAGCCATAGACAGACGTGGCGTCATGCGCTCCGCCAGGGTCGGACCCGGCCAAGGGTCGCAACAGCAGCGGCAGGGCGATGACGTGGCCGTTCTCCCGGTACACGAACAGGCGGGCGGCGCCTTCGCCCCTGTACTCCGCCAGCCGATGGTAGCCGGCGAGATGATGAAAGTCGTGCTGAGCCACCTGGGAAAGGGCCGCCGTCCACGCCAGATCGTCCGAGGCGTCGATCACCTCGAACCTGGCGTCGATCGTCCGGCCCAGGGTGGGCGGCGGCGTCCTATCGATATCCATCCCTCTCTCTCTCGGTGATGCTCGCGCGGAACTAGACCACGGGCTCGCCTCCTTGGCGGAGAATTGCCGCCGAGAGTACCGCCTGGGGCCGCCCTTTGGTACCCCTGCACAGGGTCAAGCCCCGGGATGTGGTGTATCAACGCATCGTCCTCGCGCCTCATCCGTCAGCTCGCGATCAGCAGTGCCGGCACCTCCTCCTGGTGCTGGTCGGTGACCGCGTGGATGAGCGCCATCGACTCAGGCCCGAAGTAGCAGCAGCCGTCCAGCCTCGCGTCGTCCCGTTCGGCGACAACCATGCCCACCAGGCGGATGAGGCTGGCCCGGTGCGCAAGATGGCGGGAGCTCACCGGGCGATGGTGACCTGTGCATGGCGTGGGAGATGACGTCCGGCACTTCAGCCTCGCGGTCCATCCCCCCTACCATCGAGTCGCGCCTCTGAAAGGAGATGCTCCCGATGTACCGCACACGTTCTGACGTTGGGCCGCTGCCCTTGTGGGCCATCGTCGCCGCCCTGCTGGTCGCACTTCTCGCCCTCGCGGCAGCACCGGCCTCGGCCCAGGCACAGGACGCGTTTCCCGAGGCGACTCCGGAGAGTCAGGGGTTGTCTTCGGAAGCCTTGCAAGCGCTGGCGGATGTGGTCGGGGACTACATCGATCGCGAGATGGCGGTCGGTGCCGAGCTACTGGTCATCAAGAACGGCCGCACCGTGCTGCATGAGGCCTTCGGGTCGCGGGATCGGGAAGCAGGGATCCCCATGGAGCGGAACACGCTCTTCAACATCCGCTCGATGACGAAGCCGATCACGGGAGCGGCCGCGCAGCTCCTGATCGATGACGGGAAGCTCGCACTCGACGATCGTGCGTCGGCCTACCTTCCGGGATTCGACACCGACGCCTCTCGGGAGATCACCGTCGAGCAGTTGCTCACGCACACGAGCGGTCTTCCGCTCACGACGCTCCAGGGCACGCGCGACCACGAGAGCCTGTACGCCATGGCCAACGCCACCGGCGAGGGTGGTCCGGAGTTCGAGCCCGGGAGCAAGTTCTGGTACAGCGACGCCGGGGCGGATGTGCTCGGTGCCATCATCGAGCAGGTGTCAGGGTCCGACCTGGAGGACTTCGTGACCGACCGGCTCCTGGAGCCCCTCGCGATGGAGGACACCCACTACCCCGGCGAACCTGGCGATCTCTGGCTGGGCCGGGTCGCGAGCCTGTACGTCGGTGGGCGAGGCAACTGGAACCGGTTCTGGGGACCCGAAGATGAGCCGTTCTATCCGTATGCCTGGGGCTCGCAGTCCATCTACGCGTCGCCGCTCGACTACGCGCGGTTCCTGGCGATGTGGATGGACGACGGCCTGTCTGGGGGTGCCCGCATCCTCTCGTCCGAGGCCGTGGCGCGGACGCTCACACCCACGGCTCCGATGGGCCAGCTCGGCTCGGACGCACCATATCCGACGCGGTTTCCGGACCTGACCGCGTATCACGGCCAGATGGCTGTCCTGCACGTGGATGGGGACCCGGTCAACGGGCGGCCGCCCCCCGCCGCGAAGCCGTCCATCATCGGCTACAGCGGGTCGGACGGCACCATCGCCTGGGCGTGGCCCGGCCGCGACCTGATGATCCTGTACTTCACGCAGTCTCGTGGCGGAGCGACACCGATCCGGCTCGAAGCGGAAGATCGAACGCCTGCTCCTGCATCCGCCGGAGGGTCCCGCCCTCGAGCTGCCGGCGGGAATTGCCGACTACCTGGGCATGTACACGGCCGACTTCGGGCCATTCCGGAACGAGCCCTTCGAGGTCCTGTGGCGGGACGGGAGCCTGGCACTCGACATCCCCAGCCAGTTCATCTTCGATCTCGAACGAGCGGGTGAGGAGGAGCGCTGGACGCTCCGCGACGATCCGGGAGTGGCCATCTCGTTCGTACGGGATGAGGGCGGATCGGTGACCGACCTTCGGATCGATCAAGGAGGCGAGACCATCGAACTCCCCAGGGGCGAGCCGGAGTCCGTGGCCGAAGTAGAGCTACGGCCTGAAGACGTGGAGAAGTACCTGGGCTGGTTCCGCGATGCGGAGACCGGTCGTGAAGTGGAGGTGCTCCTCCAGGCCGGCCGCCTGGCACTCCGGGTGCCGGAGGCCACCGAGCCGTTGGAGCTATTCCCTCCAGATGCCGATGGTGCCTGGCCGGTGCGCATCCAACCGGCGGTCGTGATCGTCTTCGACGAAGAGGATGGTGAGGTCGTCTCCTATTCGGCACGCGGGCCGGGCGGTGAGGCGACCTTCACGAGGATGAGTCCACCTGCTCCGGACCCGGACGGCTGAGACAGGCCCCCTAGTGTCTCGTGCCGCTAATGTCTAGCAGCATAGTGTGGGATCGGCTACGATCGGGACATGGCTCAAGCACCCGCCCCACCACTGTCCGTCCCCGAGGCCGACAAGGCCGTCCTCGAGGCCGTCATCCGGGCGCCCACGAGCGAGCAGCGGCTCGTGACCCGCGCCCGCATCGTGCTGCGCTCGGCCGAGGGCGCAGCCAATGGAGCACGTCGCGCGCGAGGTCGGCGTGGCGCTTCATGACCGTGAAGCTCTGGCGCCGCCGGTATGCGGAGGCGGGCCTCGCGGGGCTCGCCGACCGACCCCGACCGGGCCACCCGCCGACGTACGGCCGCGAGGACCGCGACCGGCTCCTGGCCCTCACGCTGGGCCCACCGCCCGAGGGCACGACCCACTGGAGCGTGCGCAGCATGGCGGCGGCCAGTGGCATGAGCCCCTCCACGGTGCACCGCCTGTGGTCCGAGCTGGGCCTGAAGCCGCACCGCACCGAGACCTTCAAGTTCTCCACCGATCCGGCCCTCGAGGCCAAGGTCCGCGACATCGTCGGGCTCTACCTCGACCCGCCCGACGGCGCCATCGTCCTCTCGGTCGACGAGAAGACCCAGATCCAGGCGCTCGACCGCACGCAGCCCATGCTGCCGCTGCGCCCGGGCCAGGTCGAGCGGCACACCCACGACTACACCCGCCACGGCACGACCTGCCTGTTCGCGGCGCTCGAGGTCGGCAGCGGGCGGTCACGACCGACCACCGCGCCCGTCACACCGGGGCCGACTTCCTGGCCTTCATGCGGCGGGTGGCGCGGGCCTATCCCGAGGGCGAGCTGCACGTCGTGCTCGACAACGTCTCCACCCACACGACCCCCGCGGTCCGGGCCTGGCTCGAGCGGCACCCGCGCATCACCTTCCACTTCACGCCCACCAGCGCCTCGTGGATGAACCAGGTCGAGACCTGGTTCGGCATCCTCACCCGCCGGGCCATCCGACGGGGCAGCTTCGGCAGCGTCAAGGAGCTCATCGCCATGATCGAGGCCTTCACCCGCAGCTGGAACGCGGGTGCCAGTCCCTTCGTCTGGGTCAAGACCGCTGATGCCATCCTCGCCAAGGCCGTGCGCAAGCCGCGAGCCAATAACGAATTGGGACACTAGTGCACAGGCAGTGGAGCCGACACCGGGGTCCGAAGCGCTGACCTGTAGCCCGTGCAGACCACCGCCAGGTAGGCGGCCAACAGCGCTGTCATCAGTCGTCGCATCACCTACCTCCGCTAGCTCGCCTCCATCTTCCGTGCCTCTTTCAGGGGGACAAGTGTCGAACGGCTCTGTGGCATGGAGTCGCCGAAGTCATCAGACGTCGATGACCCTGCATCGGCGAGCGCCGCTGCTCAGTCGTACCCACCCTCGGCCTGGGCGACCTCGACGAGCGCCCGGATGTTCTCGTCGGGCGTCTCGTATGGAAGGGCACAGCCGGGCGCCAGGATGAAGCCGCCTCCGTCCGCGAGCATCGCAAGGTCGGCGCGAACCGCAGCACGCACGTCATCCACGCTGCCGAGTGCCATGACCCCGCTGGGGTCGGTCGTGCCGATCAGCGTCGTCGCCCCGCTGCGCTGCCTGCTTCGCGGCCGCAAGGTCGATCTTGTAGTCCACCGCCAGCAGCTGGGAGCCGGTCTCCACCATGTCGCTGACGATGCGCGTCGCATCGCCGCAGATGTGCAGGCCGATGCGCATGCCCTCTGCCGCGAGCGTCGCCACGACCTCGCGCTCGTAGGGCCAGGCCCAGCGCCGGTACACGTCCGGCGAACAGACATCGGGACCCGCGATGGAATCACCCATGCCGGTCATGTGGGCGCCGGCCTCGATGAGCGCGCGCCCGTAGGTGATGACCTGCTCGGTCGTGTACTCGAGGAGTCGCGCTGACGTACTCGTGCTTGGCCGGCTCCATCAACGCGATCAGGAACTCCTCGATGCCCACGATCTGCGTGGCCAGGCTGAACGGTCCCTGGTCGGCCTCCGCCAGCAGGAAGGCACGATCACCCACGCGCTCGGAGATCAGCCGCGTGGCCGTCACGATCTCCGGCAGCATGCCGTCGGACAGCCGGATCGATGGGCCGCAACTGGTCGACGTCCTCGATGCGCTGCAGCGCCGGACCGGTAACCCATGGTGGCGAGGTGTCGCTCCTCGAAGTCCACGGCGCAGCCGACGGCGCTGGCCAGTGCCGCCACCCCGTTCTCGAGGTCGATCATGTCGTGGCCGTAGCGTTCCCACGCGGCGATATGGGCCTCCGGCCATGGCTCGCCCGTCGGTGCAGTATTCCCGCAGCGTCATGCCCGCCATGGCTGCCGCGGGCATGAAGTTGAGAAGACAGACCGGCACGCGGTCGGGCACGCCTCCGTCGAGCACCGTCCGGCAGCGCTCGCACCGACGTCATCCCGGCCATGGTCTGGTCACCCCTTCCAGCGTCCGCGTGGCGTCCGCGCATCACGCCACGCCGCTGGCTGCTCACCGCGGTCGCGCACCGCGGATGCTACTCGCCAGCGGCCACCGACTGCCACGGCGGGACAGCGCGCATCGTCAACTTGACGGCCCCCCGCCGAGGGATACGGTGCACGGCAGACCACCGCGAGGGAGTCCACGGGGGTCGCCATGCGGGCCTGGGAATGACCCGCGTATCGCGGCGCCTGCGCACCGCTGGTGCGAGATGCGCCGGACGGAGGAGAGTCGGATGAACAGACGCCCAGCGAGTCCTGGTCGGCCTGGCCACCGTGGCCCTGGTCGCCGTGACGCCGATGGCCGCCACTGCGCAGGATGAGGACCTGACCTTCTACCTCGTCACGCACGGGGCCGCTTCGGACCCCTACTGGGTCCTCGTCAATGACGCTGCCATGCAGGCTGGCGAAGACCTGGGCGTGACGGTGAACGTCTCGTTCTCCCAGAACGACAACGCCGTGCAGACGGAGAACCTGAACGCCGCCATCGCCGCGGAGCCCGACGGGATCGGCATCTCGAGCCCCCAGACGGGCCTGTTCGTCGAGCAGGTGGCCGCCGCCAAGGAGGCCGGCATCCCGGTCGTGTTCCTCGACACCGACGACACCGACGACGGCGCGTGATGCCTACGTGGGTGCCGACCTGCACCTGCTGGGCACGACATGGGCCAACTACCTCGTCGACCTCGGCATCGGGGAAGGCGACTACGTGTGGATGCCGGTCGAGTACCCCGGGGCGGCCTATCAGGTCCTCGCGACCGAGGGCATCGCCAGCGTCTTCGACCCGCTCGGTGTCGAGTACGACGTCTTCGATGCCAACTACGATCCGGCACTGTCACTGTCGAACATGACCGACTACCTCACCGCGAACGCGGATGAGGTCGATGCCATCATCGGCCTGGGCGACCTGGTCATGACCAACATCCGCGGTGCGTTCGATGCGGCCGGCATCGAACCCGGCTCGATCCCGGTCGTGGGCTGGGGCGGCACGCTGGAAACGGCCCAGGAAGTGAAGGACGGCTATGTCAACGCCGCCATCTGGGGCTATCCGGATGCCTCGGGCTACGACACCGTCGTCCTCCTGTTCAAGGCCGCCACGGGCCTGTCGATCGGGTACGACATCCCGACCCAGACCCTGTACGACGCCTCGACGGCTGACAAGTACATCGAGCTGGCGTCCGAACTAGGCCGAGTCCGGTCAAGCCGGCGCGATGACGCCGCTGATCGAGCCAGATCATCGTCGCTCGACCCAGGCCTCGAGCCTGGGTCGAGCGGACACGCGCCGCCATGCGGCCGAGCCGCGTGACGGCCACCGCCTGGCTTCGTCAGCAGGTCCTCGCCCGCCCATCACTCATCTCCATCGGCCTGCTGATCGGTGCCTGGGTCGTGCTGGCGCTCGTCGAGCCGAAGTTCGTGTCGCTCGCGAACATCGGCAACATGTTCGCGTTCATCCCCGAGTTCGGCATCATCGCCCTGGGGATGACGTTGCTGCTCACGGCCGGGGTCTTCGACCTCTCCGTGGGCGCCGTCTTCGGCTTCGCGCCCCTGGTGATGTACATGCTCGTGAACGACGCGCAGCTGGCACCGGAGCTCGCCTTGCTCGTCGCCGCTCGGCGTGGCTGTGCTCATCGGGCTCGGGAACGGGCTGCTGGTCGCGAAGATCGGCATCACCTCGTTCCTGGTCACGCTCGGGATGGCGCTGTTCATGCGAGGCCTCGCGCCTCTACATGTCCGAAGGCTTCCCGGAGGCCACGCTCGAAGGACGAGTCGCTCCTCCGGATCGCTGCTGGTGGGTTCGTTCGACATCGGATCGCTGACGGTCTACGCCGGCCTGGGCTGGTTCTTCCTGCTCGCGGTGGCTGCCTGGTTCCTGCTGGATCGCTCACCGCGAGGCAACTGGATCACCGCCACCGGTGGCAACGAGCGAGCGGCCGTCGCGCGAGGCGTCAACACCGCCAACGTGAAGATCGGCCTCTTCATCCTCAGCGCGGTCCTGGCCGGCGTTCGCGGGCGTTCATCAGCTCGACGCGCATCGGCAGCTCGTACGCCATCTCCGGGACCGGCTACGAGCTCGAGGTCATCGCCATGTGCGTCGTCGGGCGGGACCTCGCTGTACGGTGGTCGAGGCACCATCATCGGCACCGTCATCGGGGTCATCCTGCTGCGCTCCATCCGCAACGGCATCATCGTCATCGGCGTGCCGGGCCTGGCCTACAGCATGTTCGTCGGGCTCATCATCCTCGCTCGCGGTCATCCTGCAGGCGCTGGCCGAGCGCCGCAAACCCGGGAGTCTCTGAGCCATGGCCGCACCCCTCGTCGAGATGACCGGGATCGAGAAGCACTTCGGGCCCGTGACGGCGCTCGCCGGCGTCGACTTCAGCGTCGGCGAGGCCGAGGTGGTGGGCCTGCTGCGGAGACAACGGCGCCGGCAAGTCGACCCTCATCAAGATCCTCTCCGGTGCCTTCGGCCCGAGTGCCGGCGAGATCCGCTTCAAGGGCTCTACGGTGCGCTTCAGGAGCACGCGCGACGCCATCGATGCGGGCATCGAGACCATCTACCAGGACTCCGCCCTCGTGGAGCAGATGTCCATCGCCCGCAACCTCTTCCTGGGCCGGGAGCCGACGCGCGCGATCGGACCGTTGCGAGACATGGACCGTGCCTACATCGAGCGGACCACGCGCGAGCTCATGAACCGCGTCGGCATCATGAAGGCGCTGGACCCCGACACGCCGATCGGCCGCCTCTCCGGTGGCGAGCGTCAGGCCATCGCCATCGCCCGGGCGATGTTCTTCGAGGCCGACCTCATCATCATGGACGAGCCCACCAACAACCTCGGGGTCGAGGAGGCCGACGGCGTCATGCGCTTCATCCGCGAAGCCAAGGAGGCGGGCCACTCGAGCATCCTCATCAGCCACAACATCCACCATGTCTTCATGGTGGTGGATCGCGTCGTGGTCCTGCGCCACGGCCTGAAGGTGGGTGACGTCGACCGCTCCCAGACGAGTGTCCAGGAGGTCGAGGAGCTCATCACCGCTACGGCTCGACCTCGTTGATGTCTGCGCCGCCCAGCGGCACGAGACCGGGCAGGCGCAGCTGAGCTTCCGGACTCACCCGCCCTGGCCGCATCGCCGGCAAATCGCTCCGCCGTCTCGCCCCCACAGACGATCCCGGAACGATCGAGCCCCGCGTCGAACGTTGGATGCCGTACGCTCTGCACGTGGAACGCGCGCGCGGCGTGACGGCTACGCTCGGGGTCCTGGGCTCTCGACCCGAGCGTGATACCCGTTACCCGAACGCAGGTCCGCCTGCGTCCGGATGCTCGCCGGGTGGTCATCAAGCCATTCATGCCCGGCGCCCACATCCCCTCGAACGGCCATGCGCGAGCGCGCCAGGTCATCGATCGGATCCTCGGCCTCTCCGAGGCCGACGTGGCCTCCACGCTCGCGTCCACGCTGACCCAGTTCGCCGATCGGCACCCCGACCTCGATGGTGCGCTGCTGCGCAACTACGAGGCCGTGGCCGGACTGATCGAGGACACGGAGCGCCTCACCGAGGAACGGCGGCTTCTCATCGGCGCCTACTTCACCCACGAGTATTCGATCGAGGCGGCAGCGCTCTCCAATCCGTCCATCGTCGCGGCCCCGGACCAGACCGGTCTCGGCGCCGGGGAGCAGCGCTTCATCCTGAGCCTGCGGGCGATCGGCGAAGGCCACCTCTCCTCGATCGAGTTCCGCTCAGGCGTCATCGACTCCGATGGCCGCATCTCCGTCGACGAGCCGAGTCGCTACACGACCATCGGCGAGCGTCGCGAACCGCTCTATGACCACCACGCCTTCCGCGTGAAGCTGGACGAGCTGGGCGTGCTCAACGAGATCGCCGGCCTGCGTGCTCGATCCGCTGCCGTCCCGATTCACGCTCGAGCAGCTCGAGTCCGCCATCGCGGACCTGCACGCCCGTGGCGTCGACCGGGCCGTGGCCTACGAGACGACCAGGATCATCCACTGGGTCGCCGCCTCGAACTACACCATCGAGTTCGCCGCAGAGTCGCACATCTCCGAGCGGGTCATCTTCCCCTCCGGTCCGGCCGAGAGCCAGGGCATGGAGGACGCTCGCTTCGTGCGCTTCAGCCACGACGATGGCACGGTCCTCTACTACGCGGTCTACACCGCCTTCGACGGCTTCCAGATCCTGCCGCAGCTCATCGAGACGGCTGACTTCCGCACCTTCCGCATCGCCACGCTCAACGGCGACGCGGCGCGCAACAAGGGCATGGCCCTGTTCCCGCGGATGATCGACGGGCGCTATGCCGCGCTCTCGCGACAGGACAACGAGAGCAACTTCCTGATGTTCTCGGACGACGTCCGCTACTGGCATGACCCGATACCGGATCCAGCAGCCGGAGCGAGCCCTGGGAGCTGATGCAGCTCGGCAACTGCGGCTCGCCGCTGGAGACCGACGCCGGCTGGCTGGTCATCACCCACGGCGTCGGCCCGCTGCGCCGCTACGCCCTGGGCGCGATCCTCCTGGACCTCGAAGACCCGCGGCGGGTCATCGGCCATCTCGACGAGCCACTGCTGGTGCCGAACGAGGACGAGCGCGACGGCTACGTGCCGAACGTCGTCTACTCGTGCGGCAGCATGATCCACGGCGACGAACTGGTCATCCCGTACGGCTTCTCCGACCTGGAGAGTGGCATCGCTGCGATCCCGCTCGGGGACATCCTCGATCGGCTCACCTGAGCGCCGCCACGCACGTCCGCCTGCCCGGCCCGCCTGGATCAGCCGGCGTCGAGACCTGCGTCCGTCCGCTCGTCGCTGCGCGACGACGCGCTGATAGACGTCGAGGTACTCGTCGACCATCCGCTCCACGTCGAAGCGCCGCTCGACCGACGCGCGCACCGCCAGGCGATCCATGTCGCCTGACGCGTGGACCGCGGCCACCGCTTCGTCGAGGCTCTGCACCAGGTAGCCGCCCTCGCCCTGGCGGACGATCTCCGGCATCGATCCCCGGGCATTGGCGATGACCGGCGTGCCGCAGGCCATGGCCTCGACGACGCTGTAGCCGAAGGGCTCCTCGAAGTCGATGAGGTGCAGCAGGGCCCGGGCGCCGGCAAGCAGCTCCTGCGCGAGCCTCCGGTCCCACGGGGCCGATGTACCTGACCCGCTCTCCATCCAGCCGCGGTTCCACGAAGCGCTCGAAGTACTCGCGGTCCTGGACGATGCCCGCGATGGTCAGCGGCAGGCCCGCTCGCTCGGCGACGTCGATGGCCGCGGCGGTGCCCTTGTCGGGGTGGATCCTGCCGAAGAAGAGCAGATACGTGCCTGGCTGCCGACCGTGCCTCGAAGGCGGCCATGTCGATGCCGTGGTGGATGGTGGCGATGTAGTGGAGCCGCTCGTGGCGGTCAGCCTCGCTGATGGCGACGTAGTAGCCGCGCTCGTCGTACTTCTCGTAGACGGCCACGATGCGCTCGGACGAGAAGCCGTGGACGGTCGTGACGACCGGCGTCTCCACCAGGCCGCTGTAGGTGAGCGGCAGGAAGTCGAAGCTGTTGTGGATCAGGTCGAACTCGCCGGCACGCTCGAAGAGCGCCGAGATATGCAGGCTCTCCCAGACCTTGGGGTCCAGCGACGGGTCCTCGGAGTATCCGCGTGGGACACAGGCGCTGAGGTCGCGCAGCTCGTGACCGAGTCGGCCGTGGCGAACAGCGTGACATCGACGCCGCGCCTGACGAGGCCCTCGGTCAGCAGCGACACGAACTGCTCCCAGGGACCGTAGTGACGTGGCGGCACGCGCCACGAGATGGGGGCGAGCATGGCGACGCGGAGCGGGCGATCCTGCGGTGCCGGGCGTCCGGCCGCGGCACCTCGGCTGACGTCACCGCTGCGTGGTCGCGCACTTCTCGCCGCTGGTCGCCATCAGGCCACGGCTGCGAGGGCATCACCCGGTATCGCGCTCGGCTGCGCGCTGCGAGTCCGCAGGCCGCGGATGTGCTCAAGAGCGATGAGCCACATCAGCGTGGACTCGGCCCCCTGGTTGCGGCTGACGCCGGCCGGACCGATGCCGTCGGCACCGGCGCCCGATGGCGGGTCGGCGACCGGCGCGTGGGCATCGTTGCGACCCAGGAACCAGCCATAGGCGGACTCCATGGCATCCCGGTAGCGTGGCGTCGCCGGTCGCCTCGAACGCGGTCTCCGCCGCGAGCAGCAGCGTCGTGGTCGAGATGGGTTGCTGGTCGAAACGAGCCGGATGACCACCCCGCGGCCACCAGCCCGCGTTGCCCACGCTGCGCAGGTGCCCGTCTGCGTTCGTCTGTGCGTCGATGAGCCAGTCGAGGACGCGCAGCCCGGTTCGGACCATGTCCGGCCGGTCGAGCCATCGGCCAGCGACGATCAGGGCCTGGGCCGGAAGCTCGTTCTCGTAGGTGACGATCGTCTCGGGCCAGGGCCAGGCAGCATCCGCTTCGCAGCGCGGCGAAGGACTGCCACAGATCGTTCGCCGACGCGCTGGTAGACATCGGCCACCTCGTCGACCATGCCTGCGCGAGCCGCCGCATCACAGGCCAGGATCACCGTCGCGCGCGGTCGCAGCGAGCCGACCCGGCTCGCCGTCGGCAGGGCGCGCTCGAACAGGGCTCGTGGCATCGCTCGCGCACGGGACCCGCGGGTGCCGAAGCGATGACCTCGCCGAGCGCCTGCAGCGCACGTGCGTTGGCGTCCTCCGACCCGAGGCTGTCCAGCCACGCACCGTCCCATCGCCTGAGATTGCGGAAGCGGCCGGTCGAGCCCTCGAACGCCTCAGCCAGGAACGTCACGTTGCGGGCGGCGCTCTTGGCGACAGCCCCCCAGCCGAGCTCGCGCTGGTGCAACAGGTCGACCATCAGGGCTCGCGCCACGTCGTCGGTGCAGTAGCCGTGACTCGGGATCGGGTCGGGCGCCCTGCGCGTGCTGCATGATCCCGATCTCGGTGGTCAGGACATCGAGGTGCGAACGATCCACCGGGAACAGCGGGAACAGCTCAGGCACTCTGCACCGCGACCGTCGGGGACGTTCAGCACGGCGCAGTCGCGCGGCGCCGTCCGCAGTCTCGTGAAGAGGTGCTCGTAGTCCACCGCGACCCGTGACCAGAGCATGCCCCGTCCGTGCAGGTAGGCGCGCTGTGCCATCGCGGCGCGGAGACCATGGTCCTGCAGCAGCTCGATGAGTGCGTCGCTCATGGCAGCCGGGCGTCCCCGGCGGTACCAGCCGGCCGCGTCCATCAGCGAGGATCTCGGAAGCGTACAGGTAGGGGGTGGAGACCGACGCCTTGCCGGCCGCCATGGCGTAGGAGAGCGTGCCGGAGACGATCTGGTCGAGGTTCGGATAGGGCGTCACGAAGACGTCCGCCGCTTCGAGCCACCGGCTCAGCTCGTGTTGACCCACGAAGCGATCGACGAAGACCACGTGCTCGGTCATGCCCAGGTCGGCAACCAGCGTCTCGAGCCTGGTTCCGGTAGCGCTCGCCCTCGGTCCGCTGCAGCTCGGGATGGGTCGCCCCCAGGATCACGTAGCAGGCGTTGGGTACGGCACGCACCACGTCGGGCATGGTTTCGATCACCGACTCGTAGCCCTTGCTGGGCCCGACCAGGCCGAAGCTCAGCAGGAGGTTGACGGCCGCCCATGCCGAGGCCCGCCTTGACGCTGTCGGGTTCGACGAAGGGCAGATCGGGCACGCCATGGGGGATGATCTCCACCCGGCTCGGATCGGCGCGCGTAGCGGTCGACCAGGATCGTGGCTGCGGCCCTCGACATCACGACCACCGCCGCAGTCGCATCCAGGATGCCTCGCATGACGCGGCGCTGCCCGACGGTCGGATGGCGCAGCACGGTGTGCAGCGTGGCCACGGCCGGCACGGAGAGCGCGGCCAGGAAGTCGAGGACGCCCTCGCCGTCGTTGGCACCCCAGATGCCGTACTCGTGCTGGACGGAGACCGCGCTGACGCCGCAGTCGCCGAGTGAGCGAGCGGCTCGGGCGTAGTCGGACGCGAACGTCGGTCCGGATGACGTGGTGGACCGGGTGGTCCGTCGCGCTGCTGTCGCCGGGGCCGTCGAGGGCGACGATCTCGTGGTCACCGATGGCCCGTCCCAGGTCGGCTGTGAACGTGGCGATGCCGCAGCGTCGCGGTGGATAGGTAGAGACAAGCGCGATACGTGCCACTGGGGCCCTGCTAGCGTCCCGCGCGCCGCGCGGGGTCGGGGCCGACAACGGATCGATGCTTCGACTTCCGACCTGTCGCGAAACCATGTCTTCACCATGATCAAGCAGACGAAGGTCGACCACGGCCATGCAGGGCGGCGCGTCGTGCGCTCCGGGTCGTCAGCGACCTGGCGAAGCTCGGCCTCCTCTGCGAACTCCAAGATGCGCGCAATCACTGGCTTTGTCAATCGCACGACGGAAACTCGACCCACGGCCCAGGTCAGCCGCCGCAGGACCGCGCTCGTCCCATGGCCATGGCCGCATCGGTCTGCGACCGCTCTGTCGCGGCGCAGCGACCGTCGCAGAGGGGGCGCAGGCGGATCGCTCGCCAAGCGACCTGAGCCAG
This sequence comes from uncultured Chloroflexia bacterium, assembly GCA_963705425.1. Taxonomy (GTDB): domain Bacteria; phylum Chloroflexota; class Limnocylindria; order Limnocylindrales; family CSP1-4; genus JAFMJV01. The sequence continues at coordinate 49,620 of CAVPJO010000002.1, read as the reverse complement.
CGTAAAATCTGATGGCGTCGTGGCTTCGGCGCCTGGCAGGAGACGAATCGTGACAGTTGGCAGCGCGGACCCGACACGGATCGAGCCGCGTCGCGCGTTGGTGCTTCTCGATCGGCCTCTGGTCGTCGATCTCATCGAACTCACCCTCAATCACGGCCTCTTCGTGGTGCGAACGGCGGACTCCCTCGCTGAAGCGGAGGTGATCCTGGCCGACTGGCGCCCCCACATGGGCGTGATCGACATGGACCGTGAGGACAGTGCGGAGCTGCTGGCGCGGCTGGGCGCCTCGAGGACCATGCGCGAGAGTCGAACGCCTGTCCTTGGCTTGACGCGACGCGGCGACCTGAAGACCAAGCTCAGGGCCTTCGATCTCGGAGTGGACGACATCCTGACGGTGCCGTTCTCACCCGAGGAACTGCTGGCGCGCGCCATCGTCATCAGCCGTCGGGCACTGGGGACCGATCTGCCGATCGTGCCGACGATCACCCTTGGTGAGATCGAGATCGACATCTACCGTCGCGAGGTGCGCGCTGGTGACTCCATCATCCATCTGACGAGCATCGAGCAGAGCCTCCTCTATCTCCTCGCCAGTCGCCCAGGACGCGTGGTCACCCGCGATGAGATCCTCGATGTCGTCTGGGGTACCGACTTCCTGGCCGAGAGCAATATCGTGGACCGTCACGTGCGCAGCCTGCGCATCAAGCTGCAGAACGACTATCGGCATCCGCGCTTCATCGCCACGGTGGCTGGCCGCGGTTATCGGTTCATTCCCACCTTCTCGAATCAGGGCTGGGACGTCGGGCAGGATTCGCCAAGATCGCCAAGCTGATCTTCGTGGAAGATCTGGGCACCATACGCAGGCATCGGCGCACGAGACGGCTGTGCGCGGCACATCCGCATTCTCGAGTCGCGCAACCGTGATCCTGCAGGCCGCGCGCGGCTTCCCCCGGGAATGACGAATCGTCATGACGCGGTGCAGCCGGGAGGGCATCCTCCCTGCGGGTGCATGCCCTAGGGTTAGGGTTCGGCGCCCGGCCACCGCCGACCGTGAACGGTCGACATCGGTCAAGCTGGAGTTGTTGGTCCTAACAGTTCCAGATCGCGGGGTCCCGTCGCGCGCACCAGATGAGCAAGATGCCTGACTTACCACTTGGTCAGGCGGTCTCACGAGGAGACGCACCGATGGGACCCCGCCATTGTCTTGGTCGTCAGTGATCGCGGTGTGGCCGCCACGACCCGCCGCAACCGACCCTGGCGCGCATGTGGCCAGCCCCAAGACAACCGTCCAGCTGATAGCGGGCCGGCCCATCTCGAGCTAGTTGTGCAGGGTGGTTCCGTCCTCGCGCTGCGCCCTGATGGCGGTGCCGACGAGACGGCTGTGGAGCGCCTGCATCGCGCGCTCGAATCGGGGTTTAGGGCCGCGACGGTTGACCGCTTTCATCACGGCCTCGCTTCCTTCGGGCCGTTAGCGACCGAGCACCACGTCGATCCCATCCAGGACCAAGCCCAGCCGCGATGCATCCAGCCTGCCGACCCGCTCGGTCATGAGCGATCGGTCGAGCGTGATGACCTGTGAGACGTTCGCGACCGAGTCGCTCGGCAGTCCGGTGATCCTGGAGCCTAGGAGCACGTTGCCGGGCGCATCCGCCCAGCGCAGGTTGCCTGTCAACGGGACGCAAACCGCGGTCGCGATGGCACTCCTGTTGAATGCTTCCCCCTGAACGACGACCACGGGCTGCCGGAACCCTGGCCCGGAGCCACTCGGGTCACCAGCGTCCGCCCACCAGATCTCACCTTGGGCGATCACCACTCCACGTTGGCAAGCGTGCGACGGGCGACCTCGGTCGGGAAGTCATCCCCCAGCTGATCAAGCGTGGTCACCACGCGATCGACGGCCTCGGTGACGCTCTCAGGGTCGTGGCCGGCAAGGTATTGCGCCATGGCCGAGCTGTATAGCTCGCTCCTGCTTCGGCCGGTCTGCTTGGCCAATCGCTCGGCTCGTTCGAACACATCATCCGGCACGGAGATGGCGGTCTTCATACCGAGAGTATAACCACAGTGCGACAGCGGGCCAAGGCCGTAGCGGCCTCGAGACCGTGCTGTTCGACTTTGCTGCGCAGCTCGACCTGGCACGGTCGGCATGCCTAACCGCACTTGACGGGGCGGCCCCGGTGTCCACTATGGAGATGCCGGGTCCACGCAGGTCAGCGCACGGGGTGCAACGACGGTCATGAACGGCACACACACCATTGTCGCCGCGATCGTCGGCGTCGACGGCAGCGGCAAGTCGTCGGCCTTCCGCGGCGCACTGGAGCGATTGGCCCGCAGCGTGGAGGTCGTGGGCATCGGGGACGAGTACCTCGCCGGCGCACCAGGGGTGCCGGTCCACGCTCGGACCGACCTGCCCTACCAGCGTTCGGCGGGAACCGTCGCGCGCTGGGCCAAGCGTACGAGGCGGGCCTGGGCGTACCGCCAGTTGAAGACGCTCGACCTGATCGCTCGTTCGCGTATGCGTGAACACGTCGTCAGAAACGAGCAGCCAGACGTCGTCCTCACCGACGGCGATCCACTGCTGAACACGCTCGCATGGTCGGTGGGCCGGCTCTACCGAGAGCAGCTCCTCGACGACGATCAGCGGGTCCTCGATGCCCTGATCTACCTCTCCGGGCAGGCGCCGATTCCCCGGGACGAGCTGCCCTACTACCTCCGGCACGCCTGGCAACTGGCGGTGGTCAATCGTCTCAGGCTGGCTCGCTTCCCGATGCCCGATGTCGTCGTCCTGCTGCGCATCGACGGCGTCTCTGCGATGAAGCGGATCCGTAGCAGGGGTCGGTCGTTGCAGGTCCATGAGATCCCCGAAGCCCTCGACGCGCTCGGCGCCGGCTACGAACGCGTCTGCGGGCTCATCGAGGCCCATCATGGCGTGCGGGTCGAGCGCATCGCGGTGACGGAGACCGACCAGGAGGAGACGGCTCTCCTCGTGGCCGAGGCCACGCTCGAGCGCATCCTGGAACAGCCGGACCCTCGGGTAGGCGATTCGCGCGCCCCGCCCATCGAGGTCGTGGCCACGACCATCTCCGGCTCCTTCCAGGATCAGCGGAAGATCGGCCGCATCGTCCCGCAGTTCGCGGCTCGGACCCGCCGGCCCGTCCATCTTCATGCGGTCGACAGCCATGCCCAGGCCCAAGCAGCGGCGCGCGAGATCGTCGCCCGGGGAGGGCGGGTCATCGTCTCGGCCGGGGGAGGGGGGACCTTCAACGCTGTGCTCGAGGGTTGCCACCGCGACGGGAGCATCCCCGAAGACGTGCGTCTGGCCTTCCTGCGCAAGGGGTCGGCCGACCTCATCGGCAAGGTCCTGCGCATCCCCGACGAGCTGTCCGCGGCGGCCTCGGCCATCGTCGACGGCCTCGAGCAGGATCGCCGCCTGCGGGTCGATGTCATCGCCGTGGACACGCATGGCCCGAACGGCGAAGGTGACACTCGCCACATGGTCGGTTTCGGTGGCCTGGGGATCTTCGGCGCGGTCCCACGCTTCACGGAGGCGCCTTGGATCAAGTACTACAAGGCCATCTTCGGGTCGGTCGCCGGGGACTATGGGCCGTTCTACGTGGGGCTCACCATAGCCACGGTCTGGTGGTACTGGCTTCGACTGAGGGGCCGCATCGCGCCGCTCGTTCTCGAGCTGGACGGCCGGGCCATCGATGCGGACTGGTGGACCGCCATCATCGTCGTCGGGGGCGACCTTGGCCCGGACTTCCCGATCGGGCGAGGCGCTCCGTTCTCGAGCGGAACCCTTCGGGTCGTCGCCCTGCGCGATCGTGGCCTGCGTGCCGGACTGCGCCAGCTGAGTGCGGCGAGGAGCGGCATCATCTTCGGAGATCCCGAACGTTACGGCTGCGTGATCCGTGACGTTGAGACCTTGCTCGTGCGCTCAGCCCGGGTCCGTGGCTCGGACCCACCTTTTCTCGTCAACATCGACGGGCTCTCTCGGCGCAGCCACGGACCGGTTCGATTCAGCGTCTCAGGCCACGTGGAGCTCATCGTCGGGCCTTGATCAGAGTGGGCCAGAGGGCCTGTCGGCGCGCCGCGCAAGCGTCAGCCGCGCCGATGCCGCGGGGATGGCCACTGAGCAGCGAGCATGCCGATCGGGGCCGCAAGAGATGCCCAGGTCTTCGGGTGGCCCGTCCGCCGCCCACTTCGCCGCTCGGCACTCCGATCGCACCATCGCACTCTTTCTTGACACCGCTATCCTGCAGCGCTTCGAGCCTTCCTTCAGTAGGCTCGCACGGGCGACCATGGAGTCCAGCTTCGTCGTCTGGCTCTCCTACCAGGCCGCTCGCAGAAGGCCGGCGCTGATGACATCGTTCGCCGTTGCTGGCATGTCCGCTGGGCTGACCAGGGAGCGGAAGCGATCCGCGTCCGACTGGATCACATCCGCTCCGTCTCGACTCCAGGACATGCAGCAGGCTCTGGTCTCGGTCGCTCCACGGAAGTACCGCGAGCCTGGCTGGGCCAACGACGAGATCAATGAGGCCGGTCTCGCACCGCTACCCTTCGCCGACATCACCGCACCGACGCTCATCGCCCACGGCACCAACGACGGCATCGTCCCCGTCGAACATGCGAACGACGCCGCGGACGAGGTCGCCGCTGCCGAGCTGATCCTCGTCGACGAGGGCCATCATCTCCTCTCGCTCAGTCGGAACTACGGACCTGTGGCCAAGCGTCAGCTGGAACTCGCGCGGCAGGGCGGCTAGATCATGTCCACATCGAGGCTGGCCGACCGTGTGAGGGTCCAGGTCTTCGGGAGCGGCTCCGCCCGAGCGGGGCTCCTGCCACCGAGGCACGACGCGGACCTTGGGGAGGCCTCCAAACGGCTCGACTCACCGAGCGGTTGACGCTATGCTCAGATCCGGGTGACAAGGCCGACTTCATCCAGGAGTCGGAGGTCTTCGCTCGCAGATTCTCGGTTGACGCGCACGACGCTGGGATTCTGCACCTGAGGAGGAACGGAATGAAGAAACGAGCTCTAGGACTGATCACGTCCCTGGCGGTCGCCGCATCGTTCGCGGCTGCCCCGGTACAGGCCCAGGACGAACTGACCATCGCGTCGTCGATGCCGGCGCTCTCGTTCCCATTCTTCGTGCACATGCAGAAGGAGCTGCGGGCCGAGGCTGAAGCGCTCGGTGGGATCACGCTGATCGAGACCGACGGCGAGAACAGCGCTCCCAAGCAGACCACCGACGTCGAGGCCGCCATCATCCAGGGCGTCGACGGCATCATCATCAGCCCCATCGACACGGTGGCCATGGCCCCGGTGCTCCAGCAGGCCGTCGAGGCCGGCATCCCGGTCATCACCATCGACCGCCGCGTCGACGGTGTCGAAGGCATCCTCAGCCACGTCGGTGCCGACAACGTCATTGGCGGCGAAGCGCAGGGACAGCTCATCGTCGATAGCTTCCCTGATGGCGCCACCATCGTGAACCTCCAGGGTCAGCCCGGCTCCAGCCCGGCCATCGACCGCAATGCAGGCCTGCACAACGTGATCGACCCCGTGGCCGACGCGTATCAGATCATCGTCGAGCAGACCGCGAACTTCGACCGGACCCAGGCGGTGACCGTCACCGAGGCCATCCTCGCCGGTCTCGACTCTCCGCCCGACGTGATCGTGGCCGCGAACGACGACATGGCGCTGGGTGCGCTCCAGGTAATCACGGAGCAAGGGCTCGATGTCGCTGTCATCGGCTTCGATGCACTCCCCGAGGCCCTGGGCAGCGTGCGCGACGGCGGCCTGCTGGCCACCATCGAGCAGTTCCCGGGCGGCCAGAGCCGTGGTGCGACCCAGGCCCTGGTGAGCTACCTGCGCGACGGCGTCGAGCCTGAAGCGGTCACGCTTCTGAGCCCCATCGCCATCACCGTGGACAACATCGACCAGGGCGAGCGCCTGGGCGAGCTCGAGTAGATCGCGAATCGTAGGCAGCGTCATCTGACGATGCTGCGGCGGGCCGGGATCCGGCCCGCCGTCTCCTGTCTGACCGGGTCGAAACGCCGCTACGGGGACGGTTCGCTAGACCATGACCGAAGGTAACCTGCCGGGGACGGACACCTCCCAGGGTCCCGACTACCTCTACATCGCGTCTAGGCTCGCAGCGCCATTGTTCCTGCTGGTGCTGGTCGTCGTGTTCGCGGCCTTGGAGCCGAACTTCCTGAACCCGTTCAACCTGCTGAACACCCTGCGCCAGGTGTCGTTCACGGGGCTGATCGCGGTGGGCATGACCTTCGTCATCCTGACGGCGGGGATCGACCTGTCGGTCGGCTCGCTCCTCGCCCTCGCTGGCATGGTCGGGGCCTTCGTGGCCAAGGGCGGCCTGGCTGACCGCTTCGCGGTCGGAGGGGCTGTCGACGCGGGCAACCCCTGGCAACTAGCCCTCCTTGCCGCCCTGGCCGTCGGCATCGCCGGTGGTGCCGCGCAGGGTTTCACCATCGCCAAGCTCAAGGTCCCGCCCTTCGTGGTCACGCTCGGAGGGCTGACCGTCTTCCGAGGCATGACCCTGATGCTCTCCGAAGGCGGGCCCATCTCCGGGTTCACGCCTGACTACAACTACTGGGGTCAGGGTCGCGTCGATTTCCTCTTCATCGAGAACGTCCCCGTCCCGGCGCTCCTCTTCATCGTGGCGGCGGTGATCGCGCTGCTCGTGCTGCGCTACACGCCGTTCGGGCAGCACGTCTATGCCACGGGCGGGAACCGGAAGGCAGCGAACCTCAACGGCATCCCCGACGGATCGGATCATCTTCTCCGTCTACGTCATCGTCGGCCTCATGGCGGGTCTGGCGGGCTTCCTGCTGTCGGCGCGCCTGGGTTCCGCGGAGGCGGTGGCGGGCATCGGCTTCGAACTGGCGGTCATCGCCGCGGTGGTCATCGGCGGCACCAGCCTCTTCGGTGGGGTTGGCGGCATCTTCGGCACGGTGGTCGGCGTCCTCTTGATCGGCGTGTTGACCAACGGCCTGGTGCTGCTCAACGTGTCGTCCTTCGTGCAGCAGATCATCATCGGCCTCGTGCTCATCGCGGCCGTCGCATTCGACCAGTTCGCCACCCGCGGCCGGCGGCAGGGAGCGTAGCGATGCCGGACCATGTACTCGACCTGCAGCGTATCTCGCAGCACTTCGGCGCGATCCAGGCGCTGACCGGCGTGGACCTGGCGCTCTCACGTGGTGAGGTCCTGGGCCTCATGGGCGACAACGGCGCCGGCAAGTCGACGCTGGTCAAGATCATCGCCGGCAACTTCGCACCCTCTGGCGGGACCATGGTCCTCGACGGTGAGGCGGTGCAGTTCCATTCGCCGGCTGACGCCCGTCGCCATGGCATCGAGATCGTCTACCAGGACCTCGCCCTGTGCGACAACCTGACCGCGGCGCTCAATGTCTTCATGGGGCGCGAGATGACGCTGGGTTGGGGCCCGTTCAAGATCCTCGACCGCCGGGCCATGGTGCGCCGCGCCGGAGAGCTGTTCGCCGAGCTGAAATCTGAGACGCGCCCCAAGGACCTGGTCCAGCAGATGTCGGGCGGGCAGCGCCAGGCGGTGGCCATCGCCAGGACGCGGCTGTCGGACCCGAAGATCGTGCTCATGGACGAGCCGACCGCGGCCATCAGCGTCCGCCAGGTCGCCGAGGTGCTGGACATGATCCACCGACTGAAGGAATCCAACCACGCCGTCATCCTCATCTCGCACCGCATGCCGGACGTCTTTGCGGTCTCAGACCGGGTGGCGGTGCTGCGCCGCGGCAGCAAGGTGGCCGACAAGCCGATCGCCGAGATCACGCCTGAGGACGTGACCGGGCTGATCACCGGGGCCATCGAACGCATCGACTGACCGGCCGCCGGCACCGATCGCGGCCGGGGCCAAGATTCCGCCGGCGAGTCGGGCGAGCGGGGACGCGCCGCGACACCAGGCGGCTGCTCCCAGCCGGGCGACGTCCGCCCAGCGCCGTGGGATCCGGTCTGGGCGGACGGACTGATCCTACTGCGAGGGCGCAGGCTCCGTGGCCAGTGACTCGTTTCCTGGGCCGAAGTGCTTGAGCACGACGAGGTCCTGGACCGAACTGCGATTCACGACCGTGACGCCGGCCCGCGCGGCCTCTGCCGAGACGAAGAACTCGTCGTTCGAGAGCTCGCCGAAGCGGATGGTGGTCGCCGACTCGACGTCGTGCGTTCCGACCGAGCCGTGACCCTGGACCACGATCAGGCCATAGGCGTCGGTGTCGGTCACGGTGACCGTGGCGCCCGGTCGGACGCTGAGCTCCTTGGCGCTGGCCGCCAGGGATAGGTAGACGACCCAGCGTTCGACCGCTTGGCCATCCGACCCACGTGACCATTCGGTCTCGTACGGCGCCATGAAGCGGTTGGTCAGGAAGTTCGGGTCGGCGTTCCGCTCCCAGTCAAGCAGGTCGATGATGAAGTCGAGATCGCCCACCCGGTCCTCTGGCACGTCCTTCCACATGAGCTCGACGGGCACTTCCCGATTGTTGCTCCAGGACTCGCACATGCAGAACACATCGGACGCGGCTTGCGGCTCGTACGTGCAGATGCTCGCGGGTGCATGCAGGACACCCACGGGGATGTCCCACCCGGTGCCGAGCTGCGTGCGGTAGCCCAGCGAGAGGTCGGTGATGCGGTTGTCCCCGCCCTGGTCGAACCGCGCGAGCCGCTCACGCAGCTGTTCCCGCGTCGTCTCTGGTTGGAGGCCCAGGAAGGAGATCGGCTGGTCGCCGAGGCTGGCGTTCATGTGTGGCGAGTAGTAGTACGCCTCCGGCTTGCCGAGCTTGCCGACCTTTGCGGCGTCCTCGTCGCGCTGGTGGAAATGGAAGGGCAGCGCCTGCTGGTTGTCGAAGAACTTCGAGTACATCGGCCACTTGCCGAACTCCTGCCACAACCGCGCTCCGATGAGTTCGGCGCCATGGTGCGCGACGAACTCATCGAATGGAACGAGCGCCCCCCCGGGTTCGACCACCAGGCTGAGGCCTTCGAATGGCCCCGTCCCGGGGCCGTTGTCGGCCCGGATGGCAGAAGCCAGCCAGCGCTCGTCGACCCCGCCGCGGTCGAAACCGAAGGGGTAGTAGTCGTCCGGATGCAGGCGGATCCGGCGGCCTGGGGTGCAGAATGCCCGGGGCACCCACGCGGGCGCGAGACGGACCACCCCGCCTCCCGCTTCGAGTGCGCGATCGGCTGCCGAGGTCGTGAACGCGACTTGCTCGTACGCGCTGTCCTGAGACGTTGTGGTCATCTCGCTCTCCTCCTCCGTCCAAGATCGGGACCGCCCGGGAACAGGTGGCCAGTGTGCTCTGCCCGTTCAGCCGCTGCATCTCCCGTGGATCGATCGAACGGCATCGGGAACTCACGCTCCTACGCGACCGCCCATCCGCTCCAACGCAGGAACGCGGTCGTCAGCATCCCCGCCGTACGCAAGGCTCATGCTAGCGCTTGGAGGCGGGGACGGCCGGCCCACCCTCGTACCGGCCTTGTTGCACATCGGGTGTGCCGTATGCCACCGTAGGGCATCGTCGCGCCGCCGCCGGAGGGCAGCGGTCGCGGTTCGTCAGGACACGAGGAGGGAACGATGAGCGACTACCCGAGCTTCCGCCTCGACGGGCGACGGGCGCTCGTGACCGGCGCCGCCCGCGGCCTCGGTCATGCCATCTCGCTCGCGCTCGCCGATGCCGGTGCCGATGTCGCCCTCGGCCTGCGCGTCGGGAGCGACGCAGCCGACCTTGCCGGGCGCATCGAGGCGATGGGCCGGCGCGCCCATCGGGTGCAGATGGACCTGCTCGATCTCGACCAGGTCCGCGCGGCCGTGGATGAGGTCGTCGACGTGTTCGACGGCATCGACATCCTGGTCAACAACGCCGGCATCGGGCCGCCCGAGAAGCCGGCCGAGGACTGGGACGAGGCCGACTTCGACGCGACCTTCGACCTCAACGTCAAGGGCCTGTTCTTCGCCAGCCAGGCGGCCGCGCGCGTCATGATCGGACAGGGCTCGGGCACGATCATCAACCTCAGCTCGCAGGCTGGCTTCATCGCGCTCCCGGGCGAGGCCATCTACTGCGCGTCGAAGGCGGCGGTCTCGCACCTCACGAAGTGCCACGCCGTCGAGTGGGGCGGGCACGGCATCACCGTCAACGCGGTCGCGCCCACGTTCATCCGGACGCCGGGCACCGAGCCTGCCTTGTCCGATCCGGGTTTCAAGGCGGAGGTCATCGAACGCATCGCGGGTGTGCATCGGATCGGCGAGCCGGTCGACGTCGCGGGCGCCATCGTCTACCTCGCCTCGCCGGCGGCCTCGCTGGTGACCGGCACGACCCTCATGGTCGACGGCGGCTGGACTGCGCGCTGAGAGCGGCGAGCGGGTTCTCGGCCGCTCGAGCCGGCAGCGAGACACCCCGGCACGAGTTCGTTCATGCCTGCGCAGGGGGAGCCGACACTCGAATCGGAACCGGGGACCTGCTGTCCACGAATGGCCAGGGCCGACGCCGGCGCTCCCGCTGCAGCGCGTGCACGCGGCGATGCGAAGCGCGGTTTGTCGTGCGGATCACCCCGCGACGAATGCAGATAATCGCCCATTCCCATGGCGGTGTGCGGGCCCTATAGTGACGTCCCGGCGTCGCAGTCTGGAACTGCCTGCCGAGATCATGAGGAGAGCCGGTGCTGGGCACACGCTTCGCACATCTCGGCAGGATGTGGCGCCCGACCATGGTCGCGGCGATGGGCCTCCTGCTCCTGGCATCGTCCACAAGCTCGGCGGAGCCCTCCGCTCGACCAGTGAGTGACGACCAGATCCCGGCGTCGGCGTCTCCCGCCGCGTCAGAGGTCGCGACCGGTCCCATCTTCAGCGTGACGACGCCGGTCCCGGCCGATCCTGGGTATGCCGCGCAGGTGGTGGCGGCGGGCCTGGACGAGGTTACCGCGGAGTTCATGGCGCAGACGTTGTCCACCGTCGAGGTGATCGACGCGCACAACTATGAAGTGCACCACGCGTTCCCCAATGGAGCTTCCGGGGACTTGACCTACCACCTGGCGCAGGCTGCCGACATAGGCCCTGCTGACCCGCCGGAGTTCAGCGGCGAGGTCGTCGGTGACGAGTACCGGTACACGCTGCGGTATGCCATCGACGTGACAGACCTGCCCTCGGATCTGCGGGCACAGTTGCTCGACGGGCTGCCGACCGCGACGCTGACGGCCTCCAGCCACACCAGCGGAGGCGTGCAGCTGCTCGGTCTCGCACCGGTGCAGTCGACCCGCATCATCCTCACTGCCGACTCGCCGAGTACCATCGAGGTGGTCGCCAACGGGGTCATATCGCAGGGCAAGTCCAAAGCGATCGACACCTGGCTCAAGAAGGCGGACCTGCCCAAGACCACGGCCACCTACAAGGCGTTCAAGGCCGGCAAGAAGGTCTGGGAAGCGGTCGAGCTCAACGAGGCCTTCGCCGATGCGCTGGCCAAGCTCGAAGCTCTCGAGAAGTGCGCGGAGGACCCCACCAACCCGCTGACCAAGAAGGCCTATACCGAGAGCCCGCAGGAGAAGCAGAGCGTGCTCGACGACGTGACCCGGAGCAAGAACGACACCCGCAGCAGCATCCTGGTCACGTTCGGCTCGATGTTGACCGATACCGGGTCCTCCCTCATCAAGGCGGCACCCTGGCTGAAGTTCGTCACGGGCCCGGCCAACGATTACGTCAAGGCGACGAACCTGGCACTGGTCAAGAGCTACCTCGAGCAGGCAGAGCAGCGGGTCGTGCCCTGTGATCGCAGCTACAGGGTCAAGGGATCCGTGCCATCTCGACCCGGCCGGATCTCGCTCTCGGGCAAGGCCTGCTCCCTGAAGCGGCCGTTCACCGTGAAGACCGGTGGCGACGTCATCGGCACGGTCAAGTTCAGCCCTACCTCCGACGCTGGTGGCACGTGGGCCTCCCGGGGGCGAGTCTTCAACGCGCCCTTCCGGGTCGATGGCTCCGGCAGCTATACGCTCACCCTCAGCGAGGACAAGACGTCAGGGACGCTGCACTTCGGCTTCATCTTGACCATCCACCTCCCGGACAGAAGCACGACATCCGGCGGGCAGGCCCATCTGGAGTTCACGGAGATACCGCGTTGCGCTCAGTGAGGAAGATGTCACAGGCGATCGCCATCGCCCTCCGACCACCTCCACATGAGCACCAGGTGGCAGGGCGATCACACGGGATGGGAGGCCCGAGCGGTTCGGATATCCTCCCGCGGGCCGGCGCCTATGGCGCTCTCGCGGAGCCACTCTTGCGGAGCCGCTCTCGTGTGTCGCCGTCGCAGAAGGCATGAGCGATGGCCGCATCGCTCATCCTGTCGAGTTCCTCAGGCGTGAGTCCCAGCCCGGTCGCGAGACGATCGGCCTCGGCGGACAGGGGCGACAGTGTCTGGCTCGGGTCGTCGTCGCCGAGGACGACCTCACATCCGGCAGCGAGGAACTTCCGCACCGGGTGTTCCTCGCCGGGGCGCAGGGCTCCGGTCAGGTAGTTGGAGGTCGGGCAGACCTCGATGCAGATGCGCTCGTCGGCTGCCCACGCCAGCAGTCCATCGTCCTGTGCCAACCGCGTGCCGTGCCCGATCCTGCTGGCGCCGAGCAGGTCGTGAGCCTCCCTCGCGGCGGACGCGGGCCCCGCTTCCGCGGCATGGGCAGTGATGCCCAGGCCACCGTCGCGGGCGATCTCGAAGGCACGGACGTGCGGGCGCAGATCCGGGAACGTGAGCTCGTCGCCGGCGATGTCGAAGCCCACGACCCCGTCTCCACGGTGGCGCACGGCCAGCTCCGCCAGACGCTCGTTCGCAGCCGGCGAATGGTGGCGGAGGATGGCTGGCACCAGGCCCGCGGCGATGCCGGTCTCGTCGATGCCGCGCTGCAGGCCCCGGCACAGTGCCTCCATGACACCTTCGAGTGGCAGGGCTTCGGAGGCATGCGTGACCGGCCCTACGCGCAGCTCCAGGAAGCGGCAGCCGTCAGCCGCCGCATCCACCACGGCCTCGGCGGTAACGCGCTCCAGGGCCGCGGCCGAGCGCAGCAGCGGGTAGGACACGGCCACTCGTTCGAGGTATGCCGGGAGGTCGCCGGGGACGCTCACCCGCATGGCCTCGGCCCAGCCGGGCGTGGGCGCCTCGAGCCCGATGTCGGCGGCCAGCTCCGCGGCAGTATCCGGGCGCAGCCAGCCCTCGAGGTGGGTATGCAGGTTGAGGGTCAGGCCGACGCGCTGTCCGGGTGCTTCCCCGGTCGCGTGGCTCACCGGTCCTGCAGTCGCGCGTCGGGCCAGCGCAGCGCACTCCGCTCCAGCCAGCCGATGAAGCTGAAGAAGAGGATGCCGCCCAGGCAGGAGAGCACGATGGCCGCGAACATCAGCCTGGTATCCAGCCGGTAGCTGGCCTGCACGATGACGTAGCCGATGCCCCGGTCCGACCCGGTGAACTCGGCCACGATGGCGCCGATGACCGAGAGCGTGGCCGCGATGCGGAGCCCGGCGAAGACATAGGGCAGGGAGCTGGGCACGCGCAGCCGCCACAGGACCTGCCTCTTGCTGGCCGACAGCACGCTCATGAGCTCGAATGCTTCGCCGCTCACCGAGCGGAGGCCACGTGTCGTGTTCACGAGCACCGGGAAGAAGCAGATGATGGCGGCGATGGCGACCTTGGGCACAAGGGTGAAGCCGAACCAGATGGTGAGCAGCGGGGCGATGGCGATGATGGGTACCGTCTGCAGCACGATGGCCCACGGGAAGGCTGCTCGTTCGACGATCGGAACGTGGACGAAGACGATGGCTGTGATGATGGCCACGCTGCTGCCGACGAGGAACCCCAGTACCGCCTCGAGCATGGTCCAGCCCAGGTCGGCCATCAGCTCGGGCCCTTCGACGACGAGCTCACCGGCGATCTCAGTGGGGCTGGGGATGATGTAGGCCGGGACGTCGAACAGGACGACCGCAAGCTGCCAGACCACGAGTACGAGCAGGAAGAGCAGGGCTGCGGGCACGAGCGTCCGCAGGCGCCGACCCCAGCGAGCGCGTGACGCAGGCGGTGTCGTCATGCCAGCACCGCCTCCGGACCGTCATCGTCGGTCCCGGTCTGCAGGAGCGAACGCAGTTCACCCGCAAGTGCAGCGAACTCCGGCTCGTAGCGCAGCTCGAGGTGGCGGGGACGCGCGAAGGGGATCCCCGCGACCCGGGCGACCCGTCCAGGTCGCGCGCTCATCACGATGACTCGATCGGCGAGGAAGATCGCCTCCTGGATGCTGTGCGTGACGAACAGCACCGTCGATCGGGTGTGGCCCCAGACGTCCAGCAACTGCAGGTTGAGCCGGTCTCGAGTGAACTCGTCGAGCGCTCCGAAGGGCTCATCCATGAGCAGCGTCGACGGCTCGTAGATCAGGGCTCTGGCCAGGGCCACCCGTTGGCTCATGCCACCCGACATCTGGCTGGGGTAGTGGTCCTCGAAACCGGCAAGCCCGACGTCGGCCAGCAGCCGGCGAGCAAGCTCTTCGGTGCCGGGTCCGTGTGTGGGGCTCCTCGATCCCAGGATGTGATCCGGCAACAGCACGTTGCCCAGGGCCTTGAGCCAGGGGAAGAGCACCGGGCTCTGGAAGACGAAGCCGAACTCGACATCCTTGCGAGCCTGCTCCGGCGTCTTGCCGTGGACGCTCACCAAGCCGGACGTGGGCTCGAGCAGGCCTGAGACGATACGCAGCAACGTCGACTTGCCGCAGCCGGAGGGGCCGACGATGGCCACGAACTCGCCGTCCGTGATCTCGAAGCTCACATCATCGAGAGCCACCACATCGCGATCACCAGCGAAATGCATGCCGAGGTGGTCGATGGTGATTCCGCCCGCGACGGCGATGTCGGTCATGGGCGCCGCCCGGCCGCCTCGTAGCGCTTGATGCCCTCGAGCGCGACGTCGATGGCGTTGTCCCAGCCAGCCGCCAGTGCCAGGTTCTCACCCTCGTAGTCGATGTCGTCGGGGGCGGCGTAGTTGTATGACACCGCGCACACCATGGCTGCGTGCAGGCCACGCAGGTGGGCGATGGTGAAGATGGCCGCGCTTTCCATCTCGATGTTGGTGATCCTGTGTCTCATGAGGTTCGCGACGACCTCTGGTGTCTCCGCATAGAAGGCGTCGCTCGAGACGTTCATGCCCACGTGGACCCCGAAGCCTCGCTCCACCCCCAGCTCGTACGCGGCGTCGATCAAGGCCCTTGCGAGGAAGTGGTCCGCCACTGCCGGGAAGCCGGGGTCGACGTAGGCTGCGCTCGTGCCGTCGAGCCGCATCGTGGCCGTGTTGACGATGATGTCGCCGGTCCGGATGCCGGGCAGGAAGGCCGCGCTGCTGCCGACTCGGATGAAGTGCGAGGCACCGACGTTGGCGAGCTCCTCGACGGCGATGGCGGCCGAGGGGCAGCCGATCCCGGTCGACGTGCCACTGACCCCGATGCCCGCGTACGACCCGGTGGCGGTCCGGTACTCACGGTTGTAGGAGACCTCCCTGGGGTCGTCGATGTGGTCGGCGATGCGTCCGACGCGAGCCGGGTCGCCCGGGAGCAGGACGTAGTCGGCCACGTCTCCAGGGCGGACGCGAAGGTGGTACTGGAGCTTGCCCTGGATGTCGGCGTTCTTGTCGAAGACCATCGGAACCTCGCGTTCGAGAGCTATGAAGGGCAGGCGCCGTCATGGGCGCCTGCCCTCGGTGATCACTCGGAGAAGCAGATGTCCGAGTAGACGCTGTCGAGGTCGACTTCGGCCTCGAGCCCGCCGAACTCCCGAAGGACATCGACGGTCGTCTGCCAGCGCTCGGGCGTCATCGAACCGATGCCGTTCTCGAGGGCATCGGGCGTGCGCACGGCTCCATCCATGGCAGCGATCGATCTTCCGCTCAACCTCCAGGTCGAGGTTGTCCGGGTCGACCGCGACCACGATCCCTGCGGCTTCATCCGGGTTCTCGAACACGTACTCCCAGCCGCGAGCCATGGCCCGCACCATGCTGCACACGACGTCGGGGTTCTCCTCGAAGTAGCCCTTGGATGTGAAGAGGGCGTTGGCCGAGGTCTCCACCCCGTAGTCGTAGGGGACGAAGACCGTTGTCTCGATACCCTGCGAGTCCGCGATGATGGGCTCGGTGGTGGCGAAGACGGTTTGCAGGTCGATCTGCCCCTCGAAGAGCGGGGTGAGGTCGAAGCCGATGGTCTGCTGCTCGAGGGAATTGGGGTCGATGCCGTTCTTGACGAGCATCGCCTGGGTCAGCATCCAGGGCCCACCCTCCTGGAAGCCGATGCGCGCGCCGACCAGGTCATCGAGGGTCTCGAAGCCGGAGCTGGCCAGGGCCATGATGGCGCCCGGGTGCTTCTGCAGGAAGGTCGCCACCGTGACCAGCGGGATCTCCTCCACGGACGCGAAAACGAGCGAGTTCGTGTCGTGCAGGCCGAACGTGTCGGTGCCGGCGGCGACCAGCGTGATGCTGTTCACATCGAAGCCGCCGGGGTTGATGGTGACGTCCAGGCCTTCGTCGGCGAAGAAGCCCTTCTCCTGGGCAACGTATCGATCCCGCGAACTGGGACCCGGCGAACCACGGGAGCCGGATGGATACAGCGGTCGAGATCCTGCGCCTCGGCGTCCTCCTGGGCCGTGGCGACCGCGCCGACCGTGGCCGTGAGTATCAGTGCTAGAGCCGGCGCGAGCAGCCGGATGGTTGGTGACTTCATGTTTCCTCCTCTGATCGGATGGGTGTCGCTGGCGTCGGTCATCTCATAGGCGTTGACCCCTGGTGGAGCTTGCGGAGCAGCCACACGAGTGTCGCAAGACCAGCGTCGTTTCGACCGCCGTCGGCGGCTGCACCGATCCTTCGTCGATCGCCCGCCGCAGGGTCCGGACCGCCTGCCGGCCCAGCTCGGCAGCCGGAAGTCGGATGGTGGAGAGGGGCGGGGAGGCGAGCGCGGCGAAGGGGATGTCCCCATAGCCGAGGACCGCGATGTCCTCTGGCACGCGCAGGCCGGCATCGTGGATAGCCCTGATGACCGCCAGGGCCAGGACATCGCCGGTGCAGAAGACGGCAGTGGGAGGGTCGTCCAGGCCAAGCAGGCGCTCGGCAGTCGCGGCGCCCGCGTCGAGGGCGTGGTCGGTGGCGTGGACCACGAGGGCGTCATCGGTCGGCAGATGGGCGTCGGCCAGGGCGGCGCGGTAGCCCTCGACCATGCGCTGCGTCGACGCCCACTTCGCTGGTCCGCTGAGGTATGCGACCCGCCGGTGTCCGTGGCCGATCAGGTGGGAGGTGGCCTCGACCGCGTCAGCCTCCCGGTCGACGGTGACCGCCGAGATCCTGCCCAGCTCGGCGCTGTCGACGAGCACGAGCGGCCGGAGCGTGTCGAGGGGCTCGAAGATATCGACGACCTCCGACTCGGCGGCGGACTCGGCATGGATGGCGATGACGCCGTCGACGTTCCGACTGAAGAGCTGATCCAGGTACCTCGAGACGATGGGCGCGTCGAAGTGGCGCGTCTCGCAGATGATGGGCAGCCATCCCTCTGACCCGGCCGCACTCGCGACGGCCTCGAGGAAGCCGGTGTAGTAGCTCGTGAAGGACGGGATCAGGACGCCGATCGCGAAGCTCGGGTGACGATCGCCGCCGACCGATGCCAGCCCCCGGTCATAGCCCAGCACCACTGTGCGCGAGCCCCGCTGGACCCGGACGAGCCCGTCTTCGCGGAGTTGACCGTACGCCGCGCGCATGGTGTGGGTGTTGACGCCCACCTGCGCCGCGAGCTCGCTGATCGACGGCAGCAACGAGCCCTCGTCGAGGGCGCCCGTGGCGATGAGCCACGTGAGCTGGCGGCTGACCTGTGTAGCAAGAGGTACGCGGCTGTCCCGGTCGACCGAGATGCGCCGTGCGACTGCTGGTCCCCCCTGGTCCGAAGCGTCGACCATTCCCGAAACATAGGGCACCCTAAATATCTAGTCAACTAGATGTATCGCTGTTTAGCGGTTCCGCGACGATCTCGACGGGTTGGGCCGGCCGATGATCCGTTCGTACCGTACGATCGGTCTCTCGAGGCGGTCCGGCAGATGCCTGCCCGTGACCTGACCGTACACGTCTACCAAGGCGCGCGACACGAGGTGCTGAACGAGATCAACCGCGCCGAGGTGATCGGACACCTCTCCGGGTGGATCGACCGGGTCTCGCCAGCCTGACGCTCTCGACGCCTTCGCCTCAGATGGTGCCTCCGGAGTCCCATTCCGCGTGAGGTTTCGATTCGTCCGTACGTGCGGCGGCAGGGTCACTGAGCCGCCGGATGGTGTCCGCCAACAAGCCGTCGAGCGGAACCGTGCGGCAGACCGAAGGGGTGGCCGCCGGCGTCACGCTATCGGACATCACCATGGCCACTGCGGGCAGTCGGTCGAGTCGCTCGACCGCATCGCTCACCAACAGGCCGTGGGTGACAGCGATCGCCAGCGCCGACGCCGACCACTCCGTCGCGACCCTTGCAGCAGCCGCCTCCAGCGTGGACCCGGTACTCACCATGTCGTCGATCAGCAGGACGGCACGGTCGTTGAGATGACCCACGAGACCGCTCGATCTCTACATCCCATCCGGAGCGCCGTGTCTTGCGCACGATACCGACACCTTCGAGACCGAGTTCTGATGCGTACCGCTCTGCCAGATGCACGGCACCGAGATCCGGCGCGACGACGATCGCGTCGTCCGGGATGGCCGGCGCGATGGCAGCAGCCAGGAGTGGCACCGCACTGACCACCTCGAGAGGGATCGAGAAGATCGAGTCCACCTGGGGGACATGTGGGTCCACGAGTACGGCTCGGTCGGCGCCCGACGACTCCAGCACATCGGCGACCACGCGCAGGCTCACCGCCTCGCCTGGGGTCGTCCGGCGGTCTTTGCGAGCGTATCCGAGGTATGGCATGACCGTGGTCAGTCGAGCTGCTCCCGCCCGTCTACAGGCATCGAGGAGCAGCAGTAGTTCGACCATGCGGTCGTTCACTGGTGGCGACAGCGACTGGACGACATACACGTCCGCCCCCTGCACGCTCGTGTCCACGGCGACGTCCGTCTCGCCGTCAGGAAACGTGTCGGTGCGAGCCCTGGTCGGTTCGATGCCCAAGCGTCGGGCGATATCACGTGCGAGCCGACGGCTCGCCGACCCCGGCAGGATGGCGATCGGCGGTGGTGTGCCATTGAGCACGTGTCGCATGAAGGCGGCCTCCGTCGTTCTGTCGGAACCGCGAGACAGCCCCTGGGACTGCGACCTTGGATGATCCGACCATCGTCGGCCGGGCGATGTCGCTCTTCGATGCCGAGTCGCGCGAAGGCCGGACTCGAGACTCCTCTTGTGGGCTGGCTAGCGCGGGCGTTCCCTGGGCCCGGCATGTCCCATCTTTGCACAGTTCGGCGAGGTAGCGAATGGGTGCCATCACGTAGCCGGAGCCGCCTGTCGACGCGCGAGGTCGCCGCTCGGCGCGAGCGCACCCGCTCCCTGGTCTCGGACGGTATCGTCCAGAGGTCCGTGCACGGTCCACTCAGCCGCCGGCCAAGGGTTACGCCGCTCTTACGTGCTCGACACCGGACGCTCACGTGGCCACCTGAGGCTTGGGTTCATGAACACCTCACGCGCCACACGACAGCTGGCGATGACGACACCGAGCGGACCGCCCCCCTCATTCCGCCGCGTTCGTCATCCGCGGGTCCACCCGCTTCAGCCGATCACCGTCCTGTCTGCGATCCTCATGGTCGCGACTGTTCCCATGACTGCGGCAGCCAACGATGACTCGCCCGACGCAACGACCCCGGGATCCATCGCGGCCGCGCTGGCGACCACGCATGACGATGCCTCCGACCACATCTGGGACGAGACGGCGGAGGTCGACGTCCTGCTCGATGACGCTGGCGGCACCGTGATCATCAACGACCCCGGCGCCTATCGCATCAGCGGCACGCTCTCAGACGGCCAGCTCGTCGTCGACTCTGATACGGACGGCTCGGTCTGGCTCATCCTCGACGGCGCCAGCATCACCAGCTCGACCAGCGCTGCCATCTCGATCGTCGACGCGGACAAGACCATCGTCTGGCTCGAGGACGGCTCGCAGAACACCCTGGCCGACGCCAGCGAGTACGTCTTCGCGAGCACGGACGAGGATGAGCCCAACGCGGCGCTCTTCAGCAGGGATGACCTGACCATCGCCGGAACCGGATCGCTGACGGTCGAGGGCAACTACAACGACGGCATCGCCAGCAAGGACGGCCTCATCATCGCCGGTGGTGATATCACGGTGACCGCGGCCGATGATGGCATCCGCGGCAAGGATTACCTCGTGGTCAGCGGTGGCAGCCTCGCCGTCGTTGCCCAAGGCGATGCCCTGAAATCCGACCATGAAGACGACGCCAGCCTCGGCTACGTCAGCATCACCGGCGGCGTGCTCGACCTGACGTCCGGCGCCGATGCCGTCGAGGCGGTCTCGGCCGTGATCATCTCCGGCGGAGACCTCTCTATCGCCGCGGCCGATGACGGCATCCACTCCGAGGCGTGGCTGGCCATCGACGACGGAGCCATCGACATCACGCGGTCGTACGAAGGCCTCGAGGGCACGCAGATCGTCATCGCCGGTGGCGAGGTCAGCGTGGTCGCTGATGACGATGGCCTCAACGTCGCCGGTGACGAGTCTGCGGCCGCCGGCCGCCCCGCTGGCGGCAACGACAATGAGGTCGGCATCGACGGCTACTTCATCGCCGTGAGCGATGGCACGATCGTCGTCGACGCCGGTGGCGACGGCCTCGACTCGAACGGATCCGCGTACATCAGCGGCGGCACCATCGTCGTCAACGGCTCGACCGAGCTCCGCGATGGCGCACTCGACGTCAGCGGCGAGTTCCTTGTCTCCGGCGGCACGCTCCTGGCGGCCGGCAGTCTGCGCATGGCCGAGGCACCGGCCGCGAGCTCGGAGCAGGCCGTGCTGGACGTGCAGTTCAGCAACGTCGTGCCGGCCGGGACGGTGGTCCGCGTCGAAGCCAGCGGCGGCACCGTGGTCACCACCTACGAGGCCCCCAAGGATCTTCCAGTCGATGGTGCTGAGCACCCCGGACCTCGTGGCTGGCGAGAGCTACGAGGTCTTGCTCGAAGGCAGCGTCAGCGGCGACAGCCTGGGCGGTCTCTACCTCGATGCCGACTACACCGGTGGCACGTCCGCCGGCACCCTGACCGCGGTCTGAGCCGCCGGCGCAGCACGACTGACCGAAAGGCAACTCCATGACTCTCACGCTGATGTTCCTGGTGAACGCGGTCGCGATCTCCATCCTGGTCTTCGGCCTCTACTTCCCACGCCACCGCCGCAAGGACATGGTCGTGGCCTACCTCGTGGTCAACCTCGGCCTGGTGGCCGTGACCAGTGCTCTGACCTCGTCGAGCATCTCGATCGGCCTGGGGTTCGGCCTCTTCGCGGTGCTCTCGATCATCCGCCTGCGCTCGGAGGAGCTCGACCAGCAGGAGGTGGCCTACTACTTCGCCGCGCTCGCGCTGGGCCTGCTCGGGGGGCTGACGCTCGAACCACTGTGGCTGGGGCCGGTCCTCATGGCGGCCATCCTCGCCGCCCTGACCGTAGGCGACAGTCCTCGCCTGTTCGCGCAGTACCGCGTGGAGACGCTCACGCTCGATGCCGCCTACACCGACGAGCGCCAGCTCATCGAGCAGCTCGAGGACATGCTCGGCGCGCGCGTCCACCGCATCAAGGTGCGTCGCGTGAACCTAGTGGAGGCCACCACCACCGTGGAGGCCCGATACGAGCTGTTGCCGGAGAGCGAGCCGCGTGCGGTCCGGCCGGTGGCCATCCCGATGATGGGAGATGTCTCGTGAGTGACGCCCGGATGGCGACGATCCTCCGTCCCCTCGCGCCAGTGGGTCTGGCGCAGCTCGAGACGGACGCATCGCTGATGACCCGCCGGGACCGCAAGTACCTTGTCCCGTGGGGCGTCATCGAACAGTTCATCGGCCTGCTGGCTCCGTCGAGCCAGGTGTTGCAGAATCGGCGACCTGCGGTCGTTCCACTACCAGTCGGTCTACTTCGACACGCCCGAGCTCGTCTCCTACCACGGGGCCGCTCGGCGGCGGCCACACCGCTTCAAGGTCCGCACCAGGACCTATCACGACTCGGGCATCTGCCTCCTCGAGATCAAGACCCGCGATGCGCGCGGCCGGACCGTCAAGCAGCGCAACATGCATCGGCTCGACGAGCGTGCTCGCCTGGGCGACGCGGGGCGTGCCTTCGTCTCGGACTGTTCGCTCATCGCTGGAACCGTCGACGAGCTGCGGCCGGTGCTGACCACGCGCTACCTGCGCTCCACCCTGCTCGTGCCCGAAGCCGTGCGCGTCACCATCGACACGAACCTCCGTTCACAGGGTCCAGACGGCCGAATCGTGTCCCTCCTGAGAGCCGCGATCATCGAGACCAAGTCCGGCGGCTCGCCCTCGATCGCCGACCATGTCTTGTGGCGTCTTGGCTATCGACCGATCCAGGTCTCGAAGTTCTGCACCAGCCTCGCTGCGCTCTACCCGGAACTGCCGTCCAACAAGTGGACCCAAGCCTTGCGTCGACCCTGGATCGTGGGCAAGGATCGGCCGCTCGCGCTCGCGAGCTAGGCCGCAGGCCTTCCGCATCACGTCGGCTCAGTCCACTGCCGGCTCCCGGGTCACCGTCTGTGCCGGCGAGGGTGCGATCGTCGGGAGTGGTGTCACTCACGCCGAAGAGAACCGCGGTTGGGTCGGCGGGGGATGATGGTCGATGCTGCCGTCGCGCTGCTTCTGGCGGACCACTGACGTGGCCCAGAGCTCCGGTGGGCAGATCGAGCGCGCGTCCGTCCGAGTGCTGCTCGCGCGAGCCGCCGGAGCGGCCGCCATCGGACATCATGGTCGGGTGGCCGCGATGAAGACGGAGCCAGCGCGCTCCGATGGTGCGTAACGGTGGATGTCGTCCTCGTCGCAGCCGTCGCGATGGCCCTCGCCTTCGCGTTCACGAATGGCTTCCATGATGCCGCCAACGCCATCGCCACGCTGGTAGCCACGCGTGCCGCGCGGCCACTCCCGGCCATCCTCATGGCCGCGGTCGCGAACCTGCTCGGCCCGTTTCTGCTGGGCGCTGCGGTCGCCAACACGGTGGCCGGGATCGTGACCGTAGATGCCGATATCGCGGTCGCCGTCATCGGGGCCGGTCTCAGCGGTGCGGTGCTGTGGAACTTCATCACCTGGTACCGGGGAATCCCGGCCTCATCGTCGCACGCGCTCGTCGGCGGACTCGTGGGCGCGGCCATCGTCGCTGCCGGCGTCGATGCGGTCGCCTGGGGTCCGATCGTCGACGGCGGCATCGGCGGCGTGCTCGGCATCCTCGTCGGCATCCTCGTCGCCACGGCCCTCGGCTTCGGTGCCTCGTGGATCCTCGAACGCATCGCGATGCGCCTTGCGCGGCGTGCCGCGGTGGCCGCAGGCCGGCCCGTGCGGGGCGCGCAGTGGGTGACCTCGGCCTGGCTGGCCTTCAGCCACGGGGCCAACGATGCGTCGAAGGCGGTCGGGGTCATCGCCGCGCTGTTCGTCGCGGCCGGCTACATCGAGGACGTCGCGGACACAGGCGTGCTCGTCATCCTCGGCTGCAGCCTCGCCCTGACCCTCGGCACGGCGCTTGGCGGCTGGCGCATCGTGCGGACCATCGGCAGACGCATCTACCCCATCCGCAGCCTCGACGGGCTTGTCAGTCAGACAAGCTCGGCAAGCGTCATCTTCGGTGCTTCGCTCGGAGGCTTCCCGATCTCGACCAGCCAGGTGGTGTCCTCGTCGGTCGTGGGCATCGGGGCGGGCCGGCGGCGCTGGCGTCACGTCAGCTGGGGCGTGGTGCGTGAGATCGGTCTGGCCTGGTTGACGACGATGCCCGCAGCCGCAATCCTCGCGGTCGTGACCTTGCCACTTTGGCTGCAGCTCGCTGGAGCGTGACGATGCGGATGCGACGACCGACCGTGCACTGGTTCCTGCCGGCCGAGCCCGATGTGCTCGGGGGATTGCGGAAACAGATGACCATCACCGTCTCCGGCATGGAGGCCTTCGCGGGCTGGGCAGCCGGCGATGCCGCCTCCGCCGAACGGGTCCGCGAGACGGAGCACGAGGCTGATCTGGCCAAGCGCGCGGTTCGCGTTGCGCTGCGTGACGCCTTCATCACGCCCATCAGCCCGGAAGACATCTTCATCCTCAGCCAGCTGCTCGACAAGGTGCTGAACTCCTCCAAGGACGTCGTGGGCGAAGCCGAGGTCATGGGCATGTCGCCGGACGTGCCGATGGCTGAGATGGCCCAGCACCTGATGGAGGGAACGAAGCACCTGTCGCGGGCATTCGATGCCATCGGCGTTCACGGCGGCAAGGACGATCATCGCACTGCGACCGCCGCCGCCGATGATGCGACGAAGTCCGCGCGGCGGTTGGAGAAGGTCTATCGCCGGGCCATGAGCGGCCTCCTGGCCCTCGACGATGACGGTTCGTTCGAACACGAGCACGTCCGCGAGCTCATCGGGCGCCGCGAGCTGTATCGGCGCTTGTCGCGGATCGCAGACACGGTGGTCGATGTCGCCGACCGCGTCTGGTACGCCGCGGTCAAGGAGATGTGACTACATCCTCCGACCTCCACAGCGATCTGCGTGTCGGTCACCAAACGGTGTAGCCACCGTCGATGGCGTCCGCGCTCGAATCCGGGGAGACAGACAGCCCATTGACCGGGTATCTCCGCCGGCGCTGCATCCAGCTGTTGCTTCCGGGGTCCGCTCAGCCGAGCGTCACACGCCCCGGAGCAGTGCACAGGAGACAACAGATCAGTTGTGATAACGCGCAAACTCGGTCATTCTCATGGGGTCTGCAAGTCGCCGACAAGGACGACAACGAGAGGAGTTCACCTTGAGCGATCAAGCACTCACCAGGCATCCAGGACGAGGATCGGTGCTCGGGGCGCTAGCGCTGTCCCTGACCGTCGCTGCGCTCGGCGCGACGACGGCGGTGGCGCAGGACGCGTCTGAGGAGATCACCGTCATCTTCCCGGCCCACGAGGCGGACATGGGTACCGCCTTCGAGGCTCGCATCAACCAGTTCCAGGAGGAGACTGGGATCTCGGTGAATCTCATTCAGAGCGACTGGGACTCAGTAGCCGACAAGGTCGTGCCTGAGCTCGCGACGGGCGGTAGCGCCTATGACGTGGTCGAGTTCGACAACGGCTGGGTCGCGCAGTGGTGCGGTGCCGGTTGGGCCACCCCACTCAACGACTTCATGCCAGCTGGTCACACCGATGGCATGATCCAGGGATTGGTGGACCTGTTCACCTGTCCTGATGGTTCCATCACCGGTCTCGTCTGGAACAACGACACGAGGTTCTTCTTCTACAACGAGGCCAAGCTCGCCGAAGCCGGCTTCGACACTCCCCCGCAGGATTGGGCGGAGTTCACCGAACAGTCCCAAGCGGCGGCCGCTGCTGGGGTCGTCGAGCATGGTCTTGCACCGTTCTGGAACCAGGAGTGGTCCCTCGGCAACGAGTTCCACTTCTGGACATATGCATTCGGCGGCGAGATCGTGGACGACGCATCGTGCATCGTCGCTCAGGACGATGCGAAGACCCTCGAGGGCCTGCAGTACATGATCGACTCCCTGGCCAACGGAGTCGCTGATCCGGCCGGCATGACATTCGACCAGGCTGCATCCCAGGATGTGTTCCTCGCTGGACGGTCTCTGTTCATGCCCCAGGGCATTCCAGGCCTCGTGGCCTTCGCCGAAGACGACGCCCTCTCGTCGATCCAGGGAGAGCTGGCGATCGGGACTGTCCCGGCCGGTGCGCCCTCGCTGACGCTTCCTGAGGGGTTCGCGATCCCGGCTAACTCCGAGCACAAGGAGGCTGCCTGGAAGTTCATCGAGTACATGACGAGTGAGGAGACGAACCGGTTCATGGCCGAGCAGATCGGCATGCTTCCGATCTGGGTCGACCTGTACACGGACCCCGACTTGGTGGCGCAGTACCCAGAGTGGGAGGCCTTCTCGAGCCAGCTCGGATCGGTTCGCGGCCTTTCGACCCTGACGTGGTACGCCGACCTCGTCGACATCAGCACAGCCGAGATTCACAAGGCACTCGGTGGAGGGCAGACGGCCCAGGAGGCTCTCGACGCGATCGCCTCTGGTCTTGACGAGTTCAACTGCGTCCAGTAACCCGACGCAGAAGTAGACCGGAGTAACCGTTCTCAGGACCGGCACGCGGGCCACCGTTGACTATCAACGGTGGCCCTTTGTCGCGATCGTGGCGTGAGTGCGGGAGGGCTGGGAGGTAGGTAAGAGATTGAGCGCAGGTGGCGGTCGCTACTCCGGCCGGAGAGCGCCGATTCGGTCTCGCCCTTGCCACCCCAGCGCTCGTCGCCATCTTCGCCGTCGTTCTTCTCCCGCTCGTCAATGCTCTGATCCTGAGCTTCCAGCAGCGGGACCTCGCGAGACCGCAGAACGATGCCTTCGTTGGGCTCGACAACTACATCCGGCTGGCGACCGATGAGCGGTTTCTCAATTCGCTCAAAGCCACGACCGTCTTCTCACTGACATCGATCGCGATCGAGCTCCCACTCGCCATCGCATTCGCCCTCGTCCTGACCAAGGCTTTCAGGGGTCGTGGACTGGCGCGTGCCATCATCATCCTTCCCTGGGCCTTGCCGGCAGTCGTCGCGGCATCGATGTGGAAGTGGATCTATAACGCTGATTTCGGCGCACTGAACGCCGTCCTGTTTCAGCTGGGCCTGATCGACGAATACCAGGTGTGGCTGGCTGATCCGAACTGGGCCATGGGCCTCATCATCCTGGCCAATGTCTGGAAGGAGACGCCTCTCACCGTCTTGTTACTCCTTGGGGCCCTGATGGCGATTCCGACTGCGCCCTATGAGGCGGCACAGATCGACGGAGCATCGGCATGGCAGCGGTTCCGCTACGTCACGTTCCCACTCATCCTGCCGATCCTGATCGTTGCCGGTCTGCTCCAGCTGATCTGGGGGTTCCAGACCTTCGAGATCCCGCAGATCATCACCGGCGGCGGACCGCAGAGCTCGACCGAGCTGGTGTCCCTTCGGATCTACTCAACGACGTTCAGGTCGCTGCGGTTCGGCCTCGGTGCTGCCATGGCCTACTCCGTTGCGCTACTGCTCCTCGTGCCGGCGGTCATCTACATCCGCAAGGCCCACAAGTCGATCGTGGAGATGTAGATGGTGCGCAACAGCCCGTCAGCGAGGGCCACGACCGCGCACAAGCCAAGGAAGGTGGTTTGGCACGACCGGCTCGGCAGGTTCGCCTTGTACACAGCGGTCGTGATGATCATGGTTTGGACGATCGCGCCGTATGCCTGGATGGTGATCTCGTCCCTCTCCTACAAGGCCGATCTGCTCGAGATCCCGACGAAGCTCATCCCTGACCGGCTCACGCTTGACAACTACCGCGACCTCTTCGCATCTACCGGGGGGGGATCTTCGAACACGTCGCTCTTCCTTTCCTCGCTGCGGAACTCAGCGATCATCGCCACGGGCACCACGGCTCTGGCCCTGGGTCTCGGCGTGTTCGCTGCGTACGCAGTGGCCCGGGTCAACTTCCCTGGCCGGAAGCAGTACCTGTTCGGCGCGATGAGCGTCCAGATGGTCCCGCCGATCGCGATCGTCATCCCGATGTACGTGATTCTCCGCGAGTCGGACCTTCTCGATACACATCTGGGGATCGTGCTCGTGTACATGAGCCTGATCCTCCCCTTGGCCATCTGGATGTTGCGGAGTTACTTCGCGACGATTCCGCGTGAGCTCGAAGAAGCCGCCATGATCGACGGTGCGACTCGCCTGGGTGCACTCTTTCGTGTGACGCTGCCGCTCGCTATCCCAGGAGTCATCACGGTCGCGGTGTTCGCCTTCGTGGTGGCGTGGAATGAGTACCTGTACGCGTTCACCCTGACCAACGTGGACGCGAAGACCTTGCCAGTGCTTATCGGCGAGTTCAGCACCAAGCTTGGTCTTGAGCAACTGAAGATCGCTGCTGCTGGCGTTGTAGCGAGTCTTCCGCCTCTCATCCTCGCTTTCGCCTTCCAGCGGTACCTGATTCGCGGAATGACAGCAGGGGCAGTCAAGTGATGGCCCTCGGTTCTCCCCGAGGGCCTCTGCACTCTTCGTGATCAGCTCTCTGGCCTATTCGTGCTCGCTCACAATCGGCCCCGGACGCAAGACCCTACCCGTCCGAGCCCACGTCGTGCCCGAGAGGCATCTAGACGTTGATGACCTCGAGTCCCGCGAGCGTCGGGAAGTCGCGATCCTGGGTCACGATCGGCGCGGTTGATGAAGTCGACGAAGTCGGACATCAGCGGCAGGACACGGTCTTCCGGGGTGGGATGTAGCGGGCGTCCGACGGGTTGCTCCGACGACCACCGATCCAGTTCTGCTCGCCACGGAATCGCCCGGCCGCGACACGCTCGGGCTCATCGGCCATGAGGGTGCGGTGGATCGCCTCGATACTGGATCACCGTCAGGTCGGACCCATCCGCCGCCCCTTCGATGGGCCTCAGGTGACCGGCGGCCCGATACGGGCCAGCGAGGGAGCCCTGGCCGGCTCGACCTCAGTGGCCGTCCGCCGGATCCTGCGCCGGCCAACCGAGCGCAACACGCGCACCGCCGAGTGGTGAGGTATCGATCCGCCAGCGGCCATCGGTCGCGCCCACGATAGCGTCCCCGATGGCCAGGCCCAGGCCGGTTCCGCCGCCGACGTCCGACCCGCGATGGAAGCGGTCGAAGATGCGCTCACGCTGAGACTCGTCGATACCCGGCCCATCGTCGTCCACGGTCAGCCAGGTCCGGCCCTCACGAGATTCGACCGTGACCACGACCTGACCATGCTCCGGCGCGTACTTGCAGGCGTTGTCGAGGAGGACGCCGATGAGCTGGTCGACGAAGAGGGCTACTGGTACGCGTGGTACCTCGCTTCTGGTTATGCCGTCGATGCCGAGGGCAACGACACGCACGGCGCAGGCGCGGTCCGGTTCGACACCAAGACCGAGGACGGCCCCGACGGTGTCGATGCAGAGCGCGGCGAGAACTACGTTCGCCTCGTGCGTGGCGGTGAGGTGACCGAGACGCCGGAGGGTGATCCGACCACGGTCAACCCTGATCGCGTGGTCTCCTTCGACGACGGCGAGACGAGCGTGGGTGCCACGGCAGGCGGCCCCGGCGGCGGCCCGCAGGACGAAGCAGGCGCCCAGCAAGGCCCTGACATGGCTGCTGCCGCAGAACGACTCGGCGTCACCGAAGAAGAGGTGATGGCCGCCCTCGGCGCACCTGCCCCGGGTGAGCCGCCTGATCTCGAAGCCGACGCTGAGATCCTCGGCGTCTCGGTCGAGGAACTCGAGGCGGTGCTCGGACCGGCACCAGGCAACTAGTTCGCCATAGCAGCGACTGTGCCCTCCCATCTGGGAGGGCACAGTCGCGCCCGGCAGGGTGCAACCCACCAGGGTGACGATCTCGTGGCCACGCCTCGTCCTGCTGCACGCGATGTGGGGGCCGGTGGTTCGTGCCGGCGAACGCGAGTGGGGCACGGTCACGGTATTCGAGTGAACGTGGTCTCGAGTGCGGCGAGGCAGCAGGCGCTGCGGTGGCGATGTTGCTGGTCACCAGCTACTGCGCGCGACCTGCAAGCCCGGGTCTCGTTGCCGTGCTGGCCGATCTTGCACGATCACGACAGCGGCTGGCCAAACGAGCTGACCAGGACAACGGCCAGCGACTACGTCGCGCAGTCCGTGTTCGGTCGCGTATGCTCGACTCACGGTCCTGGGTCGGCGTCATCGAGCACCGCGGCCGCGAGATGACCGATGATGTCAGCGGTCACCCCCGCGCCGAAGCGCCGTCGACCTAGCGTCGTGGTCGATAAGGGCGCCGTCTTGCGCCAAGTCCGAACGCCAACGACTCATGTGCTACGATGTAGCACATGAGTGAGGTCGGAATACGAGCGCTGAAGCAGAACGCTTCGGCCGTCGTGGCTGACGCCGCCGCAGGTGAGCTGGTGACCATCACGGATCGGGGTCGGCCGGTGGCCCAGCTGGTGCCCATACCATCGAGTCGGATCGAGGCACTCATCGCTGCCGAGCGCGCTCGCCCGGCGCAACGACGGTTGAGCGACCTGCCGCGCCCGGCCCGGCGTCGACGAGGTCATGCCGCACTGTCTGAGGGTCTCGCGGTCATGCGTGAGGGCGAGCGGTATTAGCGGTGTTCTATCTCGATACGTCGGCAGCGGTGAAGCTGGTCGTTGCCGAGCGGGGGTCTGCGGCCCTGCGGAGGTGGCTCGAGACGCGAGACGAGCGGGTGTTCTCCAGCGATCTGCTGCGAACCGAGCTGCTTCGCTCGACCAGACGGGCCGCCCCGCGGCACATGGTGCAGGCCCGGGCAGTCCTTGACTCGCTGGTGCTGCTGACCCTGTCGACCTCGGTTTGTGAACGCGCGGCCATGCTGGAGCCTGAGCTGTTGCGCAGCCTCGATGCCTTGCATCTCGCGGCTGCGCTCGAGGTGGGTGACGAGCTCGAAGGGATGGTGACGTACGACCAGCGCATGGCCGAGGCCGCCAAGGCGCTCGGCGTCAATGTCGTAGCGCCGGCCTAGCCCGACCCGCGCGCGAGTTGACGCCCTGTCGGAAACCGGGACTTCCGTCAGGTCGGACGACGGATGGCAGGGCCGACCGCACGTCGTGCCCTCATCGTCGTTGGGCCATTCTCGCGGAGTCAGCGTAGGCGTCACCGCGCTTCAATCGGCCGATGGGCAGCCCGAATCGGGCCGTTTCACGCGTGGGGAGTGGAGCCGACACTCGGATGTGAACCGAGGACCTGCTGTTCACGAATCGCGAGGACTCGCGGCCGGAGAACCTTCTGAGCGCGGTGCGCGCCACCGCCCCGTCGGTGCGGCGTGCTGAGCCCGCTACCCGCGGCGAGGAGCTTCCCGGCCTCCTCGTACGCCGGTGCTGTCGCGCTCATGCCGCACATTCTCCGAGGGGTCAGTTCAGGGGTCATGGGGGCATCGCCACCAGCAGCTCACCTGGATGACGATGGGCGCGCCGGGGCGGTCAGACGACGATCGTCAGCGATCGCGTGAATCGGAGTTCTTGTTCCCCGTATTCCGGCTCGACCCGCTTCGTCCCATCGGCCAACCACCCCAGGCGTTCGTAGAAGGCCCGCCCACCGGTGTTGGCCGCAAAGACCCACAGGCTCGCCTCGGACAGTGCATCGGCCCTGAACCGCTCGACGGCTGCCGACATCAATCGTGCACCGATCCCCAGTCCCTGCGCGCCCGGATGCACGTACAGGCTGAAGACGTGACCCAGGGCAGGGTGGTCGGGGTCTCTGCCCGTCGCGACCACGCCCAGGATCGATCCGTCGATCCGCTCGGCCACGACGACCCGCCGTTCGCCCGCCCCCACTCCGAGGGAGCGCCTCCACAGATCCCGAGCGCTCGCCGGTCCATACATGTCGACCACGTCAAGCGGTAGCACGTCGCGATAGGACGTTCGCCAGCAGGCCAGGAACAGGTCTGCGATGGCCTCGACATCGTCGGCATCTGCGGGCCGCAGGACGACCTCATCCATGGAGGTTCACGATGCCTCCGTGGCAGTGCGGCCATCACGAGTCACCACATGACACGCCACCAGGTGATCCGGCCCAACGGTCTCCAGGTGCGGATTCGACCGTGTGGCAGATGCTCTCCGCGATGGGGCATCGTGGGTGGAACGGGCATCCCGGGGGCGGATTGGCGGGATCGGGCACCTCCCCCGCGACCGAGGCCTCCAGCTCGCCGGCGGCCCTGGGGTCGGGCACCGGCACCGCCTCGCGTAGCGCCTTCGTGTAGGGGTGCAGCGGCCGGTCGATGACCTCCTTCCAGCGTCCCGATTCCACGACCCGACCGAGGTACATGACGCCGACACGGTCACTCAGGTGCCGCACCATGGCCACATCGTGGCTGATGAAGACGTAGCTGAGACCCAGATCGTCGCGCAGGCGCGCCAGCAGGTTCATCGATCTCGGCACGCACCGAGACATCCAGCGCGGAGACCGGCTCGTCGAGGAGCAGCACGCGTGGTTCCACCGCGAGGGCGCGAGCGATGCCGACGCGCTGGCGCTGGCCGCCGGACATCTCGTGCGGCAGGCGCAGGGCGAACGAACGCCGCAGCCCCACCATGTCGAGCAGGGCGGTGACGCGCTCGGATCGACCATCGGCGTTGCCGGCCAGCCCGTGGACCTTGAGGACCTCGTCGAGCGTGTCTCCCGCGGTCTGCCGAGGATCCAGGGAGGCGTACGGATCCTGGAAGACAAGCTGGATCTTGCGACGTTGCTCGCGGAGTTCCCGGTTGCTGATGGCACCGAGATCGACGCCGTCGAGCACGACCGTGCCGCTCGTCGGATCCTCGAGTCGGACCAACAGTCGTGCCAGCGTCGACTTCCCGCAGCCGGACTCGCCCACGATCCCCAGGGTCTCGCCCGCCTCGAGCGAGAGCGACACCCCGTTGACGGCGTTGACGGTGAGATCGGTACCGCGCACGGGATAGCGCTTGTGCAGATCGACGCCCTCGAGGATCACCATGGCCCCGGCCCGCCCGGCATCAGCGCCACTCGTCTGCCGGGACCCAGCACGCGGCGTGTCCGTCCGCCCGCGGTTCCAGCGGCGGTAGCGTCATGCACACGTCGCGCGCCTGGTCACAGCGTGGCCGGAACGGGCAGCCCACGATCGTCTCGTTGGGCAGGGGAGGACGGCCCGGGATCTGCGCCAGCGGTGGACGGCTGTCATCGGTCGGGTTGGGCAGCGACTCGAGCAGCCGCCTGGTATAGGGATGCTGGGGCGCGTAGAAGATCTGGTCGACCGGCGCATCCTCGACGACATACCCGCCGTACATGACCACCACGCGATCGACGAGGCGGGCGATGACGCCGAGGTCGTGCGTCACCCAGACGGTCGTCATCTTCGACTCGTCACTCAGATGCTTGACCAGCGCGAGGATCTGCCGCTGGATGGTGACGTCGAGAGCTGTCGTCGGCTCGTCCGCGATGAGGAGCGTCGGGTCCATGGCCAGCCCGGTAGCGATGAGGGCACGCTGGCGCATGCCGCCGGAGAGCTCGTGCGGATAGGCCGTGGCGGTGCGCTCGGGGTCCGGCATCTCCACGCGCGCCAGCGTGGCCAGCGCTCGTGGCCAGGCCTCGTCCTTGGGAACGCCGTGCGCGGTCATCGATTCGACGACCTGCTCACCGATGCGCATCAGCGGGTTCAGCGACGTCATCGGGTCCTGGTAGACCATGGCCACCCGATTCCCGCGCACCTGCCGCATCTCCGGCTCGGGCAAGCTCGTGAGATCGAGTCCTTCCAGGCGGACACTGCCGTGGGTCATCTCCAGCGGTGGTGACAGCAGTCGCATCACCGAGAGCATCGTCAGGGTCTTGCCGGAGCCACTCTCACCGACCACGCCCAGCGTCTCGCCGGAGACTACGTGCAAGTCGATGCCATGCACGATCTCCTGGTCGCCACCGCGCGCGTGCAGGGTCACGACCATGCCCTCGATCTCCAGCAGGTCGTCGCTCATGCGCGGCTCTCGTTCCGGGGGTCCAGCGCGTCGCGGAGGCCATCGCCCAGGAGGTTCAGGCCGACCACGAACATGATCAGCACGAGCCCGGGTGCGATCATCGTCCAGGGAGCGATGGTCACCAGGTTCTTGGCCTCGAAGACCATGGAGCCGAGAGCCGGGGTCGGCGGAGGTGTTCCCAGGCCCAGGTAGCTGAGCGCTGCCGCGGTGAGCACGGCCCACGACATCGAGAGCGTCACCTGCACGATGACGATGGGCGTGATGTTGGGCAGCAGGTGGCGGAACAGGATGCGATACGACGGGAAGCCCAGCACCTGAGCTGCCTTGATGAAATCCGCCTCGCGCAGTGTGAGCACGGGCGCGCGCGTGACGCGCACGAAGATCGGGATGTAGACGATGGAGATCGCCACCGCCACGGTGAACCAGTTGCGCGTGGTCACCGAGGCCAGCGCCAGCGCCAGCAGCAGCGGCGGGAAGGCGAAGAGGATGTTGGTGAGGGCGTTGACGGGACCTCGCACGCGGCTGCCGAAGAAGCCCGCGAGGATGCCGAACGTCGTGCCCAGGACCGCCGAGATGAAGACCGCCACGATCGCCACCTGCAGCGACGTGGCCACCCCGGCCATGCTCCGCGAGAGGATGTCACGACCGAACTGGTCGGTGCCGAAGAGGTAGGCCGCCGATGGGCCCTGCAGCCGGTCGACGGCGCGCTGCGAGATGGGGTCATACGGCGTGGCGCCGATCGCTGCGAGAACCGCAAGGCCGAGGACGAACACGGTGAGGATCACGCCCCAGCGCCCACTGCGGCTGGCCCACAGCCGACGCCACAGGGGCGTTCGCTTCGGCGGAGCCTCCTCGGCCTCGAGCCATGCGACCTCGTTCGCCGTCATCCCGTCCGTACCCGTGGGTCGATGATGCGATAGACCAGGTCGGTGAGGAGGTTCACGACGAGGAACAGCAGGGCGATGATGAGCACCGTGCTCTGGACGACGGCGTACTCCTTCTGTTGCATGCCGATCAGGAACTGGCGGCCGACGCCCGGCACCGAGAAGATCTGCTCGACCACCACGGCACCACCGAGCAGGTATCCGAACTGGATGCCGGTCATGGTGACGATGGGCACGAGCGAGTTGTGCAGGACGTGGCGGACCTGGACCCGGAGCGGAGACACGCCCTTGCCGATCGCCGTGCGCACGAAGTCCTGGCTCTTGACCTCCAGGATGGCCGATCGGGTGGTGCGCATGATGGGCGCGGCCAGCGCGAACCCGAGCACGATGGTCGGGAGCATCATCTGCTGGAGATTCAGGCCCAGATCTTCGAGTGGGCGGGCGAAGGCCATGGCGTTGGGGTTGTAGCGCAGGATCCGCGCCATGAGCGTGAGCAGCAGTGCCGCCAACAGGAAGCTGGGGACGGAGAGGGCAGCCAGCCCGACCAGTTGTGCACCCCCGTCCCACCGGGTGTTCGGACGCGAGGCCGAGACCATGCCCAGCGGCACCCCGATGAGGACGCCCAGCAGCGTGGCCAGGATCGCCAGCTCGATGGTGACCGGCAGCGAGGAAGCGGTCATCTCCAGCACCGACTGACCGGTGCGCTGGGAGAATCCCAGGTTCCCGCTAGCGACCTCGGCGAGCCACCCCAGGAACTGCGCGTGGAGGGGCTGGTCGATGCCGTAGTAGGCACGCAGGGCGGCGAGCTGCTCCTCGGTCATCATGCCGGCCTCGATGCCCAACGACGCCGTGATCTGATCGCCGGGAAGGACTCGCAGCATGACGAACACGAGGACGGCCACCCCCATAAGGGTGACCGTCGCCTCGGCGACTGTGCGGGCGATCCGTTTGCCGGCGATCACCCGCAGCAGTCTATCTGTCGGTCGCACGCAGGAGTGCGATGTGGTCGGTCGCACGCGGGGGTGCGACCGGACTACTGCACGGACGTGGTGCGCAGGTACTGGAGCGAATTGTTCGGCATCGGGACGAAACCCTCGACGCCCTCGGTCGTGGCCGAGTAGTTGGGGCTGGAGAACATCCAGATCCACACCGCGTTGTCCTCGAGGTGCTGTGAGATCTCGGCGTAGATCTGCTTGCGCTCCTCGGCGTCGCCGGAGGCCTTGCCGCGGGCGAAGAGCTCGTCCAGCTCGGGCGAGTTGTAGCTCGCGATGGTATTGAGGTTGCCGGTGCTCGGGAAGTAGCGCCCGTACTGGACGTCGGGATCGGGCCGGCCGCCGTTGAGTGCGACCGCGGTGTCGAAGTCCGGCGCCAGCCAGCGATCGACGATAGGCACCGATCTCCAGCGGCTCGATCTCCAGGTTGATGCCCACTTCGGCGAGCTGGGCCTGGAGGCTCTGGGCCTCGTTGACGGCGCTGGCGTACTCACCCTGCGCGACGATGGTCCCGACGGTGAAGCCGTCGGCGTAGCCGGCGTCCGCCAGCATACTGCTTGGCCTTCTCGACGTCCCGCTCGGGGCAGGGTCGCGCGGACGGGTCGCTCAGGTAGGCCGGTGAGGTGATGGGTCCGACGACCTCGCCCTCGCCGAGCGCGGCGGTATCGAGGACTTCCTGGCGGTCGACCGCGCACTGCATGGCCAGGCGCACGTTCAGGTCGCCGAGTGGTTCGCGAGCGTGGTTGAGCTGGAGCACGTGGTAGGCCAGCTGCGGCGTCCTGGTGATGCTGATGCCATCGCCCTCAGCCGTGGTGGCCACGAGCGGGTCGGTGAGCACGGCCAGCTGGACGTTGCCGGAGCGCAGGCCGTCGACGATCGAGGACTCGTCCGGGATGACGCGGAACTCCACGCTCGCGAGCGTGGGCTCGCCTTCACGCCAGTAAGCGTCGTTGGCGACGAGGGTGACCGACTCGCTGGGCTTGCGACTGCCGAAGGCGAACGGGCCGGTGCCGTTGGGCGCCGCGCTCAGTCCTTCCTCGGTGTCGTCCACCGAGAGGATGGCCAGGTTCGGCCCGCCGGCGAGCCCGGAGAGGATGCCCGCGTCGGGGTTGCTGAGATTCAGGACCACCGTCGACGCATCGGGCGCATCGACCGAGGCGACCGAGGCCAGCGAGGTTCGCTGGACCGCGCCGGTGGCCTCGTCGAGGATGGCATCCAGGGAAGCCTTGACGTCAGCCGAGGTCAGCGGCTTGCCATCGTGGAACGTGACACCGTCACGGATCTTGAAGGTGAGCGCGAGGCCGTCGTCCGACGTCTCCCAGCTCTCGGCGATACCGGGCACCACGTTGAGGTCCTGGTCGAACTCGACGAGCGAGTCATAGATGAGCCCCAGCAGCGCGACGGCCTGGAACTGCGTGGCCTTCCAGGGGAATAGCGTGTCCGGGTCGCTGGTGACGCCGACGACGAGGTCGCCCTCACTCTGGGCGCTGGAGCCGGGCGCCATCATGGCGGCGATCAGCACTGCCGATGTAGCAGCGGTGACGAACCTGACCCCGACTCTGGCCAGTCTGGTTGAACGCATACTCGCTCTCCTCCTCAGCACGACAGGTGACCGTTGGACTCGTGTCCGACCGGGTCCGCCATGCTGTCACCGCGCACAGGGGAAGTCAACTTGAGGGGTCTGGGGCCCAACCCGGACGGCACACGCTGGGCTGCAATCCGGGAAGCGGGGCCGACACTCGGATCTGGACCGAGGACCTGCTGTCTACGAATCGCGAGGACCCGACCCGAACCACCGAGCTAGCGTTGTGCATGGTGTTGTGTGAGTATCTGCACATGCCCACCAACCTCGATATCGATCCCCACCTGCTCGAGCAGGCCGTCAAGGTCAGCGGTGAGCGCACCAAGACCGCGGCGGTCACGCGAGCGCTGCGCGAGTACGTGGCGCGCCATGAACAGCGTCGCATCGTCGAGCTCTTCGCGGCCCTCGACTGGGACCCGGAGTTCGACTACAAGGCCGAGCGCACACGCTGAGTGGAGCTCTTCATCGACACGAGCGTGTGGTCGCTCGCGTTGCGCCGCGATGGCGCCACGGGTGAGCCGGCTGTCAAACGCCTACGCGATGCGCTCGAGGCGGGGGAGGGGGTCTTCACGACCGGACTCGTACTGCAGGAGCTGCTGCAGGGATTCCGTGGACCACAGGCGCGCGACGCGATCGTCGAGCACTTCGGGGCGTTGCCTCTCCTCCTTCCCGACCGACTCGATCATATCGAGGCGGCTGAGCTGCGGAACACGTGTCGCCGCAGTGGCGTCCAGGTCGGCACCGTCGACGTGCTTCTCGCGCAGCTCTGTCGGCGGCACGACCTCGTCATGGTCACGACCGACCGCGACTTCGAGCTGATGGCACGGCAGGTCGACCTCCAGCTCTGGACGCCCTGACGCCATAGGGTCTGCGTCGATCGGATGTCGTCGCTCGGTGAGCGGACAGCCCGAAGCGGGCCGTTTCACGCGGGGGGAGTGGAGCCGACACTCGGATGTGAACCGAGGACCTGCTGTCTACGAATGTGGAGGAGAGTGGCCGCCGCGCCCGGCAGCCACCTGGGCGCCCGGTGCGGCACATCGGCGCACATTCGCACGTGTCCGGCCGAGCTTGGCGCTCGTGCCTCCTCGCCAGCCCACACGACGGGTCTGTGGCGCCTTTGGCGCTCGATCTCGCAAGGGCGAGCTCAGGGGTCAGCCTGGCCCGGCTGCGCGCGACTGATCTGTGGAAGGAGCGTCGCGCCGATCGTCTTTGCCTCGGGCATGGTGCCCACTTGCTGGCACCCGTG
The DNA here is from genome assembly GCA_963705425.1 of uncultured Chloroflexia bacterium. GTDB lineage: Bacteria > Chloroflexota > Limnocylindria > Limnocylindrales > CSP1-4 > JAFMJV01. Next base: position 11,237 of record CAVPJO010000002.1, on the reverse strand, counting down.
TCCCAACTGCCAGCGACTCAACGCTGACCGGCGAGACAGCGGCCCGGCGCGGGTCACGGCCGTCACCCATAGAATCCCTGGATGAAGAAGATCGGGTTCCTCTCGTTCGGGCACTGGTCGGCAGCGCCCCATTCGCAGGTGCGCTCGGCGTCCGACGCGCTGATCCAGTCGATCGAGCTGGCCGAGGCCGTCGAGGATCTGGGTGCCGACGGCGCGTACTTCCGCGTCCACCACTTCGCGCAGCAGCTCGCGTCGCCCTTCCCGCTGCTGGCGGCGATCGGCGCCCGAACGAAGCGCATCGAGATCGGGACGGCCGTCATCGACATGCGCTACGAGAACCCGCTCTACATGGTCGAGGATGCCGGCGCCGCCGACCTCATCGCGGGCGGTCGTCTGCAGCTCGGGATCAGCCGCGGATCACCCGAGCAGGTCATCGACGGCTTCCGCTACTTCGGCTACGTGCCGCCCGACGGCGAGACCGACGCCGACATGGCCCGCCAGCACACCGAGGTCTTCCTCGAGGCCCTGTCCGGCGTCGGGTTCGCCGAGCCGAACCCGTCCCCGATGTTCCCGAACCCGCCGGGGTTGCTCCGCCCCGAGCCGCACTCGCCCGGGCTGCGCGACCGGATCTGGTGGGGCGCCGGGTCACGCGCGACCGCCGAGTGGACGGCCCAGCAGGGCATGAACCTGATGTCGTCGACGCTGCATGACCGAGGACGCCGGCGTGCCGTTCCACGAGCTCCAGGCCGAGCAGATCCGGCTGTTCCGCGAGGCGTGGGCGGCGGCCGGGCACGAGCGCGAGCCGCGCGTGTCGGTCAGTCGGAGCATCTTCGCGCTCGTCGACGATCGCGATCGGGCCTACTTCGGGCGCGGCAACCAGGGGTCGGACAAGGTCGGCTACATCGACGCGCAGACCAAGGCGATCTTCGGCCGTTCGTATGCCGCGGAGCCCGACGTCCTCGCGGAGCTCGCCGGCGCAATCCTGATCAGCCTAGCATCCTCGTTGACAGTCCGACTGATGTCGTCGGAGCAGAGTTGCTGGTCATCAAGGACCGCCACACCGTGCTGCATGACGCATTCGGCTGGCGCGATCGCGAGGCCGGCATCCCGATGGAGACGGACACGCTGTTCAACATCCGCTCGATGACGAAGCCGATCACGGGCGCCGCGATCCAGCTCCTCGTCGACGATGGAATACTCGCGCTCGATGACCGCGTCTCGACCTACCTGCCGGGATTCGACACCGACCCCTCAGGGCAGATCACCATCGAGCAACTGCTCACGCATACGAGTGGTCTCCCGCTCTCGATCGTCACCGAGGCCCGCGAGTACGATAGCCTGCGCGAGATGGCCGACGCCATCGGCGAAGGCGGTCCCCAGTTCGAACCGGGCAGCAAGTTCTGGTACAGCGATGCCGGTGCCGATGTGCTCGGTGCCATCGTCGAGCAGGCGTCGGGGTCGTCCTTGGAGGGGATTCGTGACCGAGCGGGTGCTCCAGCCCCTGGGCATGGAGGATACCTACTACGCGGGCGACCCTGAGGACCCCCGGCTGGACCGCGTGGCGAGTCTGTACGTCGGCAGCGCGGGCAATTGGAACCGCTTCTGGAGACCCGACGACGAGCCGTTCTATCCCTACGCGTGGGGATCTCAGAGCCTCTACGGCACGCCGCTCGACTACGCTCGTTTCCTGGCGATGTGGATGGACGATGGTCTGTCCGACGACGCTCCTGTCTTGTCGGCTGAAGCCGTGGGCCGGACGCTCACGCCGACGGCGAGCATGGCCGGGCTCGGCACCGATGCACCGTATCCGACACGCTTCCCAGGCCTGACGGTCTATCACGGGCAGATGGCCGTCCTGCATGTCGACGAGTACCCAGTGGAGGGGGCGCCGCCAGCGGGCGCCGAGCCGACGATCATGGGCTACAGCGGCTCGGATGGCACGATCGCATGGGCGTGGCCCGACCGGGACCTGATGATCCTGTACTTCACGCAGTCCCGGGGCGGTGCCACCCCGATCCGGCTCGAAGCCGAGATCGAACGTCTGCTCCTGCACCCACCGGAAACGCCCCCTCTTGAGATGCCCGACGAGCATGCCGACTACGTCGGCACCTACACAGCAGACTTCGGACCGTTCAGGAACGAGCCATTCGAGGTCCTCTGGCGCGACGGCGGCCTGGTACTCGACATCCCGAGCCAGTTCATCTTCGTCCTCGAGCGAGTCGGTCAGACGGAGCGGTGGACGTTCCGCGACGAACCAGGGGTGGCGGTCTCGTTCGCACGAGATGGAGCGGGACGGGTGACAGGTCTCCAGATCCACCAGGCCGGGATGACGTTCGACGTCCCCAAGGGCAGGCCCACAGCGCAGGCGGAGTCGCTGCTTCGGCTTGAAGAGGTCAAGAAGTACCTGGGCTGGTTCCGTGAGGCCGAGACCGGCCGCGAGGTGGAAGTGCTGTTCCAGGATGGTCGCCTGGCTCTCCGGATCCCGGAGAGCAGCGATCCGTTGGAGCTCTTCCCGCCCGATGCGGAAGGCGCATGGCGGATGCGCATCCAACCGTAAGTCGGCATCTACTTCGCCGAAGAAGACGGAAGGGTCACCTCGTATTCAGCTCGCGGTCCGGGCGGCGAGGCCACCTTCATGAGGGTGACCAAGCCCACCCCGAGCCCCAGCGGCTGATCCGGGACATTCCGGCCGGCTGATCGGATCGGCCTCCTCGTGGCGGCTCTCGCCCGGACGGACACGCCGGTGCCGATTCGGGCCTGTTGTCAGGGCTTGCTCACATCACCCACCCTGGGACACGCGCATCGGCCACCCCGTACCCGTCCGGGCGGTATCTCACCGCGTCGGGGTCAGACCCGAGCGTTTCTCCATCAGGCACCCCGAACTGGGCGGTCCATGGATCCGGGCCATAGCGTCTGCCGACCTCCGCCGGTCAAATGGTCGCTATCGCCCCAGGACGACGTCGATGCCGGCGAGTGTCGTGCCCAGCTTGGCGGTCCCGACCTCGCCCACGTGATCGGTCAGTCGCGAGCGGTCGAGCGTCGCCGTGCGGGCCAGAGAACGGGATGGTCAGGCGCGCACCTGGCCTACCCGGTTGCTCGACCTCGAGCCCGATGGGACATGATTGTGTAAGGCTGACCCTGAAGCGGCCCGCTGGCGGATGCGCCCGACACAAGGAGACCGAGGATGCGTGCGATCCGAGTCCATGCCTATGGAGAGCCGCTACGCGTCGACGACATCTCCCCGCCGGGTCCGCCCGACGCAGGGCAGCTTGGTGTCGCGGTCCAGGCCGTCGGCGTCGGCTCGTGGGATGTGGGCGTGGCCCGCGGACGCTTGGCGAAGTTCGTTGGCCGGGAGCCGCCCTTCGTGCTGGGTGCGGAGCTGGCGGGCCGGGTGGCAGCCGTCGGTTCCGACGTGGAGGGCTTTGCGGTCGGAGATCGCGTCTTCGCCAACCCCGGCATCGTCGGCGCCTGGGCGGAACGACTGAACATCAAGGCCACGGCATGCGGCCCAGCCCCCGAATCGCTTGACGCTGCTCATGCGGCGGCCATCCCGGTCGGTGCCGTGACCGCTCTGCAGGCACTCGATATGCTCGCCCTGGTGCCCGGCGCATCGCTTCTCGTGCTCGGTGCCGGCGGCAGCGTCGGGCGTGCAGCCATCCAGCTGGCACGCATTCGTGGCTTGATCGTCCACGCGCTGGTGCCGGCGTGGGAGATGGCCGAATCGCGTGAGCTCGGCGCGCACGCAACGCTCGACCAGGCGAGTGACTGGGCAGCGCAGCTACGTGGGCCGATCGATGGTGTGATCGACCTCGTCGGGGGTCCGGCGCTCGAGCGCGCGGCCGCGACCCTCGGAGCCGACGGCCGGGCAGTCACGACCCTCGCAGATTCGATGCGTGAGCCGGTCGCCGCGGACATCCCGATGGACTATCTGCGAATGCGCAGCACGACAGCTGACCTGGCGGCGATCTCGGCCTATGTCGACGCCGGCGAGTTGAACTTGCCCGTCGGGGTGGTGCTCCCGGTGGAGGATGTCCAGATCGCGCTTGGGGACATAGCAAACGCGGCACGACAGCGGCAAACACGTGCTCGAGTTCTAGTGGGCACTCCGCGTCGGGCGCCACCCGGTGTGGTCTACTTGGTGCCCCGCCGACCGACTGAAGATGGCCACGAGTCTCATCCACCCCGACCGCATCCAGACGCTGACTAGCGAGGACATCGAGCCTCGCGCGGGCGCCTTTGTCCTCTACTGGATGCAGCGAAGCCAGCGCGCACACCACAACGACGCGCTCGAGCACGCGGTCAGGCTGGCGAACGACCACGCGGTGCCGCTCCTCGTCTGCTTCGGGCTTACGGATGACTATCCCGACGCCACGGCTCGTCACTACCGCTTCATGCTCGAGGGGCTCGCCCGGACGGTCAGTGAGTTGCGCCGCCGGGGCATCGGCGTCGCCATCCGCTACGGCTCGCCGCCCGAGATCGCCGCCGAGCTAGCTCGAGATGCTGTGCTCGTCGTCACCGACCGCGCCTACGAGCGAGATCTCGTCGGCTGGCGCGATCAGCTGGTCGATGTCGTCGATCGCCCGGTCGTCCAGGTCGAGAGCGACGTCGTCGTGCCCGTCGAGGTCGCCTCGGACCATCGCGAGTACGCTGCCCGCACGATCCGTCCGAAGATCCACGCCCGACTCGACGAGTTCGTGGAGGAGCTGCTGACGACGAGCCTCGATGCGCCGCTGACAGACGCCCCGCCCAGCGATGTCGACCTCTCCGACGTCGATGCGGTCCTGGAGCGACTCGGTGTCGATGCCGTCGATGACCCGCACGTCGCCCTGCACGGAGGCACCGCACAGGCCCGATCGCACCTCCGCGATTTCCTCGACGACGGCCTGCGCGGCTACGCTGAGCGCCGCCCGAACCCGCTCGATCCCAGGGTCAGTTACCTCAGCCCCTACCTCCATTTCGGCCAGATCTCGCCGATCGCCGTGCTGCTCCAGGTCCGGTCAGCGGGCGCGCCGGCAGATGATGTGGCGGGTTTCGTCGAAGAGCTCGTGGTCCGCCGCGAGCTGGCCGTGAACTATGTGCGATACGAGCCCGACTACGACCGCTACGATGCGCTGCCCGACTGGGCCCGCACAACGCTCGATGCGCATCGCGACGACGAGCGTGAGCCGCGCTACAGCACGACCCAGCTAGAGGAGGGCCGTACGCACGACCAGGCTTGGAATGCGGCCATGGCCGAGATACGCGCGACCGGCTATCTGCACAACCATATGCGCATGTACTGGGGCAAGCAGATCCTGCGCTGGGCCGCAAGCCCCGAGCGCGCGTTCGCCACGGCGCTCGAGCTCAACAACCGCCACTTCCTCGACGGACGCGACTGTTCCAGCTACGCCAACATCGCCTGGCTGCTCGGACTCCACGACCAGGCGTTCGCCGAGCGGCCGGTCAGCGGCAAGACCCGGGTGATGACGCGTGGCGGGCTGGATCGGAAGTTCGACGTCTCGGCCTGGCTTGGAGATGTTCGCGCCCGCCTCGGTGACGCCGCGGTCGATGGCCCCGATGGGGAATCCTCTTCGGTCGGACTGGACTAGGCGCCGTTCATGCGCAGTGTCTGGGTCATGGGCGACCAGCTCGATCGCCGCATCGGAGCGCTCGCGACGGCGTCACCCGGTGACGCCCGCATCCTGATCGTGGAGAGCGAAGCGCTCCTGGCGCGCTCCCGGCACGTCCAGCGCAACCACCTCGTCATCGCTGCGATGCGCCGCTTCGCTGCGCAGCTCCAGTCCGAGGGCTTCGAGGTGGACCTGCGACGCTCAGCCTCCCTCCAAGCCGGCTACCAGGAGCACGCGGATCGGTTCGAACCCGACGAGGTCGTGGTCACCGAGCCGAACTCTCGCGCCGCCCGCGAATTGTGTGCTCGGATCGGCGTCAAGCAGGTGCGCTCGAACCAGTTCCTTTGTCACCCCGATGACTTCCGTGACTGGGCCGCTGGCCGCTCGACGCTGCGGATGGAGGACTTCTATCGCTGGAACCGCAAGCGACTCGGATACCTGATGGATGGCGACGAGCCGGCAGGGGGACGCTGGAACTTCGACCAGGACAACCGCGAGCCACCGCCCCAAGACCCCTCGATCTTCAGCCAACCGCCGCGAACCAAGCTCGACGAGCTCGACGCCGAGGTGCTTGACTCGTTGCCCGATACGTTCGGCCAGGCCCCGGTCGGCTATTGGGCGACGACGCGTCGGGCGGCCCTGGCCAGGCTTCGCCACTTCCTCGACCGCGAGCTCGAACACTTCGGTCGGTACGAGGACGCGATGACCTCAGGCTCCTGGAATCTGGCCCACTCGATCCTCAGCCCGTACCTGAATCTCGGCCTGCTCCGACCGGCCGAGGTCTGTGAGGCGGTCGAAGCGCGCTATCGGGATGGGCAGGTTCCCATCAACTCGGCCGAGGGCTTCATCCGCCAGGTCATCGGCTGGCGTGAGTACGTCTGGGGCCTCTACTGGCTGTGGCCCGAGCACATCGAGGCCAACACGCTGGACCACCGCCGTGAGCTACCCCCGATGTTCACCGGGGAGGCCACGACGAAGATGCGCTGCGTGGCCGATGCCATCGAAGGGCTCGACGCGCGTGCCTGGGTGCACCACATACCTCGGCTGATGGTCCTCTCCAATATCGCCAACCTCTATGGCATGCATCCACGTCGGGTGATGGACTGGATGCTCGAGCGCTACATCGACGGCGCGGAGTGGGTGATGGTGCCCAACGTCATGGGCATGGCTCTGTGGGCCGATGGCGGGCGGATGGCTAGCAAGCCGTACATCTCCGGCGGGGCCTATATCGACCGCATGAGCGACTACTGCGGCGACTGCCCCTACGATCCACGCAAGCGCACCGGCGACGACGCCTGCCCCTTCACGACCCTCTACTGGGACTTCCTCGCTCGCCACGAGGAACGCCTCAAGGGCAACCACCGCGTCGCGCGCCCGCTCGCAAGCATGCGCAGATTACGGGACCTCGCCGATGTGCGCGAGCGTGCCTCGACCGTCGTTCGTGGCATCCACGACGGCCGCGTCTGACGGTGATCGAGGGCATGGGCGGCCGGCTCGTCGATGACGATTACGCTAACGCGCCGCAGGGGTCACTTCAGGGGTCACGCCAGGGCCACATTCCCAGTGCTCGTGACCAGCAGAGGAAGTCATTGGTCAGTGCCGAGCGCCAGCATCCGTGTGGTGCCTGCTCGAGCGACGGGTGCCAATCTCGGTGCAGGTGGGTCGTCGGACCACGGTCTTCGCGGAGCGCTCCGTCGGTGTGATTTGGTCGCGCTGACGGGATGGGCGCTGAAGAACGCTGCCCGCGATGCAGAGCCGAGCCGACGGGAGCGGCCGGTGCATATCCCACGCCTATCCCGTTGTGGATGACGCCGCTACGTCAGGCTCATCGACGGCGTGTAGACGCCGCGCTCCTCCTCGAAGAGCTGGATCTCCGGCGCGGTCGCGTTCAGCTGGTGGCCGATGAAGGCGGCGCCGGTAAGCGGACCCCAGTAGAAAAGCAGGAGGCGCTGCCGCGGATTGGTGCCCTGGAGGTAGCCCTTCACGTCGAGAGCTAGCCGGACGAGGTCCGGCCCCGTGGAGACGTTGTTCGGCCCTGGCTCGGGGACGGCGATCGTTGTGGCGACTCCGGCGGCACCTCGCCCGTCTCTCGATCGCGGCGCGGCGCGGTAGTCTCACCCTGGGTGAGTCGACGATTCACCCCCGCGAGGCCTTGGCGTTCCTGAAGGCAGACGGTACCATTCGGGGTCACCGGCGAGCGGGGACAGCCCAACCCAGGGTGGGCCCGATATCCGGCCGGTCGCTGCAGGGTTCGACGGAAGCCCGGCGTAGCTCTGGAGTGTGAGGGGCAGTGGTGACGAGGGGCAGGTCAAGCAGCTCGGTGAAGGCACGAAGTGGCTCTGCGCCGGGGAGCGATGGCGTCCGGTTGCGCAAGACGGTCCCACGGAGCGCGCAGGGTGGGTGGCGGCCTGCGGACGATCGGCCCGACCCGGTCGAGCTGATCACCAGCCAGAACGAAGCGCGGCTACCATTCTTGGTCCCGATCCGACACTGGCGCATGTCCCGGTCGCCGTTCGCGTTCTACCGTGGCGCGGCCAAGGTGATGGCCAACGACCTGGCGACGACGCCATCGACCGGCCTGCACGTCCAGATCTGTGGCGATGCCCATCTGTCGAACTTCGGGGTCTACGGCTCCCCCGAGCGCGACCTCGTGTTCGACCTCAACGACTTCGATGAGACGCTGCCCGGACCATGGGAGTGGGACCTCAAGCGGTTGGCGACGAGCTTCGCCATCGTTGCTCGCCACAACGAGTACGACGGGAAGGACGAGCGGGATCTGGCCCGCTGCACAGTCGCAGCGTATCGCGAGGCGATGCGGCTCTTCGCCGAGGCCCGGTACACAGACGTCTGGTACGCGCACCTCGACGTGGACAAGGTCTTCGGGGCGTTCGTCGGGCAGCTTACGAAGAAGCAGCGCAAGCGTGGCGCAGCGTACATTCGCGAGACGCGCGCCAGGGACAGCGTCTATGCCTTTGACAAGCTGGCCGAAGCGTCAGGGGATGGCGTTCGCATCGCCTCGCAGCCGCCCCTCATCGTGCCGATCCGGGACGTCCCTACGAGCGCCGACCCACAGCAGATCGACGCTCAGCTGAAGGCCGAGTTCAAGGCCTATCTCGATTCGGTCCCGGATCATATCGGCATCCTGTTGCGTCGCTACCACTACCGCGATGTGGCCATCAAGGTCGTCGGCGTCGGCTCGGTGGGCACGAGGTGCTTCATCGTGCTGCTGGAGGGCCGCGACGATCGAGACCCGTTCTTCCTGCAGATCAAGGAGGCTGATGCGTCCGTGCTGGAGGACCACCTGCCAAAGAGCGCCTACGACAACCACGGTCGCCGCGTGGTCGAGGGGCAGCGGTTGATGCAGGCGACGAGTGACAGCTTCCTGGGCTGGCACGCGAGCCGCTCCGGCAGCCACTACTACTGGCGCCAGTTCAAGGACATGAAGGGCTCGATCGAGATCGAGGGCGCGTCCCTCGAGTCGATGCGACAGTACGCCCAGCTGTGCGGCTGGACGCTCGCGCACGCACACGCCCGCTCGGGGGAGCCGGCCACGATCGCTGGCTACCTCGGCAAAGGGGACACCTTCGACCGGGCGATCGCCGACTTCGCCGTCGCCTACGCCGACCAGAACGAGCGCGACTACGCGGCCTTCACCGCGGCCATCCACGACGGCCGCATCGAGGCGCAGGATGAGCATTCACTTGGCAGCTGAGGCCATCCCCCGATGAGCCACCCGTCGTCCCCGTCCGGCCTGGCGCGGTTCCTGCCCATCCTGTCGTGGGCGCCGCGCTACCAGCGAACGTGGCTTGCGCCCCGACCTCATCGCGGGCATCACCGTCGCCGCGCTCGTGGTGCCCAAGTCCCTCGGCTACGCCGGCATCGCCGGCGTGCCCATCGAGTACGGGCTCTACGCGGCCGCAGCCGGAGCGATCCTCTACGCCATCTTCGGGCTGTCGGGCCAGATCGCCACCGGGCCCAGCTCGGCCCTGGCCGCGGTCGCCGCCGGCGCGCTGGTCTCGGCCGGCATCGCCACCGGCAGCGGCGACGCGGTCGCGCTCGTGGCGGCGGTCACCATCGCGTCGGGCCTCATGTTCCTGGTCCTGCGGCTCTTCCGCATGGGCTGGATCAGCCAGTTCCTCTCCAAGCCGGTCATCACCGGCTTCCTCTTCGGGGCCGCCATCGAGGTCGTCATCGGGGAGCTGCCCAAGATCACCGGCACCTCAGCCGAAGGTACCAACTCGTGGCAGAAGCTCCTGAGCTGGGTCGAGGGGCTCTCGGCGACCGATCTCACCACCGTCGTGGTCGGCGTTGCCTCGCTCGTCCTGATCTTCGGGCTCAAGGTCGCGGCACCGCGCCTGCCGGGCGCGCTCGTCCTACTCGTGCTCGGACTGGCGGCGTCGATCGTGCTAGGCCTGGGCGAGCGGGGCGTGACGCTCATCGGCGAGGTCCCGCGTGGCCTGCCCTCGATCGCCATCCCCGAGCTGGACTTCGTGGGCCAGAACATCACGGTCATCCTCACCGCGGCCGTCGGACTGCTGCTCATCGGCTTCTCGCAGACCGCCGGCGATGCCCGCTCGTTCGCCTCCAAGCACGGCGCAAGGGTCGACATCGACCAGGAGTCGGTGGCGCAGGGTGCAGCCAACATCGGCTCCGGCCTGCTGCAGGGCATCCCCGTGTCCACCAGCCTGTCCGCGAGCTCGCTGGCCGACAGCTCGGGCGCCAAGACGCAGCTCGCGTCGCTGACCACCGGTGCGGTGGTCGTGCTCACGATGATCCTCCTCGCGCCGCTGTTCTCGGACCTGCCCACGGCGGTGCTCGCGGCGATCATCATCCAGGCCGTGGTGAGCGGCATGATGGACGTGCCGCAGATGCGGCGGCTGTACCGGGTGCTGCGGACGGACTTCTGGATCGCCATGATCGCGCTCGTCAGCGTCCTGACCGCCGGCGTGCTGGCCGGTGTCGTGATCGGCGTCTTCCTCTCGCTCGGCTACCTCATCTACATCAGCGCGAGCCCCGCCATGCCGGAGCTCGGTCGAAAGCCCGGCACCCGGGCCTTCCGCAGCGTGGATGACGAGCCGGAGGTCACCACCTATCCGGGCCTGCTCGTGATGCGCATCGACGCCAGTCTCTACTTCGCCAACTCCCAGGCGCCCGAGGATCGACTGCGGGAGCTCGTCCAGGCCGCCGACCCGCCCGTCCGCACCATCGTGCTCGACTTCGAGGGCATCAACTTCATCGACTCCCAGGCGTCCGAGGCCATCGGCAAGGTCATCGATCTGGCCGGCTACAACGACATCGACATCCGCCTCGCCCGGGTCAAGGGCGGCGAGGTCACGCGCGTGCTGGAGGCCGACGGGGTGCTCGGTCGTCTCGGTACGCCCGGCGTCTACCCGGAGGTGTACGCGGCCGTCGAAGACCTGATCGAGGACGAAACCGACGCGCGCGGACCGCGTCGGGCAGCGCCGAGAAGCACCCGGCAGGAAGGGAGCACATGGGCCAGCACTAGGGCCGTCCGCCGGGACGCCAGGATCCTCGACGTCCAAGCAGCTACGCAAGCGCCTGCGCAAGGCCGAAGACCAGCTCTTGGACGCGTCGGCCAAGCGCGACCGGGCGCAGGCGCGCGTCGAG
>CAVPJO010000001.1:0-477295 GCA_963705425.1 uncultured Chloroflexia bacterium | reverse complement strand
TCGGCAGCCTGATCGAGGAGTGGCCCGAGTTCCTGGGCTATCTCATCAGCTTCGCCTTCATCGGCGGCAGCTGGATGACCCACGCCCGCACCACGAGGCTCATGCAGGGTAGTGACACCCTCGCGGCCGGACTCAATCTCCTGGCCCTGCTGTTCATCGCCCTGCTGCCGTTCTCGACCAACCTGATGGTGAGCAACCTCAGCGGGCCCGACGTACGGGTCGCGGTGGTCGTCTACGGCATCAACGTGCTTGCGGCGTCGGTGATGCTGACCTTGCTGATGGCCTATCTCGTCCGCCAGCGGGCGCTGCTGGGTGGCGAGATCGCCGATGAGACGCTGGCAGCGCTGACCCGGCAGCGCAGGATCTCCAACGGGGTGTGGCTGATCGCCGTCGTCGTCGCCCTGGTCGCGCCGTCGGTGGCGGTCGCCCTCTATGTGTTGGCGACGGTCCTGGCGTTGGGGCTTCCATTCCTCCGGGTGCGCCGCATCTGAGGTCCACGTGTTCGCTGGGAGTTGTGGGCGCAGCCGTTGGCGGCCAACAGAAGCGAGTGGATCCAGCCTGGCCTGCCGACCTCTCACCCAGATTCTGCGGGGCCCGAGTGGACCGCTGTTCGCGCACGCTCATCCGTTGCCGCCCGCGCGTTATCGCGCATCAGCGTGGTGACCCATTCCTCCCCGCTCCCAGCCAGTACGCCGCCTGTGCCGCGTTCACACAGCCCGTCCGACGGTACAGCCCCGACAAGTGCTGGCGCGCCGTCGTCTCGCTGATGCCGAGCTCGTGGGCGGCCGCCGCGACGGAGCCGGCTCGGACGTAGGCGCGCAGCACTTCGAGCTGCCGGCGGGTCGGAGGCTGGCGCATGGTCACGACGCCTTCCGATCGTGGACCGGCCACGCCCGCGCCTCCGGTGTCCGATCCTCGAGCACGAATCGAAGCCCTAACCGAAGGTGGGCCAAGCTGGCGCGACCCCTATCGCCCCGACCAGTCTCCTGATCCTCGAGCCGGATGGTCCGGGGAGTAGAGGCTGCACCAAGCCGTCCCGGCCTTGAGAACGACTCACCGTCGTCCCGCGAGTGACGGCCCTCGAAGCCTCTGCTATCGTGTTCGTACTCGGGCGGCTAGCTCAGCTGGTTAGAGCACTTGCTTGACATGCGTCCGGCCGGATGCGGCGTAGCTCTTGCTCCCGGGAGCGCCCTCATCGATGCGGTGAGGGCCTTGTTATGGGCTGAACGTTATCGGCTGAAGTCACGCGCAGACGCGCGACGACCGCATGACGGCACTCGGGGTCGAATCGGCGGCCGACGTTGGACGCTGGCGCGGCGTCAACGAGCGCATCCTCGTCAGCGAGCTGCCGAACGCCATCACCTTCCCCAGCAGGGGCGCCAGGCTTGCACGGATGGTCAGCTCAGGGTCAGATCCCTAGCCATGTCGCGGCGCGATCGAGCGTTGGCTGATCCTGACGAGGATCTGGCCGAGAGCGAGTCCGACGGCCACGCCGATGGCGATCGAGATGGAGATGAGGGCGGCCTCGCTGAGCTGTCGGACGGCTGCCTCGGTCCGGCCCTGGGAGATGGCCAGCATGCCCTGGTACAGCGCGTAGCCGGGCACGAGCGGAAGGATAGCCACACCGGTGTAGACGCTGGCCGCGGCACCCTGGACGACTGACAGGCCGACTCCCACGAGGCCAACGACCAGGGCCGCGACGCCGTACGCGGCCCAATCGGGGCCGTTCCCACCGCCGGCCGACACGGCCACGATGAACCAACCTAACGCGGCCGTGGCTGACGCGGGGAGGAGTTGCCCGCGCGGCATCCCCCAGGCAGCCGCCAGCCCCAGGACCGCCACGCCTGCGGCGAGAACGCTCATGAGGAGCGGCTGCGCATCGGCATTGGGTTTGTAGGCAAGTCCGAAGCCCTCGCCGATCGTGCTGCCTGCAAGCATCCCGAGCGCCAGGGCTCCAGCGGTCACGATGGCCTCCAGGCCTCTGGACATGGCCGACATCGGTGCGTTCGCCAGACTGTCGATCACGGACGAGACGAGAGCGCGGCCCGGCAGGTAGATGAAGAGAGCACCCACGACGGCTGGGCCGACCCGGACAGGCACGCCGGCTGCGCCGAGGAGGTTCGGGATGGCGGCGATGACGAGCGCGACCAGGAATGTGCTTGCCACGATGGGCAGTCGCAGGCGCACCACGACGCTCCCGATGGGGAGAGCGGCGATGGTCGCCAACAGCGCGACCACGATGGTGATGGCGTCCCAGCCATCGAGAAACACGACCCAACCGGCCACGGACAACATGACCGCGAGGTTTGCGTATCGGCGGCGCAAGCCGGGGCGTGCCTCGAGCGCTCGGAGACGGCTGTAGGCCTCGTCGAGATCGATCTCGCCTCGCTCCAGGCTGTCGATGAGCGCTCCCGTGCCCGCGAGGCGCTCGAGTCGAGGTTGGCCCACGTTCACGTCGCGCATCGTGGTGATGGGCCAGGGCAGCTCTGGCGTCCAATAGCTGAGCGTGATCGAGCTCAGCGTCGCGTCGACCGAGCACTCGCCCAGGCCCAGGGCCGAGAGCAGCTGTCGCAAGCGCACCACGACCTCGCTCACGGACGTGCTCGACGCCAACATCTGTGCGCCGGCATCAGCCACGAAATTCACGGCAGCGACAGGGTCAGGGTGGTGCGGTGCACTCGCTTGCGGCGGTGGTGCAGCCATCAGAGGCGCCGTCCGCTTCACGAGTGGATGGTCATGTCGACGTGCGCTGATCCGACCCCGCCGTGTCAGGCGCCGGCTCGTACACCAGGCTCGCCTCGACGGCCTGGTCGAAGAAGTGCCGGAAGATGTCTCGGACGATGGAGGCGAGCGGCAGCGCGAGGATGGCCCCGACGATCCCGCCGAGGGCGAAGCCCAGGGCGATGAGCACGAGCACCGAGGCGCCTGAGAAGCTGATCATGCGGCCCTCGAGCTTGGGCACCAGGATCGAGCCTTCGATGTTGAAGACGACGAAGTAGTAGACGCTCACCAGGATGATGGCCGGGATGCCTCCCGGGATGGCCAGCACGAGCGCCGGGATGTAACTCAGGATCGGGCCGATCTGGGGCACCAGCTCCATGACGAAGGCGATCACGCCCAGCAGGATGGCGAACTCCATGAGCAGCGATGCGCCGGTGACGTACCCGATCGCGAGCATGCCCAGCGTGACCATCAGGAACACGATCGAGCCGACCACGAACTCGGCCCGGAAGTACTGCGCCACGTTGCCGACCAGGATGGTCAGCACGGTGCTGACGTTGTCCTTCCAGGGTGCCGGGACCCTGGCGTAGAAGTTCTGCGACATGGTGGGCTGATCGGTGAGCAGGTAGAACAGGAAGAACGGCAGCAGCATCCAGGCGAAGAACCCGCCCACCAGCGAGAGCGTGCTCCCGATGAACCCGGCCACGACGGCACCCTGGTCCAGCCCGGCAAGGTTGTCCTGGACCGATGCGATGATCGTGTCGAGGCCCGCCCGTAGCCAGTCGGGCAATACCGCGGCCCGGTAGTCGGCGCCCATCTGATCGAGGATCGTGGGCAGCTCCTCGACGAGCCTGACGCCTTGCGTGATGACGACGATGATGACCAGGGCCAACCCCAGCAGCGCTCCCAGCAGCGTGGTCGCCACAGCCACGATGGCTGCGACCCATCGCTTCCAGCCACGCCGCTCCAGCCAGTTGACGACGGGCACGAGGAAGAACGCCAATGCCACGCCGATGGCGAAGACGAAGAGGGCGCTGGCAGAGAGCACGAAGACGATGACCGCCAGGATGCCCAGCAGGAGGGCGATCCAGAAGGGGGCGCTGGGGCCCCTGGCGCTGCGGAAGCGCGCTACGGAGCCCGGCGGCACCGCAGCATCCATCGAAGGCGACGCGGCCTCATCACGAGAGGTCGCGGCAGCAGGCGCATCGTCCTCCGTATCGCCTCCTGTTGGTGTCATATCGCCCCCAGTAATGTGTGATGCCATCGCGCGGCGCCCCTCATGTCAGGCAGTCTGTGCCACCTGTGCTCGAACGCTCCGGACGAGCACGCACAGCATATCGTGAGGGCTCGACCAGCTTGGGACGGCCACGTTGGAGTCCAGACGGCACCGGCGGGCGCCAGGGTGGGGACCGGGGCCGCGCCACGACGCTGCCAGCGACGCGCTTCCGAGAAGCTAGGCTTGCCACTCGACGGCCTTCGTTCCAACGATCGCACACGCCAGGTGGGCCGTCAGACGATGAGGAGGAATCTCGGCCGATGTCAAGCGACTCGTCGCCACGGTCCGGCGCGGCTTCCCGGAATGTGACCCCGACAGGCCGGCTCGGCTTCCGCGGTCGACAGGCGACGCCGGAGGAGCGGGAGTTGATCCTCGATGAGTTCTTCTTCGAGGGTGACCGTCGCCAGCCATACCTCGTCCAGTTCTTCATCCTGATGGTGCTCTCGGCGGGGATCGCGGGCTTCGGCCTGGCCAACGACAGTGCCGCGGTCGTCATCGGGGCCATGCTGGTAGCGCCGCTGATGACGCCGATCCTCGCGACCTCTGCGGCCATCGTGCAGGGTTGGCTCGAGCGGACCGCCACGTCGCTCGCCATCGTCGTGGTCGGATCCCTGGTCGCGATCGGGGTGGGGTTGATCGTCGCATGGCTGAGCGCGCGGCTATCGACCGGTGCTCCGCTGCCTGGCGAACTGCTGGCACGGACCAGCCCGAACCTGGGCGACCTCGCCATCGCCATCCTCGCAGGTGTGGCGGGCGCCTTCGTGTCCGTCCGCAGCGAGGCCAGCTCGGCGTTGCCGGGCGTAGGCATCGCGGTCGCGCTGGTGCCGCCGCTCGCGACCATCGGCATGACCATCGGCCTCGGCCAGATCGACCTTGCGATCGGCGCCACACTCCTCTATCTCACCAACCTGGTGGGCATCATCCTCGCGGCATCGATCGTCTTCACGCTCGCCGGCTTCGCGGCATTCGCAGAAGCGACGACGTTGCGCGCCAGGCGGCGGACGACTGCCGTCGCACTTGGCGCGCTCGTCATGGTCGGTCTTCCCCTGCTCTGGCAATCGCAACGCCTCTACGAGGAAGGCCAGACCCAGGCCACCGTCACGCGCATCGTCGATGACTGGGCGTCTGGTCAATACCTTGTCGACATCAGGATCGATCGGGAGGATGACTCGACCCGCGTCACCGTCGGCGTGGTGGGCACGGAGCCGCCACCTGACAGCAGCAGCCTCGCCAGTCTGCTCGCCTCCGAGCTAGGCACTGAGGTGGTCGCCGGAGTGACATTCACCGCCCTTGATGAGGCCACCGCGAATGCTCCCAGCAGGTGATCCCAGGCCTCAGTCGCCGATCAGCCACGTGCCGAACAGGGCGAGGATCAGACCGAGCACGACATGGCCCGCGAAGTTCGCGATCAGGAAGCGTTTGAAACCCATGCCCATGGAACCGGCTGAGATGGAGGCGAACGTCGTGAACGGGTTCGGCAGCGCTGAGAGCGAGAAGATGGTGGGCACGCCATAGTCACGGAGCAGCGACTCGATCTTCTCTCTCCGACCGCACCATCGATGCGCGAACCGGGGGAAACGGGCCGGTACTCCTGTCCCCGGACCTGTCGGACGATGCGCGTGACGAGCACCGGCCGAGGCGCTGAGGTACCACGAGGTCTGGCCCAGCGCCATGGCCAGACCCGCGATCAGTCCGATCAGGATCGGCGCACCCTGGGCTCCCTGGTGGACGGCCATCGTCCAGCCGATGAAGCGCAGGCCAGGGATAGGGATCAGGATCCCGCCGTTCCCCACCCAGTTCGCAAGGAAGAGCCCGATCCAGGCGCCCCACGGGATGTCCAGTCCGAACCGTCGCGCGAGTCCGACAGCGATAAGCGAGCCGGCGACGGCCGCTCCGAAGCCCACCACCAGGCCGAGGCGGCGTCTGGTGTGAGCGGGCACACGCCCCTCGAGCCGCTGATGCGCTCGCAGTAGCATCCCTGGCGGTCGGTCGTGCGGGTGCAGCGGCTGGTGAGGGGCGGACGGACCGGACCCTTGTGTGTGGTCCGAGGTGTTGCCGTTCACGCGAGTGCTGTCCCTCTGGCGAGGCTGTCCGAGGCGAACGGTAGCAGGCACTGATGCGGAAGACCTCGCGCCGCGTGCCCGAACGATGCTCTGTCGCTGACCCCCGCGGGTACCATGTTCGCGACCACGTCCAAGCCGTGGCGCCTTGTGGGTGTGTGCCGATGGACCACGGAGCGAATACCGACCTGGCTGTCGAGCCCACGCGAGGTGATGGGCCCTCGGTGCCCTTCTGGCTGCTGAGGGTGGGCGCCCTCGGGTGGCGCTTGCTCGTCATCGTGGCCTTGGCTGCCCTGCTCGGTGCCATCGCGTTGACGATCAACACCGTTACCGCCTCGATCATCGTCTCGATCCTGGCCTCGGCCGCTGTGATGCCGGTGATGAAGGCCCTGCGCGGGCGAGGCTGGCGCATCTCGCTCTCGGCTGCTGCTGCGACCGCGCTCGTCTTCGGCATCGTCGTAGTGGTGCTGGGCGTGGCCGCGATCGTGCTGGTGGAGTACGGACCGGACCTCGTCAAAGCCATCGAGGTCGGGCTCGAGGACTTGCGCCAAAGCGAGCGCGTGGGACGCGTGTCACCGGAGATCGTGACCCTTGCCGTCGACCTCGCCAACAGCACCAAAGGCTGGCTGACCGACAACGCCGGCACCCTGGTCGGAAGCGTCGCGACGATGGGGACCGTCCTCCTCTTCGGTGCCTTCACCACGTTCTACCTGCTGGTGAACGACCAGGATTGGTGGAGCTGGATGACCCAGGGCCTGGGTGAGGACTCCCGCGCCAAGACCACGCAGATCGTGGAAGGCGTGGCCAAGCGCCTGGGTGCCTATCTGCGGACAGTCACCGTCCATGCGATCGCAGACGCGCTGGTCGTCTTCCTCCTGCTTGGCGTCTTCGGTGTTCCCCTGGCCCTGGCCCTGGCCACGTTGACCTTCGCCGCCTCGTTCATCCCGTACCTCGGCACCCTCGTGGCGCTCGGCGCGATCGCGCTGTCTGCACTGGCGTCGATCGGGGCAACTGGGACGCTAGTGCTCCTGCTCCTGATCATCGCGGCCAATCTCGTGCTGCGGAGGTTCGTGACCTCCAGACTCTCGGATGGCGACGTGCGCGTGAGCCCTGCGGTCGTCCTCCTCGCCCTGCCCATCGGTGGATATGTCGCAAGCCTGTTCGGGCTCATCGTGGCGGTGCCCCTGGCCGTAGCCCTGCTGACCGCCGCGTCGCAGGTGATGCTGCTGCTCCCGCCCAGTGACACGGAGGCTGATGTCGCGCCGCCGCTCGTGCCTCGCTGGCTGGACCTCCTCGCCGGCTGGAGCTGGCGACTGTTGGCGGGGCTGGCTGTGGCCGCCGTCGCGTTCTTCGCCCTCGTGCAGATCCCGATGCTGGGACTCCCGCTGGTGCTGGCCGCCGTGCTGGCGCCCACGCTGGCTCCCTTGGTGGGTGCGCTGGTCAACCGGGGGTGGACCCGATCACGCGCTTCGGGCGTCGTCACCGTCGTGGTGACCGCCGTGATCGGGATCCTGACGGTCCTCGCCATCGTGGTCCTCACTGCCAACGCCGGCGACGTCTCCTCAGGGGCCAATGACGGAGCCGCAGCGGTGAATGACGCTGCCGGTGGCCTTGGCGGGCTCGTCACCGACGCGACCGATGAGATCGGCAGCAACATCGTCGACACCGTGGTCTCGGTGGGCACGGCCATCGCGGCCTTCACGGCCATCGTGGTCATCGGCGTCATCCTGACCTTCGTGGCGCTCAAGGATGGGCGGCGGACGTGGGAGACCCTGACGTCGCGGTTGGAGCCATGGCGCAAGCGTGAGATCGACGCCGCTGCCGAGCGGGCCGCCTCCGTGCTCGGTAGCTACATGCTGGGGACGGGCGCGGTCTCGCTCTTCGGGGCCGGGACGCAGTGGCTGCTCATGGTCGTGCTGGGCATCCCCTTGGCGCTCCCGGTCTTCGTCCTGTCCTTCTTCGGCGGCTACATCCCGTACATCGGCAGTGCGCTGACCACGCTCATCGCGGACCTGCTGGCCATCTCCACGGGCGAGCCGCTCGTGTTCATCGTGTTCATCGTGTTCACGCTCATCTTCAACGTCGTGCAGGGCAACATCGTCCAGCCACTCGTGTTCAGCCGGGCCGTCAACATCCATCCGGCCGTCGTCCTGCTGGCCATCCCGGCCGGCGGTGCCCTGGGCGGGATCCTGGGCATGTTCCTGATCGTGCCCATCCTGGGCGTCGTGGCCACCACGTGGCGAACGGTGCTCGTGGTCATGGGCCAGCCACCCGGAGTCACGGCTGAGGTGGCGAAACGACAGGCAGTTAGCCTGAGTCAGTCCCACGGCGCCGGGAGGTGTGCCACGCCGATCGCGGCGCGATGGCAGCGGTGCATCGCATCGCGGCGTCTCACCCAGGGTGAGACTGCCTCACGATCGCGCGCGGCGCATCCAGCCGGCCGCCGGCGTCGAGCAGTTCCTGCCAGTGCTGCCTGGTCGCACCTGCCATCCGTGGCCGGCCCGCTCGATCGCGCGACACCTCGTGCTGACCGCACGGTGACGCTGCTAGAACGGCCGCGTCGCCGCTACCGGGCGTCATCCGGACCGCGCCGAGCTCCTCGATCGACGGGGCAGGTGCCCCGCACTCCTGCCCGGACCCCACTCGCCGTGCTGAGGCTGCGACGACCGCCAACCACGTACCAGACAGCAGGGAGCGAGGCCGATGACCGATGAACCCGTAGCCAACGACGTCGCCACTCCCGGCCGCACGCCTTCACTCACGGCCTCGCTGTTCGTAGTGGGCACGATGGCGGCGCTCATCCTCTTCTCGGTCATCCAGTTCGGCAGCGAGGTCGCCGATGGTCCGTTGCAGGTCAGCATGACCCTTGCCACCCTCGTCGCGCTCGGCGTGGCGTACGCCTATGGGCACCGAGGAGGGCTGATCGGCGAGGCCATCCAGACAAGCGTCAGCGGGACGCTCGGCACGATGATGGTGCTACTGGCCATCGGGGCCCTCATCGGGACCCTGTACCTGGCCGGCACGGTCGCGGCCTTCATCTACTACGGTGTGGACCTGCTCGAGCCACGCTTCTACTACGTGCTCGTGTTCATCATCGCGTCCGTGCTCGGTGTGCTCCTCGGCAGTGCCCTCACCACCATCGCTGCGGTCGGGGTCGCGTTCGTCGGGCTCGCGTCGGTCATGGGCGTCGATCCAGCGATCGCGGCCGGTGCCGCGCTGTCGGGCTCGATCCTCGGCGACAAGGTCGCGAAGATCTCGGACACCGTCGTCCTCACCGTCGCCAGCGTCGGTGGCGTGTCGGTCCCCGAGCACGCGCGCGCGGTCATGCGCACGGCCGCCCCGGCCGTCCTCATCAGCGGAGTGCTCTTCTTCGTCATCGGCATCGCGGGAGGTGGCGGCGATGGGACCGCCGATGTCTCGTCGGTCCAGGGCGTGCTCTCCGAGCAGTTCGACATCTCCCTGCTCGCCTTCACGCCGGTGCTCCTGATCTTCCTGCTCTCGGCCTTGAAGTTCTCCGCTTTCCTCAGCCTGATGATCCCCGCCGTCTTCGCTGTGCTGCTCGCGGCGGTCACGCAGCATGACCTGATCGTGTCGCTGGCCGGTGATCCGAGCCTGGCGTACTGGGAGGCCGCGCTGCGGGTCGGTATCAGCGTCATCGCGGACGGCTTCCAGCTCCAGAGCTCCGATCCGAACCTTGACCAGGTCTTCAGCGGTGGTGGCACGAGCTCGATGCTCACGACCATCTGGCTCATCCTGGTCGCCGCCAGCTTCGGCGCCATCGCCGACTACACCGGCATGCTCCGGCAGGTCATCACGCCGGTGATCTCCCTGGCCAGGAACGTGGCTGGTCTGATCATCACCACGATGCTCACATCGATCGGCCTGAACGCGGTGGCCGCCGACCCCTACATCTCGATCGTGCTCGTCTCGAAGATGTTCCGCGGCGAGTACATCGCCGACCGTCTCAAGCCCGTGACGCTGTCCACGAGCATCGCGGATTCGGGAACGATCGTCTCGTACATCGTGCCCTGGAACGTGAACGGCGCACTGGTGGCGGGCACGCTCGGGATGGCGGCGGTCACGTATCTGCCCTTCGCCTTCCTGGCCTACCTGACACCCATCGTGAGTGGCCTCATCGCCATCCGCGCCGGCGGACGCCCGCTCCCGAAGGATGAAGACGCCGCACAGGTGTATGGCTCAGAGCCGGCCACGCTGCCCACGCCGGAGCGAACAGCATGAGCTTCGGGAGCGACCAGCCGACCCGATCCATGGACACAGAGGAGATACGAAGGGTGAGTGAGCACGTGCAGTGACCCGCCGGCAACGAGCCCACCTCTTACCACTTCATATCAACATTGTACAACCCATTGACAGCGAGCGTGCATCACCTACCATTAGGGTTGTACAAATCATGTACAACAAGGAAATGGCCCGATGGCCCCTAGCCTCGAACGACGAGAGCGTCTCCGGATCGACCACTCGCCAGGGCTACCTGCGGGCGGCGGCCAAGCTGCTCGCCGAAGGCTGGCGCTGACCGCAAAGAACAAGAGCGTCAGACCATGACCTTCCCGCGCCGTGTAGCAAGGAGGTGGAGACGACCGACCCTATGATCGGGTAGCGCAAGCACGAGTCGAGCGCACTGGGCGAGTCGTCCCTGTGCCCAACAGCCTACGACGGCAGCGCCCGTCGCCATGAGACAAGAACCTTTGATAGAGGAATATGCAATGACCGATCAGCAAGACCCCCAGCTCGTCGACGCCGCAGTCGCCGCCGCGGCTGATGACACCGGCGCCACGGTCGTGGGCGCCATCGGCGATGAGACCGGCACCCAGGCCGCCGGCGCCATCGTCACCGATTACGACTACGCGGTCGTGGTCGCCGCCTTCGCCGACGAGGATGCCGCCTCGGCCGCCTACGACGCACTCAAGGACGCGGAGTCCGCAGGGAGCGTCCAGGTCGAGGGCGTGCTCGTGGTGAAGACCGACGAGAACGGCAAGGTGAAGGTCCAGGAGATGACCGACCACTCCACCAGGACCGGCCTCAAGTGGGGCGCGGTCGGCGGTGTCGTCCTGGGCATCATCTTCCCGCCCAGCATCCTCGCGAGCGCCGTGGGCTGGGGCGTCGTCGGCGGCGTCTTGGGCAAGATCCGCGATGTCGCCCACAAGTCCGCGGTCAGCGAAGCCCTCGCCGGCACGGTCGGACCGAACGAGTCGGGCATCGTCGCGCTCGTGCAGTCCGGTGACCTCGACGCGGCCAAGGCGGCCATGCCCGATGCCACCAAGGTGCGCACCGCGGGCGTCGATGAGGCCACCGCCCAGAAGGTAGCCGAGGCCGCCAAGCAGGCGTCGTAGCGCGAGCAGCCTCCGGGATGACCACCGTGTGGTGGGCCGCATCCCGGAGGCGCTTCCGCCGGCCACCCTTGACGACACCGGTCGTCGGAGGACTATGCCCCCGGCTACATGCGGGCCGCGGCCAAGCCGCTGGACCTACCCCTCTTGCCCGTTCGCGGATGACCACGACGGCACAGCCCGCGGCTTGGTTCCGGCCATCCGCTGCCAACCAAGAAAGGAAGCTACCGATGAGTGACAAGCGCGACTATGACGTGATCATCCGCGATGGGCGGGTGATGGACCCCGAGACCGGGTTCGACCAGGTCTGCAACGTGGGGGTCCGCGACGGGCGGATCGTCACGATCACGAAGGACCCGCTCGACGGCGCCGCCGAGGTGATCGACGCCAGCGGACACGTGGTGGCTCCGGGGTTCATCGACACGCACCACCACTGGCCGCACCCGGTCGCCTATCGGCTCGGACTTCGCGATGGCCGGACCACGATGCTCGAGATGGAGATGGGGGTCCTTGGCTCGTACGTCGATACCTGGTACACGGTGCGCGAGGGGAAGTCACTGGCGAACTTCGGAGCGTCGAGCTCGCACGAGGCCGCCCGCTCGGTCGTCCTCGATGGCAACCACCCCCAGGAGATCCAGGATTTCGCCACCTCCCGGGCTGCGTCCGGATGGGCGCGCACGAAGGCCAGTCTCGACCAGGGCAACCAGATCCTGCAGGTGATGGACGAAGGGCTCCAGGCCGGCGCGATCGGTGTCGGCTCCACGCTCGGCTACATGCGCGACGGTGTCTCGGCGCGGGAGGCCTTCGAGATCCAGCGGCTGGCGGCCGCATACGGTCGACAGGCAGGCTTCCACTTCCGCTACACGCCCGGCACCTCGACCTGGGAGGCGAACGGGATCCAGGAGCTTCTCGCCAATGCGGCCGCACTCGGCGCGCCGGCGCTGGCCTGCCACTTCAACAATCCCGGCTACAACCTGGTTCACGAGCTGCTGGTACGGATGCGGGAGCGGGGCATGAACGTGTGGGGGGAGATCTACCCCTATGCGGCAGGCTCCACCACGCTGAACGCGGTCTTCCTCGACAAGGAGACATGGGTCGACACGCTCGGACACCGGTACGAGGACACCCTCCAGGACGCCGTGACCGGCGAGTTCTACACGAACGAGTCTCGCCAGGCCATGCTCAGGACCGAGCCGGCCAGGCTGGTCGTGCTGTACAAGATGCCGGAGTCCGCCATCGTCGACTGGCTCGCGCTGCCCGGGGCGTCGATCGCCAGCGATGCGGTGCCGATCATGGGCGACTTCTCCCCTGACACGCCGTTCGAGGACCTGCCGAACAGCCACCCACGATTGTCGGGCTGCTACGCGAAGGCCCTTCGCGTCGGCCGCGAGAATGGCATCCCACTGATGCAGACCATCGCGCAGACCAGCTACAACTCGGCGCTTCCGCTCGGCAAGATGGGCCTCAAGGCCATGCAGGAGCGGGGACGAATGCAGGAAGGCATGGTGGCTGACATCACGATCTTCGATCCCGAAACGGTCAAGGACAACGCGACCTACGCGCAGGGGACCATCCCGTCCAGCGGTATCCCCTATGTCCTCGTCAACGGGGTCATCGCGGTGAAGGACTCGACGGTGCAAACGGACGTGACCCCCGGCCAGCCCATCCGCTTCGAGTCACAGCCAAGCGGTTTCGAGCCGATCCTCGAGGAGGCTTGGAAGCACACGTACACCGTCGCCAGTGCCGACTTCGGCGGCACCGAAGGGCTCGGTGCTCACGACTGATATCGACAGGCAAACAGAAGCACTGTCTGATTCCCTCACGACGACCGGCGGGCCCGGAAGGCCCACCGAGGCCGACCCGGGCTCGCGGCATGTCGGGACGTCTCGCGCCTTGGCCACCTGCCATGGTGTGGACCGTTCATCCATGCAGCCCGCGTCTTTCGCCCGTCAGCGTCGTGGCCCCTTCATCCCGAGCCCGAGCCAGCGACAGGATTCCCAGCACGCAACTCGTCGAAGATTCGTAGGGAGATGAACCCAGGGAACTGCCCGAACGTCGAATATCGGTCTCACGTCCGACCAGGACGACAGCGGTAGCACGAACCTGCTTCAGCAAAGCGCGACAAACGAACACCCGGCAACCAAGCGAGGTACGCGAATGACGTCTGAAGACTACGACCTGGTCATCACCGGTGGCAGGGTGATCGATCCTGAGACCGGTCTCGATGCGCTGCGCAATGTTGGCATCGTTGGCGACAAGATCGTTGCCGTCACCGATGGTGAAATCGCCGGAACCGAAACCATTGACGCCACGGGTCACGTGGTCTGCCCGGGCTTCATGGACATGCATCACCACAATGCGGGGTACCCGTTCGGTCAGAAGCTAGCCCTGAGGGATGGGGTGACGACGCCCATGGAGCTCGAGATGGGGGTCTATCCGGTCAAGGACTGGTACGACGCACTGGACGGCAAATCGCGCACCAACTACGGAGCTTCTGTCGGCTCGATCCCAATCCGTGAGAACGTTCTGAACCCGGATTACACCGAGTTGTTCCACGGCGACATGCTCCTCGACGCTCTCGGCGATCCCAAAGAGTCGCGCACGTCGATGAAGTGGTCGAAGGACCATGCGACCCCGGAGCAGATCGAGCAGTTCGAGAGACTGATCGAAGAGGGCCTCCGGGAGGGTTCCATCGGAGTCGGGCATGCAGTCGGCTACATGACGGCCGGTTGCTCTCAGCAGGAGTCCGTGATCGTTCAGAGACTTGCCGGGAAGTACGGCCAATCGTCGTTCGTCCACGCCCGGTTCTCGAGCCAGATGGCACCGACCAGCGGGCTCCTTGCGCTCTTCGAGATGATGGCCCCGCAGGAGGTGTACGGCGGCGGGATCGTGTTCCAACACATGTCGGCCCAGACACTGCGGGACACGAACACGGCACTGGAGTTGCTCGATGATGCAAGGGCGAAGGGTATCCACGTCCTGGCCGAGCTCTACCCGTACGACTACGGCGCAAGCGTCGTCTGCGCTGACTACCTGGTTCCTGAGAACTACGGGCCCAACATGGGCCGGAGCTACAAGGAGATCATCGAGACCTCGACTCTGACGCCGCTGACGAAGGACCGGTACGACGAACTGGTGAAGACCAGCCCGATGACCTCGATCATGTTCTACAACGCCCAGGAGGCGGATGTCCTGGATGGCTTGGCGCACCCGTCGTCGGTCGTGGGCAGTGACGCGTTCCCATACACGATTCGCGACACTGGGAAGTTGGCGATCGACTGGGATACAGCCTTCGACTCGGTCAACGGGCACCCACGCGGCGCTGGCACGCATGCTCGTATGCTCGCCCTGGTGCGTGAGAAGAAGGTCGATATCCCGCTCTCGCTCGCCATCTCCAAGATGACCTACATGATCGCGGACTACCTGGAGAACAACGGTGTTCCGCAGATGGCGAACAAGGGTCGCATCCAAGCAGGCAAGGATGCCGACATCACGATCTTCGACCCCGCGACCGTGAAGGACATGGCCACGATGCAGGATGGTGGCCTTCCCTCGACCGGCATCCCGTATGTGCTGGTCAACGGCACCGTCATGGTGAAAGATTCCGAAACAGTCGACGGTGTATTCCCCGGCAGACCCGTGCGCGGCAGTGGCACTGGATCGTGAGAGCGGACACGGCGCTCTATTGACAACACTCCGACGAGCGGCGGGGGGCCAAGCGACCTCGGCATTGGCCGTTGGCGCAGGCGCGCGTGGAGGCCCTCTCGATCATCGCCGACGAGGTCCGCGCCCAGCTTGCCGAGACCGAGAAGGCTGCCACAGTCGCTCACGCGAAGGCTGCTGACGGCGGCAAGGCCACGCACGCAGCCGAGTCGGCACCGTCGGCCGCCGAGGGTCGCGCGACGTTGCGCTGAACACGGGAGCGGCCGCTGCATATCCCACGCCTATCCCGTTGTGGATGACGCCGCTACGTCAGGCTCATCGACGGCGTGTAGACGCCGCGCTCCTCCTCGAAGAGCTGGATCTCCGGCGCGGTCGCGTTCAGCTGGTGGCCGATGAAGGCGGCGCCGGTAAGCGGACCCCAGTAGAAAAGCAGGAGGCGCTGCCGCGGATTGGTGCCCTGGAGGTAGCCCTTCACGTCGAGAGCTAGCCGGACGAGGTCCGGCCCCGTGGAGACGTTGTTCGGCCCTGGCTCGGGGACGGCGATCGTTGTGGCGACTCCGGCGGCACCTCGCCCGTCTCTCGATCGCGGCGCGGTGCGGTAGTCTCATCTGGGTGAGTCGACGAGTCACCTCCGCGAGGCCTTGGCGTTCCTGAAGGCAGACGGTACCATCCGTCTTCACCGGCGAGCGGGGACAGCCCAACCCAGGGTGGGCCCGATATCCGGCCGGTCGCTGCAGGGTTCGACGGAAGCCCGGCGTAGCTCTGGAGTGTGAGGGGCAGTGGTGACGAGGGGCAGGTCAAGCAGCTCGGTGAAGGCACGAAGTGGCTCTGCGCCGGGGAGCGATGGCGTCCGGTTGCGCAAGACGGTCCCACGGAGCGCGCAGGGTGGGTGGCGGCCTGCGGACGATCGGCCCGACCCGGTCGAGCTGATCACCAGCCAGAACGAAGCGCGGCTACCATTCTTGGTCCCGATTCGACACTGGCGCATGTCCCGGTCGCCGTTCGCGTTCTACCGTGGCGCGGCCAAGGTGATGGCCAACGACCTGGCGACGACGCCATCGACCGGCCTGCACGTCCAGATCTGTGGCGATGCCCATCTGTCGAACTTCGGGGTCTACGGCTCCCCCGAGCGCGACCTCGTGTTCGACCTCAACGACTTCGATGAGACGCTGCCCGGACCATGGGAGTGGGACCTCAAGCGGTTGGCGACGAGCTTCGCCATCGTTGCTCGCCACAACGAGTACGACGCCAGCGAGGAGCGCGGTCTGGCCCGCCGCGCAGTCCGGATGTACCGCGAAGCGATGCTGCGTTTCGCCGAGGCTCTCTACAGCGACGTCTGGTACGCGCACCTCGACGTGGACAAGGTCTTCAGCGCGTTCAGCGGGCAGCTTACGAAGAAGCAGCGCAAGCGTGGCGCAGCGTACATCCGCGAGACGCGCGCCAGGGACAGCGTCTATGCCTTTGACAAGCTGGCCGAAGCGTCAGGGGATGGCGTTCGCATCGCCTCGCAGCCGCCCCTCATCGTGCCGATCCGGGACGTCCCTACGAGCGCCGACCCACAGCAGATCGACGCTCAGCTGAAGGCCGAGTTCAAGGCCTATCTCGATTCGGTCCCGGATCATATCGGCATCCTGTTGCGTCGCTACCACTACCGCGATGTGGCCATCAAGGTCGTCGGCGTCGGCTCGGTGGGCACGAGGTGCTTCATCGTGCTGCTGGAGGGCCGCGACGATCGAGACCCGTTCTTCCTGCAGATCAAGGAGGCTGATGCGTCCGTGCTGGAGGACCACCTGCCAAAGAGCGCCTACGACAACCACGGTCGCCGCGTGGTCGAGGGGCAGCGGCTGATGCAGGCGACGAGTGACAGCTTCCTGGGCTGGCACGCGAGCCGCTCCGGCAGCCACTACTACTGGCGCCAGTTCAAGGACATGAAGGGCTCGATCGAGATCGAGGGCGCGTCGCTCGAGTCGATGCGACGGTACGCGGAGCTGTGCGGCTGGACGCTCGCGCACGCACACGCCCGCTCGGGGGAGCCGGCCACGATCGCTGGCTACCTCGGCAAGGGGGACACCTTCGACCGGGCGATCGCCGACTTCGCCGTCGCCTACGCCGACCAGAACGAGCGCGACTACGCGGCCTTCACCGCGGCCATCCACGACGGCCGCATCGAGGCGCAGGATGAGCATTCACTTGGCAGCTGAGGCCATCCCCCGATGAGCCACCCGTCGTCCCCGTCCGGCCTGGCGCGGTTCCTGCCCATCCTGTCGTGGGTGCCCCGCTACCAGCGAACGTGGTTGCGCCCCGACCTCATCGCGGGCATCACCGTGGCCGCGCTCGTCGTGCCCAAGTCCCTCGGCTACGCCGGCATCGCCGGCGTGCCCATCGAATACGGGCTCTACGCGGCCGCAGCCGGAGCGATCCTCTACGCCATCTTCGGGCTGTCGGGCCAGATCGCGACAGGGCCCAGCTCGGCCCTGGCCGCGGTCGCCGCCGGCGCGCTGGTCTCGGCCGGCATCGCCACCGGCAGCGACGATGCGGTCGCGCTCATCGCCGCGGTCACCATCGCGTCGGGCCTCATGTTCCTGGTCCTGCGGCTCTTCCGCATGGGCTGGATCAGCCAGTTCCTCTCCAAGCCCGTCATCACCGGCTTCCTCTTCGGGGCCGCCATCGAGGTCGTCATCGGGGAGCTGCCCAAGATCACCGGCACCTCAGCCGAAGGTGCCAACTCGTGGCAGAAGCTCCTGAGCTGGGTCGAGGGGCTCTCGGCGACCGATCTCACCACCGTCGTGGTCGGCGTTGCCTCGCTCGTCCTGATCTTCGGGCTCAAGGTCGCGGCACCGCGCCTGCCGGGCGCGCTCGTCCTACTCGTGCTCGGACTGGCGGCGTCGATCGTGCTAGGCCTGGGCGAGCGGGGCGTGACGCTCATCGGCGAGGTCCCGCGTGGCCTGCCGTCGATCGCCTTCCCCGAGCTGGACTTCGTGGGCCAGAACATCACGGTCATCCTCACCGCGGCCGTCGGCCTGCTACTCATCGGCTTCTCGCAGACCGCCAGCGATGCCCGCTCCTTCGCCTCCAAGCACGGTGAGCGCGTCGACATCGACCAGGAATCGGTGGCGCAGGGTGCAGCCAACATCGGCTCCGGCCTGCTGCAGGGCATCCCCGTGTCCACCAGCCTGTCAGCGAGCTCGCTCGCCGACAGCTCGGGCGCCAAGACGCAGCTGTCGTCGCTGACCACCGGTGCGGTGGTCGTGCTCACGATGATCCTCCTCGCGCCGCTGTTCTCGGACCTGCCCACGGCGGTGCTCGCGGCGATCATCATCCAGGCCGTGGTGAGCGGCATGATGGACGTGCCGCAGATGCGGCGGCTGTACCGGGTGCTGCGGACGGACTTCTGGATCGCCATGATCGCGCTCGTCAGCGTCCTGACCGCCGGCGTGCTGGCCGGTGTCGTGATCGGCGTCTTCCTCTCGCTCGGCTACCTCATCTACATCAGCGCGAGCCCCGCCATGCCGGAGCTCGGTCGAAAGCCCGGCACCCGGGCCTTCCGCAGCGTGGAGGACGAGCCGGAGGTCACCACCTATCCGGGCCTGCTCGTGATGCGCATCGACTCGAGTCTTTACTTCGCGAACTCCGAGGCCCCGGAGGATCGGCTGCGCGAGCTCGTACAGGCCGCCGACCCGTCCATCACCACCATCGTGCTCGACTTCGAGGGCATCAACTTCATCGACTCCCAGGCGTCCGAGGCCATCGGCAAGGTCATCGATCTGGCCGGCTACAACGACATCGACATCCGCCTCGCCCGCGTCAAGGGCGGCGAGGTCATGCGCGTGCTGGAGGCCGACGGGGTGCTCGATCGTCTCGGTACGCCCGGCGTCTACCCGGAGGTGTACGCGGCCGTCGAGGACCTGATCGAGGACGAAACCGACGCGCGCGGACCGCGATCGGGCCGCGCTGAGAAGACACCCGGCAGGAAGGGAGCACATGGCCAGCACTAGGGCCGTCCGCCGGGACGCCAGGATCTCGACGTCCAAGCAGCTACGCAAGCGCCTGCACAAGTCCGAAGACCAGCTCTTGGACGCGTCGGCCAAGCGCGACCGGGCGCAGGCGCGCGTCGAGGCGCTCTCGATCATCGCCGACGAGCTTCGTGCCCAGCTGGCCGAGGCTGAGAAGGCTGCCACAGTCGCTCACGCGAAGGCTGCTGGTGACGACAAGGCCACCGACGCAGCCGAGTCGGCACCGTCGGCCGCCGAGGGTCGCGCGACGTTGCGCTGAACGTCAGCACCGCGGAGGGCGCGGCGGGCCACGCTCGCGAACCGCACGATGATGCCGGCGTGAATGGCAATCGGGATACCGGGCACGTTCGCAGGAGCAGCGAGGAACCGATGAGATGACGTCGAAACCGCCACCGCCGCGGCCGAGGCCGTCGAGCCTGACGCCGGTGGGCAAGCTCGGCTTCCGCGGACGGGCGGCCACACCCGAGGAGCGCGCCCGCATCTTCGACGCGCTCTTCTTCGAGGGCGAACAGCGGATCCCCTACCTGCAGAAGTTCTTCATCCTCATGCTGCTGTCCTCCGCGATCGCCGCCTTCGGGCTCGTCAACGACAGTGCCGCGGTGGTCATCGGGGCCATGCTCGTGGCGCCGCTGATGACGCCCATCCTCGCGATCGCCGCGGCGATCGTGCATGGCTGGGGTCGCAGGGCCCTCGAGTCGCAAGCCCCGGCTCCGTAGGCTGGACCCGACGGTGCGCACCGCCAGGAGCGACCGGCGCGCGCGAGCGAGAGGAAGTCCAGCTGCGAGAGCGTGCGCACCTGTTCGCGGTAGCGTCGCGCTGCGTGCTGGGCGAGGGCCGTGTTCATCGACCCGGCCCGACGCGAGTGGAGGAGGGGAAGACGTCCGTGCACGTCGCCCGGTCTACGGGGCGGTCAGGTCGGCGTCAAGCGCGGGATCGTACGGATGTGATGTCAAGCATGTGCGCTCCCGCTGTACGACACCCCGACGAGGTCCGTGCGTGGATCGGGTACACGGCGCGCGTCCGGAGCGATAGCGAGGCGGCCTACAGTGCTCGTACAGCACCACGACCCAAGGGAGGCCTGCGTCCCTCCGGCTGCGCCAGCCTGCCCTGCCATCGTATCTTGGGCCGGTGAACGGCCAGACCGGGGGACAGGCGAAGCCACGCGAATCCCCGACCAGCCGCGTGACCGGACCTGGAGCCTCCACGCTCCGAGGCGAGCATCGCTCGGTCTTCCGGCCGTCCTTCCCGCTTGTCAAGGCCAAGCTCCGCCCGCGCACGTCGCCCCCGGTGACCGTGCCGCGAGAGCGGCTCATCCGCCAGCTCACAGCCGAGCCGCGAAAGTCGATCGTGTCGGTCACTGCACCACCCGGTTACGGCAAGACCGTGCTGCTCTCCCAATGGGTGGCACAGGAGGAGCGGGATGTCGCGTGGCTGACGCTCGACGATCTCGACAATGACCCCAGCGTCTTTCTCACGAATGTCGCCTCGTCACTCGACCGGGTTCGACCGATCGACGCCTCGATGGGAGCTGCTATCGCCGTCCATGGACATCGGGTCCTCGCGACGGCCGTGCCGCGGATCGCCTGGGAGCTGTCCCGCTGGGAACAGCCCGGCCTGCTCGTCCTCGATGACGTCCATCAGCTGACCGATCGGATCTGTCTCGATGCCCTGGCTCAGCTCCTCGATCTCCTGCCCCCCGGCTTCCAGGTCGCAATGGCGGCGAGGGTCGACCTCGATCTGCCGCTGGCGCGGTATCGGGCGCGGCAGGCGCTGCTCGAGCTCGGCGGTGCGGACCTCGCGCTCGACCCGGAGGAGACGCTCGCCCTGGTGTCCGCGATGGGCGAGCCACTCGATGCGACCGAGGCCCGGCTCCTGAGCGAGCGGGCCGAGGGCTGGGCTGCCGGGACCTACCTCATGACCCTCGAACGCACACGACACGGCGGGGGCCGGGACGCAGCCGACATCTCGGGCGGGGTCGGCTACGTCGCTGAGTATCTGCGGGTTGAGCTCGAACGAGACCTGAGCGACCACGACGTCGCCCTCCTCACGCGGACATCGATCCTCGAAGTCGTCGAGCCGAGCCTTGCCGAGTCCGTCGCTGCAGTCCCGCATGCCGAGGAGCGGCTGGGTTCGCTGGCCCACGCGAATCAGCTCATCGGGCGGGTCGAGGGGCCGGACGTGGCCTTTCGCTACCACGCGCTGCTGCGTGACTTCCTCTCGGCGGAGCTCGAGCGACGTGAGCCAGGAACGGCGCCCGAGCTTCATCGTCGGGCTGCGGCCTGGTATGCCGACTCAGGACGCATGGAGCTTGCCATCGAGCACGCGCTGGCTGGCGGGGATATGGACGGCGCGGCTCCGCTCGTCACCGCTGCGGTCCTGTCGATGCATCACCGTGGCCATGACGATCGGCTGCAGCGTTGGCTCGGCAGCTTCGACGACAGGGTGGTCGCGCGACACCCGTCACTGGCGGTGGTCGCAGCCTGGATCTACGCGGTCAACGGGCGACCGGGTGCCGCCGATCACATGGCGGACATCGCGGAGCAGTTCGACATCACCGGCGCACCTGACGACGGCGCGTCGTCGTTCGGGTCGTCGAAGGCGATGCTGCGCGCGGCTCTGGCCCGAAACGGACCCGCTGCGATGCTCTCGGATGCGGCGCTCGCGGCGACGGAAGAGGAACGGGGTCGTCCGTGGCGCATGTACGCGTTCACGCTGGTCGGGTGGGCGCACCGCCTGCTGGGCGAAGCCGACGCGGCCGACGCAGCCTTCGCGGAGGCTGTCGCCTCGGCCAGGGTGAGCGGCGTCAACCCTTTCATCGCCCTGGCGAGCCAAGCGTCGAACGCGATCCACACGGGGGATTGGCATTCCGCAGAACGGCTGGCCCAGGACAGCCATGAGGAATTCATGCGGACCAACCTCGGGGAGATCGCCTCGTCGCTTCTCGCTCACGCGGTCGTGGCCCGTGTGGCGATCCACAACGGGGACCAGCCAAGAGGCCGGGCCGAGCTCGTCCACGCACAACTGGCACGTCCGCAGGCCACCTACGCTCTGCCCTGGCTCGCCGTCGCTGCACTGCTCGACCTGGCCCACGCCTATCTCGCGATCTCGGATGCCACGGGTGCCCGCAGCACGGTCGCGGAAGCGGCTCGAATCGCTCGTCGACGCCCGCAGTTGGGCACGCTCATCGTGGACCTCGACGACATCCGGCAGAAGCTGGCCGACGCCAGCGAGACCCTCGTGGGCTCATCTGCTCTCACCCCCGCCGAGCTGCGGTTGCTGCCCTTCCTCTCGACGTACTTGACGTTCGAGGAGATCGCCGGCCGGCTCTCGCTATCGCGCCACACCATCAAGAGCCAGGCCGTCGCCGTCTACGCCAAGCTTCAGGCCACGAGCCGGAGCCAGGCCGTCGAGCGGGCCATCGAACTGGGCCTGATCGAGCCTCTACCGGGCCTGCTGCTCGCGCGTGGGACGCCGGATGACTGACCGCCTGCAGGCTGGTCCAAGCTCGACCGCCCCGGGCTACAGCCCGCCGTGGTGCTCTGCGAGGGGCAGCCCGGCATCCCTCCAAGCGGTGATCCCGCCGTCAAGGTTGGCGACACGCTCGTAGCCCATCTCCTGCATGGAGCGCGCTGCGAGCACGGCGCGAGCGCCCGAGTTGCAGTAGACGATCACCCTGCGGGTGGGGTCCAGGTCGTACTTGAGAGTGGGCGGCAAGCGCGGTCCACACTCGGGGTCAGAAACGAACTCAAGCAGGCCCCGGGGGATCTGGTAGGCGCCCTTGATGTGGTGCTCCCACTCCACCGGTTCGCGGACGTCGATGAAGATGGCAGCCCCAGCCTCGAGCTCCGCCTGAGCGTCGTTCGGAGAGATGCTCTCGATCTTGTTGCTGGCCTCCGCGACCAGTTCTCGCACGCTCTTCACGCTGGATCCTCCTCTTGACTCGTGCTGCCCTGCCTGGCCCAAGTCAAGCGCCGTCGTCGGTGGCAGGCATCGGGCGATTCGTCCGATGCGGACTGCGGGCACGCGACGCACATTGCGAGGACGAGACCGTGATCGGGTACGAACGGTCGTCGAACGATGCTTGGGTCGCAACAGAGTAAGGAAGGCGCTGATGAACGCTCAGACCACAGCCACTGACGGTGAGGGCAGGGTTTCCACGACCGTCCCTCTCGACTGGAGCGAGGTGTGGTACACCAACTGCCCCATGGTCTCCGCCAACAATGTGGACCAGGAGCTGGGCTGGTGCCGCGAGGAGTACAAGAAGATCGGCGTCGAGTACGCCTACTTCCGCTCCGCCAACGAGAACAACTTCTACCCCCACTACATCCACAACCTCGACAACCTCATCCGCTTCGGTGGCCTGTACCCGCCCATCCACGTCCACGCCGACATGCGTCGCACGGTGCTGCTGGGGGCGACGTGGGTCTACGAGGGCGGAGTGATGCAGGTCCGTGCTCGTGACCCGCTGTTCCGCATGCAGGATCTGCGGGGCAAGAAGATCGGCATCACCAAGAGCCTCAACACCATCAAGACCGACTGGTGGCGCATCCAGGAGCACATGGGCATCGAGAACATGCTCAGGCTCCACGGCATGACCATGGACGACATCGAGCTCGTCGAGTTCCCGTACCCGGACGACTGGTACGACAAGCCCGAGATGCTCGTCGTGCCCATGAACAACCCGTCCGAGCTGTGGCTGCGCCGTGACCACAAGCACGACTACGCCTTCCGTCCGCTCGAGAAGGCACTGCTCGACGGGACCGTCGATGCCATCTACAACCAGATGGGGCAATTGGGACAGCTCTCAGAGGCCACGGGCGAGATCAAGGCCATCTTCGACCTGTCCAAGCACCCGGACTGGACCATCCAGGTCGCCAACACGCCTGCCGTCATCACCTGCTCCGACGTCATGGCCGACGAGCATCCCGAGCTCGTCCTGGCCTACATGCGGGCCATGATCAAGGTGGGCCTCTGGGCCAACCGCAACAAGCACGCCGCCGGTGAGATCCTCAACCGTCAGACGTTCTACCTGGATGCCGAGCACACCTACGAGGGCATCAAGGACGTGGACATGGTGCCGAGCCTGAGCGCGCAGAACATGCAGTGCATCAAGATCGGCAAGGACTTCATGTACAGCCACGGGTACATCAAGAGCGACTTCGACGTCGACGAGTGGGCTCGTCCTGAGTTCCTGGAGCAGGCGGCAACGCAAGTGCTCGAGGAGGAATGGGAGCGACGGAGCTGGAGCAAGCTGCCCTCGGGTGGCGGACTTGAGGTCGAGGGAATGCGACTCGGGTAATCGACGACCAATCGCAGCCATCTCGGCTGCGTCGCCTGTCGTCCAACGCAACGTATCGGAGGAAACCACCATGCCACTCGGACCACGAAGAGGACCCGGACGAGGACCAGCTCCTGCCATGCGAGCGATGCGCCGCCGTCGCCGTCGCCGCCGGCTGCTGGTGGGCGGGATGCTCGCTTTCGGCGCCTACAAGATGAGCAAGCAGCAGGCCGAGCAGGTCCAGCAGCACACCGGTGTGGACCCCGAGGAGCTGACCGATCAGGAGCTGGCACAGGCGATGGACGAGCTCGGCATCGACAAGCAGGAAGTCACTGACGCGGACAAGGACGCCGAGTGACCAGCAGTCACCCGGACGATTCGATCGCCCAGGAGCGGCGGACGAGCCTTGGGCTCTACGTCACCGCCAAGGAGGCGTACGACATGTGGCAGGCCGATCCTGATCTGAAGATCCTCGACTGCCGTACGCCGGAGGAGTATGTCTTCGTCGGCCATCCCCCGATGGCCGTCAACATCCCGTTCGCTTTCCAGTCCTTCGAGTGGGATGCCGAGCGGCAGGGCTTCCGCTGGGATCTCAACCCTGAGTTCGTGGCGGCGGTGACACGCTGGGCCCGGCCCGACGAGACGATCCTGGTCTCGTGCCGCTCCGGTGGTCGCGCCGCGATGGCCATCGACATGATGGCCAAGGCCGGCTTCACCAAGGCCTTCAATATCCTCGACGGCATGGAGGGGGCCAAGGTCAAGGATCCCGAAAGCGTCTTCGATGGCATGCGCATGAAGAACGGCTGGAAGAACTCGGGGCTGCCCTGGACGTACGAGCTCGACCGCGAGCGGCTGCAACTCCCAGCACGGGAGAGCCGCATGCTTCACCCGGGGAACGAACACGATTGAACCGTCGCCCCGTGGGCCCTGACAGGCCCGCGTCGGTCAGCTGGGCGCAAGCACGAGACCGAGCCGAACCAAGTCGTGGGCCGCGGCCAGGCCGGGCGCCACGACGAGCGTGGGCCCAGGCTGTGGAACCACGCTACCGCAACGAGATGGAGGAGTCATGACCGAGAGAACGCTCGACGAGCTGGGGCCCGTCGACTACCTGATCGTCGAGTTCCCGGAGGGGCAGCAGAACTTCACGGGCGAGGGTGCGACGGAGCTGCTCAGGCTCCATGACGCCGGCATCATCCGGATCATGGACCTGGTGATCATCGTCAAGGACGAGGACGGCTCGGTCGACGCGATGGAGCTGTCGGACGTGCCTGACCTCGGAGAGTTCGCCCGCATCGAGGCCGAGCTGGCCGAGACGCTCTCGGCCGACGACGTCGTCACGCTCGCGGAGGCCATGGCCCCGGGCAGCGTGGCCGCCGCGCTCATCTACGAGAACCTGTGGGCCGCGCCGTTCGCCTCGGCCCTGCGCCGCGCCGGTGCCCAGCTGGTCGCCGACGGACGCATCCCCATCCAGGCCATCATCGCCGCGGTCGAAGCCGACGCGGCACTCGAGGCAGAAGGAGCCTGATATGCCACTACGACCATCCCGCGTCGCCAAGGCCGCGGTCGTCACCGCCGCCGTCAAGCCCGGCCCCTCGCCGGTCGCCAAGGCCGCCGTCGTGGGCGCCGCCGTCAAGCCGGGACCGTCTCCCGTCGCCAAGGCCGCCGTCGTGGGCGCCGCCGTCACCCCCGGGCGTCGCCGCTTCTAGTCACGCCACCCTCGGCTTTCTGATGGGTCGACGGGGCCCCGGCTCGATCCTCGAGCCGGGGCCTCTGCTTGCCATGACGATCGAGTGAGACCGTGTGCGCGTAGCATCGAACCTGGCGTGCGCAGACGCCGATGGCCCGTCCCCAGCCAGTACGCCGCCTGCGCCGCGTTCACACAGCCCGGTACCCCGAGAGATGCTGGCGCACCGTCGTCTCGCTGATGCCGAGCTCGTAGGCGGCCGCCGCGACGAAGCCGGCCCGGATGTAGGCGCGGAGGACCTCGAGCTGGCGCCGGGTCGGCCGCTGACGCTCAGTCACGACGCCTTCCGCTCGACGACAGGCCACACCTTCGCCGGTTCGGTGACGTTCTCGAGCGCGAATCGAGGCCGGAACCGAAGGTGGGTCAAGCTGGCGCTACCCCTCTCGCCCCGACCAGTCTCCCGATTTCGAGCCGGAATGGTCCGGGAGTAGGGGCTGCACCAAGCTGTCCTGGCCTTGAGCACGACTCACCGTCGTCCCGCGAGTGACGGCCCTCGAAGCCTCTGGTATCGTGTTCGCACTCGGGCGGCTAGCTCAGCTGGTTAGAGCACTTGCTTGACATGCGTCTAGCCGAATGCGGCGTAGGTGTCGCACGATGACGAGCCCTCACCGATGCGGTGAGGGCCTTCTTATGGGCTGAACGTTATCGGCTGAACCACGCTTGGACATGCCTGCTCACGTCCCCGCAGCCCTCAAGTTCGGCCGGGTCAACGACATTGACCGGGGGGTGGCGTTCATCGCTCATGCCGGCGGACCGGCAAGAGGCCCCGGTCCACGAGCCAAGGGATGACGACGGCGCCACTGACGAGGCCGAAGACATAGCAGGCAGCCCCGAAGAAGACGAGCTCGAGCGGGTTCATCGGAGCGTACGCGTCGGCTGCCCGAGGGGCCCGGCCCGGCCCGACGCGGATGGAGGAGGGGAGGACGTCCGTGCACCACCTCGGTCTACGGGGCGGTCAGCGTGGCGTCAAGCGCGGGGTCGTGAGGGTGTTCGGGAAAGCGAACGGATATCGAAGGGGCCGACAGGCGCAGAGGCGGGGACGTGGCATCGACCATCAGGCAGCCTCGGGCAGCGGTGCGATGTGATGGCGCCACGAGCGCTCCGCTCGCGCAGGTGCAGGATGGCCACACCGGCGACTTGGTGGAGCAGCGCGGTCGCCGCTCGTCGACGGTCTCGTCCTCGACGTCCGAGAAGGTGTCGGTGGTGCGCTCGACCGGAGGCGTCCTCGGATGGGAGCGAGGCGACGGGACCGCTCCACTCGCCCGGTGACGAGGATGTAGTCTCGCACCGCGGGGCCGCCACGCCTTGATCCGCCGACCGCGATGCGGAGGAGGGGCGCAACTCCCCGTGACCGTCGTGGCGCGCCACGACGGTCACCGGCCTGACATCGACGGAGATCGTGCCTAGTGCTACCGATCGCGGACCAGTGGTACCGCAGGCTGCTCGCGGTGGCCGTGGCCTTGGGCGTGGCCGGTGGCCTGTTCGCCCTCGTCTACTCCGGGCTGACGACGACCGGCATCGCCTTCTTCTTCGGTGAGCCGACCTCGGAGCTGTTCTCGGGACAGTGGTGGTGGATCCCGCTGGTGGCGGTCGGTGCCCTGGTGGTCGTGGCCATACGTCAACGCACAGGTCTGAGCGGCGAGGTCCCCGGAGGTATCGCGCTCGTGCGGGTCGGATGGGTCGATCCATCCACCGCCGTGCAGGTGATCGCGGTCTCGGTGGTGTCGCTCGTCTTCGGCGCGAGCCTGGGTCCCTCACTCGGCATCATCGTCTTCGGCGGTGGCCTGGGAGCCTGGCTGGTGTCTCGTCGCCCGGAAGCTGACGAGGCCGAGCGGCAGGAGAACTCCCTGGCGGGCATGGCCGGGGGCCTCGGTGCGGTCTTCTCGGGCCCGCTCTTCGCGAGTGTGATGGACACCGAACTGTCCCCGCGCCCGAAGCGCGACTACGTTTCCTCGTTCGTGCCGCGATTCCTCGCCGCCGCGGTCGGCTACCTCATCTTTTTCGGGGTGACGAGCCAGGTGATGCTCGGTTCCTACAGCATCCCTCTGTACACCTTCGAGTGGGTGCACATCCTCTATGCACCGCTCCTGGGCCTGCTCGCCGCCGCCACGCTGGTGGTCTTCGCGGTCATCGACAAGGGCGTCGGCCTTGTCGACCGGTCCATCGCGAACCCGTACCTGACGGCGGTCGGGTTCGGGGCGCTCATCGGGCTCATCGCCTTCGCCGTGCCGCTCGCCGCCTCGGGGGGCAGCTCGCAGCTCGTGTACGTGACCGAGAACCTGGGGGCCCTCGGAGTGGGCTTGCTCATCGTCGTGCTGCTCGCGAAGATGGTCGCCGTCAGCCTCAGCAACAAGGCCGGCTTCCTGGGCGGACAGGTGTTCCCGATGCTCTTCATCGGCGGCACGGTCGGAGCCCTCGTCAGCGCCCTCTTGCCCCAGATCCCGGCCTCGCTGGCGGTGGGGGTCATGATCGCAGCGGTCCCCGGAGCGATCATCGGTGCCCCGGTGACCTTCATCATCCTCGGCGTCGGGACCGTGGGGCTGGGCATCGCATCGGTGGCACCGATGGGCCTGGCCATCATCACCGCACAGCTCGCCGTCTCGGCGCTCCGTCTACGCAGGACGCACGACAGCATATAGGCCAAGCCGGCGAGTACGACCCCGACGTCACCGCCTCCGCTGGCTCAATCCCTTGCGCGCGTTGCAGCTCGCGCAGAGGACGCCGGGACGAGCGGATAGCGGCTCGCCACCGAGGACGGTCGGCACCGGATGCTCGGCCGCGAGCTCGCCGGCCATACGGATGTTCGGGAAATCGTACGGATGTGGGGGCGTCAGTCCGCCGCCGCGCTCGTGTTCAGCCGAAGGCCAGGGAACGGTTCGAGCAGGCCGATCTCGATGGCTCGGTCGATGGCCTCGCTGCGGCTGGACACCGCGAGCTTCCCGTAGATCGCGATCGCCTGGCTCTTCACGGTGTAGCGGGAGACGCCCAGCCGCTCGCCGATCTCCTCGAACGTGAGGTGCGTCGAGAGCATCGGGAGCACCCGCAGCTCGGCCGGCGTGAGCGTCGAGGGCCCGCCCAGTGTGCGAGCGGAGTCGTCGAGTCGCCGGCGTAGCTCCGCGACGTGCCCGGGGAGGACGCCGAGGTCAGGCCGCCGCCGGACGACCTCCTCGGCTTCGGAGACTGCACTCCTGGCGCCGGCTGGATCCCCGATCGCGAGGTAGGTCCGTCCGAGCTCGAGCAGGGCGCCGACCGCGACCGAGGGCAGGGCATGGGACACCTGCGGGCGGACCAGCAGCGCGTGGACGAGCTCCTGCCGACCGCGGATCAAGTCACCACGATGGACGGCGACGCGAGCACTCACCGCATGCACCAGGAGCGTCGTCACGATGTCGCCGAGGCGCGCCTGATCGAGGGCGTCGTGGCCCTCACGGGCGAACCGCTCGGCATCCATCCACTCCCCACGCTCCATGGCGAGGACAGCGAGGTTCGCAAGCGACACGTACGGGGATACGCCGGCCGTGCGCGCGGCGTCGACGGCCTCAGCGAAGGCAACCGCGGCCTGGGCCGAGTCGCCGCCCAGCGCGTTTGCAGACCCGAGCAGCGCGTATGCGGCGGGACGCCAGGGGCTGCTTGGACCCTCAGCGTCCGAGGCGACGGTGGCGTCCGCGAGCATCTCGTCCGGTCCATGGCGGGCCATCGCCGCCCGTAGCATCGCTCTCGATGACTCGAACGAGGCCGATCCATCCAGTGCCTCTCGGCTGCCGGTCGAGGCCTCGGCGATGTCCGCCATGCGTTCGGCGGCTTCAGGACTCCCGTTGAGGGCATGGATCCACGCGGCGACCACTGCGAGCGACGGGTGGCGCACGAAGACCGGGATCGTCGAAGTTCTGCAACCAGCGCACGACCAGGTCCCCGTGACCACCGTAGTGGGTCCGCACGGTGGCGGCCGCGACGAGCCGGGCGGTCGCGTCGACCTCGCCGCCGGCGATGGAATGCTCGATCGCCTGCTCGGAGCGCCCAACAGCCGCATACCACTGTGCCGCGCGACGGTGAAGCAGGGGCGCCGCCCCCGGTTCACGCTGCTCGAGCTCGCCCTGCAGATAGTCGCGCAGCAGGTGGTGATAGCGGAATGCGATCTCCGCACCCGCGACCTCCGCGATGAGCTGGTTCTGGCGTGCCAGCGACCGCAGCCGCTCCGGAGCCCCGGGCAGCCCCGAGACGGCGGCCGCCAGATCCGGCTCGACGACCTCGAGGATCGAGGTCCGCGTAAGGAGTGTGATGTCGTCCTCGTCGAGGTGGGGCCGGAGCTCCGAGCGCAGGTATTCGGCGATGTAGCCGTCCCGACCGGAGACGTCGTCGGTGCCGACCACATCTGGGCCACCGCGCTTCCGGGCCAGCGTGGCGAGGTAGATGGCCACGGCCCAGCCCTCCGTCCGCGCGGTGAGCGATTCCGCTTGCTCCCGACTCAACGGCTGTCCGGCGGCGAGGGTCAGCGCCTCCGTCTCAGCCACATCCAGCGCCAGCTGGCTGCGGTCGATCTCGAGGAGTGATCGAGCCGCGCGGTACCGCGCGAAGGGCAGATTCGGTCTCACCCGCGCCGCGAGTGCGACCCGGAAGCCGGGGGGCAGGTGGGTGAGCAACGACTCCAGGGCGTCCAGGCATGTCCGGTCCACCAGTCGGTGGACGTCATCGAGGATGAGCAGACCGGGGCGGTGCCATCGATCAAGCTCGGCCACGAGGCGGGGTACCGCGGCGCCGAGCATCCGCGACTGGCGGGCTGCCAGGGCGGAAGCGATGGCACCATCGATGGGCACGACCCGATCGAGCGCTGCCGCGACGTAGGTGAGGAAGACACCCGGCTCGTTGTCGAAGTCATCGAGCGTCAGCCACGCGACGCTCCTGCCGCTCAGCTACCGCCCACTCGGCGAGGAGGAGGGTCTTGCCGAAGCCGGCCGGCGCGACGATGGAGACGATCGACCGCCGCGGCTCGCTGGCCAAGTAGTGCGATGAGTCGCGAGCGCGGGACGGTACCGGGACCGGGCGTCGGCCGCTGGAGCTTGGCGTCCACGAGCGGGAA
The DNA here is from genome assembly GCA_963705425.1 of uncultured Chloroflexia bacterium. GTDB lineage: Bacteria > Chloroflexota > Limnocylindria > Limnocylindrales > CSP1-4 > JAFMJV01. Next base: position 446,115 of record CAVPJO010000001.1, on the reverse strand, counting down.
CGACGGCTGGAAGCGCACGCGGACAGGACCGTCGAGCTGTCTGTCCGACGCGCGTGGCGCCCGTCGCTGCGCGCTGGTCCGCGACACACACTCTCCTCTCCGGGTCCGTACCGCGTAGAACCTACCATCGCCGTCGCGGCGGGAAGCGGTCCCACGCTCGTGAGCCCGTGAGTCGTGAGCCGGATGGTGGCCCGGGACGGAGCTATCGGCTGGGACGCTCGGTCCCCTCCAGGGCAGCGTCGATGTCATATCCCGCGGCGAGTGCGATCCGCGGGGCTGCCGACACGACACGCGCCGAGCCGACCGTTCCGGCGACGGCGAGGAGCGTGGCCAACAGGTCGTCGAGCGATGCGCCGGCCAGCTGCGCGGCCTCGACCGCCGCCTGGTACGACGACTGCGGAGCGTCGAGCGCCACGAGGGCCCCGACCCGGATCAGTGCTTCGGTGCGCTCCTCGAGCGGGGACACGGCGCGATCGGCACCGTCGAGGTCGGCGATCGCCGCGAGGAGGGCGGGCTCCCCGATGGTCAAGCGGCGGAACGTCTCTTCAGCGGAGAGCATCGAGTGGACCCCTTCGGCTGATCTGGTTCGCGCGATCGCCTGTGGTGGACCGGCTCCTGATTCAACGCGCTGACCGGGTCCTCCGACATCGTCCCATGTGGACGATGCGCAACCGCGCGGTGTCGGGTTCCCTTGATGCCCACGACTCCAGGGCACGAGATGAGGGCGACCACGATGGCTGAACCGAGACGGATGCAGGAGACCGAGTCCTTCGACCGGCAGACCGGTAAGGAGAACCGATCATGAGCACGCCGGCCGCAGCCACGGGGGTCACGTCGGAGGTCTCGTGGCATGCGCTGACGCCCGACGAGGCGGCCAGTGGCCAGAGGGTCGACCCATCGGTCGGCCTGACGTCGGCCGAGGCTGATGCACGTCGCTCGACCTACGGCAAGAACACCTTCGCCGAGGCCAAGAAGGCCTCGCGCTGGCAGATGTTCTCCCGCCAGTACGCGGACCCGATGCAGATCGTGCTGCTCATCGCGGGCGTCGTCTGCCTGTTCCTGCCCGGCCAGTTCTTCACGGGCGTCTTCCTGCTCCTGCTGACGCTCTTCAACGCCTGGATGGCCATGAACCAGGAGGGCAAGGCGGAGGCGAGTGCGTCTGCGCTCCAGAGCATGATGGTGGTCAAGGCGAAGGTCCGTCGCGACGGCGAGCTCGTCGAGATCCCGATGGAGGAGCTCGTGCCGGGCGACATCGTGAACATCGAGGCCGGTGACCTCGTGCCCGCGGACGCGCGCATCCTGTCGGCGGCGACCCTCGAGATCGACGAGTCCGCGCTCACGGGCGAGAGCGTGCCCACGCCCAAGCAGGTGGACGCCGTCGCCGCCGACGCCGCCCTCGGGGACCGCGTGGACATGGCCTTCATGAACTGCCAGGTGACCCGTGGAGCCGGCACGATCCTCGTCACCACGACGGGCATGGCGACCGAGGTCGGCCACATCAGCGGCATGCTGCAGGTCATCGACGGTCGAGAAGACGCCGCTGACCAAGCAGCTCGACAAGCTCACCAACCAGATCCTCGTCATCGCCGGGATCGCGCTCGTGGTCTCGCACGCTGCTCGGTCTGTATCGCGAGGTCCAGCTGCAGGAGCTGTTCCTGAGCGCGGTCGCGTTCGCGGTGGCGGCCATCCCCACGGCGCTGCCGGCCGTCACCACGGCGATCCTGTCGAAGGGCTCCCAGATGCTCGCCGATGCCGGGGCCATCATGAAGCGCCTGCGCTCGGTGGAGACGCTCGGCTCGACCTCGGCGCTCAACTCGGACAAGACCGGCACCCTGACGCTCAACCAGATGACCGCCGTCCAGATGGCCGTCGTGGGGCGGCGCTACTCGATCTCCGGTGACGGCTACTCCACGACCGGGCAGATCAGCCACGCCGGCGGCCAGCCCGACGTCCCACTCGAGCAGTACCTGCTGCCGATGGCCCTCTGCGCCGACGCCGAGGTGCGCGATGGCGCGCTGGTCGGCGACCCGACCGAGGGCGCGCTCGTCGTCCTCGCCGCCAAGGGCGGCGTGGACCCGGCGCTCACCCGCGAGCGCTACCCGCGCGTCGCGACCCTGCCCTTCGACGCGGCCTACAAGATGATGGCCACGTTCCACCGCATGAAGGATGCCTCGGGCAAGGACGTCATCCGCGGCTACATCAAGGGCGCGCCGGACCAGCTCCTCGCACGCGCCGTCGGATGCGCACGGCCCCGATGGCGCGAGCGTGCCGATCGACGCAGCTCCGGGACGGCTATCTCGCGGAGAACGAGCGCCTCGGCACGCATGGGCCTGCGGGTCATGGCGACCGGCCAGAAGGACTTCGACCCGGCCACGTTCGACCCGGACGCCGACCTGCTGCCGCTCCTCGACGGGCTGACGCTGCTCGCCATGGTGGGCATCGTCGATCCGCCCCAGACCCGCCGCCAAGGCGGCCATCGCCACCGCTCATGCGGCCGGCATCCAGGTCCGCATGATCACCGGCGACCACGCCGTCACCGCCGAGGCCATCGCCCGCCAGCTGGGCATCGAGGGCCGGGCCATGACCGGGCGCCGACTTCCGGGCCATGAGCGACGACGAGGCCATGCGCCGAGATCGACGGCATCGGCGTCCTCGCCCGCGTCTCGCCCGAGGACAAGGTCCACCTCGTGGACATCCTGCGCAAGAAGGGTCATGTCGTGGCCATGACCGGTGACGGCGTGAACGACGCGCCGGCCCTCAAGAAGGCCGACATCGGCATCGCCATGGGCATCACCGGCACCGAGGTCTCGAAGCAGGCCGCCGTCATGATCCTCACCGACGACAACTTCGGCACGATCGTGAAGGCGGTCGGGCTGGGCCGCGACGTCTACGACAACCTGCTGCGCTTCATCCGCTTCCAGATGGCGGGCCTCTTCGGGTTCATCGCGACGTTCCTGGGCTCGTCGCTGCTCAACATCCTGGGTGGCATCCCATTCCTGCCGCTCCAGACGATGTGGCTCAACTTCACGGTCAACGTGTTCCAGGCCATCGGCCTCGGCTACGGCAAGCCGCGGGAGGGCCTCATGGAGGTCCCGCCCCGGCCCAAGGAGCAGCCGATCATCCCTCGACGCCTGATGAGCTGGCTCGTATTCGTCGGCCTGGTGATGGCCGCTGGCACGCTCGGCGTGCTCGCGTGGGGCAACGACCAGTACGGCGACGTGGTCGCCCGCACGATGGGCATGACCACCTTCGCGCTCTTCCGCCTGTTCTCCTCCCTCGAGACCGCGGACGAGGACGAGTCGCTGTTCAGCGGGTCCATCCTCGGCAACCGCCCGCTGCTGCTGGCGACGGGCCTGTCCGTGCTGACGATCATGCTGGCGGTCGAGTTCGGCTTCCTCCAGCGGCTGCTGGGCACGACCAGCCTCACGGTCGACCAGTGGGTCATCTGCATCGCCGTGCCGCTGTCGCTCATCGTGGTCGAGGAGGTGCGCAAGCTACTGAGGACGCGCGGCCGCGCTGAGCCGTCGACGGTCCCGGCCCCCGCGGCCGCCTGACGACCCGCCGGCACGGCGGGACCAAGAACCAGAAAGGGAAACGACCATGGCGAAGAAGACGGCGAGGAAGAAGGACAAGGGCGGCAAGGGCCACCGAGATCAAGACGTCCGGGAAGCACCGTCCACGGCGGCCTCGGGCGAGGCCCACGCGAAGCTGGCCGCAAGGAGTACGAGCGCGAGATGCGCCGCCTTCACGGCGAGCTCGTGGCCATGCAGGAATGGGTCAAAGCGACCGGCGCCAAGGTCTGCGTCGTGTTCGAGGGCCGTGACACCGCCGGCAAGGGCGGCACCATCAAGCGCATCACCGAGCGGGTCAGCCCGCGCGTCTTCAAGGTCGTGGCCCTGTCGGCGCCGACGGAGCGCGAGAAGTCGCAGATGTACATCCAGCGCTACATCGAGCACTTCCCGGCTGCCGGCGAGGTCGTCATCTTCGATCGCAGCTGGTACAACCGCGCCGGCGTCGAGCGGGTCATGGGCTTCTGCACGCCCGAGCAGACCGAGCGGTTCCTCGAGCAGGCACCGGCCGTCGAGCGGGCCATGGTCGAGTCCGGGATCATCCTCGATCAAGTACTGGCTGGAGGTCAGCCCCGACGAGCAGACGCGCCGCCTCAAGGGGCGCATCGACGACCCCCGCAAGGTCTGGAAGCTGACCGACATGGACCTCAAGTCGTACAGCCGCTGGGACGACTACACGAAGGCTCGCGACGCGATGTTCGCGGCGACCGACACCCCATGGGCCCCCTGGTTCGTGGTGGGCACCGACGACAAGGAGCGCGGCCGGCTGAACCTCATCAGCCACCTGCTGACGCGGGTGCCGTACACCCCCCTCAAGACGAAGGAGGTCACGCTGCCCAGGCGCAAGGTCGCCAAGGACGTCGATCGGCCCGGGCTGCCGCTGAAGCACATCCCGACGCCGTTCTGACGATTGACACCACACACAGAGGAGACCCAATGAATGACCGATCGATCGACGAGCTGGGGCCCGTCGACTACCTGATCGTCGAGTTCCCGGAGGGACAGCAGAACTTCACCGGCGAGGGCGCCGAGGAGCTGCTCAAGCTCCATGACGCCGGCATCATCCGGATCATGGACCTGGTGATCATCGTCAAGGAGGAGGACGGCTCGATCGACGCGATGGAGCTGTCGGACGTGCCCGACCTCGGCGAGTTCGCCCGCATCGAGGCCGAGCTGGCCGAGACGCTCGCGGCCGACGACGTGGTCACGCTCGCGGAGGCCATGGCCCCCGGCAGCGTGGCCGCCGCGCTCATCTACGAGAACCTGTGGGCCGCGCCGTTCGCCTCGGCCCTGCGCCGCGCCGGTGCCCAGCTGGTCGCCGACGGACGCATCCCCATCCAGGCCATCATCGCCGCGGTCGAAGCCGACGCGGCACTCGAGTCAGAAGGAGCCTGATATGCCACTCCGACCATCCCGCGTCGCCAAGGCCGCGGTCGTCACCGCGGCCGTCAAGCCCGGCCCGTCGCCGGTGGCCAAGGCCGCCGTCGTGGGCGCCGCCGTCAAGCCGGGACCGTCTCCCGTCGCCAAGGCTGCCGTCGTGGGCGCCGCCGTCACCCCTGGGCGTCGCCGCTTCTAGGTCATCTGGCCCGACGGGTCAGTGACGACGACAGAGCCCCGAGCCCGAGACCGGGTTCGGGGCTCGTCTCGCTCAGGAGGTACCGATCATGCTCCACCTGCGCGACATGCGGCAGGTCGTGGCCTTGCTCATCGTCAACTTCGCCGTGGTGCCCGCAACCGCCATCGCCGCCGCGTGCCTGCTCCCCATGGAGGAGGCGGCGGCCAACTCACCCACGCGGCATGCTGACATCCCACGAGAAGAGACGGCCCTGGAAGCCTCTGGTATCGTGTGCGAACCTCGGGCGGCTAGAGCCGGGACCGTCTCCCGTCGCCAAGGCTGCCGTCGTGGGCGCCGCCGTCAAGCCTGGCCGCCGCCGCTTCTAGTCACGCCACCCTCGGCTTTCTGATGGGTCGACAGGGCCCTGGCTCGATCGATCGAGCCGGGGCCTCTGCTTGCCATGACGATCGAGTGAGACCGTGCGGGTGGTGGCTACCTGCGACCAGATCTGGTCCTTGAGCACGACTCACCGTCGTCCCGCGAGTGACGGCCCTCGAAGCCTCTGGTATCGTGTTCGGACTCCGCCACCTAGTACTACAACGCCGGTTATTGACCTAGTGCGGGTACGAGCCCATCATGGCGCCCCAGAGGGTCGTCCGACTCGTGATGGCCCCGAAGGACGAGGGGACGCACCGTGGACGAGAACGCGATCGACGCCCTGCTGCCCGCGCTGGAGGCCTTCCATGCCCGCTTCGGGCGCTTCTTCCGACGCACGGAGGGTCGGACCTCCGGTCGCCGCTATCTCATGGGCCTGACCCTACCCATCGAACGCAAGAACGCGGAGAACATCGCCGAGCAGGTCGGCGCGCCACCGCGCAAGCTCCAGGAGTTCCTGTCCGACTCGCCCTGGGACGACGAGGGCTGCATCGGGGAGCTGCAGCGCTTCGTGGGCGAGCACCTGGGCACGCCCTGCGGGGTGCTCGTCCTCGACGATACGGGCTTCCCCAAGAAGGGCAGCCACTCGGCGGGCGTCGGCCGCCAGTACTCGGGCACCCTGGGTCGCGTCGACAACTGCCAGGTGGGGGTGTTCCTGGGCTACGCGAGCGCCCACGGCCACACCCTCGTCGACCGCCGCCTGTACCTCACCGAGAGCTGGCTGGCCGATCCGGTCAAGCGCGCCTCGCCGCGCGCGGCGGTGCCCCCGGACGTGCGCTTCCGGACCAAGCTCGACCTCGCCGCCGAGATGCTCGGGGAGGCGGCCGGGCGGGGTCACCTACCCTACGCCTGGGTGACCGCGGACGCCGCGTACGGGGAGAGCCACGACCTGCGCCGCCTGGTGGCCGAGCAGGGCCGCTGGTACTGCTTCGAGGTCCGCGGCACGGCCGAGGCGTGGACCTCGGACCCGGCTGGGAGGTGCCGCCGCGCTCGGGTCGTGCGGGCCGGCCGGCCAGCCGGCCGCGGCGCGGGCCTCGCTCCGAGGCGGCCCGCACCGCCGAGGCGATCGTGCGGTCGTTGCCCGATGAGGCGTGGACGAGGCTGCGGGTCACGGAGGGCGAGAAGGGTCCCCGCGAGTACGAGTTCGTGCGCCTGCGCGTCGTCGAGAAGATCCACCGCGAGCCCGGGGCCGAGGGCTGGCTGATGGCGCGCCGCCCGGTGGGCTCCGGTGCGGACGCCGACATCAAGTGCTATCTCTCCAACGCACCCGAGACCGTCGCCCTCGCGGAGATGGCCGCGGTGGGCTGCCTGCGCTGGACCATCGAGGAGGACTTCGAGCTGGCCAAGGGCGAGGTCGGCCTCGACCACTACGAGGTCACCCGCTACCGGGGCTGGTATCACCACATCACCCTCTCGCTGATGGCCCTCGCCTTCCTCAAGTCCGTGCAGCGCGAGTGGGGGGAAAAATGGGGCGCTAGCGTCGGTGCCGGAGGTGCGCCGGCTGCTTGAGGCCGTGCTGCCGCGCCAGCCCTGGACCACGGCAGTGGCGATCGCTTGGTGGACGGACCAGCAGCGTCGCAAGGCGGCGGCGAGAGCGAGCCATCGGAAGCGTTGGATCAGGGAGCATCCATATCCGTCAGAACCGGCGTTGTAGTACTAGTGTCCCGATTCGCTATTCGCTGGTGGCTTGCGGACCGCCTTGGCGAGGATCTGCGTCGGCGGTCTTGACCCAGGCGAAGGGGCTGGAGCCCTCGTTCCACTGGCGGGTGAAGGCGTCGATCATGGCGACGAGCTCCTTGACGCTCCCGAAGCTGCCGCGCCGGATGGCCTGGCGGGTGAGGATGCCGAACCAGGTCTCGACCTGGTTCATCCACGACGCGCTGAGGTGGGCGTGAAGTGGAAGGTGATGCGCGGGTGCTTCGCGAGCCACGTCCTTGACGTCCGGCGTCTTGTGGGTGCTGACGTTGTCGAGCACGACGTGCAGCTCACCGCTCGGGTACGCCCGGGCGACCTGCTTCATGAAGGCCAGGAAGTCGGCCCCGGTATGGCGGACGCGATGGTCGGTGGTGACCTGCCCGGTGCCCACCTCGAGCGCCGCGAACAGGCAGGTCGTGCCGTGGCGCTTGTAGTCATGGGTGTGGCGCTCCGACCTGGCCCGGGCGCATCGGCAGCATCGGCTGGGTGCGGTCGAGCGCCTGGATCTGGGTCTTCTCGTCGACGCTGAGCACGATGGCCCCGTCGGGCGGGTCGAGGTAGAGGCCGACGACGTCGCGGACCTTGGCCTCGAGGGCCGGGTCGGTGCTGAACTTGAAGGTCTCGGTCCGGTGGGGCTGGAGGCCGCGCTCCCGGAAGAGCCGATGGACCGTGGCGGGGCTCATGCCCGTCCGCTTCGCCACCTCCCGCACGCTCCAGTGGGTCATGCCCTCGGGTGGCGGACCCATGGCCAGGGCCATGACCCGGTCGCGGTCCTCGCGGGTGTAGGTCGGCGGATGGCCGGGACGGGGCGCGTCGGCGAGGCCTCGAGTCCGGCCTCAGCGTAGCGCCGCCGCCACAGCTTCACGGTCATGATCGCGCACGCCGAGCTCGCGCGGCGATGTGCTCGATCGGCCCGCCCTCGGCGGAACGCAGCACGATGCGGGCACGGGTCACCGCCCGCTGCTCGCTCGTGGAGGCGCGGGCGATCGCCTGCAGGGCTGCCAGGTCGGACTCGTCGACGACCAACGGAGGAGCTGGTGGATGTGCCATGACTCGCATCGTAGCGGGCATCAGTCGATACCGCTAGACATCAGTGAGACGAGACACTAGCTCAGCTGGTTAGAGCACTTGCTTGACATGCGTCTAGCCGAATGCGGCGTAGGTGTCGCACGATCATGAGCCCTCATCGATGCGGTGAGGGCCTTCTTATGGGCTGAACGTCATCGGCTGAAGCATGAGCTCGAGCGGGCTGAAATGAGTGACCGCGCCCGCCAGGCTGTCCTTTCCGACCTAGCCCAATGCAAGTGGAGTGGGGGACCTCCTCCACGATCCGGGCTGTTGGTCGGTCAGACGGGCGTCAGGCAATGGACCGTACGGATGATCGAGCAGTCGAGGGAAATCCCGGGGCCCGTGCCGCTCACCGTCCGGACTCCAGAACCCGTCGGTGCTCACGCATCGGGCAGAACGAGGCCGAGGGCGGACGCGTCCTCCGCACGTGGATGCCTCGATGCCGTCGGGAGCCGCAGCGGCACGATCTCGTCGGTAATCGGCGACCTGCCGCCGCCCGACGTTGACATGCCGACCTCTGTCACAGGCGCTATGGTCCTCGTGCGCACCGGTCCAGCCCGTCCCCATGTGCCGAGGAAGAACGTGTGAGGCAGGATCTCGATCGCCGGCTTGTCGCGGTGGTCTTCACCGACATGGTCGGCTACACCACCTTGATCCAGGCCGACGAGCGCCAAGCCGTCGACAGGCGCGACCGGTACTGGCAGGCGGTCGAGCGTCATCACCTGGCCTTCGGCGGGACGATCGTCCAGCGGCTCGGCGATGGCAGCATGAGCATGTTCCCGAGCGCGCTCGCGGCCGTTCAGGCTGCCGTCGAGATCCAGCGTGAGCTCGTCGTCGACGACGTCCCGGTGCGCATCGGTATCCACGTCGGCGAGGTGACGGTCGAGCGAGAGCGGCTCACTGGAGAGGCCGTGAACATCGCCTCCAGGGTGGAGTCCTTCGCGGTGCCCGGCGCGGTGTTGCTGTCGGACACCGCGTACGGCCATCTCAGGAACCGGACGGATGTGGCCGTCGTCAGCCTGGGGCGGTTCAGGCTCAAGAATGTCGGTCGTCCGCTGGAGCTCTTCGCCGTTTCCGATGACGGCATCGTGGTGCCGGATCCGCGGGCAGTCGAGGGCAAGGGCGAGCGGTTCGCGAGCCTGCCCGGCAACCTCCCCGAGCTGGTCGGACCACTGCTCGGTCGGGTCACCGACCTCGACTCGCTCGTCGCTGCGGTCCGAGACCATCGGGTGGTCACGATCACCGGTCCCGGTGGCGTCGGGAAGACGCGCCTGATGGTCGAGCTTGGCCGCGTGCTCGCCCCGGACTTCCTGGATGGTGTCGCGTTCATCCCCCTGGCCGATGTCCTCGAGGCGGATGGCTTCATGGCGGCTCTCGCCGCTGCACTGGACGTGAAGGAGGCCGAGGAGCGCACGCTCGGCGATGGTGTCATCTCCCTGATCGATGACAAGAAGGCACTCTTGCTCCTGGACAACCTCGAGCAGATCGTGGCGGCTGCTCCGGAGATCGCCCGGCTGGTTGCGGCCTGCCCAGGACTTCGGGTCGTGATCACCAGCAGGACCCTGCTGCGGATCTCAGCAGAGCGGGAGTATCCGCTTGCGCCGCTCGCGGTCCCGATCTCGTCCAGCGCGGCCCAGTCAGCGTCGCTCATCGACTACCCGGCCGTCGCGCTGTTCGTCGAGCGAGCCCGCGCCTCGAAGGGCAGCTTCGAGTTGACGGCGCAGAACTCGGGTGCGGTCGCCGAGGTGTGCCGGCGCCTGGACGGTCTGCCCCTGGCGCTGGAGCTCGCTGCCGCACGGCTGCGGATCCTGTCACCCGAGGCACTGCTGGAACGGCTGGACCACGCCTTGAACGTACTCACCTCCGGTCCACGCGACACTGCCGAACGGCACCAGACACTCCGTGCCACCATCGACTGGAGCCACGCGCTGCTGACGGAGTCGGAGCAGCGTCTCTTCCGACGGATGGCCGTCTTCGTCGGCGGGTGCACCCTCGAGGATATCGAGGCGGTCTGCGCCGAGCCGGGCGAGCCCAGCTTCGACGAGCTTGAGTCGCTCGTGGACAAGGCGCTCGTGCAGGCAGCTGACCAGGTCGACAGGTTCCACATGCTCCAGACGATCGGCGAGTATGCCCGGGAGCGCCTCCAGGACTCCGGTGAGGCCGGTGGGATCGCGCTGCGGCACGCCCAGCGGTATGCCGCGCTCGCGCGTGACATCCGCGACCGCATCGAGGGAAGCGACCAGGTCGGCGCCGTCGACCGCGGGATCATCGAGGAGGGCAATCTCCAGGCCGCGCTGGACCTGCTGCTGGCGTCTGCCAAGCGGGGTGACGCGACCGCGCTCGAACAGGGCCTGCAGATGACCGGCGACCTGTGGATGTACTGGCACATCCGTGGCAAGAACCTCAGCTCGAGGGAGTACGCGACCGCCTTCCTTGAGCTCGACCCCGAGGGTGCTCCCAGTATCGGGCGCGCGGGCGCCCTGATGACGGTCGGGCTCGGGTCCTGGATGTCGGGGCAACTCGAGCGATCGACCGAGGAATGGGGTGAGGCATATCGGATCGCCGCCGAGCTCGGTGCCGGGCGCGAGTGGTGCCTGGCCGGGTTCGCCCAGGCCCTCGCCCTGCTCGGGTCCGACGTGAGTTCGGGGCTCACGCTGGCGAAGGAAAGCGCGGAGCGAGCCGATGCGCTCGGATTCACATGGGGCCTGGGGTTCGCCCTGACCGTCACCGGGATATGCCAGGCGCTGGCAGGCGATCTCGATGAGGCGCGGGCGAGCTACTCCGATGCGCTCGTGATCCAGGAGCGACTCGGCGACAAGGAGGGCGCGGGCATGTCACTCGGCGGCCTTGCCGGGTTGGCCTCCGGTCGCGGCGATGCGGTCGCCGCCATCGACCTGTACGGACAGTCGCTCGAGGCGTTCGAGGCGGTCGGCGATCGCGGCGAGGAAGCCCGGATCCTCTCGGAGATCGCCTGGACGCATCTCGGGAACGACGAGACCGGGCTCGCACGCCGATACTTCTTCGAGTCGGTGCAGGCACATACCGACGTGGCAAGCGTCCGCGGAGTCGGCCTGTCGTTGATCGGGCTTGCGGCCACCGAAGCGGTCGAGCACAGGCCCGACCGCGCCGTCCAGATCGCGGCCGCGGCCGAGGTGTACGCCGGCCAGGAGGGCATCGTCGTCATCTACTCCGACGAGAACCCGGGTCGCGAGTTGGTGGAGCAGGCGCGCGCATCACTGTCGGAGGTGGATGTCGCCCGAGCCACGGAGACCGGTCGCCGGCTCACGATCAACCAGGCACTCGAACTGGCCAGGATCGCCGACGGCGCCCGTGGGCGAACGTGGGCGTGATGCCTCCTCCCGTGTCAGCCGGGTCCGCTCGCGCCTGATGCGGGAGCGGCAGCGCTCGCCGCAGACGATGGCCTGGCGCCGGCGGCAGGCCATGCGAGACGCCGCAGCCCAAACAGCCGACCAGGAAGGGCGGGCCGTCGGGGGTGGTGCTCGTCACGCCAGACGCGTGGACGGCCAGGGCCCGGCGTCGGTGGCAACTCGACGCCCCAGTGCCGGCAGCGATCCGGGCCGATGAGGGCCTCCCGCCAGGCGTCGATGTCGGCGCGTCGCATCCCGTTGGCCACGACGATGGCCCAGCATTCGGCAGCGAGGCGTGCGCGGCTCACGTGACCGAGTTTCGCGAATATCGACCAGAATCGGGAAACTCGGCCGCGCGTGCGACACGCTACGGGGTCCCCCGGGCGCTGATGTCAGCGCCCTGTGGGTACCGGTGGTCCACCCCCGGCCCAACGCCCTGTCCGACGCCCCGCTCGGGCGCATCGTCGTCGTGCGCATGCACATAGACGACGGCCACTGCTTCGATGCAGTAGTCTCCCGCTCTGTATAGACCGACCCAGCAGGGTCGTCGCGCAGCTCGACGGCGCCGCATCCCGTGGTGCCGCAGGACGGGGGGATAGGAGGAAGCGTTGTCCCGTTCCCGCACCCTGGCCCTCGCCGGCGCAGCCGCCCTGCTGCTCGTGTCCGCCGCGCCCATCATGGCCCAGGACGAGGCCACCACCGATGGGTCCATGGACATGGAGGGCCTGTCGGTCGAGGTCAGCGGCGTCGAGTACGCCTACACCGGCCTACCCACCAGCCTGCCCGTCGGCACTGAGCTGACGTTCCGCAACGATGGCGCCGAGGTCCATGAGATGGTCCTGTTGCGGATCGGCGACGAGACGACCGAGACGCTCGAGGAACTGTTGGCCATGGACGCGGAAGGTCGTGATCCCGTGGAGGAGGGTCTCGTCGAGTTCATCGGTGGGGAGCCGCTGTTCGCGGCACCTGGGGCCAGCGCCGAGGGGACCCTCCCGCTTGATAGCGAGGGCCGCTATGTGGTGATGTGCTTCATCCCCCAGGGCCTGACCGACATGAGCGTCCTCGAGTCCCTTGGGCCTGACACGGACCCAGCGGACATGCCACCCGAGGTACAGGCGGTCATGGCCAACCCACCGCACGTAGAACTCGGCATCATCCAGGAGTTCGTCGTCACCGCCGAGGGCACCGAGGTCGGACCGCTGCCGGAGCCTGTGGCTGACGAGATGGCACCCGACGAGGGGTCGGCTCCCGAGGATGAGGAGGCGGCGTCCGAGTAGTCGCCGATCACCACGGATACGGGACGGGTCTGGCCGATGAGCCAGGCCCGTTCTTCATGCTCGCGGCTGGTGCCGCTCGGCCCGGGCACACGCGGGCCTCACCGCCGCCGCTGGCTCAAGCCCTTGCGCGCGTTGCAGCTCGCGCAAAGCACGCCAGGCCGGGCCGGCAGCAGCTCGCCCCCGATCGCCAGGTCGGACCGGGTGTGGCTCGCGATGCCAGCCAGGACAGTGCCAGCCGTGGACCGCGACCCAACCGATGCGGCGCTCGAAGCCGTGCCCGGACCCCGGTCGACTGCACACCCGCCGGATCGTCGAAGAGCTCACCCAGCTCGGGGAAGCCCAGCTCGACGAGCCGGATGAGGCGCTGACAGACGCGGGCCTGCTCGGTCACGAGCGGAAGGTTTCGCCCGACCCCGACTTCGAGGCCAAGAAGAACCGCGTGCTCGACCTCTACGCCCACCCGCCCAAGGGCAGTCGCGTGCTCTGCCTCGACGAGTTCGGCCCCTTGAATCTCCAGCCTCGCCTGGGACAGGGTTGGCACACCAGCAAGCATCCGCTCCGCTTCCGGGCCACCTACACGCGCACCGCGGGAGTGCGTCACCTGCTCGCCGCCTACGATCCCTCCACCGGACGGCTCTATGGCCACATCCGGGCCACCAAGACCTGGCGCGAGGTGCGTGAGCTGCTGCGCTCGCTGCGGGCACGCTTCGATGAGCACCTCATCGTGGTGCTCGACAACTTCAGCCCGCATCACAAGCAGGAGCTCCGTGTCTGGGCAGCCCGCCACGACATCGAGCTGGTCTACCTGCCCACCTACTCGAGCTGGCTGAACCTCATCGAGTGCCAGTTCCAGGCGCTCCGTCGCTTCACCCTCAACGGCTCCGACTACGCCAGCCACGCCGAGCAGGATGCGGCCATCCATGCCTACCTGCGCTGGCATCGTCGGAACTGTCGCCCGGCCAAGCCCTGGCGCATCAAGGCCGAGGTGCATCATTCGCTCCTCAACGTTGCGGCATAGGGCACTAGGTGCGACGGTCATCTGCCGGATAGCCGGACACCGGTCTCCCCGTGGGGTCGGGCTCATCATCGACCCGATCCTCAACAAGGATGTATATCAGGCGGTCAGCGGCACCCTCGGTGGCCCTGTCGCACCGATGGGCGAAGCGGTCGTGTGCCACACGACTCCCACCCCGGGCTCGCGCCGGGTCAGGTCGAGCGGATCCCCGACGGCGTGATGTCGAGGGCCCAAGCGAGCGTGAGCGCGGCGACCATGGTCGGGCGCTGGTGGCGCAGTTGCCGCACGGTCGCGACCGGCACGCCGGCCCGCCGGGCGACGTCGGCTGACGACAGGTGGCGGGCATGCATCTCGCTCACGATGGCCCCGGGTAGCGCGTCGAGTGCGTCGGTCCGCGTCGCGGACGGGTGCTTCATGGTCCGGTCCTGCTGGCGGCTGGTCGGTGGGCCACCCGAGATGGACGGCCCACCACAGCGGATGCTCCACCCGCCGGCGATCCAGGTCATCCGCTCTGCTACGGACCCGCCCACCGAACCCATCGCTCCGTATCCGCAGGACCCCGTGGTCTCCGCTACCGGTGGTGCTCGGGTGCACCCGAGCACCACCCGGGTCGCGCGGGTCAGGGCCCGGCTTCGGAGCCCGCCCGTCGGAGGGCGAGGGAGACCAACCGATGACCGGTGCGCCACGCCCACCCTTCAAGAGGGGATGACACAACCCTTCGGGCGGTCCGTCCATCCGGGCTGGCAGGTGGGCGCCGGTGCTGGCCCGCCACCGCGAGGTTTCGTCGTGCTCTCCCTGCCGCCGCCCGTGGTATCCGCGGACCCCGTGTCGGACGAGCCGCTCGAGTCAGGCGTCGGCGGCGTGATCGTCGGCACGTCCACCTGCCGCGGGCCACCCGGCTGCGTGCCCTTGATGTAGAGCTCCGTCCCGCCCGAGCCGGAAGCTCGGATGACGCTCTTCGGTCGCTTGAACTTGGGGGCGGGCTTGCCCTTCGTGTACTCGCGCACGAACGCTACCCAGGTCTGGCCGGCGTTGTCCAACGAGTAGCGCAGGAAGCCGAGGTTGGGGCTCGAGCTGTCGCTGTTGCCATACCAGACGCCGACCGCGAGCGCAGGTCGCTTCTCGCTCGTGGGCATCGGCAGGATGCCGTAGGTCGAGTAGTCCTTGAGGTCGTTGGTCGTGCCCGTCTTGACCGCCGCCACGCGGCGTGAGCCATCGCGCGTGTTGCGCAGCTCGAAGACCTCACCCCAGGCGGGGTTCACGGCAGGGTTCGTGTTGCCCGAGAGGATGTCGGCCATGATGTAGGCGGTGGCCGGCTTCCACACCTGCGTGGTGACGGGCTTGCCGGTCTCGTAGATGACCTCACCATCCGGCCCCAGGACCTTCAGGATGTAGCGCGGCCTGGTGACCTTTCCGCCGTTGCCGAAGGCGCCGAAGGCCGCGGTCATGTCGAGCGGCCGTACCTCCACCGTGCCGAGCGCGCCCGCGAGGCTGGCTTCATCGAGCATCTTGGTGTTCCCGCCGAGGAACGTGAAGCCAGCCTTCACGGCGTACTTGCGGACGGTGCTGATGCCCACGCGCTGGAGGGCCCGGATGGCCGGGATGTTGAGCGACTGCTGGATCGCCTCGCGGACCCGGATGAGTCCGCGGTAGACCCTGTCGGCGTTCTGCGGGGTCCAGCCCGGGCCGAACTGCTCCTGCCGGTCGAGCAGGTACGTGCCGGCCGTCAGGCGCTCGGTGTCGATGCCGGTGGCGTAGAGGATGGGCTTCCAGGCCGAGCCCGGCTGTCGATGGGATCCTCCGATATGGTCGACCTGCGGTGCGAACCGCGGCGTCTCCAGGCGGTAGTAGCCGGCCGACCCGACGTAGGCGAGGATGTCACCGGTGCGATAGTCCATTGCGACCATGGCCCCGTTGCGGAGATTGGAGCCGCGGAGTCGAGCGATCCAGTCGGCGTCCCGGCGCAGCTTGAGCCTGGCGATCTGCCTGTCGTACTGCGGTAGCGGCAGGTTGGGCAGGACGGCGCCCGCCTTGATGACCTTCTCGCCGAGGCGCTGGGCTCGCATGTCCAGCGTGGTGATGACCCGGTACCCACCGCGCTGGATGGGGTCGCGGTCGGCGAGGATGAGGTCGAGCTCCGGCAGCAGCGCGTTGACGAAGTGCGGTGCCCGCCAGCGCCGTGCCTTGGTCGGCTTCACGACGATCTTCTCATCGAGCGCGGCCCTGAGCTGCTCCTCGCTCAGCGACGTCCAGCGACCCTTGCCCTCGGCGAGGCGCCGCAGGATGAAGTCCCGTCGGATGACGAGCGCCGAGTCCTGGCATGCCGGACCCTTGTCGACACAGGTCTTGAGGACGAGCTGCGTGTGCCGCTTGCCGGACTTGGTCTTCAGGCCCTTCTCCTTGGCGAGGTAGAGGTACCGTCCCGTGCGCGCGTCGCGCTTCCAGGGGTAGAGCTGGGAGGGCGTCTGCGGGATGGCCGCCAGTAGTGCGGCTTCGCTGGCGGTCAGCTTCTCGAGCGGCTTCCCGAAGTAGAGGTCCGCCGCGGCCGCGATGCCGAGCGCGGCGCCGTAGGAGATCTCGTTGAGGTAGGCCGTGATGATTGCTTTCTTGCCTTCCTCACCGGGGAAGGCCTGCGTCAGCTTGTAGGCCTGCAGGATCTCCTTGGCCTTGCGCTCGTAGAGCCCTTCGGTGGTGCCATCGTTGGCGATGACGTCGGGCGGCAGCAGGCGTGCGCGCACGAGCTGTTGGGTGATGGTCGATCCGCCACCACGGTCGCCACCACCGGCGGCCTCGGTGACGAAGGCGTTGAGGGTGGCCCCGAGATCGACGCCCGGGTTGGACCAGAACGTGGTGTCCTCGGTCGCGGTGGTGGCATCCAGCACGAGCGTGGGGATGTCCTCGAAGGCGATGACCTCACGGCGCTCGTCCCAGAAGCGGGCCAGCTCGATCTTGCCCTTGCTGTCGAGGATGCGGGTCGGTTGCGAGAACCCGAGATCCGCGAAGGATCGGATGTCGGGAAGGCCCTGATCGAGCGAGGCGATGACCACGCCGGCGGCACCGCCGGCCACGATGCCCGAGACGATGGGGATCGTCGCAGCCAGGACGACGGTGACGAGCAGGGCGATCAGCAGTGCGCTCGGGCCGCTGGAGGCTCGCTTCCGCTTGAGCGTACGCTCCACGGCGAGCCTGGCCGCATACGATCCGAGGCGAGGGCTCCCGTACCCGCTCCGGCCGACCGAGGGACGACGAGGCTTGGGACGATACGGCATACGTTCGCATGGTACGCGGCCGGGGAGATTCCGTTGCGTGCCGTCAACGGCGTGGAGCCATATCTTCGTAGCGTGCGGCGAAGAGCGGCGAAGAGCGGCCACGGCTCCGGGGTGACAGATCCGCCACCGCAGGCGGCCACGGTCAGCAGCGCGAGCAGGCGCCGAAGCCGACTGCTCCCAGCGCGATCGCCGCATCGACGCGGCGCTCGCCGCGGTGCTGCTCAGCGCCGACATGCTCGTCGGTGGTTTGCCGGACGACCGCCTCACCATCAGCGGCCCGCTCGGCGAGACCAGCCTCGTGCAGCCGGCGGCGCAGGCCGAGTAGCGGGTCGGGTCCGCCTGCGCCTGATGCGGGAGCGGCATCGCTCGCCGCAGACGACGGTCTGGCGGTGCCGGCCGTCGAGCGAGACGCCGCAGCCGGCGCAAGTGCGGCCCAGTGACGCCGCCCGTCGGGGATGATGTGCGTCACACCAGACGCGTGGTCGCCCAGGGCCGGGCATCGGTGGCAGCTCGACATCGCAGCGGCGGCAGCGATCCGGGCCGATGAGGGCCTCCCACCAGGCCTCGATGTCGGCGGGGCGCATCCCATTGGCCACGACGATGGCCTATCGCTCCTCGGCATCGTCCCTCCGGCTCACGTGACCGAGTTTCGCCGAAACGGCGTGATTCGGGAAACTCGGCCGCGTGCGTATCACGCTACGAGGTCCCCGGGCGCCCATGTCAGCGCCCTTGGGGTAGCCCGGGTCAACGCCAGGCTCAACGCCAGGCTCAACGCCCATCTCAGCGCCGCCGTTGGCTCAGGTCGTAGCAGGCGTCGAAGTCCGCGCGCGACCCTGCCGCGGACCACGGTCTGGGCGCACAATGCGGGCAACACTCACTACGGAGCCGTGCCCCGTGGACGACCGCCAGACACGCATCAGCTTCCTCGCCTCGATCGACGATGTCGGGTCGTATGGTGCGGGCGGGTTCTTTGGCCTCCTTGGTCACGGTGGCGACGCGCCCGCACCGTTCGACGCGCTCGACGGCCCTCGCCTCGCTGCGCCCGGGCGGAGCCATCCGTTGCCGCTCATCGACCCAGCCGAGCTGATCCGGCCGACGTCGGACGGCCTCGACGGCGTGATCGAGGTCGAGTCGCCGACCCGGGTAGGGGAGGCGATCAGCGGGCGGGTCCGGGTCGTTGCCCGGGAACCCATCGACGGACGGCGGGCGGGGATCCGGCTCGTCGGCGTCCGGCTCTCGGAGGAGGAGCGGAGCCACGAGCAACGGGACAGCAAGGGTCAGGTCATCAGCCGGGAGGAGTGGGTCGAGGTCCGCGGTCGGGTCGTCGAGGCGCTCGAGTTCACGGAGCCGGTCGTGCCCACGACGCTCGGCGTCGGCCAGGCGCTCGACGTGCCCTTCCAGATACCGGCGCCCAGGCTCGGGCCCCCGTCGGCGCATGCTGGGACCACGCTCGTGGCCTGGGCGGTCGAGGCCCGGTGGGACATCGAGATGGGCCGCGATGAGCGCGTCGCGGCGCTCGTGCACGTCCGCCAGCACCGGGACCTGCTGGCGGCCGGGGTCATCGACGTCGGCGCGGGCGCGATGCACGACTCATGGGATGACGCCGGCGCGACGCTCGCCGTCCGCCCGCTGCCGCCGATCGACGCCGGTACGACGATGGAGGTGACGATCACCTGGCCGGGAGCGGTCTCGGGACGGAGCGCCCGGGTGGAACTCGTCGCTGACATCGACGCGGTCCGGGATCTGCGGGTCGTCTGCTCGTCGGTCGAGCTGCCGATCGAGGCGCTTCGCGGGGGCGCACGAATGTCGCTCACGATCCCAGCCGACGCGCCGCCGACCTGCGAGGCCGATGGCCTCCGGGTCGACTACCGGCTGCGGGCCATCGTCGACCGGGCTTGGCGGCCGGATGCGTCCGCTGAGAGGCGTATCGTCGTCTGCTGAGGTCACCGCGAGCAGGCCAAGCTGACGACCCCCCGCCGCTAGGATGGCTGATCGCGCGTGGTCAGCGCCCGCCTGGCGCGGGCCGAGCTCGCGCGCGAGGTCGACGCCGCCGTGGCGGCCATCGCCACCGCGGGACCCATCGAGTCCGAGGCGCTGGCCGCCTCGTTCGGACTCTCGGCAAAGGAGACTCACCGATGGACACCGACATGCTCCGCAGCCACGGGTATGACCCACGCGGACCCCACGCCGACCGACGCTACGGCGGCACCCCCGACACGGCCACCCGCGACGCGGTGGCCGATGCGCTCGAGGAGGCCCGCCGCGCCTGGAGCGACTGGCAGGATGCCTGGACGCATGTCCTGCGTGCCATGCGCTCCGCCGGCCTGAGCACCGCCCGCATCGAGGCCCACCGCGTGGGCACCGGCTACGACGAGGGCGGCGGCCAGTCCCTCGAGGGCTGGCTCGACGAGATCGAGGACGCCCTCACCGAAGGAGACCACCGATGACCACGAGGAAGACCACTACCGAGCTGCGCCGCTGCAAGGGCAGTGCCCGCTTCGGCATCGAGCCGCACCTAGCACCGATAGACGAGTTCCCGAAGCAGCCCAGCCGCAAGGACGGCCTGGGCACGATGCGCACCGAGCACTGGCGCGCCTACGTGAAGGGCCTGCGCGAGGCGCGGGTGGCGGCAAGAGCGGTGGTGAGGAGGCTGACGCCGCGTGGGGCGACTTCACGCCGCATCGGGCCCCGGGCGCGGGTCCGGGGCCTTCCTCGTCCGGCCGAGTCAGGACGCGACCGGCCGGGTGAGCGGTGCCCCTGGGGCCGTCGCCGGGTCAGGTCCAGTGGACGCTCGATGGCATGATGTCGAGGGCCCAGGCGAGCGCGAGCGCGGCGACCATCGTCGGGCGTTGGCGGCCCAGCTCCTGCACGGTCCCGACAGGCACGCCGGCCCGCCGCGCGACCTCGGCCGACGACAAGTGGCGGGCGCGCATCTCGCTCACGATGGCCCCGAGCAGCGCGTCGAACGCGTCGCCCCGCGGCGTGGACGGCTCCGTCATGGTCCGCTCCTCCTGGCGTCTGGTCGGTAGGCCACCAGATCCTGGACGGCCTACCGCATCCGATGGTCCACCCGCAGGTAATCCACGTCATCCGGTCCGCTACGGACGTGCCCACGGAACCGTCGCTCCGTGTCCGGAGGACTACGGAGTCTCCGCCACCAGCAGCTCTCCGGGTGCTGCCGGGCAACACCCGCGTCGCTCGGGTCGGTGGCCGGCTTCGGAGCCATCCCTTCGCCCAGGAGGGAGAACGACGGGCAGGCCGCGCCTGCTGGTGGCCTTCAAGGGTGCGGTCTCCGATCCGGCCTCGAGAGCGGGCGCGAGCGGCTTTCGGACGTCGAGCTGCTGGCGTCAGGGCTCGACCCCGAGGCGACCTCGGGTCCGGGTTCATGGCCCGGGGTCGATGCATCCGGTGCGACATCGCATGCGCACGATGGAAGGGAGCCACCGCACAGGACCCGCGACGGCCATGAGGCGGTCGTCGACGTGTCCGGCTTCGCGCTTGCGCGACGACTTGACCTCGCACGACCCTGATCGGCGCACCGCCAAGGCACATATGCCATCGTCACGGATGTGGACATCGAGAGTGCGAGTCGCGTCGTCTCCAATCTGATCAACGCCGGGGCGCTGCCCGTCTTCGTGCCGCTGGCGGTCGTAGGGGTCATGCTGTCCGGGCCCCTGGCACGGCGCCTGCGTACGAGTCGCGTACTGGCGGCCCTGAGCCTCCTGTCGATCGCCGGCATCTTGGCGTCCACGTTCCGAGAGCGGGATCTGCTCCTGTGGTTGTCGGACCTCGGCGCCGTGATCTCCTGCTCCGACTGCCCTCCCCATCTTGGCTGGCTGACCGACGCCGACCTTTGGTCTCGGGCATCGCAGGTCGAGGCGGCATGGTTGCTGAACGTGGCGCTCTTCGTACCGGCGGGCCTCTTCATCACGCTCGCGACACACCGCCCGTGGCGGGTTCTCGTGATGCTGGTCGGCCTCTCTTTGCTGATCGAGGTCGTCCAGGATGTGACCTACCTGGGCGCACCCGATCCCGCCGACCTGCTGGCCAATTCCCTAGGTGCTGCGATCGGCGTGCTCGTCGCTGCCGGCTACCTCGCACTGGCCGCTCGCCGACGACCGAGTGACGCCAGTGCGCCGCCATCGAGGCGCGCGCTGCTCGCGGGGATGGCGGCCATCGTGCTGCTGGTCGGGCTCGGATGGCTCGGCGTGCACTTCGGCGCGGACATGCGCCAGGAAGCGTTGCGAGACGAGCTGCAGACCGCGTTCGCTGGCACGACGTCGACGGACCTGGCAACGCGGCTCGCGACAGACGATGGCTTATCCGGGCTCTGGGCAGCGGTGACCACCTGGCCGACGTACCTCGGCAGGGTCGGCGAGACCAACGAGTTCGAAGGCCGCTACACCGCGCAATTCTTCGGAGCCTACCGCTGTGTCTACGTCCGCTGGACGACGGACGGCTTCACGCTCCGCGATGCATCGGGCGACGAGTGCGCGGAGTTCAGGGAGCGTCCACCGAGCGAATGACCGTGTGCGGTCACGTCGGGACATCGCACGAGCTGGTCGATGCCACGGCTGCTCCGGCGCCATCCCTTGTCACCTGTGCCGACCGGGCCGGTGCAGCCTCGGAGCCATCCGAGTCGGGCCCTTCGCCCGGGCCTCATCGAAGGATGCCTCTCCTGCGGTGATCATAGGCACACGGGCGCATGTCGCGCCCGTGTGCCTACGTGGGCTCAGGTCCGCGGACTCAGCGCAGTCCAGCGCGTGCCGAGGCCGCGTCGTTCTCCGTGTTCGGATCCGTGATGCTCGCGGCGACGGTGGCCTTCACCGTGACCGAGGCGCCGTTCCGCCGCTTCGTACAGGTGATGACATGGTCTTCCGCGCGGCTCGTGCCCGCGTCCAGGGAGCTCACCGTGCGCTTCCCCGTCCAGTCCGGTGCGGCGCACGTCGCGCGCCGGCTGCTGTAGGCCAGGTCCAGCACGTAGCCGCTCGCATCGGGCCCCAGGTTCCTGACCCGGACCGTGAAGGTCAGCGGGCCGGACTTGGCCTTCTTGGGCCCCACGACCGCTACCGACAGATCGGCCCGAGCGACGGGCGCAGGCGGGTCGACCGGGTCGACCGGCGCCTCGAGCTTCTCGCAGTTGACGACCGTGCCGCTGCCGGTGCCCTGCTCGCAGGTATCGAAACCCAGGCCGCCGTCGATGGCGTCGTCACCGGCGCCGCCCTTGATGACGTCGTTCCCGGCGTTGCCGCGCAAGACATCGGGTCCGGCGGCACCGACGAGCACGTCAGCGCCGGTCCCGGCGACCACCGTGTCGCGGCCGCCCCCGGCGCGCACGACGTCGGCTCCGGCACCAGCGCAGATGAGGTCGTTGCCGGCACCGGCGATGATAGTGTCGTTCCCGCCCTTGGCCACGATGACGTCGGCGCGCTTCGTCCCGCGGATGACCTCGGACTTCTTGGTGCCGACGATGGTGGCCGTCTTCCCCAGGCACTTGGGCGCGGCCGCCGCGGCGACCCCAGGGGATGCGGCGGTCAGACCGGCGAGGGCCACGACCACCGTCATGGAGGCCGCGAGGGAACGTCTGCGAAGCGACGAACGAGGACCAGACATGGGCGGGCGTTCCTTCCGTGATTCGATGAGGATGGATCTGATCACTCGGTCCCGTGAACATGGCAGGACCCATGTCATGCGGCCCCCGTACGACGGTACTGAGCGATCATCCGCTCGTACTACGCTCAGCCTCGGGATGCGCCGGGGTGGGCGCCGTCGTCTCGGCACGACCTCATCGTCGGGCATCCGGACACGGACCGGCCGTTCCGTACCGGCGTCCGTAGCGACCCGGATGACCCGAGCAGCACGGGCGCGCAGCATCTTCCCCACGGTAGGCCCCCCGCTGGGACGGTCGGGCCTGCCGACCAGTCGTCATCATCGGAGCGCATGATCCCCGATCACGGTCATAGCCCGCCCGACCCGCCGACCCGACTCCCCTGCACCCGAGGTCCCGGCCCCCTCCCTCTCGGGGCCTCGGGTGCTCTGTCGTGAGGCGACCTCGGGTGGGTGGCAAGACGGCGGATCGTCCTGCGCGTGCCGGGCGGACCGGCGATGCTGGCGGGGTGAGACGCTCGGTCCTGCTCGCGCTCTGCCTGCCGCTCCTTGCCGCTTGCGGTGGAGCTACGACCACACCGGAGCCGCCACCGCTGGGAGGCACCTGGACGGTGGTCAGCCTGCCGGGGTTCGAGATCAGCGAGCGGCTCGAGGCCCCGAGCGTGCAATTCCGGACCGATGGGCACATCGTGGCCGTCACGAACTGCCACGAGCTCCTGCTGCCGTTCACCCTCGACGGTGAGCAGCTCTCGCTCGGGCAGCTCGAGGTGCCGATCACCGAACCCGACTGCACGCAGCGTGAGCGGCGCATCGACGCGGCCCTCGCCGCGGTGCTGCTCAGTGCCGACGCGCTCGTCGGTGGTCTGCCGAGCGACCGCCTGACGATCAGCGGACCGCTCGGCGAGGTCATCCTCGCGCAGCCTGCCGCTCAGACCGAGCAGGCGGCCGAGTCCGCCGACGCCGGAGGCGCGAGCGTCATCGCTCGCCGCAGACGATGGCCTGGCGGCGCCGGCCGTCGAGCGAGACGCCGCAGCCCGGGCAGACGCGACCGCAGGGCCGGCGACCGATGGCGCTGCGGTGGGACTCGCACCAGACCAGAGGACGGCCACGCCCCGGTCGGGCCTCCAGCTCGACGTCGCACCCGCGGCAACGGCGGCGTGGGATGACCAGCGCCCGCAGCTGCGCCGTGCCCATCCGGGCCGGCCTCGAGATCGTCCATCACGACCAGCATCCCATCGGGCGACCGGGTTTCCGCATCCAATGCGGTGTAATCAGGCGGAACTCGGCCGTGTGCGCAACGGGCGGCGTGGTCCCTGGGCGCCTATGTCAGCGTCCTGTGGGTACCCCGGGTCAATGCCCGGCTCAGCGCCGTCGCTGACTCCGCTTTGAGGCGGCTACTGCGATGGGCAGTCGCTGCCGTACGGCGGCGGCTCGGGCCAGTCGCGGACCTCTGTCTCCACCACGCGGAGGTAGACGATGACGTCGGGCTCACCCGACGGGTAGCTGGCGCGCGTACGTGAAGGGCCTGCGTGAGGCGCGGACGGCCGCCACGATGTCAAGCGTGGGCGCGACTGGCAGCGACAGCAAGGGGGTCGACGCCGCGTAGCGCGACTTCTCGCCTTCACGACAAGGCCCCGGGCGCGAGTCAGGGGGCCTTGCTCGTTGCGGGTGTGCGAATGCTCGACGCCCACGGCCCGGATCCGGGTGTGACCGACGGCTCTTGACCCCCGTTCCCCCACGGAGTGTCGTCAGAACCGAGCAGAAGGCGAGAGCCGGCAGTCGCCGGCGGGCCTACTGCCCGGGGCGTACCCACGCCGGGAGGTGACTCCATGAAGGCATCGTTCCTGCCGCGTCGCGGCGAGGGCAGGACCGTGACCGCGGTCCTCGCGTTGGTGGCTGTATCCGCGCTGTGGAGCCCGTCCGCATTTGCGCAGGCGGACCCCACCCCGGCGCCCGCCATCGACTGGCGGACCGAGGTCGTCCACCTGAGTGCCGATTCGATGGCGCTCGAGGCGAACGACCTGGTGTTCACTACGGTCGGGGCGCCACTCGGCTACGGGTCCGACCCCGGTGGCCCGGACTACTGGACCCTCGAGGTCGACTGGACCGAGCACGGCGTCGACCAGCGCCTGAACATCTACTTCGGGTCGGATGGCACCGACTGGTGGGTGGACGAGGTCCGGACGTATGACGGCTATCCGCAGGGCGAGTGGATCTACTACCAGGCGCCGATGCTGCGCGCCGCCCTGGGCGAGACGGTCCTCGGCGATGTGCGACTCGAAGGCGTGGGCACGGGCCGGCCGGAGTCGGACCTCATAGTGCCGGGCGTATTGACCATCGGCGGCATGACACTCGCCGTCAGCCCTCGGTCGCTGGACAGGATGTACGCTGCGCCGCCCGGCGGCGGGATCGCGGTAGAGACCGACCCATTCGAGCCGGGGCAGCCGCTCCACTGCAGTGGCATCCTCCAGCTCGATCCCGCGGCCGCGCACCAGCGGACCCTCGACGCGGGGTACCGCGTCTCGTATCGGCTGATGCATCCGACCAAGCCGGCCGAGGTGCTGCTCGTCCCGCCAGAGGGCACCATCGAGTCGACGGCGCTCGGCAGCCACGGCGAGATCGTCGTGTTCGTGAATGACGCATCCTTGGGTGCCGTACCGCAGGCGACCTGGCCGCCCGATTGTGCGAACGCGCCGTCACCGGCTCCGCTCGGCGCGATGGACCCCGCTCCCTTCACGGGCACCCTCGACGATATCGACTGGTACGGCGCCCCCACGGTCACCTTCGGGGACCCGATGCAGCGCCAGGAAGACGTCACGTTGCGTATGACCTGGGATGCGAGCGACCCACGCATCACGGGCGACGTGACGTATGCCGGGACTTGGCACATGTTCCCACGTGCCTACCTGACGCTGGATGCCGCGACCATCGTGGTCACCAATGATGGTGGACGCTGGGTAGGCACTGGCACGGGTCTGCAGATGGACGGCGAGCATGCAGCCCCCTTCACGGCCGTGCTAACCGGCGAGGGTGACTACAGCGGTCTGACCACGTATGTCGTCCTCGATTGGATGGGGTCGACCCTCCAGGGCGCGATCTTCCCCGGCCCGATGCCGGAGGCGCTGTCGGAGGGATAGCGGTTCGGTCGGGGACGATGGCTGCGGACGCGCTCATCCGGCCGAGAATGGTGGCGAAGACCGGCCGCGCCGACACCCGACATCCATCGCGCCACGTGGGCGCCCCGTCGCGCCCGCGGGCGAACGTGACGCCCATCGGTTCACGGCCGGTGCGTCTGGCGCCTGATGCGGGAGCGGCATCGCTCGCCGCAGACGATGGCCTGGCGGCGCCGGCCGTCGAGCGGAATGCCGCAGCCCCGGGCAGACGCGCCCGCCGGGCCGGCGGTCGATGGCGATGCGGTGGGCCTAGCACCAGACCAGGGGGCGGCCACGCCCCGGTCGGGCCTCCAGCTCGACACCGCACCCGTGGCAACGGCGGCGCGGGGTGACCAGCGCCTGCAGCTGCGCCGTGCCCATGCGCGCCATGGCCTCGAGGTCATCCATCACGACCAGCATCCCATCGGGCGACCGGGTTTCCGCATCAATGCGGCGTGATTCCGCGAAACTCGGCCGCGTGCGTCTCACGCTACGAGGTCCCCCGACGCCCATGTCAACGCCCTGTGGGTACCCCGGGTCAGCGCCACGTCAACGCCGCCGCTGACTCAGGCCCTTGCCGGCGTCGCAGGGACGAGCGGCTCGTGATGGTCGGCCCTCGACCCGCAAGCGAGCCACCAACTCAGGGACTCTGGGCGTGAGCCTCCCTCGCTCCCATGATGAGGGAGCGGTATTCATGGTCTACACGTCTGTGACCAACACGAACTTCCCGACGTGCCCCCCGTGCTCGAGTAGCTCGTGAGCGCGAGAGGCCTCGGCCATCGGTATCCGACCTGCCACCATCGGACTGAGTTCGCCTGCAGCCAGCCCGCGGAGAAGATCCTCGAGCGTCTCGCGGTACCAACCTTGGTTGGTGTCAGCGTACTTGCCTAGGTCCGGACAGAGCGGGACGCGCTTGCCATCGGGAATCAGCTTGAGTACACCGATCATCGGGAAGCTCGACAAGCCCAGCCACGGAGACCGGCCCTTCGTCGCCGCCGAGCCCAGCCATACCAGCCGCCCGCCTCGGCGCAGGGTCCGATACGAGCACCAGAGGTGTCTTGCGCCACCGACAGGGTCGATCACCACATCGACTCCGTCGCCGGTCAAGCGGTGGATGCGCTCCACGAAGTCCTCGTCGCGGTAGTCGATCGGTGTCGCACCGAGGCCCACAAGCGGCTCGTGGTTCTGCCTGGATGCTGTGCCGTACATCTGTAGCCCTGTCAGCCTGCCGAGGTCGAGCAGCGCGGTACCCACGCCTCCGGCTGCGCCGTGGACGAGTACTCGCTCGCCCTTCTGGACCCCGGCGCACTGGTGCATGTGCAAGTGCGCGGTCAGGTAGTTCGCCACCAGGCAGACAGCCTCCACCGGATCCAATCCGTCCGGGACGCGCACCACGTCGTCCACCGGAAGGCAGACGTACTCGGCATAGCCACCGCCTCCGGCGCGAGCCCATGTCCCACCGGCGACGCGCTGCCCGACCGGGGGGCCGGACACCTCGTCGCCGAGGGCATCCACGACGCCGACGATGTCCTCACCCTATGTGAACGGGACGCTGGGGGACCCGGGAAGCCGGCCGGACCTTCGGTACATCAGGTCGAACGCCGAGACGCCGGCGGCCTCGACTCGCACCCGGACCTCGCCGGCCGCAGGCTCAGGAAGGTCATCTTCGATCGCCTTCAGCACGTTCGGGCCTCCGTGCCGCGAGACGACGATCCGCATGTACTTCATCCCGGGCTGCATCCTTCCCGCCTTGGACCGTCGCGGTCACCCGTCCCGGTCAGGCGCCATCGTTGTTGGTAGGCGCTGGTCGCGTGGTCCATCGCTCGCCGCCTCCGCGCTGCTCGCGAGCGGCGGCTGCCACGGTATCGGCGACGATCATCCTACGCGAGCCTGGCGAGCCAGAAGACGATCCCCGGGCTCACCGCCGCCGCTGACTCAGGCCCTTGCGCGCGTTGCAGCTCGCACAGAGCACGCCAGGCCGATCGGGCAGCGGCTCGCCGCTGAGGACGAGCGACACCGGATGGTCGGCCGCGAGCTCGCCGGGTCGGACGGCGTGCGGTTCTCGATGCCAGCCCGGACAGCTCAAGCCGTGGCGTGCCACGTGAGTCTCGACCGTCCGCTTCGCCAGCCGTCGCCAGGCCGACGTCCGTCGGACCGGGTGGTCTGGTGTGCGCTGCTCAGTCAGCATCAAAGCGCCAGAGGACCGTCTCCTCGGAACCCCCCACATGTACCGAGCCAAGGGCCATCGCATCACCGTCTGCGGTGACCGCCATCCCCCGCACCTCACCCTGCTGCCCAGGCCCGAGCCCCTCGAGCGCGAGCGACCCGAGAGCACCACCGGGCTCCAGGCGCCATATCGCAGGGCCATGCCAGTCATCGTCGGAGGTCTCGAATCCCGCCAGGAGGATGGGCGGACCAAGGTCCGCGGACGTGGCGAAGCCCGGCGCGTCCAGGTCGACCATGTCACTCCACGTGATGCCGTCGGAGGAGGAGACGGCGAGGACGTCACCGTCGCGGGTCCCGACCGCGACGAAACCATCCGGCCCGGACTCCACCGCGACGATGCGCGTGCCGGATCCGAACGAGGTCGTGACCCACGACCGCTCGTCGTCGGTCCAGGCGACGTAGCCCTGCTCACTGTATTCGCCGCCCTCGGTCCGCCCGCCGAAGCCGGCGATGACCAGGCCCCGATCGTCGGCAGCGACCGCGTAGGGCACGAAGGCCATCTTGTCGGGCAGCGGCAGTGGCTCCATCGTCGCGAAGTCGTCGGAGCGCCAGATCCCGATGTCTGAACACGACTGCTCGGCCAGCGAGACGCAGCCCACCGCGTAGAGGGTGCCCTCGTGGACGGCGAGGTCATGGAAGTACGGGGATTCGAGCGGTGTCTCGAGCTCGTGCGCCTGCCACGTGACACCATCGGCCGAGATCCACAGCGCGCCGGGCATGCCGGTGGCGACGAAGCCCTCATCATGGGCCAGCACGTGTGCAAGCAATCCCCACTTTGGTCCGTCAGGCAGCGGGGAGCGTTGCCACGTCAGACCATCGACTGAGTGGAGGACCCTGGGCCGGGGCGATCCAGCGGCATCCTCCCAGCCCACGATGACCCAGCCCGCGTCGCCGACCCCGATTGCGGCGAGTGCGCCGTCCGCGACGAGGCTCGCCGGGAGGTCCACGCGGACGAACGGCTCCGCCGGCTCGGTGTGGACGTCGGCACCGACTGCTGACGGCCCCCCTGCAACGACCGCGACGATTGCGAACGACATCAGGGCGACCAGGCAGAGGCCGCATCCGGGGAACAGGACGCAGCCCAACCCGACGCGGTCCCTGATCGAGATGAGGTCGCGCTGCCCTTGGGTGTCACCCCCGAGAGGTCCCTGAGCCGTACGCTCCGACCCAGGAGCATACGATTGACCACCGTCGGCCTCCGTGGAGACCTCTTCCAGGCCGGGGCAGCCTGCGAGGGACCCTGCGAGCCACTGCAGCAACCTGCGGCGCCGAGCCTGCCCCCCTCGATACGCTCTTGCCATGGTGAGGTCTCCCATCTGCCGATACCACCGGGTCTGCCGATGGGGACAACGTCGGGCTAAGGCGGCCTCGACGCATCGGGCGGCGGCTCATGTCGTGCCTCATCCGCGACCGGCGACTCCCCTAGTGGACAGGCCCAAGGGTCCCGGGGGCAGGATGTGCCCACAGCGTCGTGGCGACGGCCATGGAGCGCGTGGGGCCGTCCGGCACTTGACCAGTCGGGGAACGGGGCCACCAGCATCCCGCCGGGCGACCGGGTTTCCGCATCAATACGGCGTAATCAGGCGGAACTCGGCCGCGCGTGCAACACGCTACGGGGTCCCCCGGCGCCCATGTCCCCGCCCTGTGGGTAGCCCGGGTCAGCGCCGCCGCTGACTCGCGATGCGCCTACTGCGACGGGCAGTCGGTGCCGTACGGCGGCGGCTCGGGCCAATCCCGAACCTCGGTCTCCCGCACCCGGAGGTAGACGATGGCGTCGGGCTCGCCAGAGGGGTAGTCGGGTCCGAAGGAGACCTCCGTAAGCTCGCCCGTTTCATGGGCGCTGCAGCGCCGGTCGAAGTAGAGCTCGAGCTCGCGATCGAGGCGTCGATCCTCGAACCTCGGCGCCGGGGTCCAGGAGTGGTCGAAGCGGTAGCACAGGCCGGCTGCCTGCAGGGCCGCCTCGGCCTCCTTCGGCGTCATCTGTTCCCAGCCCTCGAGCGGCTCGCCGGGACCCTGCAGGACGCCGTCGCTGTAGCCCGTCGACCAATAGCCGCCCTCGTTGCCCCCGTATTCCTCCCAGGTGACCTCCACGCCGTCATCGACGACGTAGTCGCAGCCGGTCAAGGGAGCAGGGCGAGTGCCCGGCATGAACGCCCAGAGCGCCAGGCCATCGAGGCGCAGGACGGCCGATCCCTTCGGCCGGTAGGTCTTGCGGTCCGCACCGGTCGAACGGAACCGGAAGTCACCCACGAGCGGCTCAGCGAGCGGCGTCCGGGTTCGCTCCGCAAGGTCCTTGAAGTAGATTTAGCTGCTGCCCTTGCCGTGCCCGTCGTAGGCCCAGATCGAATCGACCCACCAGTGGGTCTCGTCGAGGTCGAGGTTGACGTTCAGCCGCTGCTGCGACCCCTGCTCGTACCACCACGCCTCGAGCTCGCCATGGTCATCGTAGGTCGTACCCAGCGGCAGGACCTCGCCGGGCGCGGTCACGACCCCGTCTCCGACGCGCAATCGCAGGTCGTCCGCGACCAGCTCGATGCCACCGCTCGCCCAGCGGATGCGTGGGACCTCCGCCGCCGGGGCGGTCCCGGCCGTCGCGTCCGGCGTCACCTCCGCGGTCGGATCGGGTGTCTCGTCCTGGGCGGCCACGGCCGCCGGCATCAGGACCGTGACGGCCAGGGCCGCCACCATCACTTGTCTCATCGTGCCCTCCTGTCCCTACTCGGAGCTGGGGTCCCTCGGCCCCGGAGCGTGCGTCACGATCGAGCGATGGAGTCTCCCTGCGGTGTGCTCGTGCGGATGGATCATGCGTCGGCGAGTGCGCGAAGGTAGCGGGGAGGAGGGCACTCCCGGGATGGCCACCGGACGTACGGCCGAGCACGCCGATGATAGTCACCTCGTCACGCGCGCGACAAGACCGGGACAGTGCGAGGCTCACCGCCGCCGCTGACCCAACCCCTTACGCGCGTTGCAGCTCGAGCAGAGCACGCCAGGCTGAGCCGGTAGCGGCTCGCCACCGAGGACGAGCGGCACCGGATGGTCGGCCGCGAGCTCGCCGGGTCGCACCGGGTGCGGTTCCCGATGCCAGCCTGGACAGCTCCAGCCGTGACGTGCGACATGCGCCTCGACGGTCCGCTTCGCCAGCCGCCGCTAGGTGCCGGTGCGTCGGATCGGGTGGTCGGGCGTGCGCCGGAAGCGGTTCGCGAAGCCCGGGCGGCCGCAGCGCC
Organism: uncultured Chloroflexia bacterium; assembly: GCA_963705425.1. Lineage (GTDB taxonomy): Bacteria > Chloroflexota > Limnocylindria > Limnocylindrales > CSP1-4 > JAFMJV01. The sequence continues at coordinate 414,655 of CAVPJO010000001.1, read as the reverse complement.
GCTCATTCGTCGTCGGCCAGCCACAGGAATCCCGGCGTGGCGCTCGCAGCCCCGACAGGCGAACACCCGTGACCGAGCCCTCGACGAGCGTCACGTCTTCGCGACCGTGGGTCTGCCGGGACGCAGACGGACACCGTCGCGGGTCCGCCTCCGCCTGCATGATCGTGCTGGCGCGCTGGATGGGGCACCATGGTCGATGCATCGGGAGTGCTAGGGGATTGGTCGTCATGACCCCAGGTCAGATCCCGCGGACCGGCGCTGACTGGAGTTCAGCGACTGCGGCCGAACTCGCTGCTGTCGAGCACACACCCGGAACCGTCGGTGATCAGGAGCCGGCCGAACGAAGTCTGGTAGCCCAGCTCATCGACATCCACCTGCGCCGGGACCAGCAGCACGACGTCGACTCCTGTGGCGATGGAGAAGATCCGTGTGCGCGACGCGGGCCGACGTTCGATGCTTCCGATGGCGTTGGTGACCACGGCGTGGCCCTCGACCCGGATGATCGAGTCGGAGCAGGCGGTGACGGTGCCGAGGAAATGACAGCGCTCGTCTTCGACGAACGAGCGCCTGGCCATGGTCACGCCCTCTCCGACCGAGATCGCGGGCACGTTCATGGTTCGGCATTCTCCCGTCGCGCTGTCTCGGAGCGATGGTGCACCGTCGCGGAGCTGGCAGCCCGTCGCTCATCCCCGCACGCACGCACGCACACGTTCGTTCTGCAGACCGTCTAGATTACGGTCAACCATCCAGCGAGATCCACGAGGAGAGCGACTTCATGGCCAAGGACGCCATCATCTACGCCGACACCGAGCGCGGTGCCGAGCTGTTCGATGAAGCCACGGTGAAGGGCCACTTCTGGACCGTCTGCCGGTACTTCATCAGTGAGAAGTTCCTGACCTACTGCGGCGTCGCTTCGAGCGTCACCGTGCTCAATTCGCTGGCCATCCCTGCCCCCGACGAGCCCCAGATCTATCCCTATAAGATGTTCACGCAGGACAACATCTTCACCGACGAGGTCCTCCACCATCGCCGGCCCCTTGATGTCGAGAAGGGTGGCAGCACGCTCGAGCAGCAGGCGGTCTTCCTGGAGGCACTGCACGTCGGCGTTGACACGCACTTCGGCAGCGACCTGGACCTTGAGACATGCCGTCAGATCCTGGTCGACATCCTGAAGTCGCCCGACCAGCGCGTCATCGTGGACTTCAACCGCAAGACGCTGCACCAGAAGGGCAGCGGGCACTTCTCGCCGCTCGCGGCCTACCACGAGGGCGAGGACCGCTTCCTGCTCATGGACGTGGCCCGCTACAAGGCACCGCCCTGCTGGGTCAGTGCGCCGATGCTTCACGCGGCCCTGCAAGGCATCGATTCCACGTCCGGCAAGAGCCGCGGTTTCCTGGTCATCACCCGGCCGGACGCGGCCGACTCGGCTTCGGCCGCCTAGATCGGAGCGATCTCATGTGACGTTGGCTTGCCTATTCGGGACCACCGTTGCGCTTGAGTGATCTGCTGACCCGTCCGTAGCATTCGCTGATCGACCAGAGTCGCCATGCGCGGCAGAATGTGGAGACCACCAACGGTGACGGCTTCGGCGTCGGCTGGTACTCGGACCAGGAGACGCCCGGGGTGTACCACGAGACGCATCCGGCTTGGAATGATCAGAACTTGAGGTCGCTCGCCGACCACGTGGAGTCAGGCCTCTTCCTGGCCCACGTGAGGGCGGCCACCGGGACACCGATCCAGAACTCCAACTGCCACCCGTTCCGGTTCGAGGCGGCTCTTCCAGCACAACGGCTCGGTGCCCGACTTCGGGCGGCTCAAGCGTCAGCTGATGCTCGAGGTGGACCCGGACCTGTTCGGGCTCATCGGCGGTTCGACTGATTCGGAGACCCTCTTCTTCCTGGCTCTGACCTTCGGGCTGCGGGATGATCCGGCGGCAGCGCTGGCGCGCACGATGGGCTCCGTCGAGCGTGCTCGTGAGGAGGCGGGCATCGAGAAGCCCGTCTTCTTCAGCGCTTGCGCCACCGACGGGCAGAGACTGTGGGCCGTGCGCTACTCCAGCCATGGCGCCTCGCGGACGCCGTATCACAGCCTGCACCCGCATGCGCTGCGCCAGGTCGACCAGTCCTACGAAACCATCCCAGAGGGCGGCGTGATCGTCCTTTCGGAACCGCTCGACGACTTGGCAGAGCACTGGCAGGCCGTGCCCGAGTCGTCACTGGTGCTGGTCGATGAGGGGACCGCGACCATCTCCGCCTTCAGGCCCGTCTAGCGGACCTGGCTCGCGGCTGGCCAGGCCGACTGCGGGTTGGATTCGGCAGGTCTGGTATCCGGCAGCAGCTGGCTGAAGCCCAGGCCCCAGAGGCCGGTCAGACAGCCCGACGGCAGCATCACCGAGGAACCCGCTTGGTAGATGAAGCCTGGCGACGTGGCGCTCCCCATCGACCGCCTCGAGTTCCTGTTCGACCGATCTCCATCCACCAGCCAGCACCAGGGCCTCACCGTCACCTCGGAGGTGTCCGTCGATACTCTGCGCGCGTACGCGCTCCGTTCTCCGCAACGTCTCCCATCCTCCCCGCCCCGGTCAGCGGGTCAAGGGCGGACGGCACGACGCCGCGCGGCTAGGGTGGACCGGCCCGGCCGCGCCTCGTCCGAGGCCACCGGTACCTGACGACGACGCCGATGAACCAGGCCATGGGTACAGCGATCAGCGAGAGCATCACCCAGGTCTCGTAGCCCTGCCCGATGGCTGGGTCGCTGAACATGTACCCAGCGTCGAGCCCCAACCCGAACGCGACGATGAGCGCTGCGGCAAGGACGGCGCTCGCGACGAGCCCGTGAACGGGGCGCATGGATGCGCCGAACGCGAGCGCGAACCCAGCCGCCGACAGGAAGGGTGCGACGAAGAGCCACCCCCTCCATTCGTAGCCGACCCCGAGCAGGTACGACCCGAGGCAGGCGAAGCCGGCAAGAGTGAGTCCGAGCACGAGCCCGATCCCGAAGCGGTCACACCGGCTAGCCTTCGCGTGCGGCCGCTTGGGGTCGCTCCTGGTGCGGATGCCTCGTGACTCTCGCTCCACCTTGCTCCTCTGCTGCGCCCCACTCATCCTCCGCGTCCTAGGCAGAGCCGTTCAGGGACGGATGACGTAGCGTCCATCCCGGCCAGCCACCCATGCGACGCCTTCCGGGCCGAAGCCGAGCAGGAGCTCAGCCTCCGGGTAGTGCGTCCAGGCGACCCCGTCGTGCGCCGAGACGATGTCAGCCCACAGCCACACGGTGCCATCGGGGGCCACGTCCAACGCCAAGTAGCAGGCCTCTTCATCGCAGCTCGTCGAGCACCCAGACGGTGCCGTCGGGAGCGAGGGCCTGCGCCCGTGTCCGGAACGAGCCGCGTGGACCCAGCACCGAGCAGGACCCGAGTTCCCTGATGCCTCGCACCTTGTCGAGGTACCAAGCCCCGCCGTCGGGTGCGACCGCCAGGCTTTCGTGCGAGTCGAGTGGCTCCTGGTCGCAGGCGAGATCGGGCTCGATGACACGCCACATCGATGATCCGATCCGACCTGCTCGAAGATGGCGCCGGTCCCTTCGGGGTACGGCGGCGGCTCGGGCGTCTGTGCCAGCACTGCGGTCACCCGCTCCGGCGGCCAAGAGACAGCCGAGCAGGGCCACGGCCGTGCGTCGCATCGGAGTCCCCCCTATGCGGATACACCCATCCTCGGCGCCCGGCTCAGCGGGTCAAGGGCCGGACGGCCCGGCGGGGTGGCTGCGTGGGAGCGGGTGCCATGCGAAACGAGGGGATGATCAGAGTGGGATCTCAGGCCGTAATGGCTCGGGCCGCCCGGTTTCTGTGGGCGTAGACGCGACCGCCGCGGTGATCGTAGCGTTCGAACGCTACGCTGGTCGTCATGTGCACTCTGTTGATCGATGTGGGTGACCGTGACGACACCCCGCGCTAGGGCCTACCTGGCGAGGATCGGGATCGACGAGCCGGTCGCTCGCTCCGTCGACGGGCTCGAGCGACTCCAGCGGGCGCACCTCACCCGGGTGCCGTTCGACAGTCTCGACGTATTCGCCGGGCGAGAGGTCCGCACCGACATCGGCTGGTCGGTCCCGAAGATCGATCGACCGTGGCCGAGGCGGGTGGTGCTACGAGCTCAATGGGGCCTTCGCCTGGCTGCTCGGCGAGCTGGGCTTCCTGGTCAAGCAGCTGGGGGCGACCGTCTTGCTGTCGCCCGGCTCGATGGAGCTCGCTCACTTGGCGCTCGAGGTTGCGTTGGAACGCCCCTACCTGGTTGATGTTGGGTTCGGAGACTCGTTCGTCCGTCCGTTGCCGCTGGACGATCCAGGCCCCCACGATGGCGGATCGGGCTCATACCGTTTCGAGTTCGCCGGGGAGCAGACGACGCTCATCTTCGACGGGCCGGACGGTCCCCAGCCGCAGTATCGGTTCGGGTCGGGCGCATTCGGTGCCGACGATTTCGTCGAAGTGTCGGAACGCAAGCGGAGCGACCCGCAGCAGAGGTGGCGCCAGAAGCGGTTCGCGACGCGCCTCCTGGACGGCGGGCCGGATCGCGTGACGCTGCTCGAGGACCGCCTCAAGCTGCGCCGCAACGGCGAGTGGTCCGAACAACCTGTTCAGTCGGGCGATGAATGGGTTCGTCTTCTCCGACAGTGGTTCGACATGGTCCCCTGATCGGTGGGTCGGGGCGCAGAGAAGCGGACGATCTGAAGGCCGGTGCCGGAGGCGCCACCCCTCTCGCCCCGACCAAGCCCACCTGCGTGACCCCCGGCCTCCAGCTGCGCTGGTATCGCCGCACCGAGACCGAGATCCACGGCATCGGGTGTGAGTTCGCATCGCATCGTCTGGTAGCCCTCTACTTCGAGGGTAGGGTCAGCACAGGATGCCCTGATGCCACCGACAGGGCCCAGGGCGCGCCCGGCGGGGCGGTGCAGGCTAGCCAGTGTCGGCCGCGCGCTCCAACTCCCCCATCTCGATCTTGCCCATCTTCAGCATGGCCTCCATGGCGCGACGCGCACGACCCTCGTCTGGATCGCTCACGAGCTCGTTCAGGCGGCGCGGCACGATCTGCCAGGATAGCCCGAAGCGGTCCTTGATCCAGCCGCATGGGCCAGGTTGGCCACCGTCGGCAGCGAGGGCCTCCCAGAGGTGGTCGACCTCAGCCTGGTCGTCGCACTCGATGACGAAGGACACGGCCTCGTCGAAGTGGAAGTCCGGACCGCCGTTGAGGCCCTGGAAGCGCTGACCGGCAAGGATGAAGTCGACCGTCAGCACCATGCCCGCCGGTCCGCTGGGTGTGTCGGCCGGGGAGCGCCAGACCCTATCGATCCGGCTGTCGGGTAGCAACGAGATGTAGAAGTCGGCGGCCTCCTCGGCCGTGCCATCGAACCAGAGGCAGGGGTATGGCTTGTGCATGGGTTGTCCTCGTTGGTGGGGGGCGGAGGGGTGAGATTCGGGGAGTGACTCAGGCCTCGCTGAGCACCCGACGCAGTGCGATGGCGAACGCATCGGGCTCGCCCATCTGGCCATATTCGCCACCGAGGAACCCGTCGTGCCCGCCGGGGAACGTGACGGGCGTCGTCCCGAGCCGTTCGGCCAGCGCCACCGACGCGCGGTTCGCCAGGATGCCCAGGCTCGTGGCTCCGGCGGCCATGACGATGCGGGTCGACGCCGCCCGAAGAGCGTCGAGGTCGGGCTGGTAGTGGGTGCACGTCACGATGTTCTGCCCGAGCAGGGATCGTCCCGGGAACCGTCGTCCTCGGTGGGCAGACCGAACGTCGCTGGATCGGGATCTGGCTGGGCCACGAAGTCGGCCGTGATCGGGCCCCGGTGGCTGACGAGCGCGATGAACTTCGCCATACCCGGGCCGAACCCCCTCCGCTGGTACGTCTCGTGAACGTCGATGGAGGCGGCCAGCGCCGGCTCCTGGTCCGGCAGCATCTGCGCGGTGGGCGGCTCGTGGGCGACGAGCGTGTGGACTTGCTCCGGGTGCCGGGCCACGAGGGCCAGCGCGTTCACCGCACCGCCGCTGCTCGCGAAGATGTCCACAGGCCCGGAGGCCAGCGCCGAGATGATCCGGTGCAGGTCGTCGGCATGCTCGTCGGGCGTGGATTCCGCGGCGCCGTCGGTCCGTCGGCTGCGCTCGACACCGCGGGGGTCGTAGGTAACGATCGTGCGGTCCGGGAAATGTCCGGCCAGGGTGCCGAAGCCGCCAGCGCCCATAGGCGACCCGATCAGCAGCAGCACAGGGTCGGCCCGGGGATCGCCGTCCCGGACATCGTAGGTCAGCGTCGCTCCCGGCACGTCCAACGTCTGAGTCACCGACTCAGTCATCGTCGCGCTCCTCGAGGGGCTCTGGAATGGGGCCATGACAGCTGCATCGTGACGGCGACCTCATCGGCCGGCCGTCGAGACGGCGACGCCCTGCGCCAGGATGTCGTCGATCTGGCCGACGGCCTGCTTCAGGCCCTCCTCCATGCCCATGGCGATCAACTGCTCCATGGCGGCGGCGTCGGGGAAGATGCTCATGATCGACATCCGCGTGCGCCCGCCACCGATCTCCTGGATCGTGATGCGGGCCTCCGTCAGTGGCATGTCGGAGTTCGGTGAACCATCAGCGTCGGCGAAGCCATCGCGGAAGATGAGTCGACGTGGCGGCTCGGCCTCGACGATCTCCCAGTAGCCTCGTGGCTGGTCGCCCTCGGGTCCGGTCATGTGGTACTCGACACGACCACCAGTGCGCAGGTCGTGGCAGGTCACGGTGGCCGGATAGGTCGGCGGGCCCCACCATCGCTCGAGCTGGCGGGGATCGGACCAGAGCTGCCAGACCCGATCGGGCGAGGCCTCGAACTCGGCGTCGAGCACCATGGTGCGAGCAGCAAGGTCCTTGCGGACGGCGGTGACGGTCATGGATGAGTCTCCTTCTCGGTGGCGATGAGGTCGGACATGCGATCGATCCGCCCGCGCCACAGCTCCTCGTACTGGTCCAGGAGGCGTCTCGCGATTGCGAGCCCCTCGATGTCGGTGCGGACCAGCTTGCGACGCCCGACACGCTCTTTCGTGACCAATCCGGCCCGCTCGAGCACGCTGACGTGCTTCTGAACGGCAGCGAAGCTCATGGGGTAGTGCTGCGCGAGTTCGAGGACGCCCTCCTCGCCTGCCATCGCGCGGCGGATGATGTCCCGACGCGTAGCGTCCGAGAGCGCCCCGAAGATCCGGTCAAAGTCCGGCGACATCGCCTGCATAACAGTACAACCATACGGTTGTACTATGATGGTGTCAACCAGGATCTTCGCGCTATCTCAGGCCGGCCTCCCCAACCGCCCTTCCACGGTCTCCGGCATGCCGCGGCCACGTCCCTCCTCGCCGCCGCGCTCGTACGCGCCGCTGACTCAGGCCCTTGCGCGCGTTGCAGCTCGCGCAGAGGACGCCCGGCTGGGCGGGTAGCCGCTCGCCATCGAGTACGAGCGGCACCGGATGGTCCGCCGCGAGCTCGCGGTCAAGTCCAGCACGAGAGCCGGGATCGACTCCCAGCTCTCGATGTCTCTGCCCCTTCTTGGCGTGCCGAGCGCAGCCCAGGGACGGCGGTGGTCAGGCGATCTCGTACTGGATGAAGACGTCGACCGAGAGCTCGACCTCACCCGGCAGGATGGGGGTCTTGGCCATCGTATCCATGGCCTCGCCCATCGCCATCTCACCATCCATGTAGAGCGGCTGGGGCTGCTGGCCACCGGACTCGCTGATGGTGACGATGCCGATGATCTCGACGCCGGCATCGGCGGCAAGCTGGTCGGCCTTGGCCTGGGCGTCGGCGACCGCGGCACCGCGCGCCGCCGCTTCAGCTTCGGCCGGGTCCTCGACGCGGAAGCTGATGCCGTTGATGCTGTTGGCACCCGCGGCGGTGGCGCTGTCGACCACATCACCGACCGAGTCGATGTCGCGGATGGTCACGTTGACCATGTTGTTGGCTTCCCAGCCGGTGATCTCGGGTGTCTCGGACTCCCAGTTGTAAACAGGATTGAGGCTCAGGCTGGTGGTCTGGATGTCCGCCTCCGCGATGCCCATCGCGAGCAGGGCCGCGACGACCGCATCCATGGCCTCGGCGGCCTGCTGCGAGGCTCCACCCGCACCCTTGTCCCGGATGGTCACGCCGAGGCTGATGTCCGCCACATCGGGCGCGGCCTTGACGCGACCGACACCGGAGACGTTGATGGAGCGCACGGTCTCGTCGCTGTCGGTCGAGGACTGGGCGCTCACCGCGGCCGTGCCCAAGAGGGAGGCAGCGAGCAGGCCCGCGGCAAGACCGGCAGCGAGCACGCGCCGGCTGGGGTGCACAAGGGAGAGAGAGCTGTTCACGGTGGTCGTTCCTCCAGGGGTCATGAGGTCGTTCGGCGGGGGCGTCCGGCGGAGATCGCCGCCCCGTGCCACTTAGACGCCGCCTGACCGGGACCGGTTCCGGTCAGCCGAGACGGGACTCGGGCTATCGGGTGGATGTCGCCGCAGGCCCGCCACCCGCCGGGGCTGTAGCATCGACGTCCAGAGGCGGGCCGCTCGCTGCCCAGGCGAGCTCGTCGCATGACCGGGAGGATGTCTTCGATGACTCGACATCGGGTGGGTGCTCCGTCGAAGCACCAGGCTGGCCGCCTGGCCATCGTCATCACCTTCGGGGCTGCCATCATGGCCAGCCCTGGAGCGCTGGCTCAGTCACCATCACCGTCACCCCTGCCCGCTGCCAGCGCCTCCCCGGCCACGACCTTCGACGTCTTGGTCGCGAGTCCCACCACGACTGTCTCGCTCGGCCTCTACTCCGGCCGGCCCGACCCTTCCTGGGAGCTATCCGAGGAGGAAGCGACAGCACTCACCGCGCTCCTCGAGTCGCTGCCTCGGGTGGACGGCTCGCCACCGTCGGGTGGCCTCGGCTATCACGGCTTCGGGATCGAGCGGCTGACGCCCGAGGGCATGCCGCGCCTGCTGGTGGCGTTCGAGGGCACGGTCTCCGATCCGCTCTCGAGTCACCTCTCGTACCTCGATGATCCCGAGCGCTCGGTCGAGCGCTTCCTCCTCGAGAGCGGGCGCGACCGTCTGTCGGCTGTCGAGATCGCCGCACCGGGACTCGACCCCGAGCCGACGGCCGTCCCGGGTTCGTAGGCGGCGACGAGGCAGCGCTGACTCGCTGGGTCGCCCGGAACCGCGGGACGACCTGGGCCGGACCGCGCTCGGCAGCGTCTCGTCCGCGAGCGGCAGCGCTCGCCGCAGGCGATGGTCTGGCGACCGGGTTTCCGCATCGATACGGCGTGATCCGGGAACCTCGGCCGCGCGCAACACGCCAATGGGTCCGCCGGCGCCGATGTCGTACGGATGTGGGTACCGGTGGTCCAGCAGTCGTTCCCACGGACGTCGTTGACAGTCCTCGGGAATCGCAGCCGGGCCGTCCGGCCCTTGACCCTCTCGGCGGGACGCGGAGGATGGCAGCAGAGCGCCTGGTACCAGCCGAGGTGATCGATGGCCAAGCGAAGACGCGGAGCAGAGGAGCAGCTCAGCCGCAAGCCGATCGTCGACGCCGGGGCCGGCGATGAGCCCGTGGACCCCTTCGAGGAGTGGGAGCGATATCCCGCCGACAGGGCCGATCGCAACGTCCGCTACCAGAAGATCGCCTCGTTCGTTCCAGGTGCGGGCGTAAGTGGCCTATCGCTCTTCGTCCTGGCTGCCGCTGGCGATGGTCTCAAGATGCTGGCGAGGGGCGTCATCAGGTTGCTGATGCGCTGAGTCGCTCCCAGGTGGTGGCTGGCCGCCGCAGCCACCCCGCAGGGTGTCCGGCCCTTGGCCCGCTGAGCGGGGCGCGGAAGATGGAGGCAGTGCGGACTCGCGACATGGGGTCAACTACTTGAAGTAGTCGCAGACGGCCTGTTGGAACTCGGACGGCTCGACACCGCGATACTGGGTGAGGGACGGCTGCTCAGGAGCACCCTCGGACACCCAGGTGGCGTCCACCGACCACGTCCAGCTCCACTCCCCATGGGTGGCGTGGACGTCCCAGAGGACGCCCTGCTTCTCGACTTGCCAGATGTCCTCGTCGGGATCGAGCAGGGTGCTCACCACGGTGAAGTCGAACGACCCCTCCACCACCCGTTCCGGCTTCTCGTTGTCGTAGAGGCGGTCCGTGCCCAACGCGCGGTAGCGCGATCCGATGTGATTGCCCGCGTCGTCGCACTGCTCGGTGCACCGCTCCTGCACGACCGAGTGCTTCCGGAGGTCGAAGTCGTAGGCGTCGTAGTCCGGGTAGCGCTTCCTGTGACCGAGTGCCTTCGCGCAGTTGAACAGGTCGCCGACCGACTTGCCCGAGGCTGACATCGGCCATCTGAAGTCGGGGTCGATGCAGGTCTGCTCGTCGAGCCAGGTCGGGGCGGGTGGCGTGGACTCGGCGGCGGGGGACGCGGCAGCCGACGGTCTGGCTTCCTCCTCCTGTCCCGCCACTCCGCTAGCCGACCCGACGGCCAAGACGAGGGTGACGGTGACGACGCGAAGCGTCAGCATGACGACCTCCCTGCGCATGCGCGAGTCGGACGTCATCGCCGCCCGCTGCTGTCCATGCAACGCCGGAACACGGGCAGCGGTCAAGTGACGGAAGTCCCGACGATCCGCTCTCCATCGCCGAGTCGTTCGAGTACCTGCCCGCCGAGGAGGAGCCGGGCTGGCCGCCTACGCCACCTTGGGTCTCCGCCTGTACTTCGCACGGACGTTGTGACAGACCAGACCGCAGAGTGGGTGTCTCAGGTGAGCCCGCTGAGGAACGGGATGGCGATGGCGATGGCGACCACGGGTAACGCGTTGACTCCGCACCCACGTCCCGGTGGCTTGGAGCCCCGGTTGCGCTTCTCGGGGTCCTCGTTCGTCCGGCGTAGGAACCCGTGCCCTAACCCGTCACCATGCCCGTGTCCAAAGTGGCCGCCTTGCGCCAGCAGCATGGTCGGACGCCCACGAGATGCCAGCATTCGCATCGAGGCAACCTTCCATCGATTCGGCTCTCCTCATCCTCCGCGCCCCGCCCCGCGGGTCAAGGGCCGGACGGCCCGGTGGCGTGGCGGCGACGACCAGACCAAACCCGCTAAGGGTCGGGGATGACGAAGCGACCCCGGGCCCGCTTCGGCAGGGAGTGCCAGATTGGCGCGACATGGTCGAGGAACCGGGGCGCCGACGCGAGGAGGTCGATGCGGGCGCGTGGGGTCGTCATGGGACGACGGGCACCACGTGTCGTGACTCCGAACCGAGCGCAGGGGCGTGGAGTACACTCCGCGCCCATCCACCCCCGAGGAGAGACCCCCATGGATCATGCCGCCACGCTGCGTCGGATGTACGACGCGGTCAATGCTCACGACGTCGACGGGGTCGCCGCCGTGATGGCCGATGACTTCGTCGAGCACGAGGAGATGCCCGGACTCACGCCCACGAAGCAGGGCGCCCTGGACCTCTTCGAGCTGAGCTTCGCAGCCTTCCCCGACCTGCGCTTCGAGGCCGAGGACGTGCTCGTGGATGGTGACAAGGTCGTCGCGCGGGTGCGCTTCACCGGGACCCACGAGGGTGACTTCATGGGCGTGCCCGCGAGTGGGAAGCACGTCGACGTCCAGCTCATCGACATCATCCGCTTCGGCGACGACGGGCTGGCACACGAGCATTGGGGCGTGATGGACTCGCTCTCGATGATGCAGCAGGTCGGCGCGATCCCCGACGGTCCACCGGCGTAGACCCGGACCTAGCCCGGGCGGCGTGGATGCGCCGCCCGGGCTAGGGACCAGGCTCACGAGGCTTCCTCGAGCAGGACCGCGAAGGGGAAAGCGGGTGGCGGTGTCGGGACTCTCGCGGGAGACGGGGTTGGCCACCTGGAAGGCGACCCGGAACGTGGCCCGCATGACCACCGCGTCCTGCTGCATGAGGTTGAGGATCACGGCTCCGGTGTCGTCGGAGATGACGCCTTCTGTGAAGATGCGGTAGCTGATGTCCTGCCGCACCGCGAGGATGGCCGCGGAGCGGTCACCCGCGATGAGCGCGTGGGCGCTGTTCCAGGAGCCGTTCTGGACCCAGCCGATGGGCTCGCCGTACAGCGACGAGCCTCCGCCGTCGGTGACCGCCTGGAACAGGGACTGCCCGACGTCATCGCGCAGGTTGCGCAGCTTCTGGCGCAGGCGGCGACGGGACCGTCCGGTATGGATCGGCTGGTTGCCGCGCCGCCGTCGAGCCACGTCTCTCGGGCGCTCTAGATGTGTCGCCGTGCGACCCCTTCATCGGCGGAAATCTGAGCGCAGAAGGTCACCATCTGGTGCTCGGATCGGGCCCCGGGACTACCCACCCTCGGAATCTCCAGATGCCGAAACCGGATCGTCGAGCGGAGTCGAGAGTACGCATGTGCCCGGGTCTGGCGGCTCGTGGCCTCGGTCGACGCCGCCTGACCGCCCGCCGTGTGGATCAGTGCCGCAGCTTCTTGGTTGACGTAGCCCCGAGGCCCGTCAGCGACAGGAGCGCGTGGCGCAGTACTCGCGCCTGTCGAAAGTATTCTGAGCCCCTTCCATCTGCTTTGCCCAGCGATCGACGATGCGTTGTGCCGAACCGCACGGCTTCCCGACCAACTGTCCACTGAGTCGAGTCGCGTAGTTCTTGAAGATCCGGACGTGGACGGACTCATGCTTGGCGAGGCCTCTCATGGCCGTACGCCACCAATCAAGCACCACGGGCGGGACACGAGACGGTTTGGTCCACCGGGGGAAGTAGACCGTCGTGCGCAGGCGTGTTGACCACCTCGTGATCGTGCACGCACCCGTGCCTCGATCGATCTTGTAGTCCCAGTCGAAGTCGGTGCTTGGGTGTACACAGGCCCACGGGCGGTAGAGAGTGCCCTTGCCGCAGAAACGTTTGGCAGCCTTCTTTGTCCGGGCGGTGAGGACCGCCATGGATCGACCACTGACCGAGAAGTAGCGCACCTGCGTGGCTCCGGGGAACTTGAACGTCATTCGCTTTGGCAGGGCTACCAGGGCAGGTGGGGCTGAGCGAGCCGGAGGTCGCACAGGAAGAGTCTCAGTCACTGGTGTTGGTCGCGGCTTGGTTTCGGCCTTGGGCCGCTTGGTTGGCCTCGGCGTGGGAGCCACTGTCAGCGTAGGAGAGGGCGTTGGTGCTGGCGTAGCGAGGGTACGCTTCAGCGATCCGCAGGTGGCGTAGCCTTCCAAGCCTGCGGTCGGGTCGGTGCAGCGATCCATCAGGAACAGAAGGGGGTCTGCATCGCCGAGCACCTCTGGGTGCAGTGCCGCAGCTCCTTCGAAGTCCTCGACACTCGCGCAGATCCGTACTGCCTCATCGAGGTACGAGCCGAAGTGCCGGGGTTCAGGGCTCACACTCGGGTCGGGGCTCGCCCTCTGGTCCGGGCTCACGGCTATCGTCGGCGCGGCTGGACTCGCCTGTGCTCCATCTACGGCCCGCGAGAAGGCCCAGTCGCAGATTGGATTGACCAGATGCGTGGATGGCTGGACGGCGTCCTGAGCGACGATGATGGTCGCGACAAAGATGAGGCCGATGAGCGCAGCGATGGTTCGCATGTAACCCCCTGCGGCGACGATACCAGCCCCTCCCTTGGAGTTTCCCGAGGTCGAAGGTCAGGGGCCGAGCAGCGTCGCGATATCGCATGTGTCCACCAGGCCGTTCGACACTTGACGGCCACCGGACGCGCCGAGTATGTGACCCATCCGTACAAGGGCGACGATGCACCGTGTCAGCGTCGGGCTCTTGGTGGCTTGCCTGATGGCTGCTGCCGCCGCCCCATCCGCCTCTCAAGGACCATCCCCCGGCCCGGTCGGGATGGGTGGCCGCGTCGAGATGCCGGAGTACGGGTTCGCACTGACCTTGCCAGACGACTGGCTATGGGTTCGCCACTCCGTGGAGGGGTTCGACACCATCGCCGCCATGATCGAAGGCCTGACGGGCACGGTCCCCGGAGAGGGCTTCGGGACCTTCTACGAGTGGCTTGATGAACCCAAGCCCCTACTGGGCATCTTTATGATGGACGGTGGGACCGTCGATCAGACCTGTTACGTCGGCCCGGTCGCCTTGAGCGATAGCACGCTCGATGAGTGGGCGGCCGACATGGCCCGGGACCTCGAAGCCCGAAGCGAGGTGCCAGATGACATCGTCCTCGCGGATGTGTACCTGCCTGCCGGCAGAGGTATACGCATCGACTACCGGTACAGCGGGTTCGGATCCGTGTCCACGTACTGGCTGGGACGGGACCCAGTGTTCTACGCGATCGGGTGCCAGTCGTTCGGTGTGCCGCCCGAAGACCGCTGGCTCTCCATAGCCGAGACCATCGACTTCCTGCCCGACACGTCGGCTGAGCCAGCGGCCACCGACGGGTAGGCTCGCGGCACCGTGATCAGGTCATGCGTGCTCGCACTCGGACTGCTCGCGCTGTGGGTCGTCAGCTTCGTCGTCATCGTGCCGCTCCTCGCGGACGCGCTCTACGACGGGAGTCCGTTGAAGGGCACGGGCGATCCGTTCAACCATGACGCCTTCGCGTCGCTCGGTCTCGCCGTGGTCCTCTACCTCGTCGGGACCGGCATCGTGGCGGTCATCTGGTTCTGGATGCGGCGGAGGTAGGGTTCCCGACGGTTCGAGGGATCGCGGCCGGTGGGAGGAGTGCTACGCTCTCCCTGACGCCACCGGCGTCGCCATCCAGAGCGGGTGAGAGTCTCGGCTCCCTGACCCCGCAGCAACCGATCGGACCCTCAGCCGACACGGTGCTCCAGCCGAGTGCGATGGGAATGGAGACCCACCATGAGTGTCGAACTCAGTGTCCGTATCAGCACGCCCCTCGACGAGGAGGACAACGAACTCCTCGCGGGGCTGGCGCTGATGACCATGGCCATCGCCAACAGCACCGCCGCCAAGACGCTGGCAGGGGAGGGCGAGGCTCCGTCTGGTCTCGACGATGCCTGCGGCCAGCAGGACCCCAAGCGCGAGACGCACTTCTGCACGGGCGAGTCCGGCCACCGTGGCCGCCACACCTACCGCGACTTCGGCGCGCAGACGGAGGTGAACTGATGGCTGCCATCGGCCGCCGTGTCAGAGCCGAAGAACCCACGACAGGGCCGACCTTCAAGGTCTCGACAGCCGACCGCTTCATCCTGAAGATCTGGGCCGACAGCGCGCCAGATGACTGCCTCGTCACCATCATCCGCGAGCAGGACGACTGGCCCGAGGGTCTGGACGCACCTCGCCACATCACCATCGAGTTCGCGGCGGGTGACCAGACTTACCGCACCGAGGGCCGCGTCCAGAAGCGCGAGGGCCCGGTCCTCGTCATCAACGGTGCCCTCGACCGCGACCCGGTGAAAGTGTGGTCGCTGTGACGCAGGCGACGCGGACATGGGTCTGCACATGCGGCACGCCCAACACCATCACCGACCCGCTCGGACTCTCGTCCTGCCGCGACTGTGGACGTCAAGCCATCCCGTGGGACTTCAGGCCGCACCATGCTGACTTCGCTGCGGACCAGCCCACGGAGACATCCGTGGCACGGAGGCGTGAGGAGCACGCGCGTCTGATCGAGAAGCGGCAGGTGCGTCAGCAAGCCGAGGAACAGGCACGTCGGCAACAGGTGGAGTTGGCGCGCGACAGGGCACGACACCCCTTGTTATTAGGAGACTGGCACTTGAGCGACAAGGACAAGTTGAGGCTGCTGCTGGTACGGGTGTTCGGGAAGTCGTACGGAAGCATTGCGTGCGGCGTCTGGGGACTGGCGCTCCCCGCTGGCCCCCGCTACCGCGAGGCCGTGTACACGAACCCGCCCCGTCGAAGTGGCTCAGGAAGCGACCGGATCCCGGACCACACGATGAGCTCAGAGCCCGTCCAGACCAGGATCTCGGTGCCGTTGAAGTCGCGGGGCGGCTTGGGCAGGTCGATGCACGCGAGCGTCATGCCATCGAGCGCCCGTCGCCCGTCGTTGGCGATGAGCACGTCGCCGGCCACGATGGTCGGGCGGAAGGCCGGGGTCTCGCAGTCGTGCTCGAACGTCGACCAGGACATCGTCACCGGGTCGAAGACGGCGTCCCATGCGCTGCCAGCCTCGTCGTCGGTCTCGATCCATGAGACGTAGACGATGCGATCGCCGATCACGGAGCCGCCGTTCTGGGCGGCCTGGGGGGCCAGCGGACCCGGGATCGGATCGGACCACGTCCCGGTGGCCGGGTCGAAGGCCCGCATGGAGACCACGTCCTCGGTGCGGTCGCGCGACTCGACGAGGAACCGGGAGCCGACCTGGTACAGGCCAGTGGCCCAGTCGTCGCCCGGCATCGCCGGCAGCTCCAGCCAGCAATCGGCGCCCGGCTCGTAGGCGGACAGGTCCCCTCGTGGGCCGAGGACGAGCACGTGCGTGCCGCTCCAGAGAGGCTGGTTGATGCCGTAGTCCTCGCCATCGGGATGGGCCGGGTGCGGCTCGATCTCGCGCCAGCGGTCCTCGACCGGGTCGTAGGCGACGCCGTCGACGCCCGGCTCATCGTCGTCGGCCTGGAGGATGATGAACTCGCGACCGGTCCAGACGGCCTGCGCCTGCGAGTCGAACCCGCGTGGTGCCGCTGCGATCTCCCGCCAGCGGTCGTTCCGTGGGTGGTACGCGGCGCTCCGGCCGTCGTCCCATCGCGTGATGATCATGTGCCTGCCGGTCCAGGCGGCGAGGTCGGTGTCGATCCCGAACGGAGCCCGTGCCATCCTGCGCCAGCGCCCGCGGGCCACGCCCACTTCGACAGGTGGTGCCTCGGTGTCGGCCAGAGCCGGCTCGGCGACAGCACTGTCTGGCGTCCTCGCGAAGAGCGGCGGACAGGCGGAGGCCGCACCGTCCCCGATCGGCCCGTCGGCTCCCGTGACCTCGACCTTCCTGTCCCAGCGCCAGCCAAGGACCTCGAGCGTGGCCAGGTCGATCGTGACCTCGCCGTACGGACCATTCCCGACGAACATGCCGATGTCGACGGTGCCCTCGGTCGCCCGCTCGTAGCGGGGATCGTCGGGGTAGACGCCATCGTCGTTGGGCCAGTAGGAAGCGAACGGGTCCCACGAATGCGGGCGAGCCTTGCGGGTCTCGACCCAGGTCCGGAAGGTGTCGTCGGAGAGGGCGATGTCGGCATAGCGGGCGACCGGGACGGTCTCGCCCATTCCGCCCACGATCTCGATGGTCGTGCTGGCCACGAGCTCGTGGTCCGGGTCAACCGGCTCCGCTGGCTGCTTGCGCGGCGTCCAGGTCTCGAAGGTGGAGGTCACCGTGGCCGGACCGGGCACGATGGGACGACCCGGCCGGTCCACGGCGTCCCAGGCCACCGTCATCTCGGCGACACTGCCCGGTTCGAACGGCTCGATGGCGCTGTACGCGTCGCAGCCGACGTTCTCGAGGTCGATCGTCGTGGCGTCCCAGAGCACGCTCGGGGCGAGGACGTTGTCGAGGAGCTTGCGCTTGAACGTCGCGGCCCTGCCGGTCCATTCGACCTCGGTATCGGGCGGCCGACTCGGAGCGATGGTCGTCTCGGCTGGGCCGGTCCCGCAGATGTTCGTCTGCCACAGGACCGTCGTGGTGCCCTGGTTGGAGACGCGCACGAGCGCGTTCAGCCGTGCACCCGCCGGGAGGCTCGTGTGGTCGAGCCAGACCTCGAGGAGCACACCGTCGCGCTCGGCGCTCATCGTGGGTGCGCCGACCCCGAGTTCCGGCGCAGGACGCGATGTCGCTGCCTCTGGAGACGCGACGGATGCGGCCGGCTCCGGCGACTGGGCCCCGACGGAGACGACACTGACCATGACCCCGGCGATTGCCAGGACGGCGGCGGGCAGGACGACACCGATCATCCCGCGGACGGTCGGGCGTCTCGCGTCCGGGTCGTAGGTGCCGAGATGCATCGGAAGCAGTTCGTCCGTAGTGGCTTCCCCCCTGCGCGATGTGACCGGAGATCGGCCGACAGCATCGAATGGGCACTCCGTGGGTGGTGCGCCGGTGTCCGTTCCCCTCCGGGCGCCCCAGTACGGTTCAACAACAGCCTCGCGCGCCCCTGTCGGGTCACGCCCTCGCTCGACATGGTGGGTGCTTTCACGACGACGATGGTTCGACCAGCGCCTCCCGGCGATCAGGCTGGCTGCTCCTCAGCGGCGTCGGCATCGCCCGAGGTCGCGTCGATGGATACAGCGAGCTCCTCCCGGCTGAGGTGGCTCACCTCCACGATCGTCGGATGCCCGCCGCGGTCTTTCCACCGGGACTGGATGCGGACCTCCTCGTTCTCACCCACGAGCCGCACGACCACGACGTACGCGGCTCCCCCGTGCTTGATCGACTCCACGGTCGCCTCGGTCGCCGGCAGTGGTAGCAGCGCCAGCACTTCGCCCAGCTTCTGCCTCAGCTCATCGCTGACGTCCTCGCTCATGCGTGAGACGTCCCCGGCGACGAGCGCGGCACACACGGCCTCGGCGCGCTCGCGGACTTGCTGCTCATCCATCCTCGCCCTTCCTTCCCTTGCTCGGTCCGTTTCACGTCCCTCACGAGGGACTGTACGACCATGACGCCCTCGACGTCTCGGCACACCCCCGGTCGTCGGCGGCACCACGCTGGTGTTCGTGGTGGACCACCGCGTCATCACACTGATGCCGATCCTCATGATCAGCTGGCACGAACTCCAACGCACGATGCACGCCGCCGGTACGAGCACCGCCCGCATCGAGGCCTGTCGCGTGGGTACCGGCTACGACGAGGGTGGTGGGCAGTCGCTGGAGGGCTGGCTCGACGAGATCGAGGAGGACCTCCAGTGACCAGGACCAGGGCCTCGTCGGCGAGCCTCGAGTTCGACCGCCCCCTCCTGGAGGCCACCGAGATCGCCGGCCGCATCCATGACCGTCTCGCCGCCGGCGCGTGGCCCGAGGGACTCGAGTGGGGCGAGGTCGGCGACATGGCCGAGACGGTGCGAGGTCTGCGGGCCGTGTCCGATCGCATGTTCGCCGAGAAGTCCGCGGGACCCACGTCCTCGATGGCCCGGATGGCGGCTGGGATTGCACGTGGACAGGCACCGACTTCCCGGTGGGGCACGATGGCCTCCTCATGACCGCCATCTGCCCCGGTACGGGTGGCTACGAGCGGCTGACCTACGTCTTCCAGCACACCAATATGTCGTTCGCGGACGACAGCAGCATTAGCGGCGCCATCTACGACGGTCCGCCCGTGGTCGGACCCGAGGCCATCACCGACCCCGTCCAGGCCGTGGTCGCCATGCGGGACGCCGTGGCCGGCTACATCGTGGTGCCAGTCCTGTGACCCCATGTGCACCCGCCCCGATTCGGGCGGAGAGGACGACCCGGGTGCGCGGTTTCTAACACCGCCGATGCTAGACAGCGGGTGGAGAATCCTGTGTAGCGGGAGGCGATGACGCACGGCCCACACCCTGGCCGCCGGGACCGTGTCGAGCCACTGGCGGACCCGACCCGCATGACCATAGGGGGAACGTCATGCGTACGTTGCGGCTGTCCCTGATCGGGACGGCCATCTTGATGTTGCTCGGCGGGCTGGGGAGCGTGGCCGTGGGGCAGGACGAGTCGGCTGCACCAGTGGGACTCCCGACCGGGTCGGCAGCGTTCGAGGTCCAGATGGAACGCACCGACGACGGGATCCTCTTCACGGCGAGCGACCCTCGGTTCAGTGGCAGCCTCACCTTCGACGAGGGGACCTGGCTCGAGGTCCTGCCTGGTCGGTCCGTCATGGCCGACCGGAAGCGTGTCGAGAACGACGCCGGCGCCTGGGAGGGCCCTTCCAGTGGCTACATCTGGGAGGACGGCAAGAACCAGCAGACCTGGTGGGTCGGAGAGGGCGCCTATGAGGGCCTGAGCGCCGTCACCATCAACTCCGCCGAAGGCCTCCACGGCCTCATCTTCGAGGCCGATGCGCCGCTCTGGGGGTACTGCGAGCCGCTGCCCGCCGAATGACCACTCGCGCCACCTCGGCGGCCCGCGAGGCCCGTCCCGCGAGGCCCGTCCCGCGAGGGACGGGCCTCTTCAGGTCGCCGACCATCCTGCAGCCGCCCGTCGCGACGCTGCCGCGGGTATCGGAGCCCCGATGCTAACCCCTGCCTCAGCGCGGCACGTGGGCGCCCCGCTGCGCCCGTGGGCGAACCTGGGCAGCCCTCCACGCTCAGTGCGCGGCGTGAGCCGGTCGGCGAGTTGGGAGCCAGCCCAGCGGCAAGGACGGCCTGGGCACGATGTTCCCCGAGCATTGGCGGGCCTACGTGAAGGGCCTGCGCGAGGCGCGGATGGCCGGGTCGTCGAACGCGGACACCGCCGTGGGCGGTGAGGAGACCGACGCCGCGAAGGGCCCCATCCCCGCCACAAGATGGGCCCCGGACGCACGTCCGGGCCCTTCCTCGTCCGGTCGGGTCAGGACGCCAGCGCTGGCCCATCGGCGCTCTCGCTGGCCCCGTGGCGCCCGTGGGCGGATATCGGCCGCGACTCGTGCGAGCCGTTCGGGGCAGGCGGACGACGCCCGCTACTCGGGCGTCACCACTCCGACGCGTGGACGGCGGTGAGAGAATTCTGGGGTAGCGGGAGGCGCTGAGGCACGGCCCACACCCTGGCCGCCGGGACCGTGCCGAGCCACTGGCGGACCCGACCCGCCCGAGTCGGAGGAAGGGTCATGCGTAGGCTGTGGGCCGCGGCTGCGGCTGTCTTGATGTGTCTGGCGCTGGGGCAGCCGGCACTGGCGCAGGAGGGGTCGGGGACGAGCGTCGGGATCCCAGGCGTGTATGCCCACCCCGAGGTCCTCGCTGATGTGGACTGGGTGGCTGCGCACCTGGACGACCCGTCCGTGCGCATCATCGATGCTCGCGTCGAGGGGCCACCCTACTCGGCGGGGCACATCCCCGGTGCGGTCCCTGTCGATATGTTCGACGAGCTCTGCTGCCCGTCCGACATCATGGATGCCGAGCCGTTCGCGGCGCTGATGGGCAGCCTGGGCATCGGGGACGACACGACGGTGGTCGTGTACGACACGACGAGCGGCCTGTGGGGCGCCCGCCTGTGGTGGGCACTGCGGTACTACGGGCACGACCAGGCCAAGCTTCTCGATGGGGGCCTCGGTGCCTGGGAGGCCGAGCGTCTGCCGCTCGAAACGGACACGCCAGCGGTCGAGCCCACTACCTTCAGCGCCGAGATCCAGCCACGGTGGCGCGTCACGATGGACGAGGTCAGGACGGCCATAGACGACCCAGTCGTCAGCATCGTGGATGCGCTGTGGCCCGCCAGCTACGCCAGCGGGCATATCCCCAGCGCCATCAGCCTGCCGGCTGAAGACATGCTCGACGCGACAGGTTCCGTGAAAGGGGCCGAGGAACTCGCGGCCATGCTGATGGCTGCTGGGCTCGACCCTGCGCAGCGGGTCATCACCTACTGTGGGGCCGGCTACTACGGCGCCTTCGACGCAGCCGTGCTCGAGCTCATGGGCTTCGAGGACATCGCGTTGTACGACGGTGCGCTCGAGGAGTGGACAAGCGACCCCGCGAACCCCGTCGAGAGCGTGCCCTGATCGGTGCCCCAGCGGACTCGCTGTCCATGACGAGCTAGGTCACCCGGAGGCCCGTCCCGCGAGGGGCGGGCCACTCCCTTGGGTCAGCACCCCAGCGCCACGTGGGCACCCCGTCGCGCCCGCAGGAGACGCTGGCGACACCGGCCGCTACACGTGGTGGCCTGCCGGCGCCGCCCTGCGAGCGACGCACCACAGGCCCGGCAGACGCGACCGAGGGGACGACGACCGGCCGCGGTGCGATGCGCGTCGCACCAGACGCGTGGGCGGCTGTGAGTGATCACGAATGGTCCAGGAAGACGACCACGGAGAGTGCAGAGGCCCTCGGGGGAGACCCGAGGGTCTTCCCCATATCCCTCCGAAGCGAACGCGCCCGAGTCCGGGGTCTGATCGGTCCGGTCGGGTCAGGACGCCAGCGCTGGCCCATCGGCGCTCTCGCTGGCCCCGTGGCGCCCGTGGGCGGATATCGGCCGCGACTCGTGCGAGCCGTTCGGGGCAGGCGGACGACGCCCGCTACTCGGGCGTCACCACTCCGACGCGTGGACGGCGGTGAGAAAATCTTGGGGTAGCGGGAGGCGCTGAGGCACGGCCCACACCCTGGCCGCCGGGACCGTGCCGAGCCACTGGCGGACCCGACCCGCCCGAGTCGGAGGAAGGGTCATGCGTAGGCTGTGGGCCGCGGCTGCGGCTGTCTTGATGTGTCTGGCGCTGGGGCTGCCGGCACTGGCGCAGGAGGGGTCGGGTGGACCACCGACAACGGTTGAGCCGCCGACGATGCCGATGGACGAGGTGGTCTTCACGGGAGAGGCCACGTGCGGTGTCGGCCCCACCGAAGAGTGGCTCACGAGCGATCCTCGGGTCACCGGCCCCTGCTTGATCACCCACATCCGCTGGGGCAGCATGATTCCCGGAGCGGTGGGCGACTACACGGTCAACGGGCCTGAGGGGGACTGGACCGGCACGTGGTCGCTCATGTCCACCTCCCCCACGGTCGCTCGTAACCTCATGGTGCTCGAGGGCACGGAGGCGTACGAAGGCTGGGCTGTGTGGGCATGGGCCGCCACGCCCGACGGCTGGCAGGATGGTGATCCTTTCGACCTCGAAGGCGTCATCTACGAGGGTTTGGCACCAAGCCTCCAGTGACCGGAGGAGTAGGGCGTCACAGTGCTCTGCCTCGACCAGATCAAAGGCCCGTCCCGCGAGGGGCGGGCCTCCCCAGGTTGGCTGTCCATCCCGCCGGTCCCGTCGTGCGCTGCCACGCGTATTCGGACCCCCGATGCCACACCGATGGTCATCACGCCACGTGGGCGCCCAATCGCGCCCGCAGGAGACGCTGGCGGCACCTGCCGCTGCATGTGGTCGCCTGCCGGCGGCGCTCGTCGAGCGAAGCGCCACAGGCCGAGCACGAGCGGTTGAAAGGAAAACGGCCGACCGCGGTGCGATGCGCCTCGCACCAGACGCGCGGGCGACCAGGGCGCAGCGCGCAGGGTGGCTCGACCCCGCAGTTGTAGCTCGCGCAGAGGACGTTGGGCCGCGCCGGTAGCGGCTCGTAACCGAGGACGAGCGGCACCGGATGGTCAGCCGCGAGCTCACCCGGTCGACCGCAGCGGCCGCAGCGGCGCGAGGTTGGTGGTGCCTCGGGTGTCGACGGTGAGGTATCGACTCCGAGAACGACGGCGGGACGTGGCTCGGTGATGCGACGGTCGGGATCGCCGCCAACGACGTGCGCGAGGGAGGCGAGAGCGTCATCTCACTCCCACGTCATGCCACGAGCCTCCGACGACAGCCCCGGCGACGCACCTGCGGCATGCGGCCGGCCTGCGGCGTCGTCAGGCGCTGGGTCGGCCTCCGCGGCCAGCGGGTGCGAACGACTCCGCCGGCCCGGAAGATGGCGCGAATGAGGCGGCATCTAAGGCCTGTCCCGATGTGCGCACTCTCTCTACGATGGAGAGTGTCGACCAGCTTCGGCGCATGGAGGGCATGACATGGAAGAGCTGCACAGCGGTGACCGGCAGCCCGAACGCGAAGGGTGGGCCAGCTGGAGCGAGACGGCCTTGCTCGTGTTCGCCATGCCGGCTCTGGCGGATGAGGTCGCCTGAGCCATGCCTCGCTGGCGCTTCGAGGTGTGGGGCCTCATCGGGCTAGGCGTCGGGTTCCTGCTCGTCGTCGCCGCTCCGTTCGTGCTCGACCCGTGCGGGGGCATGCCATACGGTTCGGAGCGCACAGCTTGCGCCATGGGCGGAGGCCTCTTCTTCGCGATGGTCATCGGCGGGGCGTTCATCGTCTGGCTTGTGGGCTCGATCGTCCTCCTGCTCTCCTGGCTCGTGCGACGCCACCTCCACTGAGCGCTTCGTCGTCGGCCAGCCGCAGACCCGTGAGCGAGCCATCCACGGCTTCAGCCGACCTCGAGCAGCGGCGCGAGGTGTTGGTGCCAGGATCGCTCGACCCGCAGCCAGGCCGCGGCGCGTGCGACGGGTCTTTGGCGTGCGGTAGCCGGAACGGCCCTGACGTTCGTCGTGGGCTTCCCCTCGTCCACACCCACGCTGCCCCGGCTGTATGGCGGCTGGGTGGAGTCTCGGCTGGCAGGCTACTCGGCGCATCTCGCCTCTCTGCGTGACTGCAGTAGCGACCCTGCGATGCACTTCCCGTCAGGCTCAGTCGGCGCATAAGTCCCGACCGCGGGCTACTGCTTCATCGCCTGGCGGTCCGAGGGACGGTGCGATGCCGCCGAATGGTCCGCCCAGGGCCCGTAGTGCTCCATCAGCCGAAGGGCAGCCCCAACCGGAACCCATCGGTCCTCGCGGTCGGGGTCCTGGCGGCGAGCCTGTCGGGATGCTAGCTGGTCGAGGCGCTCCTGCCGGATGGCGCGGGGTCACTGCCCATGGCGGGGACCTGTGCCACCTACCAGGTCGTGGCCACCGATGACCAGGCGGTCACCCCCGAGGTCCTCGAGCAGGCGCGGACCATCATCGAGCACCGGGGTAGATGCCACTGGTGTGGCTGAGCCCGCCATCGTCACGCACGGCGATGATCGCATCGCGGCCGAGCTGCCCGAGGTGGAGGACGAGGCCGACATCCGCACCCTCCGGAGCCTCATCACGGCTCCTAGTTTACTCGCGTTCATGCCCGTGCTACCAGGGCTACGCTGCGTGCGGCCTGCATAGCGGCACTCGGCTACGGGCTCGTCGGCCTCATCCACACGATCGCCTTCGGAGAGCTGCTGCGGGTGCCATCCGTCGCCGCCGGTCTCCTGGCTCTCGGCGCCGCGATGAGGCTCCAGGCCCGCAGCGAACACGACCGCCGCACCGCGCGGCGCTTGACGCGTTGAGAGAGGCGAAAAGGATGGTGGGTGCAAGCCGAGGAGGCACCTCGTGTCGCGAGGGCGGGCGCTGACACCGATGCGTATGAGTCGAGGACTGAGGCGCTGGCCGATGTGCGGGGCCCGACTTAGGCCCAGTCTCCAGGTCGACCAAGACCGCACCGGAGACGTCTGATGGAACGCTCACTGGAGCCGGGCGGAGGCTGGGTACTGGTACCTCGGCCGATGCGTGTGGCGGCCATCCTCCTGGGTCTTTGGGGAGCACAGACCCTGATGTATGGATACTGGTACGGCTTCACCCTGCTGCCCTCGCCACTCGACGCACCGGCGGTCTCACTCGTCGCTGGCATCGCCGCCATCGTCGCTGGCATCGGCATCCTGCGCGCCGAAGCCTGGGCTCGTGTCCTGGGCCTGGTGGTCATGGCCGTCTGGGCGCTCGAGCTGCTGGTGGCGATCGCGCCTTCGGTCGAGCCGGCGGTCGATCTGGCGTCGAACGTGCCGGCCGTGGTGTCCTGGGCCATCGGCCTCGTCCTGTTCGGATTCGTAGGACGCGAGCTCGTATCACGCTGGCCGGAAGCGCGACCGCAGGACCGGTCCGGTAGCCGGCGGACGCTCGTGTTGCTGGCCATCGTGCTCGTGCCGCTCGTGGTCCTCGCGGCGGCATCGCGACCCGTCGAACCGGACCCCTTCGAACCGCCCCCGCCGCTGGGACCCGAACGTGAAGGTGGACACATCGAGCTCGCACAGGCGGGCTTCGCCATCGACCTGCCGGCCGACTGGTCGGTCGAGGTCCGCTCACCGGAGCGTGACCCCTCGGGCGCCGAGCCGGGCGAGGCCTGGGAAGCGCTCCGCGCCTTCGGTCCATCCCGGCGGCAGACGTGCTCCGTCTCCGTCGCCGTGTCACCGAGTGCGACATCGCGCGATGACTACGATCTCGGCTCGATGAGCCGTGACGACCGGGCGCCGCGGTGGAGTGGTCCCGCGGACCGACCGACGCTCATGCTTCCCGACTCGAGCGACCGCGTCGAGCCGCCGGGCGGACCGCACGCCAGTCAGATGTCCACACAGGTGCGAGAAGCGGGATCAGTGGGCGAGCACGACATCCTGTACGCCGTCGAATGCGGGGGCGACACCGGATCCTCGCTCGGAGGTATCGCAGCGTCGCTGAGGCTTCGGCCTTCTAGCCATCCATCAGGACGTGATGTCCGTTCGCGGTCGCGATAGGCGCCGCGACGAGCACGTCGTCTCCCGCCGGGATATCCCCGAGCACCGACCCCGTGACCGCTGGCCTCCACGCCAACACGTT
Source organism: uncultured Chloroflexia bacterium (assembly GCA_963705425.1). Taxonomy (GTDB): domain Bacteria; phylum Chloroflexota; class Limnocylindria; order Limnocylindrales; family CSP1-4; genus JAFMJV01. The sequence goes on along the minus strand of CAVPJO010000001.1, from coordinate 388,446 downwards.
CGAGTTCCTGCTCGGGGGGTAGGGCGAGCAGGCATGAGTATCGAGTGATGTCTGATACCGCTGCCATAGCCGTGCACGCCAGCGGGCCGACCAGTGTAGGCGGGTACCGCCCTGCGTCGGACACCGTCGCCCGCGCGGCGACTGTCAAACAGCTAATACCGAGACCGATGCATCATCACCGGTCGGCGGGGTGCCGCAGAAACCGCGCGACGAGCACGAGGATACACACCTCCGACACCCAGCCAAGACGGCAAGCTGAGGTAGGGAGCGTAGGTCAGCAGCAACCATCCTACGATGACGGTGGTCGCGGGCATCGCGGCCATCCTGACGGCGATCGCGGAGGCGGACGTGTAGCAGCATCACACCGCGTCCGCCCACGACGCACGGAGAGCCTCGATGGCCCCAGGGCAGGGGTTCTGCCCCACGGCTACGGCGGGGCAAACGGGCAATTCAGTAGCGTCTTCGATTGCCCGTGGTGGGAAAATCAACGGTAGCGGGAGGCGATGACGCACGGCCCATGACCATGGCCGCCTGAGCCGTGCCGAGCCACTGGCGAACCCGGTCCGCCGAGTCAAGGGGGTAGGCGATGCCGCACATCCACGAGGAAGTCCGGGTCGAGGCACCCGTCGAGCATGTCTGGGACTTCTACTGCGACACGTCGCAGTGGGGGAGCTGGATGCCACGAGGTGAGTGGTCGGAGTTCAGCGGTCCGGTGGACAAGGTCGGCACGACGTACCTCTCATCATCGAAGTTCATGGGCTTCGAGATGAAGAGCAAGACCGAGGTCGTCGAGGTCGAGCCGCTACGGCTCATCCACGAACACCACGACACCGGCCCGATGGAGATGTACATGCGGTTCGAGCCGGACGGTGATGCGACCAACTGCGTCGTCGATGCCGACTACGAGATGCCGGGCAAGATGCCGGGCTTCGTCAAGGACATCATGAACAAGGGCTGGTTCGAGCGCCAGACGCGCAACATGATGGCCGACTTCAAGGCCATCGCCGAGGCCAAGATCCCGGCGCACGCCTAGCCGTCAGCTACTGAGGCCCGCCTACGGGGTGGGCCTCTTCTATGTCCGGAGGGATGGGACCCGCATCCCCCGCCCCCCGCCACGTACGTCCGCACCATCGGCCGAACTCCACGGCGGGTGAAACGTGCCGGGGACCGCGGGGCTGGACTACTGGGCTCGGTCTTCTTCATGGCCTCGGCCCTGGCCGCGTCACCCTGCCCACGAGCGGTGAGGTCGTGAACATCACCAGCGTCGACCTCTCGCTGTTCCTGGGAGCCGTCTGCTTCTTCGTCGGTGCGTCCCTGCTCCTGCCGGCGCCCGGACCCGCGCTTGGGGACGGGCAGACCTGGCCGCGGCTATGTCGTGGCGATCGCCGTCGCGAAGCCGACAGCGGCCGTATCCCCCGCCACAGGACTCACGCCTCGGGCCTCGATCGGTACTGCCATCGCGGCTCATCGCTCGGCGGCGGCCCTGCGAAGATTTCGGCCATGGCGAGTGCGGTCCCGACTGGGGACCGGATGGCCACCAACAGGAGGACCGCTCATGAGCTCGGCTACCCAGCCCCGGAAGATCGCCTGGCAGTCGCAGTCTGCCGATGGCCAGGTCCTGCTTTCCATGCCCTGGGAGATCTTCGTCCTATGCGTCGCGGTGCTCTCCATCGTGAACCTGGTGCTGGCGATCGTCTTGCGCGAGCCGGATCTCGAAGAGGTCATCATCATCATCGACTTCATCCTCATCGTCATCTTCGCCATCGACCTGTTGCGACGCCTGCGGGTCGCCGATGATAACCGGGCCTACCTGCTCCGCGGCTACGGCTGGCTGGACTTCATCAGCATCTTCCCGGCGCTGCGCATCGCCCGCCTCCTGCGCATCGTCAAGGTCACCAAGATCCTCCAACGCATGGGTGGGCCCGAGACCGCCGTGAGGGTCTTCTTCAAGGACAAGGCTGCCGGCGGCCTGCTCATGGTCGTCTTCATCGCCATCATGGTCCTGGAGTTCGGCAGCCTCGCGGTCCTCCGCGTAGAAGTGAATGCATCGGGCGCCAACATCACCTCGGCGCAGGATGCCGTCTGGTACGTCATCGTGACCATGTCGACGGTGGGCTACGGGGACTTCTACCCGGTCACCGGCCTCGGCCACCTCATCGGCAGCCTCATCATCGTGGTCGGCGTCGGCGTCTTCGGCACGCTGACCGGCTTTCTCGCCAACGCGTTCCTGTCGCCGTCGGCGGACTCGACCGAGTCGCCGACTTCGACGGACCTTGACGAGGCGCGGCCGGCCCCAGTGGGCGAGGCCGCCACCTCCCGATGATGGAGATGGAGCAAGATCATCGACCGAACGCGACACTGTCGACCGACCATCCAGACCCACCGGTCCGACCACCATCTCGGCACCCCGTCCGACTCTGGCAACGTCGTCTACAGGATGCTCGTGACCGAGCGATCTAGTGCCGCCCCCGCCAGAGGGCCCTCCGACGGAGTAGCCGCGATACGTGTCGGGTCCATCGGCCCTCGGGCTGAGGGACCCGGCGTGTGGTCGGGAGCGAGCGGCCTCTACGTCATCACCTCCGAGACCAAGGAGGCCACCGACTAGGGTCGCGGCCACGTTCGCGGCCCGTCCCGCGAGGGGCGGGCCTCCAGGTGTCGGAGAGGGTTCGCGGCGGTCGGGAGCCGCGGTTCCTGAGCAGAGTGCTCTGCCTTGGGCGACAACACCCCACTACTGGACAGCGGGTCGAGGATCAGGGCAGAGCGGGAGGCGCTGACGCACGGCCCACGCCCTGGCCGCCGGGACCGTGCCGAGCCACTGGCGGAGCCGGCCCGCGCATGAGAGGGGGATGTCATGCGTACTCTGCGGCTGTTCTTGGTCGGGACGGTCATCGCCTCGGCTGCCTGCGGCGCTCTGTGGTGGGTCGTCATGACCGCTGGCACTTGCGTCGAGGCGTATCCGCACGCGACCCTGCCGAGTAACGGGAGGCGCTGACGCACGGCCTACACCCTGGCCGCCGGGACCGTGCCGAGCCACTGGCGGACCCGGCCCGTCCAGTGGCGCGCGACGCGGTCGGTAGCGACGACGGACCTTGGAATCGCGGGGTGACCTCATCGAGTCATATCGAGGGCTTCGTGCGCCATACCAAGTAGGAGCGCAGAATCGGATCGCGCTCATGGTGTGGGACGGGGGCATGGATAGCCAGACGGTCATACGGGCACAGCAGGGTGACCGCGCGCGCGTTCACGGCGATCGTGGATGCGGTCGTGGACCGCTTCGTGATGGTGGCTCAGCGCATCCTCCGTGACCGGGCGGCGGCCGAGGACGCGACCCAGCAAGCTCTGCTGGGGATCTGGCGCGACCTGCCCGCGCTGCGCGACCCGTCGCGCTTCGAGGCCTGGTCGTACCGCCTGCTCGTCAACGCCTGCTACACGGAAGCACGCAAGGCACATCGGTGGTTGCCGAACCTCCCACTCGAGGCCGCCCCTGAGCCGGCCGCTCGTGACGAGTTCAGCGTCGTCGTCGATCGTGACCAGCTGGAACGTGGTTTCCGCTGCCTCCCCGTGGATCAGCGGGCCGTCGTCGTCCTCCATCATTACCTGGGCCTGCCCGTGACCTCGGTGGCGGAGGTCCTGCAGGTCCCGGAAGGGACGGTCCGGTCCCGCCTCCACGTCGCGATGGGCAAGCTTCGGGCCGCGCTCGCCGAGGATGTCCCATCGAGCGGACCCATCCCTGCCGTCCAGGGGGTGGCCAGGTGAACGTCGAGCGCGACCCCGTCACCATCGTCTGTGCCTGGCTGCACGAGGATTCGCCGAACCCGGCCGACCCCCTCGCCATCCGCGAACGCGTGCTCGAGCGACTCCCGTCCACCCGTCAGGGAGCCCGGTGGTGGCCGCTCCATCGCCGACCGTCCCCGGAGACACCATCAGGAAGGAGACCTACGACCATGTTCAGTGCTGCGCGTATGGCCGCGCTCACGGCCCTCCTTGCGCTCGGCGGAGGCCTGGCGATCGCGAGTATCGCCTTCGACCCAGCCGGGGGCCCCGTCCCCGGTGCACCTGCCGCATCGATGCCTGGTGTCGCCGTCCACGTCACCGGGGAGGACGGCGAACCGACGTACCTCATCGATCCCACCCAGGAAAAGGTCGGCGACGTCACGCAGTTCCGCGGCGGCCTCTTCACCCAGACCTCGACCATGGACGACCCGCGTGTCAGCGGCGAGCTCACGTTCGCCTGGAGCGGCGACGTCTACGGGGTGCCCTTCGTCGATGCGGCGACCGAGTGGGGGACCATGCGCATCGCCAACGAGGGCGGCACCTGGGAAGGCCGCTGCAGCGGCGGGCAGTGGGGTGATACCACCTCCATCCTGAGCTGCTGGCTCACCGGGAGCGGCGACCACGAAGGCCTTACCTACTACCGCCAGTTCGACTGGCCTCCGGAGGTGGGGGTCCGGGGGGTCATCTTCCCCGGTGTCCCGCCGACCGAGTTCCCCGCGCTACCCGCATCCGTGAGCGAGTAGCGACCGCGACACCACGGACCGAGGCCCGCCCCGCGAGGGGCGGGCCTCTTCCGCCTTCGCCTGCTGCCGACCAGAAGAGCGGCGAGACCCGGCCGCGCGTACACGAGATACGCGGCGTCCGACGGCCCGGTCGCCTCGAGAGCCTGGGTACCCCACCGGCGGTCCTGCGTCGCTGGCTTGCGTCGATGGTGCTCGGCACAGCGTGACTGAGTACGCGCTGCGCCTCTTCGCGATGTACGTCGCGAGCCGCTCGGCTGAGCTACGACCTTGCCCGGCGCCTGCATCATCCACACGGTCATGGAGAAGCTGGGCCAGCACCGGCTGACCGTGAGCGATCGCGGTCTCCGCCACGGGGTCCTGGTCGAGCGCTTCGGCAGCTGACAGACACGACACGAAGGAGATCACTCATGGTCACGAATGCACCGCCCGAGGCACCCCGCCTGTCCGACGACCAGCTGGTCCAGGCGATGGCCGTCATCAAGGATGCGGACAGCGTCGAGCTGAAGGTGACCGTGCCCGCGTCGGAACATCGGGCGACGGTCAGCGGTCTGCCCATCGACCCGGTCGAGGCTCAGCCACGCCAGGTGTACTTCTTCGACACGCCAGACCTCACCCTGTACAGGGCCGGCGTGGTCGTGCGCGCACGACGCGTCCAGGGCGGTCGTGGCGACACCGTCATCAAGCTCCGACCGGTGGTGCCGGGCGAACTGCCCCGCGCACTGCGCCGCTCGACAGCCTTCAACGTCGAGGTCGACTGCCTGCCCGGCGGCTTCGCCTGCTCGGGGTCGCTCAAGGGCAAGAGCACGGCCGCCGCCATCCGCGACGCGGTCGCGGCCGAGATCCCGCTACGCAAGATCTACTCCAAGGAACAGCGCGCCTTCTACGACGCGTACGCCCCCGAGGGGATCGCGCTGGACTCGCCCGACGGTCGCGGAGCTGTGGCTCTACCCCGACGGCTCTCGCATCCTCGAGCTCTCCACGAAGTGCCGACCGGCAGAGGCGATCGGGGTCGGTGCGGAGACCCGGGCCTACCTGCTGGGGCAGGGGATCGTGATCAGCGGGCTCCAGCAGACCAAGACCAAGGCCGCACTGGAGTTCTTCCAGGCGCAGTTGCCGAACGAACCGGCGGACGGGCCTGTCGTGGCACACACGTCGGAGTCCTGAGCACGTGCGCCGCCCTGAGGCGCACCTTGTCGAGTCGGGTCCCGGGCTGCCCGCCCATCCAGCCCTGGGAAGACAGTTGGGATGCTGAGGCAGTTCCTGGACCCGGTCCCGATCGGCATGGTGTTCGTGCTGTTCGCGATCATCACGCTCGCCTGCTTCGAGGCCGGCTTCCGCGTGGGCCGCTGGTGGCAGGACCGGATGCCCGGCGAGCAGGAGGGCCCGACCGAGATGCTCGTGGGCGCGCTCATGACGCTGATGGCCTTCCTGCTCGCGGTGACCATGGGCATGGCGGCCGACCGCTTCGATGTGAGGCGCGCCAATGTCCTGGCGGAGGCCAACGCCATCGGTACGGCGTACCTGCAGGCCGACTACCTGGCCGAACCGGCAACCCAAGAATTGAAGGAGCTGCTGCGGGAGTACCTGCCGCTGCGCAACGCTGACGATCCAGCGCAGGTCCTCGAGGATCTGCCGAGCGCCATGGCGTTGAACGGGGAGATGTGGGCCATCGTCGCGGAGGCCGCCCGCTCCGGCTACAGCCCGGACCTCGTCTCGGCGCTGGGCGACTCGGTAGCCGAGCTGGTGGCACTCAACGAGACACGGGTCGTCGTGGGTGTGCAGGCCCGCGTACCGGAGGCGATCCTGTTCGTCCTGATCGCCGGTTCGGCCCTCTCACTGGGTATGGTCGGCTACATGGGTGGACTCAAGCGACGCCGGAGCGCATTGAGTGCGCTGGTCATGGTGGTCACCCTGGGCATCGTCCTGACCATCGTCATCAACCTCGATCGGCCGCAGGAGGGCTTCCTCCAGGTGAGTCAGCAGCCGCTCCTGGACGTGCAGCAGTGGATCGGTCTGCCTTCATCACAGCCCTTCGGTCGGCGCTGACGGCCGAGCCAAACCGACTGTCCTGCCCATGATCATCCTCGGGCATGCGTCGGGAAGAAGGCCTGCGGCCTCTGCCTGCCGGGTGACTAGCAGACACCCTCGGATGACTTGGCCAGCCACCTCCCAGCCCGAGCGCTTGACTCGGCCGCGCCGACAGCATCAAGCGCTCGCCCCCGGCACCGAGCACAACTGCGATTCGCGAGCCAGCGGCAGCGGCAACCTGCCCCGACCCACGGTTGGCACGGCTGGATCGCGTTCAGACGCCCTTCAGCCGGTACGAAACCGGCAGGTGCTGCCTGGCGGTCGTCTCGCTGCTCCCGACCTCCTGGGCGGCGGCCGGAATCGAGCATACGACCATGTATGCGCAGGACCTGGAGCCGTCGCCCGGGAGGGTCTGCGGCCCGGTCCAACGAGCCCAACAGGGTGGGCGGCCCCCGGGCGCGAGGCCGTGACCGCGCGGTCCGCTAGAACTGCTCCGGATACCCCGGCACCTGCTTGCGGTTCGCCGCCATCTGCCCATAGTGCCCGATGTCCAAGAACACGCCCAGCATGATCCACAGCCAATCCCAGCCCTGGATCCCCGTGGGCGACCAGGAGAGCATGTACATGACCGTCGTGAACGGCGCGAAAGCGATGCCCAGCGCGGGCACGAGGATATCGCCGCTCCAGACGACATCCCGCAGTTGCTGAAGATCCAGGCGAGGATGAGGACCGCCCGTGGCGCCAGCGCTCTGCCAAAGGCCAGTAGACAACCGAGCAGAATCATCGTTCCCTCCCTTGTGCCGGCCCTTGCCGGCGGGCTATCCAGCAGGCTGACATGATTGGCCGCGCCAGTCTCGCCATCGAGTGGACGACAGCCTGTTGTCGTCGCGCCTCCTCCAGGGCAGAGGAGGTCCCCTCGCCACAACGCGGCATGCTGCCGTAGCGCGCCCGACGGATCGCTCGTGCTCACCACGACATCGGACTTCGCGCCGACGTCGACGCCCGACGTGCAGCCTCGGCCGGCGAGTGCCACCGGGTCTTCCATCACGAGTGGCGTCACGCCCTCGACCACGGACGTTGGCCGGGCGCCCCTCGACTCCGTCCGGGGCGCCATCCCGACCCGGTCGTGCCGACGTTGCCGCGCCGCCTCGGCTCTTGACTCAGGTCACGCGCAGGAGTCTGATACCCCCCTAGCTGTCCTTCCTGGGGTTTGTGGAACATGGATCACGCGGCCATCAACTCGGTGAGCCAGCCCTGCAGATGCTCGAGGGCGGGGACATGCTCGAAGCCACGGTCGGTGAACGGTGTCCCGTCCCAGCGCTCTGCGGGTGTGTGCCAGTCGAGCTCGCCGTGGAGACGGTGGTAGTCGTAGTAGACCGCGAAGCGCGTGAGCGCCTCGTCGGCAACCTCAGGCGTGGGGAAGAGCTCGCGATCGAGCAGTTCGGACTGGAGCACGCCCCAGAAGCGCTCGATCTTGCCGTTCGTCCAGGGCGAGTTGACCTGGGTGCGGATGTGGCGGATGCGCAGTTCCTCGAGCGTCTTGCCGAAGAGCGTCAACACGCCGGGCATCCACGTCGCGAAGGGACTGCCGTTGTCGCTCATGACCTCGAGCGGGACACCGACGAGCTCGAAGCAGTCGGCCAGCCACTCAAGGATGGGTTCGGTGCTCGGCCGAGGCAGCACGCGCAGGCCGATGAGGAAGCGGCTGTGGTCGTCGACGAGTCCCACGATCCAGACCTTCGTGGAGACATCGGGCGCACGGCGCAGGTAGAAGGGCCCCTTGATGTCGATATGCTAGAGCTCGTCGGGCCGGCTCCGCTCGTAGCGAGGGCCCCGTGCCCGCCTGAGTGAGGGTCGGGCCGTGCCCAGGCCCGCGAGGAGGGCGTCGACGGCGTTGTGGTCGAGCGGGTAGATGTCCCGGCGCGTGAACTCGGCCGCGAGGCGCTTGCCGTTCCAGTACGTCAGCAGGCGCACCACGATAACGATCCGCTCGACCCAGGCCGGCAGGCGCTGGCGCGCCGGGCCACGCCGTCGGTGACGCAACGCCTCGATACCGCCCTCCGCGTAGCGCTTCCGCCAGCGGAACAGGCTCGTCCGACTGGCGCCGAGCGCGACGGCCGCGCCGATCCCCTCGGTCTCCGCCGCCCGGACACAGCGGATGCGGAAACGCAGACCGGCTAGGTCTTCCCTGGGCCGTGGCCCTGGCGGCCGGCCACCGCGCGTGGCCAGGAAGAGGGACCCCGGCCCTTCCTGATACGTGTTCCTGAGTGGACGCCGATGTGGGTCGGAACGTGTCATACCCCGACGCTAGACGCCACCTCGACGTCATGTTCCACAAACCCCAGGAACTACACCTGGCGGGAGGCCGCGAAGTCCGACTCGCGTACGTTGGCCGCTTCGAGTCGCTCCGAGCCAGTGGCGACCCGACTCGCGCATGACAAGGGGAACCATCATGCGGGGCGTCAAGAGCAGTGTCATCACCATGCTCACCATCGGCCTGCTGGCCGGTTCGTGGGTCGCGCTCGCAGCGCAGGATGCAGAGCCAGCCCCGCCGATCGAATTCACGGCCACATGGGAGTTCGGCCCGGACCTCCGGACTGCGACATCGGAGGTCGTCGATGGCGTCACGATGGTCAGCGGTGGCGCATGGCGACCGGGCGTACCAGACCAAGCGAGTGACCCGCGTCTCCAAGGCACGCTCTCCATCGCGGCGAACACCAACGACTATTCAGCCACTGGCAGCCCGGCCGTGTGGAACTACGCCTTCCGCATCGAGAATGACGAAGGCGCGTCGCAGCAGATACCGACCATCGACCTTGAGTTTCCCGATAGTGCGCAGAGCAGCACGACAGGAGTCCTGGTCGGCGAAGGCGGGTACGCAGGACTCATCGCGGTCTTCCTGAATGCCGGCACGGGTGGGACTTGGGCCCTGCACGGGTACATCATCGACGGCGAGTTGACGCCAGCGCCGGAGCCCGTCATCTCCGAGTAGAGAGACCGAACCAACCGGGTCCGTGACCCGGAACCGGGGCGACCAACGGAGGTCGACTCGTGATGCGCTCTGCGTCGCTTCTGCTGGCCCTCTGGACGGTTCGACGAAGCGGATTACCCGTTCATCGAGGCTGGAGGCCCGAGTCCTCTCGCTCCGACCACTCCCTCGACCGCATGCGGGGGAACGACCGTGCATGACCCGCGGCTGCCGGCCCCTGCTCGACGGAGCTACGGGGTGGCTTCGCAGTGCGCCTTGATAGCGTCGAGGTGTCTCTCCATGTTCTTGCGGTAGCCGCTCATGCTCAGGGCCATCGTCAGCCTCGCGGCCAGCTTCCGCGGTTGCGCCTCGACGGCCATCGTCAGACGAGTCGTCGCACCCTCGTCGGCGACGGCATAGGTCGTGGACCAAGTCGAACCGAGCGACGCGTCCTTGAGCTGGATGCGCTCGCCGGCGACGAACTCGGTCACCTCGACCTCCGACGTCCCGTCGCGCCCGCTCCCGAGGCGCGTCTCCTTGAAGCGCGTCCCACGGCCCTCCCGCTGCTCACCCATGAACTCGACCTTGGTCACCGAGGGGAAGGTCTCCGGATACGACTCGATCGTCGACACGGCGTGGAACACCGTATCGATAGGAGCCGCGATCGCTCGGCTCATCGTCTCGCTTGCCATCGGCGGAGCATAGCAGTCGCCGCAAGCGGATCATCACGCACCCATCGCCGGCCACAAGCGAGAAGGAGTCAACTGCTCACGCCGCTTGTAAGGTAGAAGCCGGTCGAGAGGGCCAACGGTTTCCGCCGCCCGATCGTCATATGGGTATGGGCGGACGACAGTGGAGCTTGACTGCTGCGCGGACGATGTGGGCAGGGGGGACCATGCGAGCATCGGAGTCGAGGTCGGACGCGGATGGCCAAACGGGTGAGGCCGCGCGCACCGCCGCGTTCCGTTGCCTGGCTGAACGACACCTCGACCCGAGCTATCGACTCGCGAATGCCATCCTGGGCAACCCGGCAGAGGCCGAGGACGCCGTCCACGACGCCTTCGTCACGGCTTGGCGGAAGTGGGACAGCCTGCGGGAGCCCGCCAAGTTCGAAGCCTGGTTCAAGCGCGTCGTCGTCAACACCTGCCGCGACCGGCTTCGGCGTCGAAGGCGAACGCAGGCTGCCGACCTCGCGACGCACAGCTCCCTGGCGACGCCCGACCCCACGGGCGCCGTCGATCGATCATGTCCTGCTGGAGCAGGCCCTGGGACGACTCGCGCCCGACGACCAGCTGCTCATCATCCTGCGCTACGACCACGACCTGAGGATCGACGATATCGCACACCTGCTCGGCATCCCGACCGGGACCGTGAAGTGGCGACTCAACCGGGCGCACAAGCGCCTCCGCTCGGCCTTGGGACGGCCCGAAGGAGGCTCGCGATGAACGACAAGGACCTCAGCCTCGCGCTCGACCGCCTCGTCGCGGACAGGAAGCGCGTCGCAGCACCCTCGACGCTCCACGAGCGGGTCTGGGCGATCCCGACCACGACAGCCGGCGAGCGACGCCGGGTGCCGCGTCTCGAAACCCGGTTCACGGTGGTCCCCGCACTCCAGTTCGTCGCTGCAGCCGTCATCGTGGCGCTGTTTGGTGGCTTCCTGCTGAGCGGAGTCCTGACCAAGCCGCAAGGGGACGACCTCGTCCCGGCGGCGGTGTCCACGTCGCCCTCGTACCAGGCCGAGCCGCCCATCGACTCCGACGCCGGCTCCATCACGCTGGAGGTGAAGGACCTCGTTGGCATGAAGGGTCTGGAACTGGTTGGGAAGGTCTGGGGACCTGTCTCACCACGGATTCCCCGAGGAGAGGATCCCGGCGTCGAGAACCTGCACCTCTCCATCGACACGGACCGCTTCTCCGCGTCCGGCCGGGTGCCTCTTCAGGCGGGGGACTACTACATGTGGGTGTTCGCCGGCGAACCGCCATGCGATGCCAGCTTCATGCCCGTATGCGCCGATACCGACCGGGCAAACGCGAACCAGGGGTTCTTCTGCATGGTCAGCTTCGACGTGCGGTCAGGGGAGGACATCCGGACCGGGCTCAGTGGGCTACCCCCGCGCGAGTCGGACCTCCCGAACCCGTGTCCGGTGGAGTACTGGGAGCGGCGACCGTAGATGGGCCGGGGAACACCCGGCTCGTGCTCCGATGACATGACCTGTTCGATGGACGGCAGCCTCCACCTCAGGAACGACGGTGGGACGTGGGACGGCGAGTACGTCGGCTGGATCGCAGCCGGCGGGGTGTACGAAGCCACGTCCTGGATGCGTGGCAGTGGGGACTACGAGGGCTGGTCCTACATCGTCTATATGAACGGGTACGACGACGATTCCTCGGCGGACATGCATGGCCTGCTCTACCGGGGTGACCTCCCGCCCTCGGTCGCGTTGGACGACGCGACCTCGCCGGTGCGGTAGCGACTGGACCTACCGCCTCGGCGGCTTGCCTCGCCTGGTCGAATAGCCTGCTTGGCATGCTCCGCCATGGGCTCGTTGACAAGGATCGCCCGGTTCCGACGATGTCCGCCACAGGGAGAAGGAGGCAGTGCGGCACGCGGTGGTCAGGCATCCTGGTCGCATAAAAGGGCGTACGCTACGGCAATACCGTTGCCTGGAGGCACCACAAGATGCGTTTCGGGGACTTGCAGGGCTTGACCGACCTGCCGGTCGAGCACGTCGAGCACCGGTTCCGCAACGAGGAGGTCATCGCCGTGTTGCCTGTCCGCGGTAGCGCGGGACGACAGTCGCTTCTGGTGGCCACCCCATCGAAGGCCGCCGTCGTGATCGGTGAGGCACCCGCGAGCGAGTACTGGATGACCTATTGGGCGCCTTGGGACACGGTCCGGATCGTCGACGATCAGGCGACCGACGACGGGTTGTACGGGCTGACGCTGTCGGTCGGCAGGCTGACCTTCTACGCTCAACTGTCGGGTCGAGAGGGCCAGCGAGCCTTGCGTGACTTCGTCGTCGCTGTGCAGTCGCGCCACCTGGCCCTTTCCTCGGTCTGAGCGACGGCACCACGGCCTCTCGGTCACGACCGCGACCCCGACCTCCTGTCGACGGGCAGCGCCGACTCGGGCTCCGTGGTCACGTGTCCGATCGACCCTGACGCCGTGTCCCCAAGGTGCCGAGTATCAGTGGCTCGGTAGCGCCCGCTCGAAGTCGCGAGTGGTCGCAGCGCGACCCAGATGCCAACCCTGGGCATAGTCACATCCAAGGTCGCCCAGGACCTCCAGGGTCGACTGCGTCTCGACACCTTCGGCGACGACCACGAAGCCCAGATCGTGCGCCAGCTCGATCGTGGAACGGACGATCGCGCGGTCCTTGGCGTCGTCCACCAGATTGTGTATGAAGGTCCGGTCGATCTTGAGCTCACTGGCAGGGAGCAACTTGAGATACGACAGCGACGCGAAGCCGGCGCCGAAGTCATCGATGGAGAGACGCACACCCAGCGATCGCAGCTCGGCCATGACCGCCTTGGCTCGTATTGGGTCGGCTATCGCGGCGCCCTCGGTGATCTCGAGGGTCAGCGCGTCGGCCGACAGACCGGAGTGTCGGATCTGCTCGTTGACATCGTCGACGAGGCGCGCATCGACGAGGTTGCGCGCGGAGAGGTTGACCGAGACGTCCAGGTCGTGGCCGCGGGCGCGCCACGCGCTACACCTGGCAAGGGCCGTTTGCAGCACGAGCATCGTCATGGGACGGAGGACGTTGGAGCGCTCCGCGACACGCATGAACTCGTCCGGCTGGATCATGCCGCGCTTGGGGTGAAGCCATCGGATTAGTGCCTCGGCACCCACGGTTCGACCGTCAGGAACCGCGACCTTGGCCTGGTAGAAGACGGTCAACTCGTCGCTGTCGAGAGCTCTGCGGAGGTCGCCTACGAGTGCCAGGCGCGCCGGACTGTGGGCGTCCTGAGCAGCCGCGTATTCAGCGATCTGCGAGCCTCCGGCTTTGGCCAGCATGACCGCACGATTGGCGCGACGCATGAGGGCTCGTGCGTCCTGGTCATGCGCCGCCACGTGGGCGATGCCGATCGTGGGCGTGATCCCGAGCGACAGATCATCGAGAGCGAACGGGGTCTCCAGCTCGGCCGCGATGCGGGTGGCGGCCTCCAGCACCCGCCTGACCGTGGTCGGCTCCGGGACGACGACTGCCAGTTCGTGACCGTCGAGACGACCTACCAGCCACTGCTCTCCGGCGGCGGCGACCACCCGCAGGGCGACCGCGTCGAGCACGATGTCAGCATTTTCGTGACCCAGGGTCTCCGTCAGCTCCGCAAAGCCGTCGATGTCGATGGCCATGATCGCGGCCGGCCGGCAACCCGGGTCTCGCAATGCGCCATCGATGAGTTCACGCATCCTGTCGCGATTGGGCAGGCCCGTGAGCGGATCGTGTCGTGCCAGGTACTCGTTCTCCGCCGCTCGCGCCTCGATCGCGTGCAGCAGCTGCGCGTTCCGGATGCTGACCGCGACATGGCTGGCCAGGGTCTCAAGCACCGGCAGGCTGTCCCCATGCCAGCCCCCGGCGCTGGCCTCGCGACCGCTCACGGTCAGGATGCCGGCCGTGTCGTCCCCGACGCGTACCGGCGCGCTCATGCTGTGGGGCTTGCCGTGCCCGAGTGGAGTGAGTTCGTGCCCGACCTGCCCGTCGATCGCGGGCAGCAGGCCGGCGTCCTTCTGGGCAAGCTCGACCGAGGCCCGGGCATCGGTGAGGCCAGGAGTCGCTTCCGACGAGACGAGCCCATCCCCGTCGACGCGCACGTGGTGCACCGTACCCGTCGCGGCGGTCGGCAGCCAGAGCTCCGCGGCGGACGCTCCGAATATGTCACGTGCTCCTCGGACGACGGTGGCCTCCAGCTCGGGATTCCCCAGCGAGGCGTGGATCTCGTTGGTCGTCGACTGGAGTGCCACGAGCATCTCGCGCTGCTCCCGCTCCCGGACCGACATGCGGTAGGAGAACCACAGCGCAGCCGCCATCAGCGCGGCCACCCAGCTCGCGTCCGGGCGCATGACCACGATGATGACCGTGGCCAGGGCCAGGGTGGCGTTGCCGAACGTGAACGCGAGGCCGGCGAGGGTCCGTCGGCGCCAGACCATCGGCTCACCGCTGGCGGCGTGGATCACGAGCTCTACGCATGCGGCGGAAGCGATGTCCGCGAGCAGCACAGCGAAGAAGGCTGCTACCCATCCGCGGGGTCCCAGTGGATCGGCAGGATCGACCAGGGCATAGAACGCCAGTAGCGCCAGCGCCGCGCTGAAGGTGAACGTGGCCAGGTTGAAGACGACCTTGACGGCCGCTTGGCGGCGGACGAATACGAGCGCGATGCCGGCGCCCAGTAGCTGGCCCAGCAGCACGTCCTCGGGCAGGGCCAGGAACGCCCCGAGAATGAGTGGGACCTCCCGCAGCGAGAAGGTGTGCGTGTCCGGACCGACGGCGATGTGGACCAGCAGCAGCTCGGCGACGCAGAAGAGGACCGCGAGCAGCCACATCGGCACGACCGGGCTTGCCAGCGGTTCCCGGAGGCTGACCACCGCGGCGATGCTCAGGCACACGGCCAGCACCGTGATGCCGAGGATGACCGCCCTGACGGTGATGCGGTAGCGCGCCGCCCGCCACGTCGTCCCGACCGGGGGCGTCACGGCGGTCATGTCGGCTCCGGCCCCGGGCCGGCGGCGGTCATGGGTCTAGCTTCCCCATCTCGCACTTGACCAGCTTCGGCCGTCCCAGGCTCCTGAACTCCAGCTGCGGCCGGACCACGAGCGGCCACTCCAGCTGCGGCCGGACCATGAGCGACCCTTCCAGGCGTCGCTGCTCCACGACCGTCCGGACCAGTCAGCATCCGTCCAGCTCCGTCCCTCCCACGCCGGTCCGGACCACGATTTGGCACAGAAGCAGCCGCCGATCCAGCCCTCGTCGGCCAGCAGCGCATCCTTTGCCTTGGCACTGCCCGAGAGCAGCCGCTTCACGACGTCAGAACCGAACGGCCGGCCGAAGACGTCCTTGTCGCCGGTGAGTGCCTCTCCGTCGCGCTTGAGCACGTTCGAACCGCGCGTCAGGCTTCCGCCGACGGAGAGCACCGGCTTCTTCGCCATGGATGGGGTGCGCTTGTCGAAGGCGACCTTGAGGTTGATGATGCCTGCACCCTGGTCATTGGGGTCGGCCTCGGCGAGGGGTATGGCGCTGGCTACGAGCAGAGCCTTGAGCCCATCCGGCGTGATGGATGGCCGCTGGTCGATGATGAGGGCCGCCGCGCCTGAGACGATGGCAGCTGCCTGCGAGGATCCACTCCCCAGGAACAGGCGTGGCGTGTCGCCGATGCGCGCGGTGGGGTACTTCTGGTCGATATAGCTGTTGGGGACCCGCAGGCTGAGGACGGACTTGCCGGGGGCCACCAGATCGGGCGAGCGCTTGTTCTTGCCGTGGCTCGAGAAGCTGGCGACCACGTCGTCACGGCGCGGCATCGTACCGCTCCGGGCGCTCGCGCCGACCGCCATGACCATCGGGTCGTAGGCCGGATTGTTGAGCTGCTTGTCACCGTAGTTGCGGTTGCCGGCGGCCACGACGACGAAGATGCCCGCCTGCCATGCCTGCTCTACCGCGTAGGCGAGGGGATCGGAGACGTAGCTGGAATGCACATCGGTGCCGAAGGACAGATTCAACACGCGCATGTTGAGCCCGTTCGTGCGGCCGTAGGCGATGACCCAGCCGATGGCCGCGATGACCTGGGATACGTCAGTCGTACCGAAGGCGTCGGCGACCTTGATGCTCACGATCCGGGCCCCGGGGGCGATGCCCATGAAGTGCTTCTTGTCGTCTAGGGTCACCTTCGTGGCCGTGATGTCACGACCCGCGATGATGCCCGCCATGTGTGTGCCGTGGCCATAGGTATCGAGATAGCGCAGGGCCTTCGCCTGCGATTCGAAGGAGAGATCCGGCCCGTTGACGACCTTGCCCGGCCACCTCAGCCCCTTGACGGGCGCGACCCCGGAATCGATGAGGGCGACATCCACCCCCTTGCCCGTGAAACCAGCACTCCAATACCGATTCGCGCGGATCAACCGCGCGATGCTGCGGAGCGAACCGAGGTTCGTCCGGCTAGGTGCATCGTCGACGGAACTCAAGGTCACGCGCGCGTTCGGGGTCACTCCCGCCACGCCCCGAGCCGAGCGCAGGTTTGCGGTGGATGATTCCGGGATCGTGGCCAGGAACATGCCGCCCACGCCGAGCTGTCTGTTGACGGTGCCGCCCAGTGCGCGTACTTGCCGCTCTGGCGCCGTGCCGGCTCCCGGCACCTCGCGCACGATGACCTCGACTGGCGCAGCCGGGGCTGGGTCCGCGGCTGACACCGGGACACTCTCAGCGAGCACGGTGACTGACAGGGTGAGGGCAAGGATGCCCAGGCAGGATCTGCCTCTGGCGCGGCCGGTGCGGTCCATCGGATGGGTTCTCCCCAGTGATTGCGGAGTCGTCGACTACATCCTGGGAGAAACGAACGTACCCCGGGCATGACCCACTGGTCCCGCACCGGCCTTTGGCAGCTGATTGCGTGGCGCCCGCGCACCGCGCTGCCGGGAGCGACCGGGTCGGCCAGGTCGACGGGGAGCCGTCGCATCCGGAGCGTATGGTCACGCCGAGCTGACAGGCGCGTCGGCAGTGCCCGAGACCGCGACGAGCCTCGCGCCGAGACTGCGGACATCCCTGCACGGGTCGCGTCGTGGCCCGCTCGGATGGCCCCTTGACTCATGTGGGAACGCTGCGCTGGCTGATCGCGCGGAACTGCCCCCAGTCCGCCGTTCGCGTCAGCAGGTGCACGGTTTCGACCTCGCGACTGATCCGCCCCCAAGCGTCGAGCTCATCAACGAGGTGAGCCTCTAGCTGCAGTTCCTGGACTTGGCGAGACCTCGCGCCAGGCGCTGGCTGCTCACGGGCTGAACCATCTCGACGTGCCGGCATCCGTTCCTGCCGGTGATGCTCACAGGCTGAGCACACGTGACACTCCTGCTCAGCCCATGGACATGACCTGCGAACAGGCCCTCTCATCGGTCGAGATCGCTCGCGTGGTGGGAACCCCAGGTCGGGTGGCTCGGGCTGGTGACGAGGGCAAGGCTCAGGATCGTCACGCGAGGCCGCAGAGCCGCGGCGCGTGTGGCTCGTCGACCGTGAGGCCGGTATCTACCTTCTTGAGCGCTGGTGTCACGCCCGCGCACTTGGCGGAACTATTCCGCCCGGATCACTGATGGGTCCACCGACGGTCGGGGCACACACGAATAGCGAGCGACCGTCAGACCGACGGTCGCTCGTGTGTTGTTGTCAGCGGGGATGACCCGCCGAGGTCAAGCCCAGCGCTTGCCTGCCGCCATCAGCCGACGCCACGCGCTGGCGCTGGCGTCGGTATGCGCGGTATCCAGGAACCGCACTGCTACAGGCCGACTGCCTGCATGAAGGTGGCCCAGCGCATGCCGGCGCCCGTGCTGACGGCGACCGTGGCGAGCGCGGTGAGCACCATCGCGGATCGGAGAAGACGTGCGTTCATCGTAGTACCCCTGGTTCGATAGGTCCCTTGTTGGCAACCTGTCCGGCTCACCGGAGGAGGTGATGCTTCCGGACGTGTACCCAGCTCGGTACGGGTCGTGTCTTGGTGCTTATGGAACCGAGGTGTCCATCACCTCGACACGGACAGTACCGGGGGGGTCCCCGAATGGGTCACGACCCCGTCGTACCG
This sequence comes from uncultured Chloroflexia bacterium, assembly GCA_963705425.1. GTDB lineage: Bacteria > Chloroflexota > Limnocylindria > Limnocylindrales > CSP1-4 > JAFMJV01. The sequence continues at coordinate 370,156 of CAVPJO010000001.1, read as the reverse complement.
CGGTTGTCGGACTTTAGGGCTGTGCAGCGACGCACCGCGCGCGCCGCCGCGAGCCCCGCCCGCCGGATCGACGCAGCTGGTCCCTGCGCCCGACCGGACCATTGCACCATGCCGGGATAGGGCGTCGCGTGTCTTGATAGGTGCAGTGTTGCGCCTCGGCGATCGCTGCCGGGCATCCATCTATCGGAGGTGTCCCACGGACATCATGAGAATGACTGCCCGCAAGACTCGACCCGACCTCGCGTTCCGAGCGCCCTCGCGAGTCGGCTGAGCGCCATGTTCATGCTCTATGCGATCGTGATCGGCCTCGCCGTCGGGCTGCTGCTCGGCGGGCGCATCGGTCGACTCGCGGACCTCCGCCTGGCCTGGGTGCCGCTGGCGGTGGCCGCCCTGATCGTGCAGTTCATCCTGTTCGACGTGCAGGCGAACGGGGTGCTTGGCTCCCTGGTGCCGCCCATCTACGTGGCCTCCACAGCCGTCGTCCTGGCCGTGGTGCTCCGGAACATCCGCAAGGCACCGGGCCTTGTTCTCGTGGCGCTGGGTACGGTCAGCAACCAGGCCGCGATCGTCGCGAACGGCGGGTACATGCCGGTCACGGCCGAGGCGCTCGGTGTGGTCGCGCCCACGGTCCCCCTCTACGGCGGCAACAGCGTCCTGACCGCGGAATCCGGTACTCGAGCCATTGGTGGACCGCTTCGTCATGCCCGCCTGGATGCCTCTCACCAACATCTTCAGCGTCGGTGACGTTCTCATCGCTGCCGGTATCGTCATGGTCATGGTCGTCGGCATGCGTCAGACCGAGTCCGGGCCGACCACGACAAGCAACCTCGGGCCCGCTGGGTCGACCGGCGACCTGCCCGTGTCGTGAGCGCGACAGCCACATCGAGCATCAGCTCGTGGGCCCGGCTGGATCACCTCATCGGGCCTCGCGGACGCGTGCTCGGCTTCGCAGTGGTCATTGGCGTCATCGGCATGGTCGGCTACATCCTGGTAGTGCCCGGTCTCGTCGCCCCCGTGGTGCCCCGGACCATCCCGTGGCCGCTGTTCGCCCTCTTCTACTTCGTGGCCGAAGCCAAGGTCATCGACGTCCACTTCCGCGGTGGGACGCATACCTTCTCCCTGACCGAGGTGCCGGCCGTGATCGGCCTGTTCTTCGTGAACCCGCAGGACTACGTCCTGGGTCTGATGGTGGGCGCATCCGTGGCGCTCCTGAGGGCGCGCCAACCCGCGCCCAAGATGCTCTTCAATCTCAGCCTGTTCCTGATCTGTGCGGTTGCCAGTCTGGCCATCTTCCACGCCATGGCCGGCATGACAGAGCTGCTGAAGTCGCCTCAGCCCATCGATTGGCTGGCCGCGTTCGCGGCCATGCTCGCCGTGAGCTCGATCAGCGCGGTTGCCATCGCCACCGTGGTCACTCTCTCAGGGCAAGCACACCAGTTCAGGCGCTTGCCAGAGGCGCTCGAGGTGGGCGGTCTGTTCGCCGTGACGAACACGGCGCTGGCCCTCCTGGTCGTCCAGATCCTCTGGGTCGAACCATTCGCCGTATGGCTCGTGGCCATCCCGGTAGTGACCCTGTTCATCGCCTATCGCGCCTACCTGTCGGAGCGACAGAAGCACGAAAGCCTCGAACTCCTCTACGAATCGAGCCAGATCTTCCAGCGCTCGCCCGAGTTGGATGACGCCATCGTGGCGCTCCTTGAGCACGCGCGAGTGATGTTCAGGACCGATCGGGCGGAGATGATCTTGATCGGGGGCGAGGACGGGATACCGATTCGCACGCTTGTCGGCCCGGGCTCCAATACCGAGACGATGACGCTGGCGCCCGATCGGGCGAGCATCCTCTCCCGGCTCAAGGCGGATCCCGCGCCGTTCATCTACGATGCGCGGGAGAGCGAGCCCGGGGCGTCCGAACGGCTCTTCCGGTTCGCCATGGTCAGCCCGCTGCGCGGTGAGGCAGGTGTCATCGGCGCCATGCTCGTCGCCGACCGGATCGGTGAGAACGACGCTTTCGGGCCGGACCAGCTGCGCATGCTCGAGACCGTCGCCAATCAGGCGGCGGTGGCACTCGAGAACGGCCAGCTCGAGCAGTCGCTGACCGAGCTCTCGCGCCTCAAGGAAGAACTGAACCATCAGGCCTTCCATGACCCGCTGACCGGCCTCGCCAACCGCGCCCTGTTCACGCAGGAGCTCGAGAAGCAGCTGGCTGCCGGCATCGTGACCCAACGGCCGGCCAGTGAGTCAAGGACTGACAGTCGTGCCGCGGACTCGACGGGAAAGCTCCCCGCGGTCCTCTTCCTCGATCTGGATGACTTCAAGATCGTCAACGACACGGTCGGCCATGGCGCCGGCGACCGTCTGCTCCAGCTGGTCTCGGCGCGCCTCGTCGGCGCCGATCCGGGGCGATGACCTCGCCGCTCGCCTCGGGGGAGATGAGTTCGCCGTGCTGCTCACGGGCGGTCCGGATGTGCAGCAGGCATCGCTGATCGCCGACCGCATCGCGGCCTCGCTCCAACCGCCGTTCAGACTCGCCGACCGCGAGTTCTCCATCGGCGCCAGCATCGGGCTGGCCATCGGCCGGCACGACCGGAGCGCACAAGACCTGCTCCGAAACGCTGATGTGGCGATGTACAGCGCCAAGGCACAGGGCAAGCGACAGCTGGCGGTCTGGAACCCGGAGATGCACGACGTGGTCGTGGAGCGCCATACGCTCACCGCCGAGCTTGCCCATGCGGTCGAGACCGGGGACGTGCGCGTCGCCTACCAGCCACTGGTCGCCCTCGACGGGCAGGGGGTCGTCGGATTCGAGGCCCTGGCGCGCTGGGATCATCCGACTCGGGGAGCCATGGAGCCAGGGATGTTCATCGGCCTCGCTGAGAACAGCGGCACCATCGTCGCGCTGGGACGGTCGGTTCTCGTCCAGGCCTGCCAGCAGGTTTCGCAGTGGAAGCGCCAGCCGGGCTTCGAGTCGATGAGCCTGAGCGTCAACCTGTCATCCCACCAGGTCCACAGCGCGGACTTCGCCGACGATGTGCTGTCGATCCTCGCCGACGCGCACCTCGAGCCCCGTCATCTCATCCTGGAGATGACCGAGACCGCCATGTTCAGCGACGTCGATGCGACCATCGGCAAGCTCCAGGCGCTTCGGCAACACGGTGTCCGCATCGCGGTCGATGACTTCGGGACCGGGTACTCCTCCCTACGCTGGCTTCGCCAGTTCCCGGTCGACGTCCTCAAGCTCGCCCGCGACTTCGTCGTGGATGGCGAAGCCGATGACGACGCCTGGGCATTCGCACGCGCCATCGTGATGCTTGGCCGGGCCCTGGGGCTGCCCATCGTGGCCGAAGGCATCGAGACCGCGGCCCAGCGGGACCGTCTGACAGCGCTTGGATGCGATATGGGACAGGGCTATCTCTTCGGTCGCGCCGCCGCCGCCGATCAGCTTCCGAGCCTGGTCGAGACCATCAACCGGGAGGTCACCGACCCGTCGATCATTGCGGCGCGCTCGCCGCACGCCCAGCCCGCGACCTTGGCGACGGGCTCAGATCACCCGTCCGACCCCTACACAAGGCGGTATGTCAGCTGGGGGCTCCTGCGGGGCGCCCGTTCGATCTCACAACGAGCCTCGAGATCGACCTTGGTGAACGTGCAGCAGTTGCGAACCCGGCCCCACCGGGCCCGGAGCCCCACGAGCCAGTGACAGAACGATGACGGTTCGGGCGTGCGACGTCTCCCGGCGTGAGACAGCCCACTTCGACAGCGCGCCGAGCCGTCGATGCTGTGTTCAGCACGCCAGTCATCAAGTCGTAACAAACAATATACAGAGTCTGGACATCCACCCGGCTATCCACCAGAAGGGAACTACCTCATGCGTCGCACCAAGCGCCTGGCTGCGGTGACCCCCGTCACCCTGGCCCTCGCCGTAGCGGCGATCGGCCTTGGGCCGACCGCCATCGCTCAGAACACCTCCGAGTTCGATGAAGCCCGCGCCCTGCTCGCCAACGAACTCAACACCATCGACGTCATCGATCGCTTCGGCGCCAGCGTGGTGGCCGTCAGCGTAGCGGTCCCCGGCGAGGCTGCCTCACCGTTCGTTGATGTGCCCGAAGAGCAGGTCCCAGAGGACTACCGGCGCTTCCGGCAGTTCTTCGGCGACGAGGTGCCCGCACAGCAGTCCTCGGGCAGCGGGTTCCTCATCGAGTACGAGGACGACCCATTTCTCGTCACCAACTTCCATGTCGTCGAGGCAGCCCTGGAACCGGACACCTCGAACTATCGCGATGGTGCCGTGATCAGCGTGACCTTCCCGGCCGACACGGACAAGGCCATTGCCGTGGACGTCGTCGGCGTGAACCCCTCCTTCGACCTGGCCCTCCTGCAGATCGAGGACGAAGCCCAGCTACCGGCGGCACCCCCGCTGGCCATCGCCGACTCGGACACCCTCGCGGTGGGCCAGAAGACCATCGCCATCGGCAACCCCTTTGGCCTGGCCTCGACCGTGACCAGCGGCATCGTCAGCGCCATCGGCCGCTTCGTGCCCACCATCGGGCAGCTGCCCGTGCCCATGATCCAGACCGATGCTGCCATCAATCCGGGCAACTCCGGTGGACCACTGCTCGACTCCAGTGGAAAGCTCATCGGCATCAACACCGCGCTCATCAATCCGGGCAGCCGTTCGTTCGCCGGGCTCGGCTTCGCGGTTCCGAGCAACCTGCTCGTGGAATCACTCCGCAACCTCGAGCTCGGCGGCGTCACGGATGTGAGCAACACGCGTCCCCGCCTCGGAGTCGCCGCGCAGGGCCTCGACCTGGTGCCCTTTGCCGTGCGTGAGCGCCTCGATCTGCCGGACGAGGGCGTCGCGGTCATCGAGGTCCAGCCAGGCAGCGTCGCCGACAAGGCCGGTCTTCGCGGCAGTGCTGAGACCCTGACGTTCGACGAGGACTTCGAGTTCCCGGCGCCGGGTGACATCATCGTGGCCATCGACAGCCAGCCGGTCGACTCGGTCGAAGACATCACCCAGAAGGTGACCTACGAGTCCGCCGCCGGCGATGAGCTTGACTTCAGCGTCATCCGCGATGGCGAGGTCATCAACATCGTGGTCAGGCTCGAGGTCTCACCCGACAACACCCTCGTACGCGATGCTGCATAGCGAGCGGCATCGCCCTCCGGGCCATTAGATACCAAAGACCTTCTTCGCGATCCCGACCCACGCCGCGAGCCGGGATCGGTCGCCACCGATGTCGTAGACGTCACGGAACAGCAGTTCCACGTTGCAGTCGTGCGCCCTGGCGGCGTCATAGCGTGCGGCGCAGGTCAGCCTCGGCCCGTTCCCAGTGTGGCTCCGGCCCGCTGATGGGCACCGGGTCGGGCTTGCGGCTGAAGACGTAGCGGTCGCCGAGCATCTCCGCCATGATGTCGAAGTCGGCCCAGGGCGTGACCGACACCGAGCGCAGGTTGGGCATGGCCTCCATGATCATCTCGATGCGGTCGCTGTTCGGCTCGCAGCAGCCGTAGTAGACGAGGCCGAAGCGGTCGGTCAGGCGCTTCAGGTAGGGCAGCACGAATTCGGCGTACATGGCCGGGCTGATGGGCGCCGACTCCTGTGACTCGGCCCAGCACCACAGGTCGCTGAGCGTGCCCGGCGCATCGTCGGGGGAGGGCAGGTCGGACACGTAGCCGTAGGCCCGAGGCCCCGCGAGCATGTTGTCGGTGTTGGGCACGATCAAGCCCTCCGACTCGAGGAAGCCGAACTGTCGTTCACGATCGCGCGACCATGTACTCCATCAGCGCGTGGATGGTCTCCGGCGACTCGTAGACCCAGCCGAGCAGGCCGTCGTTGCCGATGAAGCGGTAGATCTGCCAGGTCAGACCGACGAAGTAGTTGCCGGCCCAGGACTCGGCACCCTCGTCGGTCATGAAGTGGTCGTAGTTGCCGACCCTCACGGGCAGGATGTCGCCGAACGTATCCTCCAGCAGCGCCAGCTTGGCCAGCGTGCCCTCGCGGTCGAGGCTGAACTGGCGCGGCTGGAGCCGTGCCGCGTCGGCCGGTGTCTTGATGGGGAAGTTGAAGGTGTAGCCGATCGATGAGCCGTCGGCCGCCCTGGGCCCCGGGATCTGGATGACGTCCACGCCCCAGCCGGTGTCGCGGATGTCCCAGCCCAGCCGGTAGTAGGGCTCGAAGACGATGTCATCTCCGACCTCGTCGAAGTGGTGGATGTGCTCCTGCATCGTGGCTTCGACCGCGCGCAGCACGGGATGCTCGCAGCGGAGCTCGTGCTCGGGTACGTAGGCATCGACGGTGCCCACCTCGAAGAGGATCATGGGCCGTTCCGGACGCAGGTCGTGCAGGGCTCGCCAGGCACGCTTGCGTTCGGCCATCACCGGCAACGCCGCGATCTCCGCCCAGCGTGCCGCCAGCGCCCGGACGATCTCGCGGTCGGCCGCGCCAGGAATCTGCGTCATCGCGTCAGGCATCGGATCTTCCCCTGGCTACTCCATCGCTCATGAGATGAACGATCTCGAGCTGTGGACAAGCGTATCGGTTGCATCGGTCCACCCCGCGAGCAGCGGCGCCAACGCTGCTCGCGGCAAGAGCAGGACCGGCCGAACCGGGGCAACTCTGGGCTGCCAAGGCGTCGAGCCTGCCCACCGGCTGAGCAGTGTGCCGTCGCATCGCGATCGCGACCGGTCAGACGGTGCCTTTGACGTCGAGCAGCTCGCCGCCGGGCCCGCGCAGCTCCAGCCGTACCGCGGCCATGCCGAATTGGTGGGTGGAACAGCTGAGGCAGGGGTCGAAGGCACGCACCAAGGCGGAGACGCGGTTGACCGCACCTTCCTGGATGTGGTTGCCGTCGATGAACTTCGTGGCCACATCGTGTACGCCACGCCTGATGGCCAGGTTGTTGTGCCCGGTGGCCACGATCAGGTTGGCCCAGGTCATGGCCCCGTTGTCGTCGACCTTGTAGTCATGGATGAGCGTGCCTCGTGGGGCCTCGATGATGCCCACGCCATGAAGGTCATTGACGCCGGCGTGGGCGCGCACCTTGGTTTCGAGGATGCTGGGGTCCTCGAGCAGCTCCTTCATGCGTTCCAGGCCGTACAGCGCCTCGATGAGGCGGGCGTAGTGGTTGTGGAAGCTGCTCTCCACGACCCGGCCCAGCCGCCCCCGCATCTCCTGCAGCTCGGCATCCGCGAGCGGGGTCGAGATGTGGTCGCAGACGTTGAGTCGCGCCATGGGGCCCACCCGGTAGATGCCGTCAGCCAGGCCACGCGGCTTGAAGTACGGCGCCTTGAGGTAGGAATCGGGCATGGTCGCTTCGCCGATGTATGTCCTGTAGTCGGCCGGCTCCAGCTGGTCGGCCACGATCGAGCCGTCCGCGTCGCGGAAGCGCAGGTTGCCGTCGTACAGCTCGAGCGAGCCGTCGGGCCCGACGAGGCCGCAATACATGGTCGGGAAGTTGGAGAACGTCGCGACCTCGTCGGGGAAGGCATCGAGCGCGCCCTTCCACAGCTCGAGGGTGCGCTGCACGATGGCCAGCGCTTCCGGCCACTCCTCGAGCGTCTTCTCACGGGCCTGCGGGTCGAGCTTCTCGTTCACGCCACCAGGCACGGTCCACGAGGGGTGGACGCGCTCCTTGCCCAGCCGCTCGATGACCGTCTGGCCGAACTTGCGCAGCTTCACGCCGTCGAGCACGACTGCCGGGTGCTCCGCGAGCAGGCCTGCCACGTTGCGGCGAGCCGGGTCGGCGTCCATGCCCAGGAGCAGGTCCGGCGCGGAGAGGTGGAAGAACGACAACGCGTGCGACTGCACGATCTGGGCCATGTGGATGAGCTCCCGCAGCTTGGCTGCGGTCCTCGGGATGCGCACCGCCATGATGGCGTCGCAGGCCTTGGACGAGGCCAGCAGGTGGCTCACCGGACAGATGCCACAGATGCGCGCGGTGATGGCCGGCATCTCGTAGTAGGGCCGGCCCTCGACGAACTTCTCGAAGCCGCGGATCTGAGTCACGTGGAACTGCGTGTCAGTGATCTCTCCGTCGTCGCCGAGGTGGATGGTGATCGAGGCGTGGCCCTCGATGCGGGTGACATGGTCGATGTTGATGGTCGGCATGGTCCGTCTCCTAGCCGAAACGCTGTCGGGAGCCGACATCGGGCACGCGGCCCTCGAGCAGCTCGCCGATCACATAGAGGATGGTCTCCGGCCGCGGCGGGCAGCCGGGGACATGGACGTCGACCTTGACATGAGCCTGTAGTGGCTGGGCCTGCTTGAGCAGCGCTGGCACACCGTCGGTGGGGATCTGTTGCTGCTCGTCGGAGCCCTCGACATAGACGCGCTCGAGCAGCGCCCGGGTGGGGATGCTGTTGCGCATGGTGGGCACGTTGCCGGTCACCGCACAGTCGCCCAGCGCGACCACGATGCCGCTGCGCTCACGGGCGGCCGTGGCCAGCTCCAGGTCGTCCTGGCTGCTGACCGCGCCTTCGATGATGGCCACGTCAACGCCTTGCGGCCACTCTTGGGCATCGACCAGGGGTCCGAAGACGATGTCGGCCTTGGCCAGCACGTCGACGATGGCCTCATCCATGTCCAGCAGCGACATGTGGCAACCCGAACAACCGTCGAGCCAGCACGTTCCGATCTTGGCTTTCTGCACGGGCTGTTCCATCACTGGCCCTCACGCATCGTGTTCAGGGTACTCACCACGGTCCGTTCCTTGGTCATCTCCTCGACGGCCCAGCCCTTCTCGGCCAGGGCACCGGTAGGGCAGGCCTGCACGCACTTGCCGCAGCTGGTGCAGCTCGTGGCCTCTCCCCAGGGACGCATCAGCTCGGTCACCGGGCCCGAGGCGATGCCCCGGCCGGCGATGTCCCAGACGTGGGCACCCTCGATCTCGGCGCAGGTACGCACGCAACGCGAACACAGCACGCAACGATTGGGGTCGAATACGAAGCGCGGGTGTGTCGTATCCGGCGCGAGGTTGGGGAAGTTGTAGGAGTAGCGCACGTTGGTCATGCCGTGCTCCTGAGCCAGGTTCTGCAGCTCGCAGTGGCCCGAGGAGACGCACACGGCGCAGACATGGTTGCGCTCGGCGAAGAGCAACTCCAGGGCCATCCTGCGGTAGGAATGCAGCTGGGTCGAACTGGTCGACACGGCCAGGCTCTCTTGCACCGGGGTGGTGCAGGCCGGCAGCAGACGCTTGACGCCGGAGACCTCGATCATGCACAGCCGGCAGGAGCCCTGTGGTGAGAGGCCCTCCATATAGCAGAGCGCGGGGATGTACTTGTCGTTGGCGCGCGCGACCTGGAGGACGCTCTGGCCGGCCTTGGCCGCGATCGACCTCGCCGTCGATACGGACCATCACCTTGTCGGTCACAGCGGTCCTCCTAGTTCTCGACGCTGCGGATGTCGCAGCGCAAGCAGCGGTATGACTCGTCGAGCGCGGCCGCAGGCGTAAGACCGACCGAGACCTCCGCGTAGGTGCGCACGCGTTCGGCGGCGGGCAGCTCGGCGGGTGTGTGCCGGCCGCGCGCCGCGGGCGGATCGGGTGGCTCCATCTGGTAGATGAACTCGGGCAGCACGCTGGGCGTCAGGCGGTCCATCAGCCGACGGTCGATGTTGCGGGCGGCCTTCTTGCCGATGCCCATGGCGTTGGAGACGTTGGATGCGCCGGTGATGAGGTCGCCGCCGGCGTAGAAGCGCTGGCGACTGGTCTCGAGGGAGTAGCGGTCGACCTCGAGCGTGCCGTCGTCGTTGACACGCAGTCCCGACGCGTTGCAGAAGTCGGGATCGACCCGCTCGCCGACCGCGAGGATGACGGTGTCGCACTCGATGCGCGTGACTTCGTCGGTGGGCACCGGCCGGCGCCGGCCGGACTCGTCGAACTCACCCGGTCGGGTGCGCACGACCTCGATGGCGCGGACCTTGCCCTCGGCATCGCCGACGATGCGATTGGGTGAGGCCAGGTAGGCGATCTTGGCGCCCTCGTGCTCGGCGGCCACGACCTCCTCCTCGATGGCCGGCATGTCCTTGCGCTCGCGGCGGTAGACGATGGTCACGTCCGCGCCCATCCGTCGTGCCGTGCGTGCCGAATCCACCGCGGCGTTGCCGCCACCGATGACGACCACGCTCCTGCCCACGGGTACGGCCTGTTCGCGAGCCATGGCCTCGAGGAAGGGCAGCGCCGGGATGACGCCGGTGAGCTCCGTGCCCGCGAGATGGACCCAGGCTTCCTTCCACGTGCCGATCGACAGGAAGACCGCGTCGTACTGCTCGGCGACATCGTTGAGTGAGATGTCCTTGCCCACGTTCACGCCGAAGCGGAAATCGACACCGAGGCGCTCGATGAGCTCGATCTCCTTGTCCAGCACATCCTGTGGCAGGCGATACTCGGGCAGGGCGTAGCGGAGCATGCCGCCGGCTGCCGGTCGCGAGTCGTAGCAGGTGACCTTGTGCCCGCTGAGGGCCAGGTAGTAGGCGCAGGTGAGTCCGGTGGGGCCGGCGCCGACGACCGCCACGTGGTGCCCGGTGGGCTCCATGCGGCGCCCGACGACGGCCGCGACCATCGCTTCGAAGCGGTCGCTGAGATACACCTGGTCGGCGATGGAACGGTGCACCTCGCGCATGTTCACGGCCTCGTCGATGGCCTCGCGGCGGCAGCGATCGTCGCAGGGGTGCTGACAGACACGCCCGGTCGAGGCCGGCAGCGGGTTGTCGAGAACGACCGAAAGGAAGGCCTCCTCGAGTCGGTCCTCCTTGTACAGCTGCAGGAAGCGCGGGATGTTCATGTGCAACGGACATGAGTTCTCGCAGGGCGAGAGGGCCAGGTCCTCGCACACCCCGGCGCGGCAGCGCTTGGCCAGGATGTGATCCTCGAACTCGTGGCGAAAGTGGCGCAAGCTGGTCAGCACCGGGTTCGGGGCGCTTTGGCCCAGGCCGCACAACGAGGTATCGCGCACCATGCGGCAGAGCTCATCGAGTGCATCTATGTCGTCGAGCGTGGCCGTGCCGTGCGTGAAGCCGTCGAGCATCTCCAGGGCCTTGTCGAGGCCCATGCGACAGGGCACGCACTTGCCGCAGCTCTCCGAGTGTGTGAACTCGACGAAGTAGCGGGCCACGTCGACCATGCAGTTGTCCTCGTCCATGACGACCATGCCACCGGAACCCATGATCGAGCCGATCTGGGCCAGCGTCTCGTAGTCGACGGGCGTGTCGAACATGTCTGCGGGGATGCAGCCGCCTGATGGGCCGCCGGTCTGGACCGCCTTGATCTCGCGATCGTCCGTACCGCCGCCACCGATGTCGTAGATGAACTTCGAGAGCGGAGTGCCCAGGGGCATCTCCACGAGACCGGTGCTGTGCACCTTGCCCACCAACGAGAAGACCTTGGTGCCGGCGCTCTTGGTGCTACCGGTCTCACTGAACCAGGCCGGGCCGCGGGCCACGATGGGCGCCACGTTGTACCAGGTCTCGACGTTGTTGATGTTGGTCGGCTTGCCGTACAGACCGCGCTGAGCCGGGAACGGCGGGCGTGGGCGTGGGCGGCCGGCCTTGCCCTCCAGTGAGGCGATGAGTGCGGTCTCCTCGCCGCACACGAAGGCGCCGGCGCCTTCGACGGTCTGGATGTCGAAGTCGAAGCCGCGGCCCATGACGTTGCTGCCGAGGATGCCGTACTCCCGTGCCTGCTCGACGGCGCGTTCGAGGCGCATCACCGCGATGGGGTACTCGGCGCGTACGTAGACGATGCCGTGCGAGGCGCCGGTGGCGTAGCCGGCGATGAGCATGCCCTCGAGCAGTGCGTGCGGGTCGGATTCGATCTCGTTGCGGTTCATGTAGGCGCCCGGGTCGCCTTCGTCCGCGTTGCAGATGAGGTACTTCTCCGGCCCCGGCGCCTTGGCCAGGAACTCCCACTTGTTGCCGGTCAGGAAGCCCGCGCCGCCCCGGCCGCGTAGCTTGGAGGCCTTGATCTGCTCGATGACCAGGTCAGGCGTCTGGTCGATGAGGACCTTGTACAGGGCCTGGTAGCCACCGACGGCGATGTACTCCTCGATGTCGTCGGGACTGATGAGGCCGCAGTTGCGCAGCACGATCTTGAGCTGGCCGTCGAAGAAGGGGACCTCGTTCCAGCTGGGGATATCCGCGTAGCCACCGCCGTAGCGCACATGGCCGGTGAGGTGGTCCCACTCCTCGATCTTGCACAGCATCAGCTCGGGCGCGGGCAAGCGCCCGTCGGCCAGGCCGTCGAGGATGTCGTCCACGTGCTCGGGCTGGACGCGGCGCAGCATCAGCAGCGCTGCACCCGGCACCCAGACGTTCACGATGGGCTCCTCGGCACAGAAGCCGAAGCAGCCGACCGGGGCCAGCTTGACGTCGAGTCCACGGGCGTCGATGGCCGACTTGAACGCGCTGTAGACGCCCTCGGCGCCGTTGCCGGTGCCGCAGGTACCCATGCCCACGGCGATGCGGGGCTGGTCGGGGGTCAGCTTGGCCAGGCCGGACTCACGAGCGGCCGAGAACTCGGCGAGGTCGGTCGATCCTCATCGCGCGGACTCCCGACGCAGCTCCTCGACCTCGCGGATGAGGGCCTGTTCCGAGACGTGGCCGCGGATGGCGTGATCGACCTCGACCACCGGCGCGAGGGCACACTGTCCGAAGCAGGCCACCGTGCGCACCGTGAACTGCAGGTCCGGCGTGGTCAGCGAAACCTTGTCGGCGTCGGCGCCGGCCACGCGCAGGCCGAGCTGCAGCTTGACCCGCTCGAGCAGCGGGCGAGAGCCGCGGGTGTGACAGGCCGTGCCGCGACAGATGGCCACGGTGTGGCTACCTTGGGGCGCGAGGTTGAAGAGCGCGTAGAACGAGGCCACGCTGAAGACCTGCGACTGGGGGAGGCCGGTGCGGGCGGCCACGTATTCGAGCGTGCCCATGGGCAGGTACTTGTAGCGGCTCACATCCTGGAGCCGTTGCAGGATGCCGAGCAGCGCGCCCGGGCGGCCAGCCTGTTCCGAGATGATGCGATCGATCAGATCCTGGTCAGTGATCTCCTCGACCACCGTCTCTTGCGCGGTCGTCATCGTGCTCCCCCACGAATCAGCCGTGCGACGCGGACCGGTTCGGTGACACGGCCTGCACGACGCGCGGCGATTTGCTCACGTTCCGCCAGCGCCCGACTGGGCAGATAGGGCCATGTGGACCGGTCTTGACCGGGCCGGTCAGACGACTCGGTGCAGAGGGCTGCCCACAGCGTGTCCGAGGGTGCCGATCGGCCCATGTCGCACGATCCAGTCGTCCTGCGGCCGTCGGGGCGTACTCGGGCCCTCGACTACGGGCCGTCTGGACCTAGGCGCTGACCTCGGTCGGCCTTGAGCCTCAGTCTCAAGACATGGCCGACCCCATCTACCTCAACCTGCACACCCATACGCTGCTGAGTGATGGCGCGCTCACCCCCGAGGCCCTGGCTGAGAAGCTCGCCGGCGCGGGGGTGCGCTATGCGGCCCTGGCCGACCACGACACCGTCGAGGGCTGGCCCCGGTTCCGCGACGTGCTCGACGCTCACGGTATCCCGTCGCTGCCCGGCATCGAGCTGACCACCCGGTTCGAAGGCCGGCTCCTTCATCTCATCGCCTATGGCTTCGACCCCGACCATCCTGAGCTCACGGCCACGCTGGCCTCGATGCGTGAGCACCGCAGCGTCGATACGCACAGCATCGTGGGCTCCCTGCGCGCGGCCAGCGCCCAGCCGCCGGCGGCCGATGCCGGGGCGGCCAGCTCCGCTCCCGATGGTGAGCTCGAGGTGGCTGCGGCCATGGCCATGCTGCATCGGGCCGGCGGCCGGGCGTTCCTCGCGCACCCGCTCGTCTACGAGCGCGACATCGACCAGCTCGAGCGCCTGGTCGTCGAGCTCAAAGCCAGGGGCCTCGACGGCATAGAGGCCATCTATGCCGAGTTCTCCGTCGACGAGCGCGAGGCGCTGTGCAGGTTGGCCCGGGAGCACGACCTGCTGGTCAGTGCAGGAACCGACTACCACGGCGTCGCCGGGCTGGGTAGCAGGGCGCTGGGCATCGCTATGCCCGATGAGGACTGGACGCGATTCCGTGCGGCGGTGCTCCACGGCCCCGGGCTGAGCACCGAGGCACGCCCCGTGGCGGGCGCCACCAACGTGGGCTCGACCCCGGTGGGCGACCCTCCGGGCAGCTCGCACCGCTTCCGCCGACGCTCCTTCGTACTGCGCATCGTGCTTCCCGCGGTGGCAGCCATGGTGCTCGTGCTCGTGGCGCTGTGGGGTGTCCTCCTGCCCTCGTTCGAGGGGACGCTCGTCGAGCGCAAGCGCGAGATGATCCGCGAGCTCACCAACTCGGCCTGGAGCGTGCTGGCAGCCTACCAAGCCGACGAACGGGCCGGCACGCTCACGCGCGAGGAGGCGCAGGCCGCCGCCGCGGACGTGGTCCGTGAGCTGCGCTACGGCGAGGAAGGGCTGGACTACTTCTGGATCCAGGACACCGGCCCGACCATGGTCATGCATCCGTACCGGCCCGATCTCGACGGCGAGGACCTGAGCGATCTCATCGACCCGCGTGGGGTGCCCATCTTCGTAGAGTTCGCCGAGTTGGTCGAAGCCGAGGATGAGGGCTACGCCGACTACGTCTGGCAGTGGTTCGACGATCCCGATCGCCTGGAGCCCAAGGAGTCGTACGTCAAGGGCTTCGAGCCGTGGGGCTGGGTCATCGGCACCGGGCTCTACACCGACGACGTCCGTGCCGAGATCGACCGCATCGCGCGCGACCTCATCCTCGCGGCGCTGGGCATCTCCGGTCTCTTCGCGCTGCTGCTGTTCTTCGTGCTGCAGCAGAGCCTGCGCATCGAGCGGCGGCGCGAAGAGAGCGTCGACCGGCTGCGCGACTCGAATGCCCGCTATCACGCCCTGATCGAGGCCACCACCGAGGGCACGTTGCTGGTCATCGACGGCCGGCTGCGCTACGCCAATCCGACCTTTCTCAAGTTGCTCGGCTACACCTCGCGCCAGCTGGAGTTCCTGAAGCTTGATGACGTGCTGCCGCGCGGCCTCGGCAACGACGAACTGTGGGCGGCGCTCGGCTCTGCCCCATCCGAGGCGCAGGCCCTGGGCGTGGCTCGCGAGGGCGTGCTCACCCGCAGCGACGGCAGCGCGCTCGAGTGCGTGCTCACGCTAGAACCGGTCGAGTTCGGCGGCCAGGCCGGGAACATCCTGCTGGCGCGCGACGTCACGACCTCGACATCCACGCCAGCCGATACCTCTGCGCTGGGTTCGTCGGTCGGCATCTTCCGGGCCGTGGCCGCGCGCCGTGCCGTCTTCGTCGACCTCAGCCCAGCCGGCCGGGAGCTGCTCACCCCGGTCGGCAGGGACGAGGACCAGCAGCTGTCCCTGGCCGACTGCTTCGCGGATGCCGCCGACTTCGGCCGTGTCTATCGGCGATTGATCGACCACGGCGAGGTGCGCGACCAGATCATCACCATCGACACGCCCGCCGGCGAGCGTTCCGTGCTCCTCTCCGCGGTACTCGTCCGCGATGATGAGGACGAACCGGCCTGGATCGACGGCCTGCTCGTCGACGTGACCTCCGCCCGCGACGAAGCCGCCGGCCGGGAGGTCCGGCAGCTGCGAGCGTCCCTGCTCTTCCTGCACGAGTCCGTGGGGGGCCTGGGGCAGGACGCGATCGTGACGGCCATGGACACGAGCCTCCACGACCTGGCGACCTTGATGACCGAGCGCGCCGCCACCGCTGCGCTGGTGGAGAGCGCTTCAGGCTCGGTCATCGGCATCGTCACCGATCACGACATCCGGGCGCGGGTGGTGGCCGAGCGCAAGGCTGCCAGCGTCCCGGTCGAGGCGGTCATGAGCGCACCGCTCATCCGGGTGCCGGCCGGCGCCCCGGTGTACGAAGCGCTGCTGCGCATGGAGCAGCACGGCGTGCGCCATCTCGCGGTCGAGGACCCGGCCGGGGCCATCGTCGGTGTCATCGACAAGGACTCGCTCGTCGGGACACCACGTTACGCGCCGCTGGTGATGCTGCGCGAGATGGCACGGGCCTCGAGCGCCGATGAGGTCGCCCGTCGTTGCGAGCGCACCGTGCCCGTCGCGGCCAGCCTCATGGACAGCAGCGCCCGGCCGCGGCACGTCAACGGCACCCTGACCTCGATCTTCGATGCCGCGACCGCGCGCCTCATCGAGCTGGCGTTCGAGGAGGTGGGCCCGGCACCCGCGCCGTTCGCTTTCATCGCCTTCGGGAGCCAGGGGCGCAGCGAGGTCCATCTCATCCCCGACCAGGACAACGGCCTCATCTACGCGCTACCGGATGAAGCGGACACCGATGTCCTGGAGACCTATTTCCTGCGGCTTGGCTCGTGGGTCGCGGCCGGACTGAACGGGGCGGGCTATCCGTTCTGCCGCGGCCAGATCATGGCCAGCGAAGCGGAGTGGTGCCGCTCATTGCCCGACTGGATCGAGACCTACGACACCTGGCTGCGCCAGGGCGAACCGCAGGACATCACCGATCTCAGCGTCTTCCTCGACTTCCGGCCGGTCTACGGCGAAGCCGGCCTAGCCCGACAGCTGCGCCGCCACGTGCACGAGACCCTGCCGGAGCAGCGAGGCGTGCAGTATCTGCTGGCGCGCAATGCGCTGACCTTCCGCCCGCCGCTGCGCCTGCCAGGCAACATCTACCTCGGTGGAGCGGCCGAGCAGAGCGGCCGCATCGACCTCAAGGACGCCTTGCAGCCGATCGTCGCCTTCGCTCGCGTCGACGCCGAGCGACACCGGGTCACGCAGACGCACACGCTCGACCGCATCGTGGCCCTGGCCGAGCGCGACCTGCTCCCGGCCGGGAGTCGCGAGCAGATCACGGACGCTTACGACTTCCTCATGGAGCTGCGACTGGAAACGCAGATGGCCGGCATCCGCGAGGGGAGGACCCCGACCAGCGTGGTCGAGCTCGCCAAGCTGACCCACACCCAGCAGGAGCTGCTGCGAGCGGCCTACACCGAGATCGCCAGCGTCCAGAAGACCGCCGAGAACGAGTTCCCCGAGGTCGGCTGAAGCGGCCTGGCGGTGGCTCGGAAGAGCAGCTGCACGCGGTCACGGCGGATCTTGAGAAGTAGGTCTTGACAAGCCCTGAGCGCTTCTATACGGTAAACAAAGAGTATACAGACACTCTACAAAGAGGAGGCCCGCAACCGCAGAGGAGTGTTCAGGTGTTCGATTGGATCGCGAGAGGTTTCGCCCAATTCACGACGCGCCGGCCGTGGCTCGCGATCATCGCGGTCCTGGCCATCGCTGTCGGCCTCAGTGCCATGGGTCGCCCGGAGATGTCGAACGACAGCTCCGAGTTCGCGCCCGATGATCCGGCCATCGCCGCTGCCGAACGCATCGAGACGCTGTTCGGCAGTGACGCTGCCGTCAGCCCCTTGCAGTTCGTCTTCACGGCCGGGTCCGGTGACGTGCTCACCCTCGCCGGTCTCGAGGCCGCCGACGAGGTGGCAGCTGCCATCGAGGCCACGGAGATCGACGGTGCGCGCCTCTCCGATCTGCTCGTCGCTCAACCGGGTACGGGCGCGGTCGTTTCCTTCATGACGCCCGTCCAGCTGGCCATCGAGGCTGGCGCTCCCAAGCCCACTTCCGATGCTGAGGTGAAGGCCCTGCTGGCGGGTGCCCTCACACAGGCCCCGCTGGCTCAATCCCAGCTCCTCGGCGGGCTCATCGAGGGCGATGCGGCCTCCGGCACGGCCCCGAGCGGTCTGATGGTGTCCTTCTTCGAAGCTCCTTCCGACGCGACCGAACTCGCGCTCTTGGCTGAGCTCCAGGGCCAGCTCGCGGCCACGCTCGAGGCCGCCGCCGCCGGCGACGTCTCGGCGTTGCCGTTCTCGACAGAGCTCATCGTCGCCGCCGGCGACGAGTCGGCCATCGAGATCCCCTTGCTCCTCTTCGGCGCCATCGGCATCATCGGCCTGGCGCTGCTCTTCGTCTACTGGCCCGGCCGCGGCCTGGGTCGGCTGCAGCGCGTGCGGCGCACCGTCGCGGACACGCTCGTGACCCTGCTCGTCGTCATCTTCGCCATCACCACCGTCGACGGCGCTGCCGTCCTGCTGGGCCCCGGTGGGCTCGGCCTCATCGGCGACGTCTCCGGCGCGGGCTCGATCGTACCCATCCTGCTCGTCGGCCTCGGTGTCGACTACGTCATCCACCTCAACGCGGCGTACCGCAACGGCCTCGGCGCAGGCGAGGCGGTGGAGAAGGCGATGTCTCGCAGTGTGCGTGTCGTCGGTGGCGCGCTCGTGCTCTCCTCGATCACCACCGCCTTCGGCTTCCTGACCAACCTCTTCTCGGGAACGCCCTCGCTGGTGACCTTCGGCGTTCTCGCCACCATCGGCATCCTGGCTGCCTTCGTTTACGCCAACCTGCTCTTCCCTGCCTCCCGTGTGCTGCTCGACCGGCGTGCGGTCCGCAAGGACCGCCTGCCCGCGGAGGCCTTCGCGACCTCGAAGACCAGCTGGATCGATGGCATCGTCGGGGCCACCGCGGTCATCCCCAAGCGCGCGCCCTGGGCCGCGGTGGGTGTGGCCGGCATCGTGCTCCTGGCCGGCGTGCTGACCGCGACCAACCTCAAGTCCGGCTTCAGCTTCCTCGATTTCGTACCCCAGGGCTCGGCCGTCCGCGCAGCAGCCGTTGAGCTGACCGACCGCTTCGACGGCGGCCTTGGTGAGACCACCCAGGTCCTCGTCGAGTCCGATGTCACGCAGCCCGCGGTCTGGAACGCGACCCTGGCCGCCACCGCTGCGGCCGGTTCCCTGCCCGGAATCGTCACCCTCGATGGTGCTGCTCTGGTGCAGTCGCCACAGGAGCTGGTGGCCTCGCTGTCCGATCCCGCCTCGCCGAACTACGAGCCGGCTATCGCCGCCGCGGCTGCGGCGGCCGGCCTCGACGCCACGCTCACGGCCCCCGCTGACGCAGACATCGCCGGCCTGCTGGCTGCGGTCGGGGCTGTCGCCCCGGAGGAGCTGGCGGGAGTCGTGCACTCCGAGGCCGCGCTGTACACCTTCACCACCCAGGCCGGCACGGATGGGGCCCTGCAGCTGGCAACCGATCTCGAGGCGGCCTTCGGCGCCGGCTCGATCGCGACGTCACGCGACATCATCGACGCCGCGGTCGTGGCCAGCATCTCGGCCGTCCAGGTCCAGAGCCTGGTGCTGGCGCTCGTCGGTGCTGCCCTGTTGTTGATGCTCAACTACTTGGTGTCTGATCGTCGTCCGCTTCTGGGCCTGCTCACCGTCCTGCCGGTAGGCGGCGTGGTGGTCCTGCTCTACGCCTTCATGGTCCTGGCCGGCATCGAGTTCGGACCGGTCACGGCCACGCTGGCAGCGGTCGTCATCGGTGTCGGTGTCGACTACACCATCCACGTGACCCATCGCTTCCAGGACTTCCGCCGCGAGGGCCTGGACGTGGACACAGCCATGACGCGCACGCTGGGCACCACGGGCTCCGCGCTGTTGGCCTCAGCACTGACCACCAGCCTCGGTTTCGCGCTCCTGACGCAGTCGTCGCTGATCCCCTTCCAGCAGCTCGGCTGGCTGATCCTGGTGGCCGTCGTCGGTTCGGCGCTGGTCTCGATCCTGGTGCTGCCCTCGATGCTCACCATCTATGCGCGTCGCGCGGCGCGGACCAGCGAGGAGCCGACACCCAAAGGCATGCCCGTCATCAGCGGCGGGGCCCGCCAGTCGCAAGCGTGATCGCCTGACGAACCCCCTATGCACCTCCGCACCCCGGACGTCTTCGATGGCGTCCGGGGTGCAGCACCGTGTCGGCCGCATGCAGCTGAGCCGCCGGTTGCTATGCTGGGAGCTCGGCGGACACGATGTTGGCGGGCCCCGGCGAACGGCAGGCCGGCGTTGCGTTGCGCCACGCGAACAGCGTGTTGCCCTGGGAGTTGATGCCATGTCGTCCTTCCGCGAGTCGCCCAGTCACAGTACCCGTCTCGACAGCGGCCTGAGACCGTGACCCTGCTGCTGGGGATCGACATCGGCACGACGGCCACCAAGGCCGTCATGCTCGACACCGATCGGGGCCTGCTCGCCGAGGCTCAACGCCCCACGACCCTGCACAGCGACCACCAGGGCTGGGCGGAAGAGGACGTCGAAGAGTGGTGGTCCAACCTCTCGGCGCTGACGAGCGAGCTCAGTGCCCTTGGGCAGCCGGCAGCGGTCGGCGTCAGCGGCATGGTCCCGTGCGTGGTGCTCCTCGACGTGCAGGGTCGCCCGGTCCGGCGCTCCATCCAGCAGAACGATGCACGCGCGACCGCGAGATCGCGGAGCTCCAGGGAGAGCTGGCCGAGGCCGACATCCTGCGGCGTACCGGTTCACCGATCAGCCAGCAGTCTGTCGCTCCCACCATCCGCTGGCTGGCTCGGCACGAACCCGAGGCGCTGGCGGCGACTTCGTCGATCGTGGGCTCCTACGATGCGATGGTGTCGCGCCTCACCGGGCAGCGCTCGGTCGAGCTCAACTGGGCGCGTCGAGAGTGGCCTCTACGATCTTGCGTCACGGGATTGGGCCGACGATGTGCTCGAGGCCATCGGGCTTGATCCATCGATCCTGCCAGCCGTGCCGCATGCCCGCTGAGGTCGTCGGTCAGGTCAGCGCCCACGCCGGAGCCGAGACAGGACTACGACCGGGCACGCCCGTCATCGCCGGCAGTCGGCCGATCACGTCGCCTCGGCGTTCGCCGCCGGGCTCGTACGTGAAGGCGACCTCCTCGTGAAAGCTCGGGAGGCGCGGGCGACATCCTGCTCGTGACCACCACGCCGGTCACTGACGAGCGACTCTACCTCGACATGCACCTGATGCCCGGACCTGTATCCTGCCCAACGGTTGCATGGCGTCGTCGGGCAGCTTCATCCGCTGGTTCCAGCGTGAGCTGGCCGGCGGGCGCCGCGCTCGAGACCCTCGATGCGGAGGCCGAGGCCTCGGGAGCCGGGGGCCAGGGGCATCGTGGCCCTGCCCTACATGCTCGGTGAGAAGACGCCGCTCAACGACCCACGCGCCAGGGGAGCGTTCGTCGGCCTGACCCTGTCGCATGGCCGCGGTCGACCTCTTCCGGGCGCTGCTCGAGTCCATCGCCTTCGGCTTCCGTCACCATCTCGATGTCTTCGCTGAGCTGGGGCTGGACTCACGCCGGGTCAGGGTCACCAACGGTGGTGCCAGCTCCAGGCTCTGGACCCAGGTCACCGCCGACGTCATCGGCCTGCCCCTTGAGAAGCTGCGATCGACACCGGGCTCCGCGCTGGGCGTGGCCTTCGCGGCCGGCGTGGGCATCGGTGCCTTCGAGGAGTGGTCTGACATCGAGCGTTTCGTGGAGCCGGGCGAAGTCGTCGAGCCCCGCGACCACGAGGCCCATGCCGCCGGCTATGCCCGCTATCGCGACCTCTACCCGGCGCTGAAGGCGATCGTCGGGTAGCGGCTCCGCCGCGATGCCTTCCTAGTGGTGGTAGGGCAGGCCGCCGCTGACGATGAGGTGGCTGGCTGTGATCTGGTCGGCGGCGGGCGAACACAGGAAGGCGACTGCGCCAGCGATGTCTTCGGGTCGTTCCAGCCGCTTGAGGATGAGCCGCTGGCGATACTCCTCCTTCACCTCGGCCGGGGCGATGCCACGCCGCTCGCCCTCCAGCACCCATTCGGCCTCCATCATCTCGGTCTCCACATCGCCCGGTCCGACCGCGTTGACGGTGACCGCGGGCGCGAACTCCTGGGCGGCCACCTGCGTCAGACCGACGATGGCGAACTTGGCCGCACAGTAGGGTCCGAAGTACTTGGTCGTGCAGTTGAACTGGGCCACGTACGAGCCAAGGTTGACGATGCGGCCCCAGCCGCGCTGCATCATCGCCGGTGCCAGCCGACGCATGGTCAGGAACGTGGCCTTGGCCATGATGTCGAGGTGGTCATCCCAGTCGTCTTCGCTGCAGTCGACGATGGCGCGATAGAGCGAGATGCCCGCGTTGTTGACGAGGATGTCGATGCCGCCGAGTCGCTCACTCGCGGCGTCGCACATGGCATGGACTGCCGCGGTGTCCGCAGAGATCGGCCACCGCGACCTCCGCCCGCCGGCCCATGGACCGGATCTGCTCGGCGGTCGCCGTTGCGGTCTGCTCGACGCGGTCGTTGACCACGACGTCAGCTCCATCCTCTGCCAGCCGCACGGCGATGGCGCGTCCGATGCCGCGACCGGCGCCGGTGACCAGGGCTCGCCGGCCCTGCAGTCCAAGGTTGTCGTTCATTTCACTGCTCCGAATGTGAGGCCCTTGACGAGGTAGCGCTGCGCGACCAGCGCGAAGACGAGCATGGGCACGATGGCGGTCATCGATGCGGCTGCCATCTCCTGCCAGCGTAGCGCGGCGTATCCGCGATAGCCGGCCACGGCGATGGTCACCGTTCGCGATTCATCGAAGGTCAGCGACAGGGCGATGGTGACCTCGTTCCACATGACGATGCCGACCAGGATGCCGGTCGCGGCGATGCCCGGAGCCGCCAGCGGCAGATAGACGCGCAGTAGCGACTGCCATTCCGTGCAACCGTCGACCCGGGCGGCATCACCGAGGTCACGTGGCACCTCGCTGAAGAAGGCCTGGATGAGCCAGACCGCGAAGGGCACCGCGAAGACCTGGTAGATGAGCGCCAGCCCGATCTGCGTGTCGAACAGCCCGATCTGCTGGTACAGCACGTACATGGGGATGACGAAGAGGAACTCGGGCAGCGCGTAGGCCAGCAACAGCCATAGTGCCAGCCACCGTCCGGCGCGGATCCTGAAGCGAACGATGGCGTAGGCGGCCGGGGCCGCGATGACGATGGCCAGCACCACCCCGATGCCGACCACGATGACGCTGTTGAGGAAGGCAGCGCCGAAGTCACCCTGCTGCCAGATCTCTGCGTACTTGCTGAAGTCGGGGATGTAGATGAGGTCGGGTGGGGTCTTGAATGCGTCTACCGGCTTCTTGGTGGAGATGACGAAGAGCCAGTAGAGCGGGAACAGGGTCAGGCCGATGGCGATGATGGCCACGCCCCACGCGGTCGACAGCTCCAGCCGTTGCCGGTTCTTGCGGCTGAACCGCGGTGACGTGCTCATGAGACCGAGGTCTCCCCGCGGCTGGCCCGTCGGATGGCCACGACGAGGGTCAGGACCACCACGGCGAAGATGACCATGGCTGCCATGGACATGCTCATGCCCTGCTGCTTGAAGGCGATACGGTAGGCCAGGACCTGGACCGATTCGGTCGTGGTCAGTGGGCCGCCACCGGTGGTGCCGAAGATGATGGCGAAGACCTTCATGCAGTCGATGGTGCGGAACAGCACGATGACCAGGATGATGGGCTTGAGCATGGGCAGGATCACGAAGCGCAGCCGTTGCCAGATCCCGGCACCGTCCACCTCGGCTGCCTCGAGTGGCTCACGCGGCATCGCCTGCAAGCCGGCAGAGAAGACGATGAAGACGAACGCGGTCTGCCACCAGGTATCGATGAGGATGACCGAGGCCATGCCCATGCCCGGGTCTCCCAGGAAGCCGAGCACAGGCAGCCCCATCTGCCGCAGCACGAGGTTCACCGGACCGATGGTGGGATCGAGGATGATCTTCCAGATGAGCGCGACGATGATGCCCGAGACCATGAGTGGCACCAGCAGCAGGGTGCGTACCACCGCGGCGCCGCGGCCCAGCCGGTTGACCACGAGCGCCAGGCCCATGCCCAGGACGAGCTCCACGGCGACCGCGCCGAAGGTGAAGACGAATGTGTTCCAGAGTGAGACCTGGAAGCGCTCGCTGGCGAACAGCTCGAAGTAGTTGTCCAGCCCGACGAAGTTGAACTGCTTGCCCCAGTTCCAATCGAAGAGGCTCATGTAGAGCGAGTAGAACGTCGGGTACAGCGACGTCAGGCCCAGGATGACGATGAGCGGGATCAGGAACCGCGTCCCCCGATCAGCGCGATCATGGCCTTGGCTGCCTGGTGGCCGCCACGTACGTCGAGTCAGTTCGTCGCCCTCGTTCGAGCAGACGCCCTGCCCGGGCTCCAGCCGGACAGGGCGTCAAAGAGGTTCACCAACTCAGAGCCGGTGCACCATCACTGCGATGGATCGGTGTCAGTTGACGGCCGCAAGCAGGGCCTCGTTGCCGGCCGCACAAGCGGCCGTGGGGTCCTCACCGTTGGCGATGGCAAGCATGGTGTCGGCGATGGCCAGCGCGCCGTCCTTCCAGCCCTCCTTGAGGACCACGGTCGTGCGCGAATCAGCCATCGCGTCCAGCACGGCAGCGGCGTACTCGGGCACGAGGGAATTGACGTAGCCCGCGTCGTCATAGGCCGACAGGCGCGGGGCGCCGCCGGTGGACTTGCCGATCTCAGCCGTGTTGGCCGGGTTGGTCATGTACTGGATGAAGTACCAGGCAGCGTCCTTGTTGGCTGCGTTCTTGGGGATACCCAGGCCCCAGGCCCAGTGTCCCGTCTGCGAGTCGCCCCCCGCCTCCTGCGGCGGCAGCGCCATGTAGCCGGTCTTGCCCGCCACGATGGACTGGTCAGGGTCCTCGTAGCCCGGGCCGAAGAGGCTGGCGTCGATGAAGAAGGCGGCTCGGCCCTGCTGGAACAGCGTGTTCGCGTCAGGCCAGTCGATGGCGAACTTGTTGACCGGGCCCGCCGCCAGCATGCCCGCGTAGTCGGCCAGGCCCTTGCACACCGCGGGGTCATCGAGGCGCGGTGCATCCCATGCGCCATCGAACCAGACGTTGTACGGCGGAGGCGTATCCATGTCGCCGACCGCGTTCATGACGACGCCGGCGAGCGTATCCATGATCGTGTCGGAGCGGATGCCGCGCATGACCGCACCAACGACGCCATCTGCCTCGCCGTCTGCGTTGATCTTGGCAGCAGCGGCGACGAGCTCGTCCATCGTGGCCGGGACGACACCATCGAGATACTTGTCGACGTGGTCCTTGTTGTAGAACAGCGTGTACGCCTCGAAGGCGATGGGGATGCCGTAGGTCTGGGCATCAGCCTCACCGGGCGGGTAGGTAACGCCGCCGACGAAGCCCGCGGGGAAGTCGGCGAAATCGTAGTCCGGCGACGTCTTGCTGGGATCCTCCAGGTAGGGCGACAGTGGCTCGACCGCGTCGGCGCTGTACTGCGTGAAGGCAGTGGAGTCCATGGGCAGGAAGTAGACGTCGGCGCTGCCTTCGGCGGCGCGCACGACCTGCTCCATCTTGTCGAAGTAGAGGTCTTCACTGAAGGCCTGCACGTCGACCTCGATGCCGGTGTCGGCGGTGAACTGGCCCAGGAGCGGGGTCATCCCGTCGGTCCAGGGATGCTGGTTGGCCAGGAACGTGATGGACTCACCCTCGTGGGCCCGCCAGTCGAAGTCCTGTGCGGTGGCGGACGCCGCCGGCACCGCAGAGACGACGACGGCCATCATGACCGCCCCGGCAGTGAGCTTGATCGGACGCTTGGTCATTTCTGTGGAACCTCCTCTTCGGTTGCCTGGGTCGGGCAGTCTTCCGATCCGCCCGCTGCGAGCGGCCGAGCGGTCCTGCCGCTCCGATACCGGCTCGACGCTATCGATGGGACGCGTGCTTGCCTGTGTCGTGGTGCTATGGCCTGCCTCGTCCTATGGGCTCACCTCCCTGCTCTGTCGGTGTCGGGTGTCTTCATCGGCTCTCAGCTCTCCTCGATCGTCGCCGGGAGCTCGTCGAGCACATCGATGCGCCGTCGGCTCGCTCAGCCACCATTGCCCCTCGTCATGACGGTCACGCCGAGCGCCTCGAGCGCCTCGCGCGTGCGCTCGTCGACTCGATCATCGGTGACGATGGTGCCGACCTGCTCGAAGCCGAACATGAAGCCCGGTGCGACGCGGTCGAACTTGCTGGCGTCGGCGAGGATGACGGCCTCCCGAGCCGCACTGCGGAGCGCCCGGTCCACGGCGATCTCACGGACCTGCTCGGTCATGAAGCCGGTATCGAGATCGATGGCCGAGGCGCCCATGAAGACGGTGTCCGCGCGCAGGTCGCGCAGTGTGCCCACGGTGAGATGGCCGCGCATGCTGTGCATCCCCGGCAGCACCACGCCGCCAAGGACCACGAGCTCGATCCTTGGCGCGTCGCGCAGCACATTGGCCACGTCGAGCGCGTTGGTGATGACGGTGAGGTGTCGGTCGCGAAGCAGCCGCGCCATCTCCAGCACCGTGGTACCACTCGAGAGGGCGATGGTCGAACCGTCTTCGACCAGACGACTGGCGGCTGCGCCCACGTCTCGCTTGTGGCGGATCTGAGGGTCATCGTCCGGGGATACCGGCATCGAGACCCGATCGGCGACGGTCGCGCCGCCGTACGTGCGGATGACCTTGCCCTCGTTGGCCAGACGCTGCAGCGTGCGTCGCACGGTTGCCTCGGTGACGTCCAGGGTCGCGGCCAGATTCGCCACGGAAGCAGTACCCGAGGCGCGCAGGACGTCCATGATGACTGCGTCGCGAGCCGCTGGTGCCATCCGGCGATTGTGGGTGCCGCGGTCCGGCACTGTCAATCCATATCGAACAGTTCGAACATCCAGTCGCGTGATGTTGCGCGAATCAGACGATACTTGTGACTGGACTGATATCCTCACCGGCATGGACCAGGCCATGATAGAGCGCGCGAAGCGACCGGATCTGCGCGTCGGCCGTGGCCTTCTGGCGGACGAGATCGCCGCCCTTGCCGGGTCCTACACCCTCGTCAGCCAGCCCGAGGCACTCGCCAACGTGCCGGACTCCGTGGTTGCACGCGCCCGCACCACGCTCATGGCGTCGTCGCTCGAGGAGGCCGATCTGGAGCGCATGGCTGCCTCCCTCGAGAGCGTGGAGCACGTCGTCGGCATCGGCGGTGGCGTGGTCATGGATACCGCCAAGTTCCTGGCCTGGCGCACGGGCACGCAGCTGGTGCTCGCGCCGAGCATCATCAGCGTCGACGCGTCGGTCACGAACACCATCGCCATCCGCCGCAACGGCACGGTCGAGTACGACGGCTTCATCGTGGCCGGTCCGATCATCGCCGACCTGGAGCTCATGGCCACGGCACCACCACGCTTGAACCGCGCCGGCGTGGGCGACCTGCTGTCGATCCAGACCGGACGATTCGACTGGGCCCTGGGCGCTCAGGCCGGGAAGATCGACTTCGACGTGGAGGTGGACGAGGCGGCGGCCGCGGTGCTCGAGCGCCTCTATGCACAGGCCGACCCGGTTGCGGCGGTCACCTTCGGTGCCCTCGAGCACATCATGCGCGCCTATGTCGAGGTCAATGCGCTCCTGCTCACGGTCGGCCACAGCGGTCCCGAAGAGGGCTCTGAACACTACTTCGGCTACGCGGCCGAGGCACACACGGGCCGGTCATTCGTCCATGGTGAGCTGGTCGGCCTGGGCACGGTGCTGATGTCCGGGCTGCAGGACAACGAGCAGGCACGTGCGGCGGCCTTCCTCGATCGTTGTGGCGTCGAGTGGCGCCCCCATCAGATCGGCCTCGATCATGCGACGCTGGAGCAGGTCATCCTTGAGCTGCCGCGTTTCGTCCGTGCCGCCGGACTGCCCCACTCGATCATCGACGAGGCTCGCATCGACGCCGACAGCGTCGCGGAGCTGCTGGACACGATCGGGCCACCAGCACGTGTTTCGCAGGGCTGACTGCGCGCGAGCGCGTCCGCGAACTCTGGTTTGGAGGCTCGCCGGGCCCGGATGCCCTCAGTCGAGGTCGCTGACGATCCGTTCGATCCGACCCAGCGCGTCATCGAGGAGCGTCTGGTCGTGAGCTGCCGAGATGCAGAAGTCGGTGTGGAAGTAGAGACCTTCGTCGATACAGCGCGTGAAGAACCGTCGCGCCAGCTCCCCGTCCAGCGCGTTCATGTCAGCGTACGTTCGCACCGGGTCTCGCGTGCCCAGGTAGATGGTGAACATCGAGCCCAGGCCCTGGACCCGAGCCGGCAGTGACGATCGGTCGAACACCGCCTGCAGGTCGGAGAAGAAGCTGTCGGCTCGCGCGAGCAGGTCTTGATGCAACGGTCCTTCGGTCAGCAATCCAAGCGTGGCCGTTGCCGCAGCGAGGCCCAGCGCGCTGCCGGCGAATGTCCCGCCCTGGATCGCACCACTCGGTAGCGGTCGCATGATCGTCTCCATCGGCTCGCGCAAGCCCACCACGGCGGCCAGAGGCACGCCGCTGCTGATGGCCTTGGAGACGGTGGTCAGATCGGGCGTCACCCCGTAGAGGGCCTGCGCGCTTCCCCCGGAGACCTTCAAGCCCGAAAGCACCTCGTCGAAGACCATCAGCGCGCCGGCATCGTGCGCTCGATCCAGGGCAGCCTGGAGGTAGCCGTCGGACGGCGTGATGCAGCCATTGTTGAAGTCGATGGGCACCATGAGCACCGCCGCGATGCGGTCGCGGTAGGACGTCAAGGCCTCGTCCAGCGCCTCGATGTCGTTCCAGGGCACCGGCACGATGGTGTCGAGCGTCGCTTGCGGGATGCCGGCGCAGGAAGGGATACGACGGGAGACCCTGCCGCCGGCATTCCTCTGGTCCGTGTTGGCAGCGAGCGAGTTGACGAGGGCGTAGTCGCTCGCGCCGTTGTAGTGGCCGTCGATCTTGATGACGAGCTCACGGCCGGTGAAGGCACGGGCGACACGCAACGCCGTCGCCACCGCCTCACTGCCGGAAGCGACGAACCGTACAGCCTCCGCCGACGGCACGAACGACGAGATCCGGCGCGCGACCCGCTCGCCCTCGCCGGTCTCGTAGCCGATGACGACGCCGGCCTCGAGCGCCTCACGTACGGCTGACACCACGGCCGGATGCGCGTGACCGAGCACGGTGGACCCGTGAGCCATGAACATGTCGATGAAGCTCCGGCCGTCGGTCGTCCGCAGGACCGCCCCGTGCGCATCCTCTACCTCGAGGTGGAGGCCGGTGTAGGGGTTGATCCGGAAGCTCGACGAGACGCCCCCAAGTAGGCGTTCTTCGCCGTCGCGTGTCGTCGCCGTTCGCGTGAGCACTGCTACCTCCTCCTGCCGACACCCGGTATCCCATGGCCAGCCGCCGGCTCCACCGACAGCCTAGCCTACGGAGGCAGGCGAGGTCGCTACGTCAGGGTCCACGGCTCACTCTCGGCCTGCCGTTTCGCGGACGCGTCCGCGCCGTGGTCTAGAGTCAGGGTTGTAGACGTGCTTGATCGGTGCTCCGCAGACGACCGACACCCGGTCTGCCCGATGGAGTTCACCCGATCTGCCCCAGCATCCCGACCCCGTGACCGCACCCACCGTGGGCGAGGCCGTGCCCTCGCGCCGCTTCCTTGGCTGGCAGGTGGTCGTGCTCGCCACCATCACCGCGGCCATGTCTGGCCCGGGCCAGACCATCGGCGTCTCGGTCTTCGTCGATCCCATGATCGATGCCCTCGACCTGACGCGATCCGAGGTCTCGACGGCGTACCTCGTGGGCACGCTCCTGGGTGCGTCTGCCCTGGTCCTGGTCGGCCGCTGGATCGACCGCATCGGTGCTCGCCGGGCCATGACCTTCATCGGCCTCGCCTTCGGCACGGCGCTGCTGCTCATGAGTGGTGTGCAGGGCCTGGTCACGCTGATGCTCGGCTTCACGCTCATCCGCTGGCTGGGCCAGGGGTCCCTCTCGTTGGTGAGCACACTCTCGATCACTCCCTGGTTCGAACGCCGGCGGGGATTCGCGTTCGGGCTCTCATCCACAGCGACGGTGTGTTGATGGCCTTCACGCCGATCCTGCTGGGCGCAGCCATCGGGGCCTTCGACTGGCGTGTCGCGTGGGTCCTCGCGGCGGTCGCAGTGTGGCTGATCGTCGTGCCCATCGCGAGGTTCGGCATCATCAACCGTCCCTCTGACGTCGGTCAGTACCCCGACGGGGACCCGGCTCCGCACCCATCGGCCAGGCCGGTTCCCGCCGCGCCATCAAAGACGCGTCGAGAGGCCCTTGGGCAGCGGCGGTTCTGGGTGCTCAGCCTCGTCGTGGCCACCACCTCCATGCTGGGCACCGCGCTGAACTTCCACCAGATCTCCATCCTCGGTGCCCAGGGATTGACCGTCACCGAGGCGGCGACCATGTTCCTGCCGCAGATCCTGGGCACGATCATCGCCGGCCTCGTGGTCGGCGCGCTCGCGGACAGGGTCCGCGCGCGGTTCCTGCTGGCGCTGACCATGGGCCTGCTGGCCTGCAGCCTGGTGCTGGCCGCGCTGCTCCAGCCAGGCCCGATGATCCTCGTCTATGCCGTGGTGCTCGGGGCGGCCGCCGGTTCGCAGTGGCCGCTGATCTCGACCATCCTGCCGCGTTGGTACGGGCTCGGACACATCGGCTCGATCCAGGGCGTCTCGTCGCTGCTCACGGTCGCGGCCTCCGCTGCGGGCCCGGTCACCCTTTCCCTGGCCAGCGATCACATCGGTGGCTATGGCCCGGGTGCGTGGTCTCTGCTGGCCATCCCACTGGTCATGGGCCTCGCGGCACTGACCATCCGCGAGCCGGAGTTCAAGGCGAAGCGAGGTCCGGCACCGCCGGGCATCTCTCCCGGCTAGCGTGCTTGCCGCTTGGTCAGAGCCCCAGCAGCTGCAAGCCGAGCGACTGGGTCGCGCGGTGCTCAGGCGCTCCGGGGTGCTGGACCAGGCAGGCGTCGGGGACGAGGCGCGACATCGGTGCCGGCGGCAGGGAGACGTTGACCTCCGCGAACGGCGGCCCGCAGGCCGACACCGCGCCGACGTACGGATGTGTCGCTCCGTCGATCAATCGGCAGTGCCACTTTGCTGCCTGGGCAGGTCTCGATCGATTCGCCGTGCACACGCAGGTCCTACTCGTAGTGCGACCACATTCGGATGACCTTCACGACGTGGTCTTCCTCGAGCACCTGATAGACCAGCCGGTGCTGGATGTTGATCCGACGTGAGTACGCTCCGGCGAGATCGCCCACCAGCTTCTCGAACGGCGGCGGGCTCCGAAGCGGATCCGTCTCGAGGACCGCGAGCAGCTTGGTGGCCTTGTCCTTCAGACCTGCCGCCGCCAGCAGTCGGGCGTCCTTCTGTGCGGCCTTCGTGTAGACCAGCCGCCAGCTCACCAGTCGAGCGTGTCAGCCAGGTCCTCAGCCGACGTGGCCATGCCCTCGATGATGGACTCACGCATGCCCGGCATCGAGACCAGATACAGGGTCTCCTGTACGGCCCGCCAGTCATCCTCACCGATGAGTACGGCGCTGCCACGCTTGCCCTTGATGCGCACCGGCTCGTGCGATTCCTGGACTTGATCGATCAGGCCATAGAGCCGCTTGCGCGCCTCGGTCGTGGTGATGTCGGTCATCGGGACCTCCCAGAACGTACGGTAAAGCGTACGTCCTGGCTCGTTGTCGGTCAAGACCGGATGGCGCGACAGATCTGACTAGAACTCGGCGCTGCCCGGCGTGCGCGGGAAGGGGATGACGTCGCGGATGTTGGCCATGCCCGTGGCGTAGGCCAGGGCCCGGTCGAAGCCGAGGCCGAAGCCTGCGTGCGGCACGGTGCCGTAGCGACGCAGGTCGCGATACCAGCCGTACGAGCCGATATCGAGGCCCATCTCCTCGATACGCCGGTCGAGCACGTCGAGGCGTTCCTCGCGCTGGGAGCCGCCCACGATCTCGCCCATGCCCGGGGCCAGCACGTCCATGGCGGCCACGGTGCGCTCGTCATCGTTCTGGCGCATGTAGAAGGCCTTGATCTCCTTGGGATAGTCGACGACCACGACCGGGCGCCTGGCCACCTCCTCGCACAGGTAGCGTTCGTGCTCGGCCTGCAGGTTCGCGCCCCACGAGACGGGGAACTCCCAGTCGCGTCCGGACTTCTCCAGGATGGCCACCGCATCGGTATAGGTCATGCGCTCGAAATCGGACTCGACGAAGGCTTCCAGCCGGGTGACGGCCTCGGGGTCGATGCGCTCGGCGAAGAAGGCCATGTCGTCCTCGCGCTCGTCGAGCACGGCGCGGAAGGCGTACTTGAGCAGGTCCTCGGCGAGGTCCGCGTTGTCCGAGAGGTCAGCAAAGGCGATCTCCGGCTCCACCATCCAGAACTCCGAGAGATGCCGGCTGGTGTTGGAGTTCTCGGCGCGGAAGGTAGGTCCGAAGGTATACACGCGCGTCATCGCCAGGCAGTAGGACTCGACGTTGAGCTGGCCGGAGACCGTGAGGAAGGTGGGCCGCCCGAAGAAGTCCTGGCTGAAGTCGACGGCCCCATCGGGTGTGCGCGGCAGGTTGGCGAAGTCGAGCGTGGAGACGCGGAACATCTCTCCGGCGCCTTCGGCATCGGACGCGGTGACGATGGGCGTGTGGATCCAGTAGAAGCCGTTCTCGTGGAAGTAGCGATGGATGGCCTGGGCCAGCACGTGCCGGACACGGGCCACGGCGCCGATGGTGTTGGTGCGTACGCGCAGGTGCGGTACCTCGCGGAGGTACTCGAAGGTGTGGCGCTTGGCGGCGACCGGGTAGCTGTCGGGGTCGTCGACCCAACCCACCACCTCGACCGACTCGGCCTGCATCTCGACCGACTGGCCCTTGCCCTGCGATTCGGCCAGCGTGCCCGTGGCCGTGATGGCACAGCCCGCGGTGAGGTGGAGGATCTCGCCTTCGTAGTTGGGGAGCGAGGATTGGGCCACCAGCTGCAGGGGGGCGAAGCTCGATCCATCGTGGACCTGGACGAACGACAATCCGGCCTTGGAATCGCGGCGCGTGCGCACCCAACCCTGCACCGTCACCGAGGTCCCCACCGGGACCTCGCCGGCAAAGACATCTGCTATCCGAACCACGTCAGCCATCGATACCTCCCTCACGCTTGCGAGGGTATCGCGAAAGGTGGCCGCTCGCCCCGCCCCTCCCGTCACCCGACCTTCATCGCACCGTCATGGGAGTTGCCCATCCTCCCGCCCCGAGGGCTGCTTCCCCTCGCAGCCGCGGAGAACGATGAGGAGATACATCCATGCGAAAGACGGCGATCGGCGCAGCGGCGCTGCTGGCTCTGGCCTTGGCACCGACCAGCGCGCTCGCGCAGGACGAGATGTCCGATGACGAGATGATGATGGGGACGATGGTTCCCCACCCTTCGCACATCCACGCCGGGGACTGCTCGGTGGCCGGCGACGTGATCGCGCCGCTCTCTGACGTCGGGGTGGTCGGCAACGACGCCCAGGGTGCCGAGTCGCACATCCACGTCGATATCGGCCTCTCGACCGTGGAGCTGGCTCTGGCGGACATCCTCGCGGCCGACCACTCGATCATGGTCCACGAGAGCGCGGACGAGATGGGCACCATCCTCGTCTGTGGCGCCATCGGCGGCCATGACGTCGACGGCTCCTTCCTCGTCGGTCTCGGCCCGGTCGGCGCCTCCGGCTACTCCGGCATCGCCTGGCTGACCGACAACGGCGACGGCACCACCGGTGTGGAGGTCACCATCTCGCACTCCGGGGCCACCGAGTCGATGGACATGAACGACGACATGAACGACGACTGAACGACGACGGAATGTCCTCTGACGACATGAGCGAAGACGATATGTCGGACGACATGGACTCGGACGACG
The DNA here is from genome assembly GCA_963705425.1 of uncultured Chloroflexia bacterium. Taxonomy (GTDB): domain Bacteria; phylum Chloroflexota; class Limnocylindria; order Limnocylindrales; family CSP1-4; genus JAFMJV01. The sequence goes on along the minus strand of CAVPJO010000001.1, from coordinate 336,552 downwards.
GCATGGACGACGGCATGGACGACGACGAGGACAGCGACAGCTGATCCGTTCGTCAATCGGGCGGCTCGGCCTCGGTCATGCTGTTCTATCGCGTCGAGGGTCGGCTCCAACCCGGGGTCGACCTCTGCCGCGGCGATGTTCGAGCCGCTCACTCCGACGGCCATGGGCTGAGCGCCGGGGCCTTCCACCAGGCGCTTGCCGAGGTCAAGCCGGCGCAGCTGCGGGGCGAAGAGAGCCACGCCACCGACGACCACGAGGGTCACCACGCCGCCAAGGATGACGCTCGGGACCACGCCCATCAGGGTCGCGGCCACACCACTCTCGAAGGCGCCCAGCTCGTTGGATGCGCCGATGAACACGTGGTTGACCGAGGCGATCCGACCACGCAACGCCTCCGGCGATTCCACGCGCAGGATGACCAGGCGGATGACCATGCTCACGCCGTCGACGAGGCCGGCCGCAAAGAGTGCCAGCAGCGAGAGCACGAAGCTCGTTGACAGGCCGAAGACGATCATCGATACACCGAAGAACCCGACGCACACGAGCAGGATCCGACCAGCGTGCAGCTTCGGTGGAAACCTGGTCGTGAACAGCATGGCCAGCAGCGCTCCTGCCGACGGTGCCGTCCGCAGCAGACCCAGCCCTGCCGGTCCCACGCCCAGGATGTCGCTGGCAAAGACCGGCAGCATGGCCATGGCGCCCCCGAAGAAGACGGCGAAGAGGTCGAGGGCCATCGACGCCAGCAGCACCTGGTGGCCGACCACGTACTTGACCCCGCCTGTGAGGCTTTCGACGATGCTCTCGGACTGCTCCGGCGCAGGCATGGGCTTGCGTTCGATGCGCGTGATGAGTAGCACGGAGATGCCGAGCAGCACGGCCAGCGCGACGTAGGTGGCGGGGATGCCGATGAAGGCGATGGCCAGTCCACCCGCGGCCGGGCCGACGATGGCCGCCGCGGTCCACGCGCTCGCGGTCAGCGACGCACCACGGCTGGCGTGCTCGATGGGGATGACCTGCGTCTCGAAGGCCACGAGCGCGGGTCGCTCGAAGCCGGCCGCGATGCCGATGAGGAAGACCACCCCGAGGATGCCCGTGAACGAGATGCCGCCCGCCGCTCAGCGACATCACTGCCAATATCAGCGCACCGGTGGCCAGCATCGAGCCGGTGACGATCACGATGGAGCGGCGGTCTCGCCGGTCGGCGACGTGCCCGCCCAGCAGCATCAGGCCCAGGGCCGGGATGGCCTCGATCAGTCCCAGGATGCCCAGCGCCAGCGGATCGCCGGTGACCTCGTAGGTCTGGAAGGCCACGACCGTGGCGATGGCCGACATCCCCAGTGCGGCCAGTCCTCTGGCCGCCAACAACGAGCGGAACTCGGGCAGCGCGAGCAGTGCCCGGGTCGGGTCGGAGTGGGCCGGTGAGGTCACCGTCAGAGCCTAGCCGCTCGCGGCAGCGGCCCATATTGGTACGCTCGGGGTCTCATGCTTGACGATGTTCGATGAGGAAGCCCGTGATGAAAGCGATGGTCCACCATGAGTTCGGCGCTCCAGCCAGGGTCCTGAAGCTCGAGGATGTCGAGCGACCGACGCCGGTTGAGGGGCAGGTCCTGGTCCGTGTGCACGCCTCAGCGGCGAACCCCTACGACTGGCATTTCATCAAGGGTGAGCCGTTCTTCATCCGCCTCGGCCCCGGCGGGTTGCGTGCGCCGAAGCACCCCATCCCCGGCGGCGACTTCGCCGGTGTCGTCGAGGCGGTCGGCCCCGGCGACATCGACCTGGAGGTGGGCGAAGAGGTCTACGGCTTCTGTCACGGAGCCTTTGCCGAGTACGTCGCGTGTCCGATGGGTCGTCTGGCCAAGAAGCCCGCGGGGCTGACCTTCGAGCAGGCCGCCTCCCTGCCACTGGCGGCGACGACGGCATGGCAAGGGCTGCGCGATGTGGGCGGCATCGAGGCCGGCCAGAAGGTGCTCATCATCGGGGCGTCCGGTGGCATCGGCTCCCTCGCGGTGCAGATGGCCACAGCCTGGGGAGCCAAGGTCACCGGCGTCTGCAGCGCGCCCAACGTCGCCTTGGTGCGTTCCCTGGGGGCCGACCACGTCATCGACTACACGCGCGACGACTTCACGCGTGGCCAGGAACGCTACGATCTAGCCTTCCAGCTCGGCGGCACCGCCTCGCCGCTGGCCATCCGCAAGGTGCTGACCGAAAGCGGCACCCTGGTGCAGTGTGCAGGCGACGGAGGCAAGCTCCTCGGCCCACTCGTGAACATCCTCACGGCCATGGTTTCGAACCGATTCGTCGAGCCAGAAGCTGGCCATGGTCAACACCGTCGAGGACAGGGCCACGCTGGACAGATCCGCGACATGGTCGAAGCTGGCTCGCTTCAGGCCGTCATCGACAGCACGTTCCCCTTCGAGGAAGCCGGCTGGGCGGTCAAGTTCGTGGAAGAGGGCCGGCCCGGAGGCAAGGTGGTCATCACCGGCGCCTGAGACGGACAGCCGCATCGGGTCGGCACATCGCCGATTTCGGGCGATAATCGCAACTGGCTGCAGTTGTCGCCAGTCGCGACGACCACGGCCACGATCGACCCAGACCCTGGGCGGGGTCGGCATCCCGTCCCGGCCTCACTAGGAGTAACGACGCATGTCAATCATGAGTCCTGCACCCTTCCGCCACGTGGAGGCGACTCGCAGTCAGCACCATCGTCCTCGGCCTGCTCGCCGGTGGGTCCGCCACCGCCGATCGCCCAGGACGAGCCCGGGGAGATGGTCACCCTGTCCGACTTCCGCGGCCACACCATGGAGGTGCCGGTCGGCACCGACGGCGTCGTCTTCCTTGTCGAGAATGCCATGAACACGTTCTACGCCGTCGGTGGCGCCGACCGCATCGCCGGCATCGGCGACATCTGGCAGCCGGCCTTCAAGGAGGCACTTCTTCGCGGGCGTCGACCCCGACTACGCCCAGATGCCTCGGGTCGCCGCCACCGACGGCGCGGTCGATCTGGAGTCGCTGGCAGCCACCGATCCCGAGCTGGTGGTGCTGTGGTCGGCCGACATCGACGACCGGGACACCACCGCCATCGAAGAGGGGCTGGGCATCCCCGTCTACGGCGTCTTCCTCGATTCCTTCGACGACCTCACCAAGCTCACCGCGGACATGGCTGCGCTGGTGGGCGATCCCGCGCGCGGCGACGAGGTGGTCGCCCAGATCGCCGCCGAGATGGACAAGATCCGCGGCATCTCCTCGGCCATCCCCGACGACGAGCGACCCACGGTCTACTGGATGTGGGGCGACGTCTTCGGTACCGCCGGCATCGAGAGCACCGCACACGAGCTGATCGACGCGGCCGGCGGCGTCAACGTCCTCGCCGGCTGGGACGACGAGGCCCGGACCACCGAGCACCCGGTGCTGTCGATGGAGACCATCGCGCTGCTCGATCCGGAGGTCATCTACCTCTGGTTCAACCCCGAGATCGATCCGGCCGACATCATCGAGGGCAAGCAGGTCGCCGGTGTCGACTTCAGCACATGGGCGGGCTCAGTGCCGTGCAAGAGGGCCGGGTGTACGAGCTCGACGATCCGTTCCTCTACGACTTCATGACCGGCCGCCAGCCCATCGCCACGCTGAAGATCGCCAAGGACATCAACCCGGAAGCGTTCGCCGACATCGATCTGGCCGACGGAGTACGACGCCTTCTTCCGCCAGATGTACGGCGTCTCGTACCCGGACTACGCCGCGGCCGACTGACGCTGCTTGACCCGTGGCCGCCCGTCACCTGACGCGACGTCCTGCGGCCGCTGTCCGGCCCCCTCAGCGGCTGGCGAAGGGCCGCCATCGTCGCCGTCGCGATCTCGCCCGTCCCGGCGTTCGTCTTCTCGATGCTGCTGGGCAGCTACGGGCTGGCGGTGGCCGACGTCTTCGGCGTCATCTGGTCGCGCTTGGCCGGGACCGAGGCGTACGAGGCCGGCGTCTACACCGTCCTGCTCGATATCCGCCTGCCGCGCGTGCTCTCGGCCATGCTCGTGGGCATGTCGATGTCGGTCGCCGGGGCCGTGCTGCAGGGGGTCCTGCGCAATCCGCTGGTGGACCCCTACATCCTGGGCCTGTCGGCCGGCGCGGCCTTCGGGGCGGCCCTGTCCATCGCGGTCCTGCCCGGCGTTGCCACTCCAGCCCAGCGCCTTCATCTTCGGTCTGCTGGCCATGGGCGTGGCCTACTGGATGGCGCGCACCGGGGGACGCGTGCCCATCGTGTCGCTCATCCTCTCGGGCGTCATCACCGCGTCCATCTTCACGGCACTGCTGTCCATCGTGCAGATGAGTGCCCACGAACGCTCGTTGCAGACGATCATCCGCTGGATCATGGGCAGCTTCAACGCGGTCACCTGGTCGGCGCTCTCCACGGCCTGGTTCCTGATGGTGGCGGGCACGCTCATCATGATCCTGCTGCGCTGGCGCCTCAACGTGCTGGCGCTCGGCGACGACGAGGCGCGCTCGGCGGGCATGAACGTCGAGCGCTACAAGGCGGTCTTCATCGTCTGTGCTGCGCTGGTCTCGGCGGTGGGCGTGTCCATCGCCGGCATCGTGGCGCTGGTCGGGCTCATCATCCCGCACATGATCCGCATGATCGCGGGACCGGATCACCGGACCCTGCTGCCGCTCTCGGCGGCGGCTGGCGCCACCTACCTCGTGCTCGTCGATGACCTGGCCCGGGCGGCCTTCGGCTTCGAGGTGCCGCTCTCCATCATCACCACGCTCATCGGTGCGCCTTTCTTCTTCCTGCTGCTGCGCACCACCAAAGCGAGCGGCTGGGAATGACTGCCCCAGCCGTGGCCGTCTCGAGCGAGGTCATCCTGGCGGTCGCCGGAGTCTCCGCCGGCTACGGCGAGCTCACCGTCCTGCGCGACGTCTCCTTCGAGGTCCCGCGCGGCTCGGTGATGGCACTGCTTGGCCCCAACGGCTGCGGCAAGACGACCCTGCTGCGCATCATCGGCAAGCTCCATACCGCGAGCGCCGGCACCGTCTCCGTCACCGGTCGCGACGTGGGCTCGATGAACCAGCACGAACTCTCGCGCGTCATGGCCAGCGTGGCGCAGGCACAACGGACCTCCTTCCCGTTCTCAGTGATGGACGTCTTGCTGACCGGGCGCATGCCCTACGTCTCGATCCTCTCGTCGCCCCAGGCAGCGGACCGCGAGCTCTGTCGTGAGGTGCTCGACTGGTTCGGCATCCGCCACCTGGAGCACAAGTCCATCACCAAGCTCAGTGGTGGCGAACGGCAGCTGGTGATGATCGCGCGGGCGTTGGCACAGGAGCCGAAGGTGCTCTTGCTCGACGAGCCCACCACCTACCTGGACCTCCGCAACCAGGTCCGCGTGTTGGAAACCATCGGCCGCCTGGCGGAGGCCCAGGACCTCACCGTGCTGATGACCATCCACGACCCCAACGAGGCGCTCGGCTACGCAGACCGCGCCGTGCTGCTGCGCAAGCTGGCCGCACTTGAGGGTATCGACCCTGGCGCGGTCGATGACCTCGAGCGCGCGACCAGCATGATCGCTTCCAGTTCCCCGGCCACGGTGCTGACGCCTGCCAACATCGCTGAGGCCTATGGCGTAGAGGTCGACGTCGTCGAGCACGCTCACCGGCGGCTCATCGTCCCAGCCGACTGACGCAGGCGTCCGGGATGTCCGTCGCGCCGACGGGTGGACGCATTGACAGGACTCGGGGTCTTCTTCATCGGCCTGGGGGTCTTCTTTGCCGGAGTCGGTGTGCTCTGGGCCATCACACTCTGGCGGGACTACATCCTCAAGGCCTGATGCGGCGGGAAGATCTCGATGCGGCGGGCCCCGCTCCGCACGCGACTGAGCCAACGCGTCCATCGAGCACGCCCCATCTGCTGGCGCCCCCGTCAAGGGCAGACCCGTCAGCGGCTCCCAGCCGGCGCCGGCACGACCTTGATGCGTTGCGCGCCTTCGCCATGCTGCTGGGCATCGGCCTGCACGCAGCCTTGTCCTTCTATCCATCGGTCTGGCCGGTCCAGGATGTCAAGGCCAGCTACGACGGCCTCTTCGATGAAGCAGTGCTCGCGGTACACGGCTTCCGGATGCCGCTCTTCTACATGCTCAGCGGCTTCTTCACCGCCCTGCTCTGGCGCCGTCGGGGCCTCTCGTCGTTGCTCGGTCAGCGTATGCGTCGGGTCGTGCTCCCCTTCGTCCTGGGCATGCTGCTCATCGTGCCCACGGTCGACTGGGTCTCCGAGCGGGACGTCGAGGCGCAGGTCGCCGACAGTGGTGACGTCGCCCTCGCGGCTTACCTCGGCTACGACGGCGCGGTGCGGACGATGCTCGACGCCGGCGCCGACATCGATGCTCCGGGCGCCGACGGCTTCCCGCTGCTGTACCTGGCCGCGGTGGCGGGGGATGCCGAGATGGTCAACCTGCTGCTCGAGCATGGCGCGGATCCGAACGTCATGACCACGGATGGCATGGCCGTCGGTGCCGCGGTGTACATGGCCCACGACGACATCAGCTTGGCCCTGATCCCGAGGTCAGGTGCTGGCTATCTTCTGTCCGGTGAGCAGGAAGAGCGGGTAGGTGCGACCGTCTCGCTCGATCTCGTTGATGATGCGCGTCTGAGCGTCGGCGAAGCCGGCCGCGGTCGCCAGCTCGACGAGTGACTCACCGTCGAAGCCGTGGTGATGGATGCCCGGCTGATCGGGATCATGGAAGGAGCCGTCTTCCCTGTCGAGATCGATGAGACCGATGCGGCCGCCCGGGGTCAGGGCTGCGTGGATGGAGCGCAGGGTGGCCCCGGTGTCCTCGACGTGATGCAGCACCAGCAGCGAGACAGCCAGGTCGAAGGGCGCGCCAGGCGGCAGCTCCGGCGAAGGGAAGTCGAAGACGATGGCAGTGGCCTCGACGATGCCCTCGGACTCGATCTTGGTGCGGGCGACCTCGATCATGCCCTCGGACGGATCGGTCAGGACGACCGAGCCTACGTCGTGCAGCAAGTCCAGGCCCAGCAGGCCGGTGCCGGCGCCGATGTCGATGACGCGCATCTCGGATGTCAGCGGGACGTGTTCACGGATGTCGTCAGCGAGGATGTGGGCTCGTTCTCGCCGTTCAGGGGTATCCCATTCGGCCGCCTTGTCGTCGAATTCACTCATGGCTCCCATGGTGACCGATTCAGCGTCGCGGCGGAGCGCCGGGCATGGCACCCTTCACGCATGCGCTTGATCACCTCGGAGAACGTCGCGGATTTCGTCAAGGACGGCGCCCTGCACGTCGAGGAAGGCTGGACGCTGGCCCCGTCGGCGCTCGAGTACCTGCGTCGCAATCGCGTTCGCTTCGCGGGCGAAGAGTCGGCCGCAGCCGCGGCTGTGGCGGCCCAGGACCTCGTGGTCATCACCGTCGAGGGCATCGACAAGCCCGGCATCATCGCCACCGTCGCCGGCGAGGTGGCTCGCCAGCACGGCAACATCACCGACCTCTCCCAGACCATCCTGGCGGGCGTATTCGTGATGGTGCTGGTCGTGGACATGAGCGGCACCGACGGGCTACGACGTCCTGGTCGAAGGGCTCGAGAGGGTCGGTGCAGGAGATCGGCATGGAGATCTCGGTACGCCTCTACTCGGTCTACGAGGCGATGCACCGCATCTAGCGGGGCAGGGGAGCAGCACCGATGGCACGCGGCCCGCTAGGCATGGACGAGATCCTCGAGTCGGTGGGCATGGTCGGCCGCGACCATCTCGATATCCGCACCGTGACGCTGGGCATCAACCTGCGCGGCTGCCGCAGTCCGGAGGACGTGGTCAGGCGCATCACCACCACGGCCGGCGACCTGGTCCCTATCACCGAGCCATCGCGGCCGAGACCGGCATCCCCATCGTCAACCGGCGCATCGCGGTCACGCCCATCGCCTGGGTCGCGGATCGTGGCGACCGCGGGCTGCTGCTGGACCTGGCTCGCGCGCTGGACGAGGCGGCCGACGAGGTCGGGGTCGACTTCATCGGCGGCTTCAGCGCGATGGTCGAGAAGCACGCCTCACGCATCGACGAGGAGGTCATGGCCGCGCTGCCCTACGCCTTCGCCGAGACGAAGCGTGTCTGCGGCTCGGTCAACGTGGCGACCACCGGCGCCGGCATCAACATGGACGCCGTCCACTTCATGGGCGAGGTCATCAAGGAGACGGCCGCCCGGACCGCCGACGAGGCTGCCATCGGCTGCGCCAAGCTCGTGGTCTTCGCCAACGCCGTGCCCGACAACCCCTTCATGGCCGGCGCCTTCCACGGCTTCGGCGAGGGCGACGCGGCCATCTCGGTGGGCATCTCCGGGCCGGGCGTGGTGGCCAACGCGCTGCGCCGTCTCCCGACGTGGCGCGCCGATGCAGGACCTGGCCGAGGAGATCAAGCGCACCGTCTTCAAGATCACGCGCGTGGGTGAGCACGTCGGTCGCGAGGTCTCGCGGCGACTGGGCGTGGCCTTCGGCGTCGTCGACATCTCGCTGGCGCCGACCGCCACGCCCGGGCGACTCCGTGGCCGAGATCCTCGAGCTCATCGGCGTCGAGCGGGTCGGCGCTGCCCGGCAGCACCGTCGCGCTGGCGATGCTCAACGACGCCGTCAAGAAGGGCGGCGCCATGGCCACCTCGTCGTGCCGGCGGCCTGTCGGGTGCCTTCATCCCGGTCAGCGAGGATGCCAACTTCGCCTCGGCCGTGGCCGATGGACACCTGGTGCTCGAGAAGCTGGAGGCCATGACCGCGGTCTGCTCGGTCGGCCTGGACATGATCGCCCTGCCCGGCGACACCTCGGCCCAGACCATCTCGGCGATCATCGCCGACGAGGCCGCCATCGGCATCATCAACGACAAGACCACGGCCTGCCGCCTGATCCCGGTGCCCGGCGCGCTGCCGGGCGACTGGGTCGACTGGGGCGGCCTGCTTGGCCGTGCGCCGGTGATGGACGTGCGCGACCGGCCGACGGTCGGCGTCATCCAACGGGCCGGCCACATGCCCCCGCCCCTGCGCGCGCTGGGGAACTAGCGGATCAGTTTCACCTCCGCGCCCAGGTCCAGCGCGGCCCAAGTCCCGTCGGCGGTCAGCGCCGGCCACCCGTGAACGGCGGCGGTGGCAAGACAGGCGCGGTCGGCAAGCGCCAGGCGGCTGCCCCCTCGGTGCCAGATGTCCGCCGCCGCGGCGGCCTCTTCGGTCCCGAAGGGAATGACCACGAGCCCGAGGCTTTCGAGATCCTCGCCGAGCCCGTCCACGTCGACCTTGTGGGCGCGCGCCTTCTGCAGGACCTCCGCCCAGTTCACCGCTGAGATCGTTGCCATCGACAGCACCGTTGACACGACATCGCCACCTGGTTCACGGCCAAGCATCGCCAGCAGGGCCGAGGCATCGAGCAAGTAGCGCTCGCCGATCACCGCTCGCGCTTGACCTCAGCGCGACGGTCCGCGAGCAACTCGTCGACCAGGCTCACCTCCGGATGGGCATCGGCGAACCGCTCCTGTAGCCGATGGATCACGTCTGTCCGTCGTTCGAGGACGAGCCGGCCATCCTCAACGCGGGCCAGCAGGGCCTCGCCCGGCTCAGCGTCCAGCTCTGCCCTCAGGCGTGCCGGGATCAACACCCGACCGTCAGGTTTGATCGTGACTGTCACCATGCCTGGAAGATGTCAGAAGACCGAGATCCTGTCAATCGTCTGCCTCTCGGGCAGGTCCCTCCTCCGGGCCGCCACCCAGCAGCTGCTGGCTCAGGACCCGCCGCAGCCAGGCCTCATGCCCGTCGGGCTTCCAGCCATGGATGCCGACCAGTTCGGCCCACAGCTCGGGCAGCGTCAGGGCGTCGAGGATGGTGGTGGCCCTAGCCGCGACCAGGCCGGCAACCAGGTCAGCTCGCCCTGGTTCCGGGTCGTGAGCGGACGGTGCAGGAGGTAGCTGAGCCTCAGCGGGCGTAGCCCTCGGCGGGATCGTCAGGGTCGGCATCAGGCTTCGCCGGCCGTGCGATCTGCGATTGGGCCACGACCGCGTCACGACGCAGGCCTCGGAAGTCGTCGAGCGAGGACCAGCCGCGGTCGGCGTGCTGGTCGAGGAACGCTTCCATGCCCTCGATGAGGCCACGGACCACGTTGGGCCCGATGGCCTTGTCGAGCATGGCCGCGGTGGCCACCTGCACGGTGCCGCAACCGAGCATGAAGTAGGAGAGCGCGTCCGCCCAGGTCGAGATGCCGCCGACGCCGGAGAACTCGCGGTAGGGGAAGGCCTGCGTCATCTGCGCCATCTTGGCCAGCGACTGCATCAGGATGGCCGGCCCGCCAAGACCGCCCGACGAAGTCAGGCCGTCCACGTTGACCTCGAACTCGAGCGTCTCGGGATCGATGGGTGGCAACGAGGGGAACGTGTTGGACGAGGTGATGGCGTCGGCGCCGCCCAGGAACGTGGCGCCTGCCTCCTCCACGATATCGGCCGTAGCCGGCGTCAGCTTGGCCCATACCGGCACGCTGGCCACCTCCTTGACCACCTGTGTGGTGGTCGAGCAGAGCACCGCGTCCTTGCCCAGGCCCGAGCCCATGTCGGCGCGGTCCATGTGCGGGCAGGAGTAATTCAGCTCGATGGCGTCGACACCTTCGTCCTGCACCGTCCTGGCCAGGGTCTGCCAGTTGCGCATCTCATCGTCGGAGCCGGAACCGGCCATGATCGAGGCCACCAGCACGTGGTCGGGATAGTCGCGCTTGATGGCCGACAGCTTGCCCACCCACCAGTCCAGCGGCTTGTCGCTGATGAGCTCCCAGTTCCACGATGCCATCACCGTCGAGCCGTCGCGCTTGACCATCGACTTGCGGGATCCGCCGTCCTCGAGGCGCAAGAACTTCGTCTTGGGCCCACGCACGTTGTGGACCTGGTGCAGGCCGATGGTCTTGGTCACGACGCCACCCCAGCCCGCATCGTAGGCGCGGCGGATGTTGGATTCCGACTCGGTCGGTGGGGCCGACGCGAGCATGAACGGGTTCGGGAACTTGATGCCGGTGAACGTGGTCGACAGGTCGGCCATCTGGTCTCTCCTCGCATGGTCGGGGGAAGCGGGCATCGTAGTCGACCGGCGAGCCACGCCAAGGGCCGCTTGTCACATGGTTGCCTTGCCGATCTACGCGATGGCGACCCCCGTGGCGGCATCGAAGAGATGCAGTCGCGTCACCGGCACGCTGACCCCGACCATCTCACCGACGCGGATCTCGCTGACCCGGTGGTCGCGCGCGATGACCTCATCGGCGCCCACTCTCAGGTGGACCAGGCAGTCGGCGCCCAGGTACTCGACCAGCTCGCAGCGACCCAGGAAGCTGCCGGCTCCGTCGTGGCGCGCGGGGGCCAAGTGGACATCCTGCGGACGGAAGCCGACCACCACCTCCGCCCCGGCGATGGGTCCGGGAAGCGGCAACTCCAGCGCGTCCGTGCGCAGCACATCCTGCCCATCTCGTCGGTCGACCTGGACCCGCACGAGGTTCATGGGCGGTTCGCCGATGAAGCCGGCCACGAAGGTGTTCCCCGGGCGCTCGTAGAGATCATGTGGGGTTCCGACCTGTTGCAGCACACCGTCGTCGAGGACGGCGATCCGTGTCCCGACAGCGAGCGCCTCAGCCTGGTCGTGCGTCACCGCCACGACCGTGCAGCCGATGTCGTGGTGGAGGCGGCTGACCTCGACCCTTGCCTCCAGCCGCTGCTGCGCATCGAGGTGTGACAAGGCGTTGTCGAGCAGCAGCACCGATGGTGCCTCGCGGATGACCGCCCGTCCCACCGCGACCGTCTGGGCCTCGCCCGTCGCCAACCCGCCCGGTCGTCGCGCCAGCAGGTGGCCGAGTTCCATGGCGTCGGCCACTTCGGAGACACGGCGACCGACCACCTCGTTGGGCAGCTTGCGCAAACGCATCGCGAAGGCGAGGTTGTCGCGGACGGCCATGTGCGGGTAGAGCGCATAGCCCTCGAAGACCATGGCGATGTTGCGCTTGGCCGGGGATACCGCGCTCACGTCCTCATCGTCGAAGCGGATGATGCCGGCATCGGGGTTCTCGAGGCCTGCGATGAGTCGCAGCACCGTGGTCTTGCCGCAGCCGGAGGGACCCAGCAGCATGAGCATCTCGCCGTCGTCGACCTCGAGGCTGACGTCACACACCGCGACAACGCCCCGATACTGCTTGGTGACGTGATCGAAGCTCACCCTCACCACGGTCGGCGGCCCTTGTGTGACGATCTCGTTCGTTTGGAGTCTGCGCCCTAGAGGCAGGGAGGGCAAGAGCCGGACGTCCTCGTCTGGGCCGTGCCAGCGGTGGTCAGAGACGTCCCTGGCGCCACGCCGCCTCAGGGGCAGAGCGGACTGGTGGCAGAGCGGACAGCGGCAGAGCGGACGGGTGGCAGAGCAGACGCGCGCCTGCGCGTGGGACCATGCCAGCCATGACCGAACTCTCACCATTCCGACTCGCCCCCATCCTCGTCGAGCGACCTTGGGGTGGGTCGCGGCTTGCCGAGTACGGCAAGGAGCTGCCCACCGACACCCCCATCGGTGAGAGCTGGGAGCTGGTCGACCTGCCGCAGCACGTCGTGCCCACGGTCGACGACCCGAGCAACGTGGTGCTCGACGGTCCCTACGCCGGGGCGCGCCTGCGCACGGTCGTGGCCGAGATGACCGAGGCACTCCTGGGGCCGGTCTCGCCGACCGCGGATGGCCGGTTCCCGCTGCTGTTCAAGCTGCTCGACGCACGTGAACACCTCTCCGTCCAGGTACATCCGCATGACGCCTACGTGGCCGCGCATCCCGAGGCTCGGCTCAAGACCGAGTCGTGGTACATCGTCGACGCTGATCCGGGCGCGGTGCTGTATCTCGACGTGCGCCGTGGCACGAGCGTGGCCGATGTCGAGGCGGTGATGGGCACCACCGGCATCGTCCCGCTGCTGGGCGAGCTGCCGGCTGTGCCGGGGGCGTTCCACCACGTGCCAGCCGGCCTCATCCACGCCCTTGGGGCGGGTGCGTTCGTGGCCGAGGTGCAGACCCCCAGCGACACCACCTTCCGCATCTACGACTGGGCCGTGGAATACGGCCGGGCGCCCCGCCAGCTGCACCCGGTCGAATCGATGGCCAGCATCCGACTCGACCCCGAGGAGGCGTTTTCGCTCGAGAGCTCCTCAGCTCAAGGGGTCCGCGAGCTCATTCACGGTAAGCACTACTCGATGCGCGAGCACCGGATCGACACCGGCTCCAGTGACCTCGCGACCGGGTCGGGGCCGGTCGTGCTCAACGTCACGACTGGCTCGATCGTCCTGGGTGATCTCGAGTTGCCCAGGGGGGCCACCGCCATCGTGCCTGCTTCGTCGAGCGTCTCGGCCTTCAGCGGTACGCGTGCCGTGGTCATGGAGATGGGTCTCTAGGTCCCGGCCGCGGCTCATCAGCGCGCCGCAACGCCGCGATGCCCGGGAATACCGACCACGTGCGGGAACACCGCCACGAACCGGCTCAGTGATGTGACCATGCGGGCATGAACGACGAGCTCGTCTCCGGCGCGTCGCCGCTGCCGGACCATTCGGTCGTACCCAGCGTCTGGGCGCGCTACACGGACATCGACGCCGAACGCGGGGAGGGCTCCTGGCTCATCGCCCGTGACGGCACCCGCTACCTCGACTACACGTCCGGTATCGGTGTGACCAACACCGGCCACGCCCACCCGAAGGTCGTCAAGGCCATCCGCGAACAGGCCGGCAAGCTACTGCACGGTCAGCAGAACATCGTCTATCACGAGCCCGGTCTGCGGCTCTACGAGCGTCTGTCGCAGATGCTGCCAGGTGGTCCGTGGGGAGCGTTCCTGGCCAACTCCGGCGCGGAGGCCGTCGAGGCCGCGGTCAAGCTGGCCCGCGTCAGCACGGGGCGCATCCCCATCATCGGCTTCCGCTACGGCTTCCATGGTCGCACCGCGCAGGCCATGGCTTTGACCTCTGCCAAACACACCATCCGCTCGGCCAACGAGCCACTGGCTGGCTCCGTCTATCACGCCGACTTCCCGTACTGCTATCGCGCCGCCGGCGGCGCCCACGATCCGTCCCGATGCACGTGTGACTGGGAGACGAGCCTGGAGCTCCTCTTCCATCAGCTGGTCGACCCCGACAAGGTGGCCGGCATCTTCGTGGAGCCGGTCATCGGCGAGGGCGGCTACATCGTGCCGCCGCCGACGTTCCTGCCCCGCCTCCGCGAGATCACGCGTGAGCACGGCATGCTCCTCGTCGTCGACGAGGTGCAGACCGGGTTCGGCCGCACCGGTCAGATGTTCGCCCTGCAGCACACGCCGGTGGAGCCGGACATCGTCATCGTGGCCAAGGGCATCGCCAGCGGGCTGCCGCTGTCGGGCATGGTCGCCCGGCGCGAGCTCATCGAGACCTGGCCCCCAGGCACGCACGGCGGCACGTACGGGGGCAATGTCGTCTCCTGTGCCGCCGCCCTGGCCACCATCGACGTCATCGAGGAAGAGGGTCTCGTGGCCAACGCACGAGCACGTGGTGCGCAGCTGCTCGAGGGTCTTCGCGTGCTGCGGCGGCGCCACCCCGTCATCGGCGACGTCCGCGGCCTCGGCCTGATGGTGGCCATCGAGCTGGTCAGGCCCGGTGTGGGCGACGGTCGTGAGCCGAACCCCGCTGCACTCAGGCAAGTGCTGGCGGCGTCCCTCGAGCGCCGCTTGATGCTCATCTCGGCAGGCTCCTACGGCAACGTCGTGCGCATCATCCCGCCCTTGGTGACCACAGCGCAGGAGGTCGACCTCGCGCTGACCAGCCTCGATGAGGCGCTTGCCGAAGCCGAGGGTTGAACAGCTCGACGGCCGGCGCGCGATCCGTCAGTCAGCTGCGTCGTCGGGACCCAGCGTCCCCTTCATGTCCAGCGTCCCAGGCCCTTCATGGTCTCGCCCGCGGCGAAACCCTGCTGGTAGGCCGGCATCGGGGGCGGCGGTGCATGACGCGATTGCTGCCACATGCGGCTCAGGCGCTAGGTGCCGTGCTCCCGGACCGAGTCCACGCCTCCCAGGTCGCGCACCCGGTTGAGGTACTCCACGCCGCTGCCGCCACTGGTCAGGATGTGGCCCTCGGGGTCAACCACCAGCGAGCGCCCCGTGCCCATCAGGCCACCGTAGTCGGGACTGACCACGTAGACCTTGGTTGGCGATGGCGTTGGCGCGGGTCAGCACCAGGTCTCGGCCATCCACGACCTGATAGCTGGTCTGGCACGCTGTGCGCAGGACCGCGACGGTCCCGATGACGATGCCGCCGCGGGCGCGGGCTGATCAGTCGGGGTCGGCCGGTTCCTTCGTGCCGTCGCCGGCGATGGCCTCGATGGCCTCCATCTCGTCGGCATCCATCTCGCCGGACTGGAAGGCCGCCACGCGTCTTCGCACGCGCAGCACCATGGCCACCGTCGGGGCCGATAGGGTAGCGCCCAGGACACCGACCAGGACGGAGCCGATGATCGTCGAACCGAACGAGACGATGGGGTGCAGGTCAAGCGCGTTGCGCTCGAGCTGGCGTTGCAGGACGGGCTGGAGCACGTTCTGGGCGACGAGGATGACCACCAGCATGATGAGCGCTGGCACGAGGCCGCCGGATCCGAAGGCGATGAGCAGAGCGAAGACTGACGAGACCAGCGCCCCGAGATAGGGCACGTAGGAAGTCACGAATGTGATGAGGCCGATGGTGAAGGCCAGCGGCACGCCCATCAGGTAGGCCGCGATACCCACGATGATGGCCACCGGCAGGCTCGACAGGGTCAAGACGTAGAAGTAGTCGCGGAAGGAGCGGGTGGCGTCGGCGACGATGCCGGCACCCAGATCGACCGGCACACCGAGGTTCGAGCCGACCCACTTGGTCAGCGCACCCCACTCCGCGAGGACGAAGTAGAGGATGAAGAGGGCGATGAAGGTGCTGAACAGGAAGCTGCTGATGCCTGAGAAGGCACTGGGGACGTAGGACAGCAGCCCCGGCAGGACGTCATCGAGGAAGGTGGAGAGCTGGGCCTGAACATCCTCCACGATGACGATCTCGACGCCGCGCTCGGTCAGCCAGTCGCGTCCCTGGTCCATGGCGGCTTGGGTCTGAGCGACGATCTCCGGTCCCTGGTCGATGACGCCGAAGACGACCACGCCGATGGCCACCACCGCGAGCACGCAGATGCCGGCCAAGACCAGCAGCGATGCGACCTGGCGGGGCATGACCCGCGCCGCGGCGGAGGCGACCGGCTCGAAGACCATGCCCAGCACCACGGCCACGACGAGGGGAAGCACGAACCCGGAGATGGCCGAGAGGCCGAAGTAGATCATCGCGGCGAGGATGAAGACGCCGACGATGGACCAGGCCCGGATGCCAGCGGCCCGGATGCGACGGTCGCGTTCGGGGTAGAAGAAATCGGCAGGACGGCGGGGTTGGGTCATCTGTGATCGTCCGATGGCTGCACCTTGGTCGTCGTGGCCGCGGCCAAGATGACCGGGGCCGTTGGGATACGAGACAGGAACGTGGCCAGGATGACCGCGGTGATGCCTAGAGCGACCTGCACGAGCAGGCTGCCGGCGATGACGATGGAGATCGCGAACGTGACGGCCACCACGACCAGTGCGCGCGTCTTGACGCCGGGCGGAAGCGAGCGAGAACGACGCCACTCGGTGATGACCGGGCCCAGCGAGGGTTGGCCTACGAGCCACTCGTACAGACGCGTCGAGGCACGGGCGTAGCAAGCGGCGGTGACCAGCAGGAACGGTGTGGTGGGCAACAGCGGCAGGAAGACGCCCACGACGCCGAGGACCAGCGCCGCCGACCCGACCACGAGCAACAGGGCCCGCGCAAGTGGTGAGATGGTCGACGGATCAGGTCTCGAGACAACGTCCGACGGTCGTGCCACGTTCGAGCTGGAGTCGGCCTGCATGACGCTCATGCTGCCCTACCGGCGCGAGTCGTGCAGTGACGGCCTGGTGGGCTCGTCAGGTCAGCGCTCCGACTGCGTGCTGCCACGCGAGATCCCACGCAGCAGTCGTCCCAGGATGTCCGCGCCGGTGACGATGCGACGCTGCGGGCCCCACAACAGGACTACATCATCATCGATGACGTCGTCCTCACTGCGGACACCACCGGCCCGGAAGCGACCGATGATGCGCCCCAGCGGCATGCCAGGGTCAAGGATGATGATGGGACGGTGACAGTGGTGCGCGACGGTGGTCCGGTCGCCGTTGGTCAGGACATCGCGCAGGAAGCCGTCTGCATCGAGGGCCAGTCGTGGCTCACCCTCCCGGTCGGTGAGGATCACCCACTTGTGCCCGGACTCATTCACCTGGCGCACGAACGGGTCGTCAGCCCCTCCGCGGATCTGCGGCAGCCGCAACGTCGAACCACCATCGTCGCGCAGCGGCAGAGCGACCACGCTGCCTTCGTCCAGCACTTCGCCCTCGTCCGCCACGAGGACGTCGTCGAGGGCCAGGAAGTTGAGGGCACCCATGGCTTCGACGCGGTCGACTTCGTGGGCGTCGGGCGCATCCATGTGTGCTCGGATCAACTCGCGCAGCTCGATCTCGCGGAAGTAGGTGGTCCGCTCACGACCCAGCAGCTTGTCAAGCATCCGGGCCGAGGGTAGGGCCACCGGCGCCAACAGGAACTGCCAGACACGCAGCAGCGGCGCCAGCCGAGAGGCCATCTGCAGGGCATGTCGGGAGAAGTACGCCTGCGGCAGGATCTCGCCGCCGAAGGTGATGATCGCCGTGCTGAAGGCGAAGGCGAGCAGGCCGAACAGCACCGATCCCACCAGCAGCGTCAGCAGCACGTTGATGGCCACGTTGCCCCACAGGATGGTGGTCAGCAGGAAGCTTGAATCCTCACGCATCTTCAGCACGCGCTCCGCGCGAAGGTCACCCGAAACGAGCGCGACCTGCAGCTCCAAGCGGCTAAGGCTGAAGAAGGCCAGGTTGAGCCCGGAGAACATCGCCGACTGAGCGACGCACAACCCGACGCCGAGCCACACCAGGGCATTGGTCATGGTCGCGTCCACGGGTGTCCTCCGTCTCCATCCTTGCCTGTCCTTGTGCCGGCGCGCCGGCCGCTCTGAGCCACGATGCTATGGTCACGATGATGGGCGATAGCGAGAGGGACCGCATCCGGCGTGTGTCGAGTGAGCTCGATGCCCTGCCCATCGAGACTCGCCGCTTCGTCTCCGTCTATGCCTACGTCCTGGCCCGCGTGATCCGGACCGACCCCGGCTTCAGCGAGGCCGAACGCCTGTTCCTCGAGCACGCCGTCGTCGAGGCAGGTGGTCTCTCGGACGCCCAGGCCGCGCTCGTCGTCCAGACCGCACACAGTATGGGCTCGCTGTATGGCGCCACGGAGGACTACGTGCTGACCCGGGAGTTCGCCCGTGTGTCCACGACCGAGCAGTGCCGGGCGCTGTTGCGCACCGGCTTTGCGATGAGCGCAGCGGACGGTCACGTCAGCGCCTCCGAGCTCGCCGAGCTGAGCGAGATCGGTGTCGAGCTCGGCTTCGGCCCCGACGAGGTCGATGCCATCCGGCGGGAGTCGCTCACAGAGCTCGGTCTCTCCTACGACGGAAAGGACGAGGGCGGGTAGCGACCGATTCAGGCGGCCGGTACGTCCCCCGGCGCGTGATCCCGCGCGTAGGCCACCAGCGCTCGCAGGTTCTCCGGGGGCGTCTCTGGCGCTACCTCGCAGCCGGTGCCGACCACATGGTTGGGACCGCAGACGCGGTGGCACTCGGCGGCCGCGGCGTAGACCTCTTCGGGAGTGCCGGTGAGCATGACCTCGACGGTGTTGACGTTGCCCAGGATGACTGCCTCCGGACCCAGTACCGCGCGAGCGTGGACAAGGTCGACGGGGAAGTCGAGCTCGTAGATGTCGACCGGCAGCTCCAGCATGGTCGGCAGCAGATCGTCGGTCCGGCCGCACATGTGCAGCCGCACGATGACCTCGGGCCGCCGACTCTTGATGTCCTCGACCACGCGCAGCTGCGCGGGGAAGATGAAGCGCTCGTAGTGGGCGGGGCTCATCATCGAGGCTGCCGCGTCGCTCATGCCGATGGTGTCGGCGCCGGCTTCGACCTGCGGCTCCCAGTAGGCACGAGCGACCTGCGAGGTGAAGTCCAGCAGCTCGTCAAGGAACCCCGGATGCTCGTAGGTGTCGAGCATCAGTCGCGAGAGGCCACGCATCTCGGCAGCCAGGGCCAGGGGACCTTCGACCCAGCCCACGATGGAGGCTCCCGGTCCGGCAGACTGGCGCATCATCTCGATCGATTCGACGCGGTCGCGCATGCGGCCCGGCGCCAGCGGGTCGGGCACACGCAATCCCCCGAGCCGTCCCTTCTCGAGCACGAGCGCTCGTGATTCCACGATGGCCGGACCACTGGCGGCCCATTCCACGCTGCTATCGTCGCCACCGGCGATGTCGATGAGCTCCCGGGCCGGATCGGAACACTGCATCAGGCAGTCGATGCCGTAGTCGTCGGCCATGGCCATCTGTGCCTCCGCCAGGCGGCGCCCATCGGTGACGTAGTCGTTGTAGCCGACCCCGGCGTGACGGGCCGCGAACTGCATGATCAGCGGCTGGACCGGCAGTCGATCGACGGCATCACCCGCGAGTAGGCCACGGAGGCGTTCGAGACTATCCATCGCCATACGGTCATGCACTGTCCACCCGCTGCACAGGGCGATACGGACCGCTATCGACGTGCTCATCGGTCGCGTCTGCGGCACACGGCTTCTCAGGAACCTCTCATGCGCGCCCGCTACGCTGTGGCCATGCACGTGCTTCTGGTCGAGGACGACGATCGTCTGCGCACCCTCTTGAGGCGTCTGCTCAGGGAGGAGCGGCACGTCGTCGATGTCGCCGCGACCGGCCGGGAGGCGCTGGATCAGGCCGCCGACGGACGTGGCCTTGATGTCGTCATCCTCGATGTCGGATTGCCAGACATGAGTGGCCTGGACGTGGCTCGGACGCTGCGTGCCTGCGAAGTCCCGGTCGCCATCCTCATGCTCACCGCACGTGACACCGTGGCCGACCGCGTCGCCGGTCTCGACACCGGTGCCGATGACTACCTGGTCAAGCCGTTCGCCTTCGCCGAGCTGGCCGCGCGGGTGCGCTCGCTGGGTCGCCGTAACGCCGTGGCGCCGGCCCGAGCGGAGTCCGTGCTCAGCTATGGCCCTATCCGCCTCGAGGAGACGACGCACCGGGTATTCGTAGAGGGACACGCCGTCGATCTCAGCCCTCGTGAGTTCGCCCTGCTCGAGTGCTTCCTGCGCCACCCCGGACAAGCCCTCAGTCGCGACCAACTGCTGGACCACGCCTGGCCCTACGGCGCCGCGGTCACACCGAACGCGGTCGATGCCTACGTCCACTACCTGCGTGACAAGCTCGGGGCCGCTGCTGAGTCCATCGTGACCGTCCGCGGAGTGGGCTACCGCCTTGGCGGAGCCTGAGCGCCTATGAGTTCCTCCGCTCAGGCACCCGATCCGGACCCCATCGAGCGGGAGTCCATGGCCCGAGATGCCTCGTTGCTGAGGTCGACGCGGTGGCGCCTTGTGGCCTGGAGCGGCGGCATCACGCTGGTCATCCTGCTCATCCTGGGCGGCGCCTTCTATGCCGTCGTCAGCCACCTGCTCGAGGATGCCAGCGTGGCCCGTCTCGAGACCCGGGTCGCGCAGCTCATCCCGGACGAGCCTGTCGACCGCGACGACACGCCACCGCTCGAGCGCATCATGGGCGGGGCGAGCTCCGATACCTTCGCCTACGTCATCGGCACCGACGGCTACGTCTTTCGACCTCCGTTCGAGGCACCGTCGGAGCTGCCGGACGCCGACTCCGTCAGGGCCGCCATCGAGGCTGGTCGAGACCTGCGCACGGTCGCCGTCGCTGGCGTGCCGTTCCGGGTCCTGAGCTTGCCCGCTGCCGGGTCCGTGCTCAGCCCGTCCGCCGGCCGCGTCCAGATCGGCGCCATCCAGGTGGTCGAGGATCGTGTCGCAGAGCAGGAGGCCCTGGACCTGATGCTGGACGTCCTGGTCCTGGGCGGTGCCGCTGCCCTCGTGCTGGCGTTACTGGCCGGAGCGCTCTACTCGCGGCGCGCCTTGGTACCCATCCGGGACTCGCTCGCAGCGCAGCGCAGCGCCTTGCGCCGGCAGCGCGATTTCGCGGCTGATGCCAGCCACGAGCTGCGCACACCCTTGACCATCATCCGCTCGAGCCTGGATGACCTGCGGCTCCACGCCGATCAGCCGGTGCGCTCGGTGGGTGCCGCCCTCGCTGATATCGAAGCTGAGGTCGACCACGTCACCGGCCTCGTGGACGACCTGCTGCTACTGGCGCGCTCGGAGTCTGGTGCCCTGGATCTGACGTTCGAGCCTGTCGAGCTGGGCGACCTGGCAGCCACGGCCGCGGCAGCCATGGCCGGCCCGGCCAGAGAGCACGGTGTGGCTATCGCGGTCGACCCTGAGCCGGTCATGGTCAGCGGCGACCGCAAGCGCCTGCGCCAGCTGATCACTATCCTCGCCGACAACGGCGTGCGCCACAGCCCTTCCGGCGCCGTGCTCACGGTCCGTGTGCGTGGACAGGATGGCCAGGCGCTGCTGACCGTGGATGACCAGGGCAACGGCATCGCGGCCGAGGAGCTGCCACACGTGTTCGACCGGTTCTGGCGAGGACGCCAGCAGAGTCGCAAGGGGACCGGCCTCGGCCTGGCCATCGCCCAGTCCATCGTGTTGCGACACGGCGGCGACATCGCCGCCTCCGACCGACCGGAGGGCGGCGCTCGTCTTGCGGTGCGACTGCCGCAGTTGCCGTCCGAGCAGGGACCATCACCGGCCAAGGTGAGCACGGCCGGCGGGCCGAAGACCGGGTTCTCCCGCTGAGCCTGACCGCGTGGTCACCGAGCCTCGCCAGCGCTCAAGTCGACTGACTCCCCGAATTCTCATGCACTTCTCATCTGCGGTCGGTAGAACCATTCTGGGCGCGGTGGACGTCGGAGCACCAAGCCCCCGGAGCCGATGCGTCCCGCGACCCGATGTCCGATGGTGAGGCCAAGCAAGCATGACTCTCGACCCCAACAGGCAGGGCCCCAACCCGCCGCCCTACCTTCCCAGTACCGCTGCACATGGCACCGTGCCACCTCGGGTCCAGCCCCGCGGAGCTGGCTCCCGGGGAGCGCCCCGCCGCATCGCGCTGACGACGACCCTGGCCCTCTGCCTGGTCTCCGCGCTGGCCGGGGGCAGCGTAGCCCTGGCCACCGCCCAAGGCGCGCCGACGGGCATGCCCGCCACGACTGCCAAGTTCCCCGATCCGACCATGACGAGCGCCAGCATCGTCGCTGGCACGAGCGTGGTCAACGAGGTGGCTCGCGAGGCGGGACCAGCCGTGGTGGCCATCGTGACCGGCGGGAACGCCGGGGTCGGAGCGTCCGGCTTGGTGCCCCAGGGCGCAGGATCGGGCGTCATCGTCGATGCGGGTGGCCTCATCCTCACCAATCACCATGTCGTTGGCGACAACAGTTCGGTGACGGTCTTCCTCGCTGATGGACGCGAGTTCAGCGGTACGGTCGAAGGCGTCGACACGCTGACTGATCTGGCGCTCCTGAGCATCGACGCGTCAGGTCTCACGACGGCAACACTCGGAAGATTCCTCAAGCGTCGAAGTCGGCGACCTGGCCGTGGCCATCGGCAACCCACAGGGCGACCTGCCTGGCAGCGTCACCGCCGGCATCGTCAGCGCGCTTGAGCGCCAGATCGTGGTCGGCGACCCGACAGGGACGCAGGCGCCAGAGGCGCTGCGTCATCTCATCCAGCACGACGCGGCCATCAATCCGGGCAACTCCGGTGGTCCGCTGCTGGGCGCGGACGGCAGCGTCATGGCCATCAACACGGCCATGGCCGGTGGCTCCGAGGGTATCGGCTTCGCTATCCCCATCAACCTCGCCAAGCCCATCGTCAAGCAGATCCTGGCGGGCGACCCCATCCAGCGGCCATACATCGGCATCTACTTCACCGAAGTCGATGCGCAGCTGGCCCAGGACGAAGGGCTCGCCGTCGACAGGGGCGTGCTGATCCGAGGGGACGCGTCCTCTGGGCAGCCCGGGGTGATCGTCAACGGGCCGGCCGATACGGCGGGCCTCAAGGACGGCGACATCCTCACCAAGATCGACGGCCAGATCATCGATGCCACGCACCAGCTGGACGTCGCTCTCCTTGAACACGAGCCCGGTGATTCGGTCAGCTTGACGGTGCTGAGAGGCGATCGGACCCTGAAGCGCGATGTCCCGCTTGGATTCCGCCCGTCGGACTTCGTGCAGTGAACCTGACCCTCGACGCCCTCCGGTCGAGGCCCGTGTCCCGGAGCGGCTCACCAGCCCGGCGCTGGTCGTTCGGGCCTGACGAGATCCTGATGGCCGTGGCCGCCAACGCGCTGCTCATCGGTGCCATGTGGGTCCGCCATGGCGGCCTCGACCAGGTCACCGGCGTGGGCGGACTCGCTACCGCCGCGGGACAACTGCTGGCCCTGTTCGGCACCTTCGCGGCCCTCTTGGAGCTGGTCCTGCTCTCGCGCAGCCCGTGGCTGGACCACACCATCGGCACCGACCGGCTTGTGGGCTGGCACCGCTGGGTGGGTTTCGTCTGCATCTGGCTGATCAGCGGCCACTTCGTCTTGACCACCATCGGTTGGGCTGCAGCGAGCGGCTCAGGCCTCGTGGACGAGCTGGGCTCGTTGCTCATGAACGAGCCCTACGTGCTCATGGCCACCGTGGGCTTTGCGATGTTCGTGGCCGTCGGCTTGAGCTCCATGCGCTCCATCAGGTATCGCCTTTCGTACGAGACCTGGTACGGCCTGCACCTCTATGCCTACGTGGGCATCGCGCTGGCCTTCCTCCATGCCCTCGCGGTGGGCACCGACTTTCTCAGTGACCCGATCGCCAGGGCCTACTGGGTTGCGCTCTACGTCATCACCTTCGGGCTCATGCTCGTGTTCCGCGTCGCTTCGCCGATGGCCCTGAACCTGCGCCATCGGCTGGTCGTCTCGAACGTGGTGGGGGAGGGCCCGGGCGTCGTCTCCATCTACATCACCGGCCGAAACCTCGAGCGCCTGGCTGCCCGTCCCGGACAGTTCTTCCAGTGGCGGTTCCTGACCGGTGGTGGCTGGTGGCGAGCGCACCCCTACTCCCTATCCGCCGCGCCCAACAGGCACTACCTGCGCATCACCGTCAAGGATGAGGGACTCGACTCCGGCCTGGCTCAGCGCCTGCAACCGGGCGTGCGAGTCTTCGCCGAGGGTCCGTACGGTGCCTTCACCGCCGACCGACTCACGCGCCCGTCCGCGCTGTTCATCGCCGGCGGCATCGGCATCACGCCTCTCCGGGCGATGCTCGACGAGCTGCCTCGAAACCACGGCGATGTGGTGCTCGTCTACCGCACCTCGTCATGGGCAGATGTCGCCTTTCGAGGCGAGCTGGACGCCATGGCCCAGCACCGGCGCGTCCATGTCATCTACCTGGTGGGACAGCGCAGTGATCCACATTTCGGCGGCGAGCCGCTGTCCCCGGCCGCGATCGCCCAACTCATCCCCGACTACCGTGACCGTGACGTCTTCGTCAGCGGCTCGGAAGGGTTCATCAGCCATGTACGCAGCAGCCTGAGGAAGCTCGGCCTGCGAGGAGACCAGGTCCATGCCGAACGTTTCGCCTTCTAACCTTCGTACGCCGGGGAGAGTCCCGCGTCGTGGCCTCGCGGCCCTCGTGCTCACGGCCACTGCGGTGGCCATGCTCTTCAGCTTCAAGACGCCCTCGGACATGTTCGCCAGCGGCGCCAGTGGGGCCTTCGTGGCCGGCATCACGCCGATGACAACCAAGGCTCTCGAGTCGACGGTCACCATCGACACCGGCGCTGCGGCTGGTACCGGCAGCAGCGTGCCCCTTGGTCCTTCAGCCACCATCATGCCGCCGGCCACCGAACCCCCAGCGACGATCGCCCCGCCGACTGACCCGCCACCCACTGAGGCCCCACCCAGCGAGCCTCCTGCGACCGAGCCCCCGGTCCTGGACCGGCAGGTCATCGCTGGCTATCCGGTGCGGACGCCGTACGGCCTCATCCAGGTGGAAGTGACGCTCGACGGCAGCAACATCGCTGACCTCAGGGCGCTCCAGCTGCCGAATGACCGATCGTACTCAGCGCGGATCAGCCAGTACGTGGAGCCCATCCTGCGAGACGAGGCGCTTCAGGCGCAGAGTGCGGATATCAACCTCGTATCGGGTGCCACGTACACCAGCACGGGCTACGCGATGTCGCTCCAGTCCGCGCTCGACCAGGCGGCTTGAGCGATGACGGAGACCATGGCTCGCGACCCGTCCGGCCCGCCCAGCGCACCACTCGTGGGCAACGCCATGACTGCCGCGCAGCTCGGGGCCCGGATCGTCCGGGTCGAGCAGATCATGGGCACGGCCATCCGTGTCGAGTTGCCGGATGGTCGGCTCGGACCGGTCCTGGGTGAGGTCTTCGCGTGGTTCCGCGAAGTGGACGCCCGCTTCAGCCTGTACCGAACCGACAGTGAGATGAGCCGGTTGGCCCGTGGTGAACTGTCCGAGACAGACGTGCACCAGGACATCCGCGAGGTGCTCGACCAGTGCGAGGTCGTGCGCGTCCGCAGCGGCGGCAGTTTCGATGTGCGGCGCCATCGGGCAGACGGCCTGCTCGACCCCACCGGCCTGGTCAAGGGCTGGTCGGTCGACCGTGCCGGCTCGATCCTGAACGCCGCGGGCGTGAGTGACTGGTCCATCGACGCCGGGGGTGACGTCCGCACGCACGGCCGTCCCGCTCCCGGCGCAGCGTGGCGTGTCGGCATCCAGCATCCGCTGCGTCGCGACGCCATCGCCGCCGTCATCAGCGGTACGGACATGGCCGTCGCAACCTCCGGTGCTTACGAACGAGGGGATGACATCGTCGACCCCATCGATTCCGGAACACCAGGTCAGTTGCTGAGTGTCACGGTGGTCGGGCCCGAGCTGGCCCTTGCCGATGCGTATGCCACGGCGGGCTTCGTCATGGGTCAGGATGCGGCGCGCTGGATCGCTTCCATCCCTGACTACGAGGGCGGCGTGGTCACCTCAGCGGAACGCGTCATCTGGACCGCCGGCATGGACCGCCACCTGGGGTGGGACTGAGCGCTCAGACCCAGCCGATGCGGCGCAGGAGGGCAAGCACGGCCCCGGCAACGACGACGGTCACCAGGCTCACGACCCAGAATCCGACACCCTCTCGCCCGTCCAGCGCCGAGGTCGCCTCGCTCATGCCGAAGATGCCGGCCACGGCGGCGATTTCGGCCAGCACCACGGTCGCGCCGGTCAATCGCTTCATGATCACCGTCAGGTTGTTGTTTACCGTCGAGAGG
The DNA here is from genome assembly GCA_963705425.1 of uncultured Chloroflexia bacterium. Taxonomy (GTDB): domain Bacteria; phylum Chloroflexota; class Limnocylindria; order Limnocylindrales; family CSP1-4; genus JAFMJV01. The sequence goes on along the minus strand of CAVPJO010000001.1, from coordinate 310,126 downwards.
TACAGCTCGATGGTGGAAGCCGTCAACTCTCGGAAGCTGTCGAACTCGTCGGTCAGCCGGACCAGGTGGTCGTAGATGTCGCGGAAGTACAGGATCTGAGCTTCGCCGATGACATCGTGTTCGCGGCTGGTGAGCTGGTTGAAGACCTCCCGGCCGGGCGCGATGACGTGGCGAATCCTGATGAGCTCCCGTTTCATGTCCAGGACCTTCTGGAGCGTCTCGCGGTCCGGACGCTCGAGGATGCGATCTTCGAGGCGATCGATCTCGTCGGCCAGCTGGTCAAAGACCGGGAAGTAGCCGTCCACGATGGCGTCGGACAGGGCCCACATCAGCGCGTCCGGTCCGCGCCGCATGACCGCTCCCAACCCGGCCCGGAGCTGGTGCGCCGCGTGGATGTCCCAGCTGGACGGATGAACCGTCAGCAGGAACCGCTGGCCCAGGATGAAGTCGACCTCATGGAGCCTGGTGAGGTCGTCGCGAGTCATCGCGAAGAGGACGATGTGGAGGACCTCGTCTACTTCCTCAAGCTTCGATCGTCCGTCGCTATCGACGATGTCGTCGGTGACGACCGGGTGGACCCCCAGCATCGAGGCCAGGGTGTGCACCTGCTCCGCCGGCGGGTCGGTCAGGTCGATCCAGACGATCGAGCCTTGGTCGAGCAGCAGCGCCGGCAGAGTCCTCGATCGAGACTGACTCCGTGACCGCGCCATCCCTGACGCAGACGATGGAGAGGCTGCCGGTCTCACCAGTCCGGGCACTGTCGTCACTGACATGCTCTGGCGCTCCGGGGACCGTGCTCATGTCCGCCCTCTTTTCCAAGGCCCTGCTTGCGCGGCTGCCGGCTCGCCGCATGCGGCGACCATCTTGGTGCTCGGCTGGGAGCACGATACGCCCGTCGTCCTTTACCCACAGCCGGGGGATGGTGACATGGGACTCGAGAACGACCGATCCACCCTCGCCTGCGGACCACGCTGGCGCGAGTCGGCCAGCGGTCCGATGCCATGCACAATGCGGACGTGACAGGCCATGGCTCGCGGTCCGATCTGGGCCCCCACCAGGACCGTGCCGCGCCCGGCGCCACCGTGGCCAGCCTGTCCATTCCCTGGGGCAATACTCGCAACGAACTGGGCGGCTACCACCTCGTGTGGTCGCGGGACCTCGTAGAGTCAGCAGGCGCACTCATCGCTCTCGGAGCACGTGCCTCCGCGCAGCGCACGCTTGCGTATCTCGTCGCCACCCAGGAACTTGACGGCCACTGGCCCCAGAACCAGTGGGTCGATGGCGTCGCCTACTGGGGTGGCATCCAACTCGACGAGGCGGCCTACCCCATCCTGCTGGCCGGAGCGTTGCGCCTGGGCGGAGCCATGCATATGCACGGTCGAGACGAGGAGGCGGCGGCCTTCGAGCACCTGGTCAACGAGCGGGCACTGCGGCAGATGATCGAGGCGGCGGCGGCGTTCATCGCGCGGACAGGTCCGGCCACCCGGCAGGATCGCTGGGAGGAGAACGCCGGGCTGACGACTTCGACGCTGGCGCCGGTCGTGGCCGCGCTCGTGGTCGCTGCCGACCACCTGCCCGAGCCAGCAGCAACGTACTGCCGCGAGCTGGCCGATGACTGGAACGCCTCGATCGAGGATTGGACCTATGTGACCGGGACACGCCTTGCACGCGAGCACGGCGTGGACGGTTACTACGTTCGGATCGCATCACCGGAGGTGCTGTCCGGAGCTCCGCTCTCGGCACCCGTCCCCGTGCGTAACCGCCCCGTGTCGGAGTCGATCGTCCCAGGCGATGAGATGGTCGGGACCGACTTCCTTTCGCTGGTGCGCTTCGGCTTGCGGCGTCCGGACGACCCTCGCATCCTCTCGACCCTGGCGGTGTGTGACGCACTCCTGCGCACGGAGACGCCAATTGGCCCTGTGTGGCACCGCTACAACGGCGATGGCTACGGCGAGCACGAGGATGGCCGGCCCTTTGACGGGACCGGGATCGGACGGGGTTGGCCGCTACTAGTGGGCGAGCGCGGCCACTACGAGCTGGCCGCTGGCCGCGACCCGCGCCCCTATCTGGAGGCGATGCGACGGATTCGGCTCGGCCGGCGGGATGCTCCCCGAGCAGGTCTGGGATGAAGCTGACATCCCGGGGAGGGCCTCCAACTTGGCCAGCCCAGCGGCTCCGCGATGCCGTTGGCATGGGCCCATGCGGAGTACATCAAACTCGTGCGGTCCATGGCACTCGGCCACGCCATCGACCTGCCCGAAGCGGCGTGGCGTCGCTACCAGGGAAGGCGACCAGCAGCGAAGCGGGCCACATGGCGCTTCAGCGGGCCGCGCCCGGCCATGGGCGCCGGTCAGCTCCTGCGCCTCGAGCTCCTCGCGCGCTGCCGGGTCCACTACACCTTCGATGACTGGAGCACAGGCTTCGATGTGGATGCCCTCGACTCTGGCCTCGGGGTCTGGGTGGCAGATGTGCCCGGCTCAGACAGGCTGGTCGACGGCCAAGCTGTGCAGGCGACCTTCTACTGGCCCGATGCCGACCGCTGGGAGGGCAGAAACATCAGCATCTCGGTCGTCGCCGCCGAGGGCTGACCCGTACCTTGGACTCGCCTCCATGAAGGAACCGTAAATCACTGCCGTTGCCTGGTGGTGACGAACGCAGACTGTGACGTCCTCCGCCGCGTCGTGGTCAGCGCCGTCTGGCCGCCTTCAGCTCGTCGATCCGGGCGTCGCTGATGCCCAGGTGGTGAGCGACCTCGTGGTCGAGGGTCTCGCGGACTCCCTCCATGAGGGCATCATGGCCGCGATAGGCACGCATCAGGGGGCCGCGGAACAGCGTGATCTTGCTGGCGACCGGTGCCCGGTCGGCCCCGTACGAGGTGCGGGGCACGCCTTGATAGAGCCCGAACAGGCCGCGTGCGTGCACGCTCTGGAGCTGCGCCGCGTCCGGCTCATCCTCGATGACGATGGCCACGCTTGCGAGCTCCCGCCGGTAGGGCTCGGGCAGGGCCTCGATCGCGGCTGTCAGCGCCACTTCGAACGGGTCACGAACCATGGCCAGGGGTACCTCACGATAGAGCTGCGAAACGGCGCGGTCGGTCAGGTCGGTCTGAAGGCGATGATGGTGCCCGACTCAGCCAGTCTCCGCCGTGACGCGTCGCCGAAGTCGCAGCCGGGCAGCATCGGTGGCAGGGCCTCAAGCCCGGTGACGTAGCGCTTGCCCGATCTTCGTCCGTGCTGGACGATCGCGAAGATACGGCCACCGAAGAGGAAGCCGAGGTGGGCCTGATAGAGCCACATCGGCACCCTGAAGCTGAGCTTGGTGAGTCGCGATGGTGGTTTGCGCTGGACGGTCAGGGCCTGCCCTCCTCGTCGGCATCGTAGTCCGGCAGGCGCAGGAAGCGGGTGTGCTCGAAGATGATCGAGGTCTCGATGTGGGTGACCTCCGGCTGGGCCGTGAAGGCGCCCATGGCGATGTCACGCAGGTGGTCCGAGTCGCGCACGACGACATGGACGAGGAAGTCGTCGGTGCCGGCCATGTGATAGAAGGCCACCACCTCCGGCAGGCGCTCGGCGTAGTCCCGGAAGCGGCCGACCTGGGCCGTCTCATGGCGCTGGAGGCGAACCGCGATCATGGCCTGTAACCCGACGCCCGAGCTGACGCAGGTCGACGTCTGCATGGAAGCCTTCGAAGACGCCGGTGCGCTCGAGACGGCGGATGCGCTCCGAGCACGTCGACTGGGCGATGCCCACGCGGGACGCGATCTCCTTGTTGGTCAGCCGTGCATCGTGCTGCAACAGGGCCGCGATGGCGCGATCCGTTCGGTCGAGGTAGGGCTTCGGCGCGTTCATCCGAATAGTCTACGACGCTCCATTATGCAAGCCGCACCAGTCGATAGCATCCTGCTACAAGGCCGCATGAATTCGCACATGACAAGGGAGGAAGCCGATGGGTCGCAGCTGGGCAGAGCCGTACAAGATCAAGGTCGTGGAACCGATCACGCATGACCAGTCGCGCGGAGCGCGAGGCCGCCATCCGTGAGGCCGGCTACAACACCTTCCTGCTGCGTGCCGAGGACGTCTACATCGACCTGCTGACCGACTCGGGCACGGCCGCCATGTCCGATGCTCAATGGGCCGGGATGATGATCGGCGACGAGGCCTACGCCGGCAGCAAGTCGTTCTATCACCTCGTCGATGCGGTGCACGATGTCTACGGCTACGAGGAGCTCATCCCCACGCACCAGGGCCGCGGCGCCGAGCACATCCTCAGCCAGATCCTCATCAACGACGGCGACTACGTGCCGGGCAACATGTACTTCACGACCACGCGCTTCCACCAGGAGTACGCCGGCGGCACCTTCGTCGACGTCATCATCGACGAGGCCCACGATCCCACCAGCCTCCATCCCTTCAAGGGCAACGTCGACCTGGGCAAGCTGGGGGCGCTCGTCGACGAGGTCGGTGCCGATCGCATCCCGTACATCTCGGTCGAGACGAACGTCAACATGGCCGGGGGCCAGCCACTGTCGATGGCCAACCTGCGAGCCACCTACGAGTTCTGCCGGCGCCACGGCATCCTGGTCATGCTCGATGCCACGCGGGCGCTCGAGAACGCCTGGTTCATCCAGCAGCGTGAGGACGGCTATGCCCGTCAGTTCGGTGGCCGAGATCCTGCGCGAGATCTGCTCCCTGTCGGACGGTGCCACCGTCTCGTCGAAGAAGGACAACCTCGTCAACATCGGCGGGTTCCTGGCGCTACGTGACGAGGAGCTGGCGCGCAAGGCGCGCACGCTGGTGGTCCAGTTCGAAGGCCTGCACACCTACGGCGGCATGAGTGGCCGCGACATGGAGGCGCTGGCACAGGGCATCCGCGAGATGGTCGCCACTGACGACCATGTCCACGCACGAGTCGGCCAGGTCGAGTACCTCGGTGAGGCGCTGGTCGCGGCTGGCGTGCCCATCATCCAGCCCACCGGCGGACACGGCATCTTCATCGACGCCATGGCCGTGCTCCCCCACATGCCCCAGGAGCAGTTCCCGGCACAGGCGCTGGTGGCGGCCTTGTACGTCGAGTCGGGTGTTCGCGGCATGGAGCGCGGCGTCGTTTCCGCCGGCCGCGACAAGGCCACCGGCGATCACCACTACCCGGCGCTGGAGCTGGTTCGACTGGCCATCCCGCGACGCGTCTATACGCAGGCGCACATGGATGTCACGGCCGAGTGCGTGGCCGAGCTGGTGGCCGAGCCCGAGTCCGTCAGCGGTCTGCGCTTCACCTACGAGCCCGAGGAGCTGCGCTTCTTCCAGGCCCGCTTCGAGCCGGTGGGCTGACGCGGGGACTAGGTAGCCCACTCATCCAGCGCGGTAGGCTCAGGCCATGCTGCCGCTCGATGATCGCACCTACCAGCGCCTCCTCGGCATCGCCTTGGTCCTGGGGCTTGCGGGCGGCGTGTTCGCGCTGGCCTATTCGCTCATCACCGGCTGGGGATTGTCCCTGTTCCTCTTCTCGGAGCCAACGTCGGAGCTGTTCTCTGGGCAGTGGTGGTGGATCCCGCTGACGGGAGGGGGTGCGCTGCTGGTGGCTGCCCTGCGCTCGCGCGGTGGCGTTGCCGGCGACGTGCCCGGTGGCGTCGCTCTGGTCAGGTCCGGTTGGGTGGAGCCATCGACTGCCTTTGCGCTGGTGGTGATCTCAGGGGTCTCCCTGGTGGTCGGCGCCAGCCTGGGGCCATCGTTCGGCGTCATCGTCTCAGGTGGTGGCCTCGGCGCCTGGGTGATCTCTCGCCGCAAGGACGCCACTGACGACGATCGCAAGACGTACTCCCTGACCGGTATGGCCGGTGGGCTGGGGGCGGTCTTCGCAGCCCCGTTGTTCGGTGCCCAGATGACGTCCGAACTTTCGCCGACCCCGAAGCGCGCCTATGTCACCGCCTTCGTGCCCCAGTTCATCGCAGCCACCATCGGGTTCATCGTCTTCTTCGGCATCACTGGGACCCAGATGCTCGAATCGTTCGCGGTCGAGGGCTATGCCTTCGAGAGCTGGCACATCCTCGCGGCCATCCCGTTGGGCTTCCTGTCGGCGCTCATCCTGGTCCTCAACGTGGTGGTTCGACGCTTGGTGGGGAGGGCCGCACGACTGCTGCCACACCCGTATCTCAAGGCGCTGGTGCTGGGGTCGCTGGTCGGTTTGATCGCCTTTGCCGTGCCGCTTGCCGCTGCGGGCGGCAGCCCTCAGCTGGTCTATGAGATCGGCAATGCCTCGGCGCTCGGCATCGGCCTCCTCGTGCTCACGCTGGTGGCCAAGATGGTGGCCGTGGGCCTGAGCCAGGAGGCTGGGTTCCTGGGTGGCGTCGTGTTTCCCATCCTGTTCATCGGCGGCACGGCCGGCCTCATCATCAACGCGGCCATTCCTGCGATCCCGGCCGGTCTGGCGGTGGCTTGCATGCTGGCGGCCGTACCAGGCGCCGATCATCGCGGCCCCGGTCAGCTTCGTGCTCATCGGCGTGGGCACCACCGGGCTCGGAGTGGAGGCCATCGCGCCCATCGGCATCGCGGTGGTCACGGCCTACGTCACCACCTCTGCGCTGAAGCTGCGTCTTGGTCGGCAGGAATAGCAGCGACGCGCCCATGAGCCGGGTCCTCGACGTCACACTCCCGGCCTACGCCTCGGCCGTCTTCGTCGGCCTCTGGGCCTACGTTGCCCTGGCCGTCTTCACCGACAGCCCGCTGCCGGCCGACACGTGGACCTGGCTGCAGGGTCTTGACCTCGTCCCTGCCGTCCTCGCCTGGCTGGCCATCCTGCCGGTGGCCATCTTCCTGTGGGCCTGGGGGGCTGATCTCGAGGCGCTCTACTTCGGGCTCATCATGGTCGCCCTCGCCGGCTGGACCTTCATCGCCTGGTCGGGCTCGCTGCGTGCCATCCGTCGCCGACGGCGCTCTCGCGCGGTCGGCTAGCCAAGCGGCTTGCGGACCACCACCGCGAACTCGGGCAGCGATGGCCTCGAACGGCTCGCCCGCGACATCGCCGTAGACCTCGTCCACGGTCAGGCCGGCCCGCTCCACTTCCGCCGTCAGCGACTCCACCGAGTAGTGCTGGAACCAGTTGAAGTACTCGGTACTGCGCTCGCGCTCGACGATTTCGTACTTCTCGAGCACGACCTTGTCGTCGTCGTACTTGAACGTGTTCTGGAAGCCGTAGTACGGCTGGGACGACCAGAAGCCGTCCATCATCCCGGCACCATAGGCGGCCATCTCCTCCCAGGTCTCGTAGTAGGCCACCGAGTAGACGTCGAAGAGGAAGGACCCTCCGGGCGCCAGCAGCCGGCCGACCCGCTCGAGCAGCCGAGCGCGCTGGGTCGGGCTCATGGCGCAGTAGTCGCACATGATCATGGTGGCCAGGTCGTAGCCGGTCTCGATATCGAGCGCCAGGTAGTCGCCGAGCCGATAGTCGATGTCGAGGCCGTCACGTTCTGCCCGCTCACGGGCGTACTCGATGGAGCGTGGCGAGATGTCGACACCCGTCACCCGGGCGCCCGTACGCGCCAGCCGGTTGGCATAGAGACCGGGACCACAGCCGAGGTCGATGACCCGCTTGTCAGGGCCCAGCTCGAACTTCGAAGTGATCCAATCGAGAGAGGTCTCGATGAACTCGGTGCGACGCGAGGCCAGGTCGACCTCGCCGTCGAGGTGATAGCGCAGCATCATCTCGGAGATGTCGGGTGAGGACCACAGGGCGTCCGTGGTGTAGCGCGAGTAGACCTCGGGCCGCTGGCTGATCCGTTCAAGGGTCTCGAACAGGCTGGTGTGGTCAGTCATGGAGCCTCCAGGGTCTCGAAGGGCCGCTTCTGCTTGAAGCGATGCTCAGGGATGGGCGCGCCGGTGCGTTCGAGGGCGATGCGCCAACGCGGTGACGAGCCCAGCGCCCAGCGCATGGCCAGCATCGAGCCGGTGCCCACGGCGTGGGCAGCTGGTCGTGGCCTGAGGCCGAGTGCCCGGCGGATCCGAGGCGGGATGGTGACCACGGCAGCGCTGGCCAGCACCTGGTAGGCGAAGCGAACGGCCGGATCGAGCGGCGGCTCGCGCAGGAACGCCACGGCCTCGCGCATGCCCGGCGAGGGTGCCACTGCCGGGTGCTCGGCTACCCACCATGAGAGCTCGGCCGCGGTCTCGGGCACGGGGTCGGCGTCAAGCAGCCGGCCGATGCGAGACTGCTCGGCCACGAAGCGGTCGGCCTCGCCCGGGCTGAGATGGCGACCACCGAATTCCTTGAAGGTCGTCAGGAACGAATCGGTCAGCGAGTTGTGGACCCAGGCCGCGAGGGCCGGCTCGTCGGCTCGGTAGGGGAGGCCCCGATGCGATGTGCCCTTCACACGCCGATGTGCCCGGCGCACGATAGCCACCGCTTCCTCCACCTCGGGCATGGCTCCATAGGACGTGGCCGTGACATAGGCCGAGGTGCGCGAGAGGCGGCCCAGCGGGTCCTCGCGGTAGCGCGAGTGGTCGGCCACGCCGGCCACGACCTCTGGATGGGCGGCCTGGATGAGCAGCGCTCGGATGCCACCGATGAAGCCCGAGACATCGCCCATGATCTCCCAGGAGACCGAATCAGGTCCGAAGAGCCCGGGGTCGCCGGCGTAGTCAAGCGTGTGGGCCAGGGGGTCGTCTGCGTGGGCGAACAGGCTCACGGTGCGAGTGACGACGGTGCGCCGGAAGCGGTCGAGCGGGGTGGAAGCCATGTCTTCTCCGTACTGTAGCCGCCTGGCGCCGAAGCCCGGCATTGACATAGTGTCAACCACGGGCTAAGGTGACAGTATGTCAACCACAGGACCCACGACCACCGCGGAGACGCCGGTCATCGCCGCCCAAGGCCTGGGCAAGACCTTCGGCGAAACAGTGGCCGTCGATGGCCTCGACTTCTCGGTGCCGGCCGGATCGATCCTTGGCTTGCTTGGGCCCAACGGAGCCGGCAAGACGACGACCATCAAGCTGCTCACGACGCTCCTGCCCATCGAGGCTGGCAGCGCTCAGGTGGCCGGCTTCGATGTCGCTACGGAGGCGGCCATGGTTCGGCGCTCGATCGGCCTGGCCGGTCAGAGCGCTGCCATCGACGAGAAGCTGACGGCACGCCAGAACCTCGACCTCTTCGGACGGCTCTACCACCTGTCACGTGAGGTGCGCACGACTCGCGTTTCGGAGCTCATCGATCGCTTTGCCATGAGCGAGTACGCCGATCGACCGGCAGAGACGCTCTCGGGAGGGGAGCGACGACGCCTGGACCTGGTGGCAGCGCTCATCGCCAACCCACCGGCCATCTTCCTCGACGAGCCCACCACCGGCCTCGACCCGCGAGGACGTCTCGCGCTTTGGGAACAGATCCGGGCCATCCGCGACGATGGTGCCGCGGTCGTGCTCACCACGCAGTACCTCGAGGAGGCCGACCAGCTGGCCGACTACATCGTGGTCATCGATCGCGGAGCAGCGGTGGCCGCAGGTACCGCCGACGAGCTCAAGGCACAGCTCGAACGCGACGTGCTCGAGGTCACCGTGGCCGATCCCGGACGGCGTGAGGCTGCCATGGCCGCGATGGGTGGCGACAGGGTGACCGCGACCGACGAGCGAACGCTCCACCTCGCGGTCTCGAGTGCTGACGACAGCCTCGCCGCTCTTCGGCGGGTCGAAGAGGCCGGAGTGGTAGTGGCCGACTTCCAGCTACGACGCCCGACCCTGGACGATGTCTTCATCGAGATCACCGGTGAGCCCAGAAGCGACGATGCCGAGCAAGCGGACGAGGTGATGGCATGACCACGATGACTGCCCGTGACTCGCGCGCCATCGTCGAGCCGACCCTGGGCGCTCGCCTGCGCGAGATCCTGGGTGATATCTACGCCATCACTCGTCGGGACCTCATCCGCACTGCGCGGATGCCTGAGCAGCTGACCTTCTCGGTGATCATGGGCATCTTCTTCCTGCTGCTCTTCTACTACGTCTTCGGCGGCGTCATCAGCGCCGGCACGGGGGTGGATTACATCGGGTTCCTGGTGCCGGGCGTCCTCGTCATCACGGCCGTGAACGGAGCGCAACAGACCGGCACCGGCCTTTCGCTCGACCTCTCCACGGGGGTCGTGGACCGCTTCCGATCGCTACCCATGAGCCAGATCGCGGTCATCGCCGGCCGCACCGTAGCCGACACCATCCGCAACACGGTCGGCGTGCTGCTGGTCATCGTCGTCGGCTACGTGATGGGCTTCCGCTTCGAGTCGCTCATCGGCGCGGCGGGGATGGTGGCGGTCGTGGTCGGCCTCGGCTACGCCTTGTCCTGGGTGGGCGCCTGGATCGGGGCGCGGATCCGCGATGCAGAGACCGTGGGCATGCTCTCCATGTTCTGGCTGTTCCCGCTGATGCTGGCTTCGAGCGCCTTCGTGCCCACCGCGGGCATGCACGAGTTCGTACGCGTCTTTGCCGAGTATCAGCCGGTCTCGGTCGTGTCTGATGCGGCTCGCGCCCTGGCGAACGGCACACCTGCTGATGGCGCCATCCTCGGCTCCCTCGCCTGGATCGCCGGCCTGACCATCGTCTTCGGCGGGCTTGCGGCTCGAGCGTATCGTCGGCCCTGATGGTGCACGCCACGTCCGCCCCCCACTCCGCGCAGGGCACGCTCAGTGCGCAGCGTGCCCGCACCGCCGACGGCATCGTACACGCGGCCATGGGCATCATCGCCACTGACGGCATCGCCGGCCTGAACATGTCGGCCCTGGCCGATGCCGCGGGCGTCTCGCGACAGACGCTCTACAAGTACTTCCCGGATGTCGATGCCGTGCTCGCCGGGATGGCGGCCGTGGGCAGTGACGGCATCGCCGAGCTGGCAGATCGCCTCGATACCCTCGACGAACCACGTGAAGCGTTGCGTGCCTTGGTGGCTGCGGTGCTCGAGGCGGCCGCAGCCGGGCACCCATCTCCGCTGGTGCTGGCCGCAGCGATCCCGCCGTCGGCCAGGGAGGCCGTGCGCGACCACGAGCGGGCCACCGAAGCGCTGGTCATCGGGCTGCTCCGGCGTGGCTGTACGAGTGGTGCGTTCCGGGCGGACCTCGATCCCGAGCTTGACGGTCGGTTCATCTACCGTGCCACCCTCGCGGCCCATGACCTTGTCCTCGAGGCGGGCGTCGATGTCGCTTCGTTGATCGAACGCGTCGCGACCGACCTGCTGCGCATGGTACAAGTCGAACCCAGGCCGGAGTCGCATCGCCGCTGAGCGCCCGACACGGCATACTCAGGCCATGTTGATCGGCGTCGATTGGGGTGGCACCAAGATCGAGATCGTGGCCATGTCACCCGACGGCAAGGAGCATTTCCGCCAGCGCGAGATCACGCCCCGTGGTGACTACGCTGGCTGTCTGGAGCTCATCGCCACGCTCGTTGCCCGGGCCGAGGCGCAGGTCGGGCGCGTCGAGCGTGTGGGCGTCGGCATCCCGGGATCGATCGACCCGCAGACCGGGCTGGGCAAGGGCGCCAGTTCGACCTGGCTCATCGGTCAGCCCGTGGAGCAGGACCTCAGCCGGGCGCTGAGTGGCCGCCAGGTCCGCGCTGTCAACGATGTCGATGTGCTGGCCTCCTCGGAGGCGCGCGACGGTGCCGGCGCGGGCTACCACCTCGTCTTCGCTGCCAACTTCGCCAGCGGCGTCGGTGGCGGCATCGCCATCGACGGTCGTGCCCACCACGGGCCCAACAACAACGCCGCCGACTGGGGACACAACCCCTTGCCCTGGGCAGCTGACGATGAGCTGCCGGGGCCGTCGTGCTGGTGTGGTATGCGCGGCTGTATCGAGACGTGGGTCTCCGGACGCGCCTTCGAGGCCCAGTACCAGGCCGCCGCCGGGGAGTGGCTGCACGGCTCCGAGATCGTGCGCCTGGCGCGGATCGGCGACTCCCTCGCGACCGAGCTGCTCGATCGGTACATCGACCGGGTGGCCCGCGGACTGGCTGCGGTGGTCAACACGCTGGACCCCGACATCTTCGTCTTCGGGGGTGGCATGTCCAACGTCGACGAGCTGTACGAGCGACTGCCCGCGGCCATCCTGCAGTACACCTTCACGAGCGTCTTCGTGACACCCATCGTCAAGGCCGCGCACGGCGACTCCAGCGGGGTACGCGGCGCGGCCTGGCTGTGGGCGGAGGACTCGAGATGACCGACGGACTGAACGAACGCTACGAGTTCGGGGCGGCGCTCATCACCGAGGCGGCCGCGCTGGCGCTCGATTTCAACCGCCGGCTCGACTCGCTGACCATCAAGGCCAAGGGCACTCAGGACGTCGTCAGCGAAGCCGATGTCGAGGTCGAGCGGCTCATCCGTGAACGCCTCGCCGAGCGTTTCCCCGAGGATGCCTTCTTCGGCGAGGAGTCCGGGCTCAGCGACGTCGAGGGCGCCCGCGATATCTGGGTGGTCGGATCCCATCGATGGCACGCAGCCGTTCCTGTGTGACCTGAGTTCATGGTGCGTGTCGATCGGGCATGCCCGTGATGGTGTCCTGGACATGGGCTTCCTGGCCGCCCCGGGCCGAGACGAGGTCTTCCTGGGCCGGGTCGGCCACGGGGCCACGCTCAACGGCAGACCCATCAGCGTGAGCAGCAGCCGCAGCCTCGACGATGGGCTGCTGAGCATCGGCATGTCGCCGCGCATCACCGCGGACGACATCCTGCCCATGTTCGAGCGGCTGCTGCGAGAGGGCGTCGTCTACTACCGCGAGGGCTCAGGCGCGCTGTCGCTGGCCTACGTCGCCGCCGGTCGGCTCATCGGCTACATCGAGGCTCATCTCAACTCGTGGGACGGCGCGGCCGGCGTGGCCATCGTCGAGGCCGCCGGCGGGAAGGTCAACCACTGGTTCAGCCTGGAGTCGCTGCGCACGGGCGCGCCCATCGTGGCCGCACCCCCGGCTCTGTACCCGGCGCTGGAGGCGGTCCTGAAGCCTCGGCACGCCAGCGCTAGCGGTCGGGCCATCTGCGTGTCGCGCGAACGGTCAGTTGCGATGTGGTTACACATCGCGCCCCATGGCTCCGATGGGGCCTCAGAGTCGGCTGGTCCGCGCGCGATAGACTCAGGCGCGGTCTCCCATACCCGTAGTGCCCTCGGGAGCGTGCCGCAACATGTCCTCCGTCCCTGCAAGCGTCGGTGTGTCCGCTGCTTCCACCGCCTTCACCCCACCTGCCATCGATGGCAACCTCACCGGCAGACACATCGTCTCGGTCGAGCAGTTCGCCCGGCCCGATCTGGACGATCTCATCCAGTCGCCGCGGACCTGCGCACCCGCGTCCGCGGACGGCGACCAGTCGATCCTCAAGCTGTGCCGGCGTCGCATCATGGCCACGCTCTTCTTCGAGGCCAGCACACGCACCGACATGTCCTTCCAGGCCGCCATGCTGCGTCTCGGAGGTGAGGTCGTGGCCACGGCCGGCGGCGTGCAGTTCTCCTCGGTCTACAAGGGCGAGAACCTGGCCGACTCTGTACGTGCCGCCGGCAGCTATGCCGATGTCGTCGTGCTGCGCCACCCCGAGGTGCGCTCCTCCTACGAGGCGGCCTACCAGCTCGACCAGCTGCGCCACCCGGCTGGGCACGCCGCTCGGTCGTCGTCAGCGGCGGCGATGGCGTCGGCGAGCATCCCACGCAGGCGCTGCTGGACCTCTTCACCATCGTCGACTTCAAGGGCACGAGCGGACGGCCTGACGGTGACGCTCGTCGGCGACCTCGCCCACGGCCGCACCGTCCACTCGCTGGCCAAACTGCTGGCGCTCTACGGCGCCGAAGACCTGCGGCTCTGCAGCTTGGTATCGCCGGAGTCGTTGCGCGCGCCGGCCGGATGTCCTCGACTTCGTGCAGGCTCGTGGTGTCGAGGTCCACGAGACCGACTCGCTCGACGAGGTCATCGGCGGCAGTGACGTCATCTACTGGACGCGCGTCCAGCAGGAACGCTTCGCGGAGAGGCCGACTACGAGGCGATCGCGGGGCACTTCATCATGACCCCCGACGTGCTGGCCGGGCGTCAGAAGACGTCATCCTCATGCACCCGCTGCCGCGCAAGCACGAGATGGGCACCGAGGCTGATCATGCCATCCTCGACGTCGATCCCCGCAGCGTCTACTTCCACCAGATGCAGAACGGCATGTACGTGCGCATGGCCTTCTTGGCTGGCGTCCTCGGCGCCCACGAGTGATGCGCCGGCGTGGCGCTGCTGACCATCCCCGGCGCGGTGGACCCGCATGTCCATCTGCGCGACCTCGACTGGGCGCACAAGGCGACCGTCGAGCGTCGAGACCGCCGCCGCCCTCGCGGGCGGCTACTGGGCTGTACTCGACATGCCCAACACGCCACCCAACACCACGACCGCGGAGCGGCTGCGGTCGAAACTGGAGTTCGTGGGTGCCCGCGCTCGCTGTGACTTCGGGCTGTACCTGGGCGCCGACCAGGACGGCGACGGCATCGGCATACGGGTCCGGCGGCGTAGACGCAGTGGGCCTCAAGATGTACTGCGACCAGACGACCGGTTCGCTGCTGCTGGGTGACCAGGCGCTGCGCCGACGGCACCTGCGCGCCTGGGCTGCCGCCAGCCCCAAGCCGGTCGCCGTGCATGCCGAAGGAGAGACGCTCGCGGCTGTGCTCGAGCTGGTCCGCGAGCTGGGGGTGTGGGTCCACTTCTGCCACGTCAGCAGCGCCGCCGAGGTATCGAGTTGCTCCGCGAAGGCAAGCGAGACGGGTTGCCCATCAGTATCGGAGTCACGCCGCACCATCTCTATCTCACCGACGCCGACCGCGCGCGGCTCGGTGCGCTTCGGCCTGGTCAAGCCGCCGCTCAAGACTCCGGCCGACCGGGAGGCGTTGTGGGCCGCGGTGGCCGACGGCACCGTGGACACCATCGAGAGCGACCACGCACCGCACACCCGAGCCGAGAAGCGAGTCCAGGATCCGCCCTACGGCCTGCCCGGCCTCGAGACGACGGTGGCGCTGATGGTGCTGGCTATGCGCGAGGGGCGACTCAGCGAAGCGCGGCTCATCATGCTGCTGGCCACGAATGCGCAGCACCTGTTCAGCCTCACGCCGCCGGTCGAGACGTACACGCTGGTCGACACCGCTGCCTCCTACGTCATCAGCGACGATGAGTTGCGCTGCAGCTCGGGCTGGTCACCGTTCTCGGGCATGCGTGTCTGGGGTCGGGTCCGGGAAGTCCGCATCCGGGGTCGCCTCGCCTTCGACGGCGAGGACGTGTTCGCCGAGCCCGGCAGCGGGAAGCGGCTGCTGTCGTGATGCTGGGACTGTACGAGCTGGCGTGGAGACCGGCCGCGGCGCTGGTCCGGCGCACCGACCCCATGGTCAGCCATGCGCGTACGGTCTCGCTGATGCGCGCGTGCCGATGGCGTCGGGGCGCTGGCTGGGCTGGCTCGGGTGGCCAACCGCGCAGCGTTCCCCGAGCTCCCGACGCGGGTCGGCGGCGTGGAGTTGCCCCACCCCCTGATCGTGGGCGCGGGCCTCGTCAAGGGTGACGGCTTCGCCCACGAGGATGAGGCGCTCGCGGCGGTGCGCGCCGGGTGTGACATCGTGCCAGGCTGGCGGTCGTTGCCGGCGCTGGTGGGGCCCGTCGAGTTCGGTTCCTTCACACGGCATCCGCGCCTCGGTAACCGCGGCCGGGTGCTGTGGCGCGACAGCGATACCCGCTCGATGCAGAACCGCGTCGGCCTGCGCAACCCTGGCGCCCGCGCTGGCGCCGCCCATCTCGCCCGCCACGCCGCTGAGCTGCCACCGGTCTGGGGCCTGAACCTCGCGGTCAGTCCTGGCGTGACCGACATCGAGCAGAGCCAACGCGAGATCGAGTGACGCCCTGTCGTTCTTCATCGCGGCCTTCGACGGGCTTGAAGCCGGACCGGCCTGGTTGACGCTCAACCTGTCGTGCCCCAACAACGAGGACGATCCGCGCGGCCAGCAGTCGGCCGCCCTGGCCCGTGAGCTCAGCGGCGCCGTCGTCAAGATGTCCACCGTGCCGGTTTGGGCGAAGGTCGGTCCCGATCTCTCCGACGAGCAGCTCACCGCGCTCGTCGAGGCCTTCGCTGACACGGGCGTGCGGGCCGTGGTGGCCACCAACACCTTGGCCCAGGCCGTACCCGATGGGCAGGGGAGCGCCGGCCTGAGTGGCGCACGGCTGCGCCCGTGGGCGCTCGACACGGTCAGTCGATTGCACGCCGCCATGCGCCAGCTCGGAGCCACGTTCGACATCGTCGCTGGTGGTGGCATCCTCGATGGGGCGGACCTGCTCGCCTTCGAGGCCGCCGGTGCCCGTGCCGCGATGCTCTACACCGCGCTCGTCTTCCGCGGCCCGCTCGCGGCAGCGCTCATCCTGCGGGAATCGCATCCTGGCGGGCGACGTGCCTGACGAGACCCGGGCCGTAGCCGTGGCACGTGCCCTCCTCGAGGCCGGGTCCGTGACCCTCACGCCCGACGCGCCGGTCACCTTCAAGTCCGGCCTGCGCTCACCGGTCTACGTCGACAACCGGCGTTTGATCTTCGCGCCGTCACCGTGGCGAACGGTGATCGGCGCCTTCCAGGCCGAGCTGCCGATCGGCGAGGTCGTGGTCGCCGGTGTCGAAAGCGCCGGCATCCCGCACAGCAGTGCGTTGGCGTTCGCCGCCGGCCGGCCCTCGGTCTTCGTCCGCAAGGCCCCTAAGGAACACGGTCTGGAGCGGCGCATCGAGGGCGGTGAGGTAGCTGGACGGCGTACCGTGCTCGTCGAGGACATGGTTACCACGGGCGGCTCCAGCCTCTCGGCGATCGAGGCGCTGCGCGACGCAGGAGCGGACATCGTCGACTGCCTGGCCATCATCACCTATGGCTTCGCGGAGGCAGGTGCAGCCTTCAAGGCTGCCAACGTGCGCCTGTCCACGCTCACGACCTTCCACGTCGTGGTCGCCGAAGCGCTGGCTGCGGGAACCATCGACGAGCGTGGCGCGGACGTGGTCGGCTCCTGGCTGGCCGACCCTCATGCCTGGGACGACCGATGAGCGCCGCCGCCATCGACAAGCTCCTGGCTCGAATCGATGCCATCGATTCGATGCTCTGCGTGGGTCTCGACAGCGCGGTCAGCCGGCTCCCCGAGCGGTTCGCGAACGATTCGCACCCACAGCTGGCCTTCAACTGTTGGATCATCGAGCAGACACGGCCGTACGCCGCGGCCTACAAGCCCAACCTCGCCTTCTACGAGGCCCGCGGCTCGGTCGGTTGGCAGGAGCTCGCCGAGACCATGTCCGTCCTGCGCTCGATCGAGCCAGGCGTGTTCACCATCGCCGATGCCAAGCGCGCCGACATCGGCACCACCAACGCCGGCTACGTGGCGGGCATCCTTGACGAGCTCGCCTTCGACGCCGTCACCTTGCACCCGTACCTGGGGCGTGAGGCGCTCGCACCATTCCTCGAGCGCGACGACAAGGTCTGCGTCGTGCTCTGCCGGACGAGCAATCCCGGTGCCGGGAGCTGCAGGACTCTCAAGGTCGGCGCACAGCCGCTTTGGGAAGTGGTGGCCCAGAAGGTGCGTGACGAATGGAACGCCAACGGCAACTGCATGCTCGTGGTCGGCGCAACCTATCCAGCTGAGCTGGCCCGAGCCCGCGAGCTCTGTCCTGACATGGCCTTCCTGGTGCCCGGTGTCGGCGCCCAGGGGGGCGACGTCCAGACCGTGGTCGCCAACGGGCTCGATGCGCATGGCGGCGGCTTGCTCATCAATGCCTCGCGCTCGATCATCCTGGCTAACGACCCCGGTGCCGAGGCCAGGGCCCTGCGTGACGCCATTCGCACCGCGGCCCATTCGGGGTGCGCCGCGTGACTCGGGCCACGCGCGTGCTGGTGGTCGGTGGTGGGGGCCGGGAGCACGCCATCTGCTGGCGTATCCAACATGACCGCCCCGGCGCGGAGCTGTTCGTGGCACCGGGTAACGGCGGCACCTCGACGGTCGCGACCAACGTGCCCATCGAGGCCGCCGACATCGGTGCGATCGTGGACTGGTGCGTCGAGCATCAGCCTGACCTCGCCGTCATCGGGCCAGACGACCCGCTCGCGGCCGGCATCGTCGACGCCTTGCGCGCGGCCGGTGTGCGCGCCTTCGGGCCGACGGCCGCGGCCGCGCGTATCGAGGCCAGCAAGGCCTGGGCCACCGACATCTGCACGGCCGCAGGAGCGCCCATCCCCGAGTCGCACGTCTTCGACTCCGCGGAAGAGGCTGAGGCCTTCGTGCTCGACCGCGACGAGGTCTTCGTGGTCAAGGCCGACGGGCTGGCGCTTGGCAAGGGCGTCATCGTGCCCGATACCGTCGACGGGACGCTCACCGCCATCGACCAGCTCGCCCGGCGCAAGACCGCCGGTGCGGCTGGGGACCGGCTCGTCCTGCAGCGGCGCCTGACCGGACCCGAGGCCTCGGTCTTCGCCATCTGCGATGGGCGCGACTTCCACATCATCGGCGTGGCGCGGGACTACAAGCGCATCGGCGACGGCGACCTGGGTCCCAACACTGGCGGGATGGGCGCCTACGCACCGCCGGCAGACGTGGACACCGAGACGCTCTCCTATGTCGAGTCACGCATCATCGCGCCGGTCCTGGCCGAGATGCGCCGCCGCGGTTCGCCCTTCAACGGATTCCTGTACGCCGGCCTGATGCTGACTGCCGAGGGACCCACGGTCATCGAGTTCAACGCCCGCATGGGCGATCCCGAGGCTCAGGTCATCCTGCCGCTACTGGGCTTCGACTTGGTCGACGCTCTGGAGGCTGCAGCCGACGGCAACCTGGCCGGGATCGAGCTGGCAGCACCGAGTGGTGCCGCCACGTGCGTGGTCCTGGCCTCGGGTGGCTACCCCGGCGCCTATGAGACCGGTAAGGTCATCGACGGGATCGACGAGATGGGCCCGGACACGCTGGTCTTCCAGGCCGGCACAAGCTGGAAGGACGGACGCCTGGTCACCTCGGGTGGACGTGTCCTGGCGGTCACGGGCCTCGGCTCGACCGTGACCCAAGCGACAGCACGCGCCTATTCGGGCGCGGATCAGATCGAGTTCGAGGGTGCCGTACGGCGAAGCGACATCGCCGCCGGAGCAGCGTGAGGAGAAGACCCGAATGAGTGTGCCCGTCGGCATCATCGTCGGCAGCAAGTCCGACCTGGCCTACGCGGATGAGGCTATCAAGGTCCTCATCTCGCTTGGCATCGAGTCCGAGTTACGCGTCCTGTCTGCCCACCGCACTCCTGGTCCGCTGGTGGCCTATGTGACCAGCGCGGAGGAGCGCGGCGTGCGCACCTTCATCTGCATGGCCGGCATGGCTGCGGCGCTTCCCGGCGTCGTGGCCGCCCACACCACACTGCCGGTCATCGGCGTGCCGCTGCCGGCCGGTGACCTCAAGGGCCAGGACGCGCTGCTGGCCATCGTGCAGATGCCACCGGGGATTCCCGTAGCCACCATGGCCATCGGGGTGCCCGGTGCGCGCAACGCGGCCTGGTTCGCCGCCGCCATCCTCGGTAAGGCGATCCCGCGGTCGCCGCGGCCATCACCGCCGGTCGCAGCACGATGGCCGAAGGCGTACTCCGCGACGACACGGCAGCGAGGGATCGATCATGACCGACGACACACCTGTCCTCCAGACCGATTTCATCGGTCTGACGCTGCTCAACCGGGGCAAGGTCCGGGACCTCTACGACCTCGGCGACCAGCTGCTCATCGTCACCACCGACCGCGTCTCCGCCTTCGACGTCATCCTGCCCTCGGCCATCCCGGGCAAGGGCAGGATCCTCACCACCATGTCGCAGTTCTGGTTCGACTTCCTTGAGGACATCGTGCCCAACCATCTCCTCACCACCGATGTCGACGAGATGGGCCCCGAGATCGCGCCACACGCGGAAGTCCTGCGCGGCCGGACCATGCTCGTCAGGCGGGCGCAGGCCATCCCAGCCGAGTGCGTCGTGCGTGGCTACATCACTGGCTCAGGGTGGAAGGACTACCAGGCCAGCGGCCGGATCTGCGGCATCGCAATCCGGTCTGGCATGCGGCAGGCCGAGCCCTTCGATGAGGTGCTCTTCACCCCTGCCACCAAGGCGGAGAGCGGGCACGACGAGAACATCGACTTCGAGACCTTTGTCGAGCTCGTCGGTCGTAAGCAGGCCGAAGCGCTGCGCAACCTCTCGATCGGTATCTACGGATCCGCCCGGGACCATGCCCGCGAGCGGGGCATCATCCTCGCCGACACCAAGTTCGAGTTCGGTCTCATCGACGGCCGGATCACCCTGATCGACGAGGTCCTGACGCCCGATTCGTCACGGTTCTGGGACGTCCAGGAATACGAGATTGGCATCAGCCCGCCTAGCTTCGACAAGCAGATCGTGCGCGATTGGGTGAAGGCCTCGGGCTGGGACGGTGAGCCGCCGGCACCGGAGCTGCCCCCTGACGTGGTCTCCCGAACCGCGGCGCGATACCAGCAGGCACTGGAGCGGTTGACCTCATGAGCGGACGCACCTTCCTGGCCAGGGTCGATGTCCGCCTCGACGCCAACGTCAACGACCCGCAAGGCAACGCCGTCCGCAGCGGACTCCGCTCGCTCGGCCACCATGACGTGTCCAGCGTGCGCGTCGGCAAGATCGTAGAGCTGACCCTGCAGGCCCCGAACGCTGACGCGGCTCGGGCCCGCGTCGACCAGATGTGCCTCGAGCTGCTCGCCAATCCGGTAATCGAGTCCTTCGAGATCCAGATCACCGAGGAGACCTGATGCGTGCAGCGGTCGTCGTCTTTCCGGGCAGCAACTGCGACGCCGACGCTCACCACGTGCTCGACCTTGTCGCCGGCATCTCGACCGACTACGTCTGGCATACCGAGACCGACCTGGCCGGCTACGACGCCATCGTGTTGCCCGGTGGCTTCAGCTACGGCGACTACCTGCGCAGTGGCGCGGTCGCAGCCAGGGCGCCGGTGATGACCGCCGTGCGCGAGGCGGCGGTGCGCGGAGTCCCGGTACTGGGCATCTGCAACGGCTTCCAGGTGCTGCTCGAGTCGGGACTGCTGGAAGGGGCCATGCTCCATAACGCCGGCATCGACTTCCGCTGTGAATGGGTGCATCTCCGCATCGAGACTGCCCGGTCCGCGTTCACGGGCGCCGGCGCGACCGGTGACGTGCTGCGCCTGCCCATCGCTCACGGCGAGGGCAACTATCACGCCCCACCGGATCTGCTGAAGCGTTTGGAGGACGAGGACCGCATCGTCTTTCGCTATTGCGACGCAGACGGCACGGTCACGGCTGCAGCCAATCCCAACGGCTCGGTCGCCGGCGTTGCCGGAATCCGCAATGCGGCCGGCAACGTGGTCGGCCTGATGCCACACCCAGAACGTGCCTCAGAGCCGGATCTCGGCAGCGCCGACGGCCGTCTCTTCTGGAACTCGCTGCTCGCGGTGACGACCTCATGACTGGCCACGTGGACCTCCCCTCAAGCACTGTCGAGCCCTCCGATGAGGCGCTACGTGAGGTCGCCCTAACCCGCGCCGAGTACGGCGAGGCTTGCCGTCGCCTCGGCCGCGACCTCAACGCCATCGAGCTGGGCATCGTCGGCGGCATGTGGAGCGAGCACTGCGGCTACCAGCACTCACGCCCGCTGCTCAAGCGTTTCCCGACCACCGGCCGACGTGTGCTCGTCGGCGCCGGTGAGGAGAACGCAGGCGCGGTCGACATCGGCGACGGCTATGCCATCGTCATGAAGGTCGAGAGCCACAACCATCCGAGCGTGGTGGAGCCCTTCCAGGGTGCCGCCACCGGGGTGGGCGGCATCCTGCGCGACATCTTCACCATGGGCGCGCGACCGATCGCCCTGCTCGACAGCCTGCGTTTCGGCTCGCTCGACTCGGCGCGCTCACGGCGATTGGCGGAGGGCATCATCGGCGGCATCGGCTGGTACGGCAACTGCGTGGGCGTGCCCACCGTGGCCGGGGAGGTCATGGTCGACGACTCGTACGATGGCAACCCGCTGGTCAATGCCATGTGCGTGGGCCTCATCCGTCACGAGGATCTGAAGGGCGCCAACGCCAGCGGTGTCGGCAACCCGGTCATCCTCTTCGGGGCCGACACCGGCCGCGACGGCCTGCACGGCGCCACGTTCGCTTCGCTCGAGGACCCCGAGGCCTCGCACCGCAGCGTCGTCCAAGTCGGCGATCCGTTCATGGAGAAACTGCTCATCGAAGCCTGTCTCGAGGTGTTGCGGCTGCCCGGCCTGGTCGGCCTCCAGGATCTCGGCGCTACCGGGCTCACCAGCTCCACGGTAGAGGCGGCAGCCCGCGGCAGCGGCGGCATCGTCATCGATGTCGACGCCGTGCCGCGGCGGACGAAGAACCTGACGCCCTACGAGATCATGCTCAGCGAGAGCCAGGAGCGGATGCTGGCCATCGTCGAACGCGGCCGCGAGCAGGGGATCGTCGAGGTCTTCCATCGCTGGGGCCTGCACACCGCGACCATCGGTGAGGTCACCGACGACGGCCTGCTGGCCGTGCGCCAGGGCGCTCAGATGGTGGCCGAGCTGCCGGTGCAGATGCTGGTCGATGCGCCCACCTACACCTTCCCGGTCGAGCGCCCCGGCTATCTGGAGGAGATCCAGGTCCTCGATGTCGCTGACATCCCGGTGCCCTCCGACCTGAGCGCCACGTTCCTCGATCTGTTGGCCTCAGCGAACATCGCCAGCCGAGCCCCGGTGTTCAGCCGCTACGACCACATGGTCGGCACGAACACCGTCATCCAGCCCGGTGGTGACGCCGCCGTACTGCGCGTCAAGGGCACCAGCCGGGGCGTCGCCTTCAGCACGGATGGCAATGGCCGGCTCTGCTACCTGGAGCCGCGCGAAGGCGGGCGAATCGCCGTGGCCGAGGCGGCACGCAACGTCTCCTGCGTGGGTGCCACGCCGCTGGCTGTGACCGACTGCCTCAACCTCGGATCACCCGACGACTCCGCCGTGTACTACCAACTGGCCGAGGTCATCGAGGGCATGGCCGAGGCCTGTCGCGCGTTCGAGACGCCGGTGGTGAGCGGGAACGTTAGCCTCTACAACGAATCCAACGGTCAGGCCATCTGGCCCACCCCCGTCGTGGGCATGCTGGGCTTGCTTGACGACCTGGGCCGGCGCTGTGACTCTGGCTTTGCCAACGACACGGACGTCATCTTCGGCCTCGGTGTGGCCGAGCCCGGCCTCGCGGGCAGTGAGTACCTCAGCCATGCCCACGGTCGCGTCGCGGGGCGGCCGTCCATCGATTCTCGAATTCGAGGTCCGGCTGCAGTGCTTCGTGCGGAAGACCATCGAGGACGGATGGCTACGCTCTGCCCACGACCTGTCCGAGGGTGGGTTGGCGGTGGCCGTCGCGGAGTCAGCCTTCCGCGGCGGCATCGGGGCCACGGTCGAGGGTGGCTGGCTCGCCGCTGCGGTCCGAGCTGACGTCGCACTTTTCGGTGAGGCCCAGTCGCGGATCATCGTCAGCGTCGCCGCCGAGGACGCTGCTGCCTTCGAGAAGCGCGCCGACGGTTCGGGCGTGCCCTGCCTGCGGCTGGGGGCCGTCGGTGGCGACCGCCTCGTCATCGGCCCCATCGATGTCGGGCTCGAAGCCGCCCGGGCGACCTGGTCGGGTGGTCTGGCTCGTGCGCTCGCGGGGGTATGCTGACCGATGTGCGGTGTGGTCGGTATCCACGGCTTGCCCAGCGAGGTCGCAAAGCAGACCTACTTCGCGCTCTTCGCGGTCCAGCACCGTGGCCAGGAGAGCGCCGGCATCGCCACCGCCGATGGCCACGATCTGCACGAGCACAACGGTATGGGCCTGGTCTCGCGTGTCTTCACCGAGGAAGATCTCGAGGCCATGCCCGGGTTCATCTCCGTCGGGCACTGCCGCTACTCCACGACCGGCTCCAGCTCACCGGAGAACATCCAGCCCATCATGCGGCGACCCGCAGGTCCGGCCCGTCCTGATGGCTGCAAGGGGCTCGACGCCATCGGACCCATCGTCGTGGCCCACAACGGCAACATCGTGAACGCCCTGGAATTGCGTGGGGACCCGGTGCTCGCCGATCACGCACGATGGGTGAGTTCGGACACTGCCGTCATGGCCGAGCTGATCGCCCACACGCCGGGCGAGGACATCGCCGATCGGCTCGAGCAGGTCATCCCCAAGCTACGTGGCTCCTTCAGCTTCGTCATCGCCACGCATCGCCAGCTGATCGGCGTGCGCGGAGGCCTGGGCAACCGGCCGCTGGCGCTGGGCCGGCTCGGTGAGGGCTGGATGCTGGCTTCCGAGACCTGTGCGTTCGACAGCGTCGGGGCCACCTTCGAGCGCGACGTGGCACCTGGAGAGATCGTCATCATCGACCACCTCGGCCTGCGCTCCCGCATAGTCGATCTGCCCGGGCGCAAGGCCATGTGCGCCTTCGAATTCATCTACTTCCAGCGACCGGACTCGCGCGTCGACGGGCGCCTGGTGCACAGCGTGCGCCGTGAGATGGGCCGGCTGCTCGCCCACCAGCGCCCGACTGACGCGGACCTGGTCGTCGGCGTGCCAGATTCGGCCATCGCTGCTGCGACCGGCTACGCCGAGGCCGCGCGCTTGCCGTACGCCGACGGCTTCGTGCGCAACCGCTATATCGGCCGTACGTTCATCGAGCCCACGCAGCGGCTCCGCAAGCTCGGCGCGCGCATGAAGTACAACCCGCTGCCGGAAGTCGTCGCCGGCAAGCGCCTGGTGCTGCTCGACGACACCATCGTGCGCGGCACGACCCAGGAGCAGCTGGTGACGATGCTGCGCGAGGTCGGTGGCGCGGCCGAGGTCCACGTGCGCATCACTGCGCCACCGGTGCGCTGGCCCTGCTTTCTGGGCATCGACATCCCTGAGCCCGATGAGTTGCATCGCCCACGCGCTCGATGTCGAGGGCATCCGCGAGCGCATCGGTGCCGACAGCCTGGAGTTCCTCGATGTCGACAACCTCGTCGCGGCCATCGCGCTCGGCGCCGACCAGCTCTGTCTGGGTTGCTTCACGCGGGAATACCCTATCGAGGTGCAGTTGCCACTCGACAAGTTCGCGCTCGAGCGGACGCAAGGGCTGCAGACGGCGGGGTCTTCCCGAGCGAGGCCGAGATCGACGACGAAGCCGGTGAGGCGGCCGCCATGGGCGTGTCGGTGTGAGCCACAGACGCGACGCGTATGCCAGGGCCGGCGTGAACCTGGAGGTCAACGCCCAGGTCAAGGCTGGGTTGGCTGCCGCGGTGGCCTCGACCAAGACCGACCTCGTGGCTGCCGGCTTCGGCTCCTTCGGCGGAGCCATCTCTCTGCCCACGGGCTACCGCGAGCCGGTGATGGTCTCCAGCGTCGACGGTGTCGGCACCAAGCTGCACCTCGCCATGGACTGGGGCCAGCCGGGCGCTGCCGGCCGGGATGTCGTCAATCACGGCATCAATGACGCGGCCGTACTCAACGCTCGGCCGCTGGCCTTCCTTGACTACATCGCCAGCAGTGAGCTCGAGGCGGAGACGGTCCTAGCGCTGGTGGAGGGCATGGCCCAGGCCTGTCGTGCGGCCGGCGTTGCACTCATCGGCGGCGAGACCGCCCAGATGCCCGACACCTACCGGGCCGGCGCCTACGACGTGGCGGGCACCATGATCGGCATCGCCGAGCGCTCCGAGATGCCCGATCCTTCGCGGGTTCGGGTCGGCGACCGTATCGCTGGCGTGCCCTCGACCGGTCTGCACACCAACGGCTACAGCCTCGCCCGCCAGACCGCGATGGCGCTGGGGCCTCGCTATCCAGTCGGGGACCAGACCCTGGCCGACTCGCTGTTGGCGCCCCACCCCTCGTACTACGCCGAGCTCAAGGCCGCCTTTGACGTACCCGGCATGCGAGTCGCAGCCCATATCACCGGCGGAGGGCTCCAGGAGAACGTCCCTCGAGTGTTGCCGGAGGGCGTGGGAGCGCGCTTCGACGTGGCCTCGTGGGCGGTCCCACCGGTGTTCGAGGTGATCGCCCGGGATCAGGGGATCGATCGACCCGAGATGTTCCGGGTCTTCAACATGGGCATCGGCCTGGCCATCGTGGTGGCCGCTGATGACATGGAGGCGTTGCTGCGGAACGTGCCGGGCTCGTTCCCGGCCGGGGAGATCGCCGAGCGTGGCCATCCACGCGTGGTGCTTGCAGGTCTGTGATGCGCATCGGCTTTCTCGCGTCGGGCCGCGGCAGCAATGTCGAGGCCATCCTGCAGGCCATCGACCAGGGCCGGCTTGAGGCACAGGCCGCCCTGCTCATCTGTGACCGCCCTGCCGCCGCGTCGGATGTGGCTGACCGTCACGGCCTACCCGCACGGCTGTGCCAGCGATGCGATTACCCCAGCCGCGACGCCCATCAGGAGGCCATCCGGTACGCGTTGCTCGAAGCAGGCGTGGATGTCGTGGTCTTGGCTGGGTTCGCGGCCATCCTCGCGCCGGCCGTGGTCGATGCCTTCACGGGTCGCATCCTCAACATCCACCCATCGCTCCTGCCGGCCTTTGCCGGGACCTTGGCGCCGGAGCCACAGGCTGCCGCGCTGCGGGCCGGCGTCAAGCTGTCCGGATGCACGGTGCACGTGGTGACCAATGAGCTCGATGCCGGGCCGATCGTGGCCCAGGCGGCCGTTCCGGTCCTGCCGGATGACACCGTCGAGACGCTCGTGGCACGCATCCTCGTCGAGGAGCACCGCCTGTATCCGGCGGTGCTCCAGTGGTTCGCGAAGGGCAGCGTCGCCATTCGCGACGGTATCGCTACGGTCAGCCAGCAGGGCTGATTCCCGTCAGTCGACGAGGTACTCGTAGCTGATGACCATCTCGTCGCCCGGCTCGACCGAGATCGGCCAGCGCAGGATGTTGCCGGCCTCCAGCTGCGGCGTCGATCGACGCCTGCAGCTCCTCGGCCTGCGGGTGGCGGAAGTCGACGACGTCCATGTGGACCGTGGTCGGGGTGAAGTTGCTCGATGGTCAGCTCGACCTCGTAGCGGTAGTCGAAGCGGCCCATGGCGATGGCCGTGCTGGGTCTCCTCGCGCTTGACGCGCACGTCCTGGAGGTGCCCCACGGTGACGCTGCCCTCGCTGCCCACCGGCGTGAGCTCGATGAAGTCGCTGCCGATGAAGAGCCCGTCCTGGTAGTTGCGCACGACGCCCTCGGCGAAGGGCTGGTCGCTGTCGTTCGTGACCTTGTAGATGACCGTGACCTGCTGGTCGGTCTGGGCGTTCCAGATGTGCAGCCGGCGGGCCGGCAGCGTGCTGCCCCACGAGCTGGGCGTAGATCGTGTCGCCCGGCTCGGCGGTCAGCGTGCCGATGTCGTAGACGTGCTGGATGTCGACCTGGCCGGCGGGCACGGCGACGGCCGCCGACGTCCGCCATCGTCGAAGCCGGCCAGCTCTGGTTGGCTGACAGCTCGGCGCTGGGCGCGATGGGGCTGGTGAGGTCGACGTATGCCGGCGACCAGCTGCGTCTCCACGTCGTCGAGGTCGCAGCGAGCTGTCGGCTGATCTCGGCGAAGAAGTCGAGGTCGACCGTCTCGTCCGTCGTCGGCGCCGAGCCACATGTCGTAGGTGGGCCGCCAGCTGACGCCGCCGAGGAGGTACTCCAGCGTGATCTCGCGCAGCTCGCTGTCGGTGGCGCTCTGCCACTTGATGGCCGGCTGGCCCGTCTGGTAGTCGAGGCGGTAGTTCGCCACGCGCTCGCCGTTCTCGCGCAGGACGAGCGTGTCCGCGTAGACGCTCGGCCGGCAGGACCATGCGCACGTCGACCCCGCCGGGCAGTGTCACGCTGTCGCGGGCGTAGGCGACGTTGTTGAGGAAGACCGCCACCCGGTCAGGCTGGCTGGTGTAGCTGATCTGGTCGTCGGCCTGGGCGGCGGCGGCTCCGGCGGTCGGCTCCGCCGAGCAGGCTGGTGATGACCGCAGCGGACACGGGTGTTCGCAGCGCACGCATCGGGGGCTCCTTCGCTGGGCGCGCCGGATCGGCCGGTGCGCGCGTACTCGAGCCATGTGACGCCACGCCCGTGGCCGGTGTTCCACCCCCACCATCGGCGCCCGACCGGGCCAGGTGTGTCGGTGCACGGCTATGCCCTGGGCGCCTGCATCGACCGACCAGTCGTTGGCCACATCCAGATCGGGGTCCTTCCGAGTCATGGGCGACTGAGGCCGACCCGGCGGCGGTCGCTCACGCCGCCCTGGGACTGGATTGACCTCCATCCGTCCGCTTCGGGGCCAGCTCGCGGTCGATGCAAGCGTGGGCGGCATAGGCGTGGGCGGCATAGGCGTGGGCGGCATAGGCGTGGGCGGCATAGGCGTGGGCGGCATGGGCGTGGGCGGCATGGAAGGGTCACCCGAGATGCAGGCGCGGGGCCAGGATGGTTGTACTGCGCCCGAGAGACACCGGAACGCGGCACCCGACGTGGATGCCGCGCCCGAGGTTGCGTGCAGGCTGGCCAGGGGCCCACCGCTGCCTTGCGGCGGACCGGAAGCCGTCGCTGCGCGGGATCAGCCCATGGTCAGGGCCATCACCGCCTTCTGGGCGTGGAGCCGGTTCTCGGCCTCGTCGAAGGCGGCCGACTTGGGCCCGTCGATGACGGCATCGGCGACCTCGACGTTGCGATCGGCGGGCAGCGGATGCATCCAGATGGCGTCGTCGCCGGTCAGCGCCATGCGCCGCTCGTCGGAGATCCAGTCGGTGTACTTGGCGCCGATCTTGGCGCCCTCCTCGTCGGAGACGCCCAGCAGCGGCGCACCCCACGACTTGGCGTAGACGATGTCGGCGCCCTCGAAGCCGGCATCGAAGTCGTCCAGCTTCTCGAGCGTGCCGCCGGAACGCGCGGCGTTGGCCTCGGCCTCGGCCACGATCTCCGGCATCAGCTCGAACTCGGGCGGATGGACCAGCTTGACGTCCATGCCGAAGCGAGTCGCGGCCAGGATGAGCGACTGCGGCACCGAGATGGGCTTCTGGTAGCTGGACGCATAGGCCCAGCTGACCGTGATCGACTGGCCCTTCAGGCGTCCCTTCTTCTCGATGATGGTCATCAGGTCGGCCAGGATCTGGAAGGGGTGGTAGACCTCGCACTGCATGTTCAGCACGGGCACGCGGATGGCCGCGGCCACGTCGCGGATGTACTGGTTGCCCTCGCCGAAGGTGACGTGGCGGATGGCGATGCCGTCGTTGTAGCGGCCCAGGATCTCGCCGATCTCGGTGGCCGTGTCGCCGTGCGCGATCTGCGTGGTGCGGCTCTCCATGAACAGGGCGTGCCCGCCGAGCTGGGCCATGCCCGCCTCGAACGAGGCACGCGTGCGCGTGCTGGAGAAGAAGAAGAGCATGGCCAGCATCCGGTCGCGCAGGTACGGGTGGGGCTCACCCAGGGCGCGCTTGCGCTTGAGGTCGAAGGCCACGTCGAGCGCGGTCTCGATCTCCTCGTTGGTCCAGTCCGACAGCGCGATGAGGTCACGGCCACGAAGTCCGGTCTGCATCCGTTACCTCCTACTCGGCCTTGCCGAGGATGAGCGTCAGCAGCGTCATGCGCATGACCACGCCGTTGAAGGCCTCGACCCAGTAGCGGCCGAAGCGCGTCTCGTCGACGTCGGGCGTGAGCTCGTCCATGCGCGGCAGGCTGTGCAGCACGAAGGCATCGCGCTTGGCCTTCTCGTGGAGCAGCTTGAGGTCGACGCAGTACTCCACCGGCGTCAGGCCCTTCTCGGCGTCCGTCTCATCGACGCGGCCCTTGGTGTAGTCGGCCTGGACCACCGGCTCCATGTAGATGACGTCGGCCTCGTCGATGACGTCGCGGATGTCGCCGACCTCGCGGTAGTAGGTGGAGCGCTCGTCGAGCTCAGCCTTGAACTCCGGCAGCAGGCTCATCTCCTCGGGGCCGATGATGATGGCCTCCATGTCGAAGCGGGACATGGCGTAGAGGATCGAGTGCATCGTGCGCATGCGCATGTCGCCGACCAGGATGATCTTGAGCCCGTCGAGCGTGCCCTTCTCCTTCCAGATGGTGTACAGGTCGGTCAGCACCTGGGTGGGATGCTCGCCCCAGCCATCGCCGCAGTTGATGATGGGCACGGACGACCACTTGGCGGCCTCGTGGGGCGCGCCCTGCTGGTAGTGGCGGATGGCGATGACGTCGCCGTAGTACTCCAGCATGTGGAAGGTGTCCTTGATCGACTCCATGTAGAAGTCGCCGGCGCGGGTCATCTTGGCGTCGGCGAAGCCCAGGACGTGCGCCGCCGAGGCGATGCATGGCGGCCTCGGTCGACAGCCGCGTCCGCGTCGAGGGCTGGTAGAACGCGGTCAGCAGCGTCTTGTCGGCGAGCAGGTCGGTGTTGCGGCGGTCGCGCGCGATGGGGGCCAGATCGTCGGCGACCTGGAAGATGCGGAAGTACTCGTCGCGGGTCATGTCCTTGAGCGACAGGATGTCGCGGCCCTTGAAGCTTCTCATGGGGGTGTCCTTCCTCCTGCTACTTGGCTGGCTGGGGCGGCCGTCGAGCGTCGGACGCCGCTGAAGATCACTGCCACGGTCTCGTCCGGGCGGACGACGCCGTCGCGGGTGAGCTGGATGAGGCCGGCCAGGCCGGCGGTGCCGGTGTGGTCAGGCGTCGATGCCCAGGTCGGGGCGGGCCAGGGCGTTGGCCGCTTCGAGCGTGGCCTCGTCGACCACGACCGAGCGACCACCGGTCAGGAGCATCGCACGCACCACGGCGAGCCAGTCGTACGTCTCGTCGTCGAGGATGCCGTGGGCGATGGTCACCGGCTCGGTCTCCCAGGCCCACATGTACTCGGAGCGATGGCGCGCGATGCCTGCGAGAGGCGCCGTCGACGCGCGCCGGGTCGATGGCGTCCCGGGCTCGACGCCGAGATGCGTCAGCACGCGCTCGTGGGCACGCGCCAGCGGGTAGCCGCCCTGCGTCTGGACGGTGTCGATGACGGGCAGCCGCTCGAGCTGGCCCAGCGCACGGCCTCCTCGAAGGCCAGCGCGGCCGCCGAGGCGAAGGCGCCGCCGCCGACGTGGATGACGAGCCGGTCGAGCGCGGAGGCGTCGTCGGGCAGCTGGTCGATGAGCTCCCAGCCCAGCGTGGCGCCGCCCTCGATGGCGAGCCCGTTGAGGTTGCCCTGCACGGTGAAGGGCACGGCGCCCTCGGCGATGGCCTCCATCAGGCGGCGCACCGTGGGGTCGCCCGATCTGGTCCCGGCCGCCGCTCGCAGACCTCGATCTCCGCATCGAGCGCGCGCAGTCGCTCGATGACCGCCGCCTCCGCGCTGGGCGGCACGAAGACCAGCAGGCGACGGTGCGGCCGCTCGAGCGACCACTGCGGCCGCCAGCGCGGCGTTGCCGCAGGAGGCGATGGCCAGGGGTGCGGCAGGGTCGGCCTGGCCCAGCGACTCGGCCACCGCAGGCGCGAGCATCACGCCCATGAGATGGCGCGCCTTGTGCGAGCCCGACACGTTGCCGGTCTCATCCTTGACCCAGACGCCGGCGCCCGGCTGCAAAGCCCAGCTCGTCATCGAGGCTCGTCGAACGCACGATGGGCGTGGTCCGGAAGCCGTGCCCGTCGACGTCGGCGATGGCCTCGTCGAGCTCGCGCACCAGGTCGACGAAGCGCTCGTCGCTCCAGCCGGCGGCGCGGGCCACGTGCCAGGCGTGGAAGCGCCGGCGATAGCGCACGAAGGGGTTGGCGGCTCGCCTCGGGCGCCCGTCCACGCCCGCCGGGTCGAGCACGCGCCGCAGGACGTGGTCGATGTCGTCCCCGGGCCGCGCCGCCGGGCAGCGCCAGGCGAAGGGCTGCTCGGCCGGCACCTCGGCCCGCAGCCCGTGCAGAGCAGCCGGGTGGCCACCCGCGACCGCCCCCCGGACGGCGCGTCGGTCACCGTCACGCAGCGACCCGGCGTTGAACTCGTCGATCATGGCGTCCCACTCGTGCACGATCTGGCGCATCTCGGTCCAGAAGTCCTGGCTCCGGCGAGCCTCGAACTCCTCGAGGGGGACGCCCTGCTGCTCGACCCAGGTGTAGTAGCCGAGGTTGAACATGCGCAGCCGGTCCTCGTGCGTGCACTCGAGCATGTCGGCCGTGTCGACCGCATCGAGGTAGGCGGCACGGACCTCGCCGGCGGCGGCCGCGTCGAAGCCGCCGCGGTGGTCGCGGGCGACGATGCGGTCGACCTCCGAGGCGTACATGTCGGCGCCATCGGTGGCCACCGTGGCCAGCACGTCACGAGGTCCCAGCCGCTGCTGCCTGGCGACCTTGATGGCGGCCAGCACGTTGCAGATGGACGAGAAGCCGAACGAGCAGAGGTTGTCGATGACGGCCTCCGGCACGCCCATGCGGTCGCGCAGGTGCTCGCGGCCGGCGTCGGTGTTGAAGAGCACCAGCAGGTTGTCCGTGGCCCGGTCGCTGATATCGACCACGAAGTCGGTGTTCATGCGTGTTGTGGATGAGCGGCACGTGCTTGTCGCCGATGCCCTGGATGTTGTGCTCGCCGAAGCCGTTGCGCAGCAGCGTCGGGCACTCCAGCGCCTCGACCGCCGCGATCCGGGTGCCGTGGCGCTCCTTGAGGTAGTCGCCCGCGGCGATGGCACCGGCCGAGCCGGTGGCCGAGATGAAGACCGACAGGCGCAGCTGCGGATCGTCCGCGGCAGGGTCTCGAAGACGTGCTCGATGGCGCGGCCGGTCAGCTCGTAGTGGCCGATGTGGTTCCCGAACTCGCTGAACTGGTTGAAGATGACCGTGTCGGGATCCCGGTCAAGCTCGGCGCACTTGTCGTAGATCTCCTTGACGTTCGACTCCGTGCCGGGCGTGCGGATGATGTCTCGGGCGAGGTGACCCAGCCCGCCAGCCAGTCGAAGCGCTCCTGGCTCATGCCCTCCGGCAGCACGGCCACGCCGTGGGCCTGCATGATGCGGCTGACGGCCACGCCGCCGCGGCAGTAGTTGCCGGTCGAGGGCCACACCGCGCGCTGCTGGTGGGATCGAACTGGCCGGTCACGATGCGCGGCGCCAGGCAGCCGTAGGCGGCGATGAGCTTGTGCGAGTGGATCATCGGGAAGCGGTCGCCGAGCAGCACCACGATGGGCGAGGGCACGCCGGTCAGCTCCGGCGGCAGCACGACGTGAGCCGGCAGCGGCACCGGCATCTTCTCGCCGAAGTCGTTGTACCAGTGGGCGCGGAAGAGGTTGCGGGGGTGGGGCCCGTCCGGGTCGACCGCGGCGACCGCCGTCCAGCAGGTCGAGCGGGATGGTGCTCGGGATCGGCCAGCTGCGCGAACGTGGGCATGACGATGCCGGCCTCGCGGAAGCGCCTCACGGTGCGCTCGTAGACGTCCGCGTCGACCACCTCGCGCTCGAGTCCCAGCCGTCGCATCGCTACCTCCGTCGCATCGCTGTATCAGCCGTCGCCAAAGCAGGTCTTCGCCTCACTTTGAGCGACGGGTCCGACGGCCGTGCCAACGGGATGCGCGGCATCGGCGCTGTCGATTCGTCTAGCCTAACGGTGTCTGTTGAGGGTAGGGTTTCGCTAGGGCCAGATGGCCCCGCCTCACGCACGAATGGCAGGACACGTGGACTTCGCCCTCAACGGCGTGCCTCGATCGGTCGAGGTCCCACCCGGAACCTCACTCCTGCAGCTGCTCCGCGGCCCGCTCGGTCTGCGCTCGATGAAGGACGGCTGCGCTCCGGAGGGCTCCTGTGGCGCCTGCACCGTCATCGTCGACGGCCGCGCCGTCGTCTCCTGCGCACAGCCGGCCGAGCGCTTCGAAGGCCGGGCCATCGAGACGCTCGAGGGCCTGCCCGAGGACTCGCGCGACCTGTGGGCCGACGCCTTCAGCGCCACCGGCGCCTCGCAGTGTGGCTACTGCACGCCGGGCATCGTCATGAAGGCCGAGGCGCTGCTGCGCCGCGAGGCGGAGCCGGACCGCGAGGTCATCACCAAGGCGCTGGCCGGCAACCTCTGCCGCTGCACCGGCTACCTCTCCATCATCGATGCCATCGAAGCAGGTGGTCGCCGCGCGGCACGGCGGGCCGCGACCGACGCCGCACCCCGGCGCCGCGGTCGGCGACCCGGCTCCCAAGTACCGCTCGCGCGAGCAGGTGCTGGGCCTGCAGGAGTACGTGGCCGATCACGTCGTGCCCGGCATGCTCCACGGTGCGCTGCGCTTCTCCGACCATCCGCGCGCCGTCGTTCGCTGCATCGACACGTCCGCGGCCCAAGCGGCGCCCGGCGTGGTCGCCGTCGTCACCGCGGCCGACGTGCCCGGCAAGCGCAACCAGGGGCTCATCCACGACGACTGGCCGCAGCTCGTGGCGGTCGGCGAGACGACCCGCTACGTCGGTGACGTGCTGGCCGCGGTGGCCGCCGAGACCCGCGCCCAGGCCCGGGCGGCAGCTGAGCTCATCGAGGTCGACTACGACGTGCTCGAGCCAGTGACCGACCCCTTCGAGGCCATGGCCGAGGGCGCGCCGCTGCTCCATGAGGGCGGCAACGTGCTCTCCGACTCGGCCTATCAGCGCGGGGACGTCGAGGCCGCCATCGCGGGCGCGGCGCACGTCGTCTCGCGACTCCTTCACCACGGCCGCCATCGAGCACGCCTACCTGGAGCCCGAGTCGAGCCTGGCCGTGCCGCAGACCGGCGAGGGTCCGCGGCTGCATGTGCTCTCGCAGGGCCAGGGTGCCTGGGAGGACCGCCGCCAGATCGCCTCGCTGCTGGGCTGGGAGCCGACCGACGTGCTGGTCACGCAGGTGGCCACCGGCGGCGCCTTCGGTGGCAAGGAGGACCTCAACGTCCAGGGCCATGCCGCGCTGCTGGCGCTGGCGACCGACCGCCCGGTGCTGCTGGCGCTCTCCCGAGCCGACTCCCTGCGCTTCTCCGTCAAGCGTCACCCCTTCTGGATGGACTACACCGTGGCCTGCGACGCGGAGGGCACGCTCGTCGCGGTCAAGGCGCGCATGGTCGGCGACAACGGCGCCTATGCCAGCGTCGGTGGCAAGGTCCTGGAGCGTGCCGCCGGGCACGCCTGCAGCGCCTACAAGGTGCCCAACGTCGATGTCGAGGCCGCGCCGTCTAGACCAACAACCCGCCCTCCGGCGCGATGCGCGGCTTCGGTGCCAACCAGGCCAACTTCGCCATGGAGTCGCTGCTCGATCGCCTGGCCGAGGCGGTCGGCATCGATGGCTGGGAGATCCGCTGGCGCAACGCGGTCGAGGAGGGCGATCGCTTCGGCACCGGCCAGAAGCTGGCGCCGGGCGTCGGCCTCAAGGACACGCTGCTCGCGGTCCGGGACCAGTACCGGGCGCGCGCTACGCCGGCATCGCCTGCGGCGCCAAGAACACCGGCATCGGCAACGGCCTGACCGAGTACGGCCGGGCCGTCCTGCGGCCGGACGGCGACGGCGAGCTCACGCTCTTCCATTCGTGGACCGAGATGGGGCAGGGCACGCACACGGTCTTCCGCCAGATCGCCGCGACGAGCTGGGCCTGGACCCGGAGGCCATCAACGTGATCGTCGACACCAGCCACGAGCTTGACACCGGCATCACCACCGCCTCGCGCGCGACGATGCTGGGCGGCCGGGCCGTGCTCAAGGCCTGTGGGGACGCTGCGGGCCGAGATGGTCGGCGCGGCTGCCGGCTCGATGACCTCGCCGGCGAGGAGTTCCCGGCCGAGATCGTCGTCGACTGGACCACGCCGCTCGGCGCGGACGTCGAGGAGCCCATCACCCACTTCGGCTACGGCTGGGCCACGCAGGTGGTGCATCCTCGATGACGAGGGTCGCATCGAGAAGGTCATCGCCGCGCACGACGTGGGCAAGGCCCTCGACCCGCTGATGCTCGAGGGCCAGGTCGTGGGTGGCGTGCACATGGGCCTGGGCCACACGCTCTGCGAGACCTTCGTGACCGAGGGCGGCTGCGCCCGTCACCGACACCCTCAAGTCGCTGGACATCATCCCTGCCGCGGGCATGCCGCCGGTGGAGGTCATCCTCGTCGAGGAGCACCAGCCCGAGGGTCCCTACGGCGCCAAGGGCATGGGCGAGGCCGTGCTGGTGCCGACGGCCTCGGCCGTGGCCGGCGCGCTCTACGCGTTCGATGGCGTGCGGCGCACCAGCCTGCCGATGCGCGACTCGGCGGCCGCGCTGGCCGCCGTCCCGAAGCTGCGACGCCTCAAGCGAGACTAGCTCTGCACGTGCTGGGCCGGACACCGGCTCATCGGCGTGGGCGCCTGAGGCAGGGGCCCGGCCGCTCTCTGGCAGCGATCGCTGCGCGCTTCCCCGCTGTGGCGGTACCGTGTGCTCTGCGTAGCAGGAGGTCCTGGCCGGCATGCGACACCAACGTGCTCCCCTCGTCGTGATCCTGGCGGTCGCCATCGGGCTGTCCGCCATCCCCGCGGCACCGCTGGCCGCGGCCGACGAGCCCATCTACTACCTACCCGCGCCCGGGGGCACCGAGCTCATCGTCCGGGGAGACAATGGTCGGGCTGATGGGCGCACGGCTGAGCAACGCTACGCCTTCGACTTCATCGCGGCCGAGGACACCCGAGCGCTTCCCGGTGGTGGCGGCGCGTGGCGGCACCGTCATCGGCCAGCGGGCCGGTGTCAACGGCGGACGCTGCAACGACCCGCTCGACGGACCGCGGCCAGCCTGCTGGCGTGACGTCAACTACGTCCTCATCGACCACGGCGACGGCACCTCGGCGCTCTACAGGCACCTGCAAGAAGGACGAACCCGCGGTGCGCAGCGGCGACGTGGTCAGCGTCGGTCAGCCCATCGGCACGGCCGGCAGCACCGGCTGGACCGACGACGTCGGTCTGCGGCTTCCGGTGCAGGAGACGCCGACCTGGAACGAGTGGGGCGGCGGTGGCTGGTTCGAGACGGACTCGCTGCCGGTCTCGTTCAGCGACCCCGACCTCAGGGCGCAGCGAGCCAACGGCGTGCCCCGGACCGACGATGTCGTGATCTCCGGCAACCCCGGGCCGGGCTTCGAGCCGTTCCGACACTGGCCGCGGCCCGCTGCCGTGCCCGCCTCGGTGCCCTTTGCAGGCGGCGTCGAGCGTGAGATCAGCGCTGCCTACGAGGCCGATTCACCCGATGGTTACGGCCTCCACTTCGCGGCGCCCGAGGGGGTCGTCACCGAGGTGCGCCCGCTGTTCGGCGGAGAGCTCGCCTTCGCCGGCTGCGCCACCGGCGCCTCGGCCTCGCTGGGTCGGACCGTGGCGATCAGCCTCGACGTCGATGGCACGACGTACCTCGGCGATCCACGGCCACCTCTCCGACATCGCGCCGGCGCTCTCGACGCCGACCCCCAGCCAACCTCTGCCCATCATCGGCCCGACCGAGGTCATCGGGCGGCTACGGCGGCATCCGGCCGCGGCGAGCCCGGCTCGGTGGTCGAGTGTCCCGGCGCCGATCCACGCGGCCGGATCTCTTCGTGACCATCCTGCGCGGACGGCTCGATCACCGCGGAGGGCGAGGTCCTGGGAGGCACGCCGGTGTCGCCCGAGCCGCTCGTCGGCGAGCGCGGCTACGAGGGCTTCGACTGGTGGTCGGGTCCGGTCGTGGCCGCGGACGTGGTCGCGGAGACCGGCCGGCCCACGCGCCCGCTGGAACGCCAGCAGACACCAGCGCAGCGGCTCGCATGTCAGCTTCGGAGACACGGTCACGCTCAAGGCCCGCGTCCGCGACATCGCCGACATCGCCGAGGTCCGCTTCCGTGCCTGGTACCCAGCTGGCCGCAGGTCGCGGCCAGCACCGAGCTCCATCCTTCGACCCGGCCACCTCCTGGCGACAGCTGGCCGTCTGCACGGCGCCGGGTAGCGGGCGTCGTGGCTTCGGCACCTGTGCCGCTGGAATGGCGACGGACAGGATGCCATGGTCACCTTCGTCTGGGATCCGACCGTGTCCAAGCCGGAACCGTCGAGCCCATGGCTGCCGCTCGCCCGGACGGCCAGCGCTCGCGGCATGGATCGAGTGCGTACCGGTCTCGCTCGCCGTCGAGGTCATCGACCGCGCCGGATACGTCCACTCGGACGTCACCAGTCTGCCCCTGCCGGACAGCTGCGATGACCGCCGTGGCCGAGGCTGTCGATGGCGCCCGTCTGCTCTACCTCGACCCGCTCGTGCCACCCGGGGCTCCGGCCGCTCGGGGCGCAGGTCATCGATCGCGGCTGGCCACCGGTCTATGAGCCCGATCCGCTCTTGGTGCCATCGTCTGGCGCGACCGTTCCGACAACGAGGACGGCTTCCGCATCTACGCACGCCGCAACTGGTTCGAGGTCGACTGCTCGGTGACCACCGGGCCGTGGCAGCTGGTGCACACCTCGGCACCCAACAAGGAGCGCTACCGGCCCAGCCACAACAAGGTGGCGCAGTCCATCCCGGTGCCCACGATCCAGGGCGTGCCCGGCTACATGACCTGCTGGGAGTACTCCGTCTCGGCCTTCAACGAGGCCGGTGAGACGCAGCGTCAGCGCGTCGGCGGGTTCCTCGGTGGTTCCGAGGCCTTCTGCGACCGGGGGTCTGGAGCCGCCGCCGGAACTGGAGCCCTGAGCTGAGCCTGAACCGACACTCCCCGTTCGGTCGCGCCGCCCGCCGGGCGCGAGCGGGCCGAGCCTGCGGGCGGCAGAGCCGCGCCGCGACGACCCGGCCGGGGCCGACGACCAGGTGCCCCAGGGCGGCGGTTCTGCGCGCCTGACGGGCGTGCCCTGGGGTCGCCTGTTCGGCTACCTGCGACCCCACCTGGCGCTCTTCGCGGTCGCCGTCGTCGCGCTGCTCATCGGCACCGGCGCGGGGCTGCTGCTGCCGCTGGTCATCGGCGGCTTCGTGGGCGAGGTCGTCGGCGCCGGCGATGCCGCCGGCGCTCGACCAGCTCATGCTGCTGCTCATCGGGCTCACCGTGGTGCTGGCCGTGACCTCGTTCGCCCAGACCTGGTCGCTGGGCGTCATCGGGCGAGCGCATCGTGGCGCGCATGCGCGCCCAGGTCTTCGACCGCCTCGTGACGCTGGAGCTCGACTTCTACGTCCGGCGCCGCGTCGGCGAGCTCATCTCGCGGCTCTCGAGCGACGTCACCCAGGTGCGCACGATGCTGACCCAGACGCTGACCTCGCTGCTCTCCTCGCTGCTCAGCCTCATCGGCTCCGATCGTCATCCTGTTCCTGCTCAGCCCCACGCTGCTGGTCATCATCCTGGCCCTGGCGCCGGCCCTGGTCATCGTGGCCATTCGTCTTCGCGCGGCCGCTGCGCCGGCTCTCGCACGCGGGTCCAGGATGCCATCGCCGCCTCGACGACCACGGCCGAAGAAGCGCTCAGCGGCATCCGCGTGGTCAAGTCGTTCGGGCGCGAGGACTGGGAGCGCCACCGCTACGGCGAGGACCTGCGCGGCGTCGTGGGCACGCGCCACGCGCCTGGTCACCTCGGCGGGCCATGTTCGGTGGCGATGATGACCTTCCTCGGGTTCGGGGCCCTCATCATCATCCTCTGGTACACCGGCCGCCAGGTCATCGAGGGCACCCTCGACGCTGGGCGTCGCTGACCAGCTTCCTGCTCTACGGCATCACCATCGGCACCAGCCTGTCTACCATCGCCGGCATGTACGGGCAGTTCCAGGAGGGCGCCGGTGCCGTGGCGCGCGTCTTCGAGCTCATCGACGAGCGACCCACCATCCGCGACGACGCCGACTGCCGTCGAGCTGCTCGAGCGGTCGCCGGGCGCATCACCTTCGAGGGCGTGACCTTCGGCTACGGCGACGAGCGCGCCGTGCTGCGCGACATCGACCTGGAGATCGCCGCCGGCGAGATCCTCGCCGTCGTCGGTCCCTCCGGCGCCGGCAAGACCACCTTCTGCAACCTGGTCCCGCGACTCTGGGACGTGACCGCGGGACGCGTGCTCGTCGATGGCCAGGACGTCCGCGAGGTGCGCCTGCGCGGCCTGCGCGAGGCCATCTCGCTGGTGCCGCAGGAGGCCACCGTCTTCGGCGGCACGCGTCGAGGAGAACATCCGCTACGGCCGGCTGGAGGCCACGGAGGAAGAGCTGGCATCGCCGCGGCCCGCGCCGCCAACGCGCACGACTTCATCGAGGCGCTGCCGGACGGCTACCAGACCGTCGTGGGTGATCGCGGCACGCGGCTCTCGGGCGGCCAGCGCCAGCGCGTGGCCATCGCGCGGGCCATCCTCAAGGACGCACCCATCCTCATCCTCGATGAGGCCACCAGTTCGCTCGACAACGAGTCCGAGCGGCTGGTGCAGGAGGCCCTGGCCGACCTCATGGCCGGTCGCACCACGATCGTGGTGGCGCATCGGCTCTCCACCATCCGCAACGCCCATCGCATCGCCGTGCTCGACGACGGCTGGCTGCTGGAGCTGGGCACGCACGCAGGAGCTCCTCGCCGAGTCGATGGCCTGTACGCGCACCTGTGGCGGCTGCAGGCCTCCGAGCGCCCGCTCCCGAGCGCCTCCGAGCACCCGGCGGAGATGCCTGCCTGAGACCCCCGCCGCGCCCGCCGATGCTCGCTAGGATGAGGAGATGACCTCCCCGTCGACAAGGATGCGTTCGTCCCTGCCTGCCACCGCGAGCGGGACGAACGTGCACGCCTACACGCTCGGCGACTGGGGTCTGCTGGCGGCCATCGCGCTCATCTGGGGCTCGTCGTTCCTGTTCATGGAGATCGGGCTGCGCTCGTTCGCCCCGGGCGTCATCACCATGGCGCGCATCGCGCTCGGCGCGGGGACGCTGGCCCTGTTCGCGCGAGCCCGCGCGCCCGTCGACCGCGAGGACTGGGGCCGCATCGCCTTCCTCGGCGTCATCTGGATGGCCATCCCGCTGATCCTCTTCCCCATCGCGCAACAGTGGATCACCTCCAGCGTGACCGGGATGGTCAATGGGGCCAT
Organism: uncultured Chloroflexia bacterium; assembly: GCA_963705425.1. Taxonomy (GTDB): domain Bacteria; phylum Chloroflexota; class Limnocylindria; order Limnocylindrales; family CSP1-4; genus JAFMJV01. The sequence continues at coordinate 269,210 of CAVPJO010000001.1, read as the reverse complement.
GCCCATCTTCACCGTGGCCTGGGCTACCTACCTGTTGCGCAAGCTACCGGGCTCGCGACAGCTGATGGGCATCGGCTTGGGCTTCGTGGGCATCGTCTTCATCTTCGTGCCCGAGCTGGAGGCGGGATCGACGAGCTGTCGGGTGCGCTGCTGGCCCTGCTGGCTATCACCTTCTATGGGCTGGCCGCCAACCTCAGCGTGCCGCTCTCGCAAAAGTACGGCTCCCTGCCGGTCGTCTTCCGGTCCCAGCTGGTGGCCCTCATGGTCGTGGCGCCGATCGGCCTGCTGCAGCTTCCGTCTTCGACCTGGTCGTGGGAGTCGGCCCTGGCCATGCTGCCGCTGGGCATCCTGGGCACGGGCGTGGCCTTCGCCTTGATGGCTGTGCTGACCGGTCGAGTGGGCGGACCCCGCGCCTCGATCGCCATCTACTTCCTGCCCCTGGTGGCCATCGCGCTGGGCGTCATCGTCCTGGGCGAGTCAGTAGCGCCCGTCGCCCTCGTCGGCGTGGGCATCATCATGGCCGGCGCCTGGATCGCCTCGCGCCGCGAGACGTAGCGCCGACCGAGCCGGGATGTGCGCCTCGTCGAAGTGCGTCTGGTGCATGGCCCTCACCAACCTCCACTCCGCGCCGGCGTCCAGCTCTGCCTCTTGGTTCCTGGCGCTCGATCGTCTCCATCGCGCCTCGTCGTCTGTGTGCCCCCCTGGTCGGGGCTCGTACCGGGCTGCGGCGCCGGCGAGGTGGCCATCGATATGGCCGAACGGACGTGCTCTCTGGCTCTCGGCGAGCCGTGAGAGGCGAGCTACGCTTGGCCGCATGCCTGGTCGAGTCCGGGCCACGGTGGCAGTGATACTCGCGGTCATACTCATGGCATCCGCTGGAGGAGCGGTCGCCGGCGAGTCCCTGGCTCGGCCCGGCGAGTCCTTCAGGAGCGGGAATCCCGTGGTCCTGACCTCGGCCGCCGAACCGACCGGCGCCCCAGCACCGGTGGAGGTTCCCGGGACCCTGCGGCTGCTGGCGGTCGAGCCGGTCGATCGGGCCGCCTGCGTGCGCACCGCCGACCGCGACAAGTCGGTGGCACGCCTCTGGGACGAGGCGCTACGAGATACCCGCTCGCGCCCCGGTTCGCCCAAGGCCGCATACGCCAGTGCCCTTGGGGTATCGTGTTGACACGTCGCACATGCCGTGCGGTAATGGATGGCCGGGACAGGGGTCAAGCCTGTCCGACCGTAGGAGGAGGATTCATGGGTTCATTCAAGCGAGCCTTGGTTGTGGCATCCGCCGCAGCGATGGTAGGCACCAGCATGGTGGCGACCGGCGCCGTGGTGGCACAGGACGACGGCGTCTGCAACGTGGGCGTGTCCTGGAACAACTTCGAGCAGCCTCGCTGGGCCGCCACCGACAAGCCCAACATGCAGGCCACCATCGAGGCGGGCGGTGGCACCTTCACCGACTTCGATGCCCGGCTCGATAGCACGCAGCAGCAGACCGACGTCGAGACGCTGATCAACGGCGGCGCGGACGTCCTCGTCCTGCTCGCCCAGAACCAGGACGCGGCGATCGCAGCGCTCGAGACCGCCCAGAACGCGGGCGTCCCGGTCATCGCCTACGACCGCCTCATCGAAGACCCCAACGTGCTGTACATCACGTTCGACAACGTCGGCGTCGGCAAGGCCGAGGCTGACGCCATCATCGGCGCCGTGCCGAGCGGCAACTACGTCCTCATCAAGGGCGACCCCGGCGACGCCAACGCCTCCACGTTCCTGCCCATGGGCTGGGACCAGGCCGGCCTCGCAGACAAGGTCGCGTCCGGTGAGATCACCATCCTCGCCGACCAGTTCACCGATGGCTGGAAGACCGAGACGGCCCAGAACAACATGGAAGCCATCATCGACGCTGCCAATGCTGATGGCGTCAAGATCAACGCGATCCTGGCCGAGAACGACAGCACCGCCCTGGGCGTCGTGGCTGCGCTGCAGGCCAAGGGTCTCGACCCCATCCCGCTGAGTGGCCAGGACGGCGACACGGGCAACCTCCAGAACGTGGCTGCCGGCTGGCAGTACGTGGACGTCTGGAAGAACAGCAACGAACTCGGCAAGGTCGCCGGTGCCGCTGCCCTGCAGTTCTGCGAGGGCGTGGACATCGCTGACATCACCATCCCCGACGGCCTCATCGGCGACTCGGTCATGCCGCTCGACGGCGCACAGGCCACCGACTTCGAGACCCCCGGCGGGAACGTCGTGAAGTCGATCATCCTGCAGCCGACACCGGTCACCCAGGACACCCTGGACCTCGTGGTCGACGGTGGCTGGATCACGCTGGATGTGCTTTGTGCACAGACAGCGGACGCTCCCTCGCCGGCGGCCATCTGCCAGTGATCTGAGCGGTCTCTGAGTAAGACCTAAGTGCCAGCGCCCTGTGTTCACGCTCGATGTGACGCAGGGCGCTCATTCATCCAAGCGAAGCTGAGAGCGATACGATGAGCGGAATCGCCGAGTCCTCACCCACGCCGGCACCCAGCGCCCAGCGGCCGTCAGTACGTGGCCTGTTCGCGGCTACCGAGATCGACATGCGCATCTTCGGCATGCTCGTCGCGCTGGTCGTGATCCTGCTCGTATTCCACGTGCTCTCGGGCGGCAAACTCATCAGTCCGGCCAACATGCTCACGCTGGGCGTGCAGGCCAGCGGCACGGCCATCATGGCCACGGGCATGGTGCTCATCATCGTGTCCCGCAACATCGACCTGTCCGTCGGTTCGCAGGTGGGCGTCATCTCGATGGTCTACGCCATCCTCATGACCGACTTCCTGCCCAATGTCCTGGGCTTCCCCACGGTGGGCAGTCCGCTCATGTGGGTCGTGGCCCTGGCCATGGGATTGGGCATCGGCGCCCTCATCGGCGGTGGACAGGGGTTCATCATCGCCTACATCGGGGTTCCCTCGTTCGTGGTCACGCTGGGCGGCCTGCTCGCCTACCGTGGCGTCGTCTGGGTGCTCTCCGAGGGCGCGGCGGTCACCGGTATCGACAGCACGTTCCGACAGATGGGCGGCGGAGCCCTGGGATCACTGGGCGGCGATTGGACCTGGGCCCTGGCGATCCTGGGCTGCCTCGCCATCGTGGCACTCCTGCTCTACAACCGGCGACAGCGACGCAAGCTGGGCTTCCCGCTTCGGCCGCGATGGGCTGACATCCTCATCGGATCAGTCGCCTGCGTCGTGGTCCTTGGCCTGGCCTACATGGCCAACCAGCAATTCCTGCCTGTCGGCCTCGCCAGGAGATGGGCCGAGGAGCGCGGCATCGCCATACCAGAGGGCGGCTTGCAGGTCCCGATGGGCATCTCCTGGCCCATCCTCTTGCTCATCGGCGTCGCCATCGTCATGACCTTCATCGCCAACCGCCGCCGCTTCGGCCGCTACGTCTATGCCTATGGCGGCAATCCGGAGGCGGCAGACCTGGCCGGCATCAACACCCGCTGGACGATCATGAAGACCTTCATGCTCATGGGCGTGCTCTGCGCCGTGGCCGCCGCCATCGTGGTCGGCCGACTCAACGGAGCGGCACAGGACCTGGGTACGACCCAGGAGCTCTACGTCATCGCCGCGGCGGTCGTGGGCGGGACGTCCTTCGCGGGCGGCGTCGGTACCATCACCGGCGCGGTCCTGGGCGCGTTCGTCATGTCGTCGCTCGCCTACGGCCTGGCCTTCATGGGCGTGCCCTCACCGGTGCAGTCCATCGTGGCCGGCATCGTCCTGGTCGTGGCTGTGGGACTGGATACCTGGAACCGCCGACGAGGTGGCGGCCGACGGAGGGCGGGCACGTGAGCGACCAGAAGCGGACACCGCTGGTGGAGATGCGCGACATCAAGGTCGCGTTCGGTGGCGTGCACGCCGTCGACGGCGTCACCATCGACCTCCATGCGGGCGAGGTCATGGGTCTGGTGGGCGGCAACGGTGCGGGCAAGTCCACGCTCATGCGCGTGCTTTCGGGCGCCCACCCCGCCAACTCGGGCCAGATCCTCATCGACGGCAAGCCGGTGAGCATCGATAACACGCGCGATGCCAAGCGCCTCAACATCGAGACCATCTACCAGACCCTGGCACTCGCCGACAACATCGCCGCGCCGGGCAATGTCTTCCTGGGACGCGAGATGACCACGCGCCTGGGCACCCTGGACGACGGTGAGATGGAGAAGGCCACCCGCGAGGTCATGGGCCGCCTCAACCCCAACTTCACGAACTTCACACAGCCGGTGATGTCGCTCTCCGGTGGTCAGCGCCAGGCGGTGGCCATCGCCCGGGCCGTCCATTTCAACGCCCGCATCCTGATCATGGACGAGCCCACGGCTGCCCTCGGTCCAGCTGAGACCGCTCAGGTGCGTGACCTCGTCAAGCAGCTCAAGAGCGAGGGCATCGGCATCTTCCTCATCAGTCATGACATCCATGATGTGTTCGACCTGTCCGACCGCATCAGCGTCATGTATCACGGCGAGATCGTGGGCACGGTCGATCACGACGAGGTCACCACCGACGATGTCCTGAGCATGATCATCCTGGGCAAGCCGCCCACCGATGTCTCGGTCGAGGAGCGCGCGGCACTCCACTAGTCGTAGCTCCCCCGGGGTCGGTGAGACATCGCGCCAGGCCCCTGGCTGCTCGCGGGGTGGGCCATCTCGACGTGGCGGGCGCCCATCGTGCCGGACCTGCACACGGGGTGAGCGCGCCTGGCACTCCTGCTCAGCCCGTGGACCGGACCTGCGAGCGGGCCGGCACATCGGTCGAATCCGCTCGTGGGCTGAGCAGACGGGGTCGCCACCGGCTCGCAGGCGCGCGCGTCAGTCGCTGCCGGTGACCGTGAGCGTGCCGGATGCGGTCACGACTCGCCGGACCCTGCCGTCCCGGTCTCGTCGGCCTCGCGAGCGATGGTCATCACGCGGTCGGCCGGGACCCGTTGCCACGCCCCCTGGAAGCCATCGGGCCAGGTGACGCGAACGTTCGCCTCGTCCCGCTTGCCGAGCCCGAAGTGCACCGGCCCGAGCGCGCCCCCGGCGTGACCGCCCCCGACCGTGACCTCGCGAGTCGTGCGCTCCTCCCCGGCCTTGACCTCGATCCAGGCGCCGATGGCGTCGGAGTTGGGCCCATCCTGCGCAAGCTTCACGCCCAGCCAGTGGCCCATCGTCTTGGGCTTCTTGGCCGTCCCGGTTCCGACGTTGCGTCGGATGTCGACGTTCTCGTATCGGTTGACCTCGACCAGGTCGAGCAGCCCATCGTGATTGAGGTCGACCAGCGCGGCTCCGCGGGTCCGGATGGGGCTCAGGATGCCGGCCGGCTTGGCAGCTCGCCGGAACGTGCCATCGGCGAGCCTCAGGAACAGCTCGTTGGGGTCCTTGAGCGCGCTGCCGGCCGAGGAATCGACATTGCCCTTGGAAACGTACAGGTCCACGTGGCCGTCGTTGTTGACGTCGTCGAACTCCGGGTGCCATGACGTGGACGGGTCGATGGGCCGGCCGATCGACGGCGTCGTGGCCGAGATCCCGTGCTCGAAGGCGATGTCCTCGAACGTCGGAGCCGTGGCCTCCGAGGCAAGGGTCTCCAGGCGATTCGACCCGATGCTGGTGAGGTAGTACTCGGGGTAGCCATCTCCGGTGAGGTCTTCGGCAGCGATGCCCATGCCGAAGATCCTGACGGGCTTCCAGCCATCCTCGGGCGCATACAGCCGGGGAGGAGCGTCAGGGGAGAACTCCCAGAGCTGCTCACCGCCCTCGTTGTAGTAGTAGTGGCGGTCATTGGCCACCCGCAGGTCTCGGCGACCCGAGCGGTCCCAGTCGCTGAAGAGCATCGATAGCGCACAGCGGCCCGGCTCCAGCGTGGTGGGAGGCCTGAAGCCGTCATCGGCGACGTTGGGCCGGTACAGGAGGCCCGTCCCGCAGTGGGCCAGATGCTGCTCGTCGAAATAGTCGACATAGCTCCCGAAGGCCAGCGTCGGCCAACCCTCACCCTCCTCCCAGGTGGCGCTGAAGGCCGTGTTCCAGGCGTCCCCCCCATCGAATCCCCAAGCTTCGTTGGCGCGCTCGAACGCGCAGTCGCCGAGTCCACGCAGGAGCACATTCTGGCCGTGGCGCAGGACCACCAGGTCCACGTTGCCGTCCGAGTCGATGTCGAGGGGATAGGCGCCCGTGACCGAGGTCAGGTCGGTCGCTTCGTCCTCTACTCGTTCGAAGCGCAGTGACTTGCCCGTCCGGCTCCGGTTGCGGAAGAGCGCAGCGGGATCCTCACCCCCGGCGAGGTAGAGCTCCGGTCGCTCATCGGCGTTGCAGTCGAAGGCGGCCACGCCACCCCCGACGAAGTAGTCGAAACCGCCGGAATAGGTGTGCGTGACGCCGGCTGACACGGCCTCCTCAACGAACCTCGGCACCTTGGGCAGCCCCTCGCGGGGCTTCTCGGCCTGTGCCGCGGCCGGAGCAACGAGGACGACACATAGGGCTGCCACCAGGGTGGCCCACGACAGATGGCGCACGATGGTGGAAGTCTACGCGTCGGGACCGCATCGCCGGCGCCGGGGAGTAGCATCCTCCCTGGAGGTGGACGATGGTCAGGTCGAGACGCGTCTGGATGATGCTCGGGCTGGTGCTGGCCTTGGCGTCATCGATGCTGTGCGCGACACCCGCGCTCGCGGGCGGGAACGATGCCGCTTCGTGCGTCCCTGCCGTGGACCCCGCCAAGTCGGTGGCGCGACTCTGGAACGAAGCCCTGCTCGACGCCATTCGTCGCGACTTCCCGGCGCCCACGGTGCACGCGCGTAACCTCTACCACGTCTCGGCCGTGATGTGGGACGCGTGGGCGGCGTACGACCCGGTCGCTGACGGCGTCTTCGTGACCGACGAAGGTCGACCACGACCATCCGGCCGCGGCTCAGCAAGCGCGCCATCAGCTATGCCGCGTATCGGTTGCTCAGCCATCGATATCGAGACGCCGTGGGCGGTGCCGACAGCCTGCGTCAGTTCGACCGAGCTGATGGCCTCGCTGTGCTATCCGACCGACCGGACCGGCACCAAGGGCGACTCGGCTGCGGCGCTGGGCAATCGCATCGCGAAACGCACCATCGCAGCCGGTCTACAGGGACGGCTCGCGCGAGCGGCAGGGCTACACGTCGGCCGACTACGTGCCCGCCAACGAACCCATGGTGGTTCGGGCACCGGGCACGTTCCTGACCGACCCCGACCGCTGGCAGCCTCTGGCCCTCGAGGTCGCGATCTCGCAGAACGGCCTGCCGCTGCCCAGCGGGCCGCAGCAGTTCGTCGGACCCCACTGGGGCCATGTCGATTCCTTCGCTCTGCCCGCTGCGGGTCCCGACGGAGTACCCATCGACCCGGGAGCGCCGCCTCGACTTGGTGACCCTCAGACTGCTGACCTGTTCAAGGACAAGGCCGTCGAGGTGGTGCGCTACAGCAGCCTGCTGGACCCGAGGGATGGGGTCATCGTAGACATCTCTCCGCGCGCCCTGGGTGGCAACCCGCTCGGAACCAACGATGGTCAGGGCTATGCCGTCAACCCGGTGACCGGGGAGCCATACCCGCCCAACTTCGTGTCGCAGGCGGATTTCGGCCGGGTGCTGGCCGAGTTCTGGGCCGATGGCCCTGCCTCGGAGACTCCGCCCGGCCACTGGAACTCGCTGGCCAACACGGTCGTCGACATTCGGAGGGCTTCGAGCGACGACTGGGCGGCACAGGTCCGGAGCTGGACCCGCTCGAGTGGGACGTCAAGATGTATCTCGCGCTCAATGGCGCGGTCCACGACGCGGCCATCGCCGCCTGGGGCGCCAAGAGCCACTACGACTACGTGCGACCCATCTCGATGATCCGCTGGATGGGTGGGCTGGGTCAGTCGAGCGATCCGGCATTGCCGGCCTACCATCCAGATGGGCTGCCCCTGGAACCTGGTCAGGTCGAACTCATCAACGCCGAGTCGTCGGCGCCCGGACAGCGGCACGAGCATCTGGCCGACCATGTCGGTGAGATCGCCATCCTCGCGTGGACCGGGAATCCCGCGGACGGGGATGCCGACTCCGGCGGCGTCGATTGGATCCGCGCGGTGGAGTGGGTGCCGTACCAGCTCTCGACGTTCGTGACGCCATCGTTCGCGGGCTACGTCAGCGGCCACTCGACGTTCAGCCGTGCGGCCGCGGAGGTGCTGGCGGAGATGACCGGGACCGAGTACTTCCCCGGTGGCCTCGGTTCATGGACGGTACCGGCCGGCTCGCTCGAGTTCGAGACCGGCCCCGACCAGGACGTCGAGCTGCAGTGGGCGACCTACTTCGACGCGGCCGACCAGGCCGGTATCAGCCGGCTCTACGGCGGCATCCATGTCGAGGCCGACGACCTCGGCGGTCGGGTCATGGGCGCACGGTGCGGCCGTGACGCGTGGGCGTCAGCGCAGCGTTACTGGGACGGCAGCGCCCGGGCCTAGGCTCAGGAGCTGCCAGGGGCTCGCTACTGGCGCGCGAGCGCCATGCGGATCTCGGCCTCGTGGTCGACCACGCTCTCACCCGAAACGTCGTAGACCACGCGGGCGATGGTGCCCGTGAAGGCGAACGGCGGGCGGTATTCCCTGATCACCGGGGCTCCGGCGTCGAGACCGACAGACACGCCGCCAGCCAGGCCCAGCGAGATGGGGATGGATACCGGAAGGTCGCCGGAGCCGACCTCCTGGCCGTCCACGAAGAGCCTTACCGTGGCCGGCGAGCCGAGGCCCTTGAGCGGCTGCGGCTCAGCGGTCGGCTCGAACTCGAAGCTGAGCATGTGGCGCCCGGTCGGCACATCCGTGTCGGAGGTGATGTGGAAGTACTGGTCGGCCACGTAGTTGTAGCCGTAGCGCAGCTTCCTATCCTGGACGTAGAAGGTGTAGCCACCGTCCACACCGCCCTGGCTGACCAGCACACCCTCGGCCCCCGCCTCGGGGATCTCCACCCCGGCGTGGACGCTGTGTGGCCGGTTGAGCAAGCGTGGTGCGGCGTTGCCGGGCACCTCCTGGGTGCCAGGGTAGTAGGTGTAGCGCGAGCGGTCGACGGCGATGGTGGGGCGCTCGTCCGCGAAGCGCTGCTGGCCGCGGCCGTCGACCGGGAGCACGTTGTACTTGCCCGCCTCGACGTACCAGAGCGAGATCATCTCGATGAGCTTGTCGCGCTGCTCGGCGGCCACGTCGTGGCTCTCGGTCCAGTCCTCCTCGAGGTGGTATAGCTCCCAAGCGCTCGCGTCCAGCTCGGTCAGTCTCTCGGCCGGGATGGGCGTACCGAACGGCAGGCCCTCGGCGAACGACGTGCCCGGCCACGGGCAGACGGCCTTCCAGCCGTCGTGATAGAGCGAGCGGTGGCCGAGCATCTCGAAGTACTGCGTGGTGTGTTTCGTGGGCGCTCCGGCATCGGCCAGCGCGCCGGCCATGCTGAGGCCCTCGATGGGGGACTGCTGCACGCCGCGGATGAACTCCGGGGGTTCGATGTCGAGCAGCTCCAGGACCGTCGGCACCATGTCGATGGCATGGCCGTACTGCGTGCGTAGCTCGCCCTTGGCCTCAAGGCCGGCTGGCCAGTGCACGATGAACGGGTCGCTCACGCCACCGCGATAGGTCTCGCGCTTCCAGCGGCGGAAGGGCGTATTGCCGGCCCAGGTCCAGCCCCAGGGATAGTGGTTGAAGTACTTGGGGCCGCCGATGTCGTCGATGGCCGCGAGATTCTGCTCCAGGTCGTCCTCGACGAAGTTGAAGAACTTGTTCTCGTTGATGGAGCCGGTGGGTCCGCCCTCGGCGCTGGCACCGTTGTCGCTGATGGCCATGATCAGCGTGTTGTCCAGCTCGCCGATCTCCTCGAGGAAGTCGAGCAGTCGGCCGATGTGGTGGTCGGTGTGCTCCAGGAAACCGGCGAAGACCTCCATCATGCGTGCGTACAGCCTGCGCTCGTCGGCGGAGAGACCATCCCAATCCTGCACATCGGGATCGTGCGCGGAGAGCTCGGCACCGGCGGGCACGATGCCCAGCTCCTTCTGACGCGCGAAGACCTTCTCCCGGTACGCATCCCAGCCATCGTCGAAGACGCCCTGGTACCTGTCCGACCATTCCTTGGCCACGTGATGCGGCGCGTGCATGGCACCCGGAGCGAAATACAGGAAGAAGGGCTTGTTGGGCGCGACCTGCTTGGAGTCGGCCAGGAAGCCGATGGCATGGTCGACCAGGTCCTCGGTGAGGTGGTAGCCCTGCTCGGGCGTCTTGGGCGGCTCGACCCGGTGGTTGTCGTAGGTCAGATCGGGGTAGTACTGGTGCGTGTCCCCGCCGAGGAAGCCGTAGTAGCGCTCGAAGCCACGGCCCAGCGGCCAGCGGTCGTAGGGGCCGGCCGCGGAGGATCTGGTCGGCGGGCGTGAGGTGCCACTTGCCGACCGCGTAGGTGTTGTAGCCCTGGCCCTGGAGGATCTCCGGCAGGAAGCCGTTCTCGAAGGGGATGTAGCCGTCGTAGCCGGGGAAGCCGGTGCTGATCTCGGTGATGCCGGCCATATGGTTGGAGTGGTGGTTGCGGCCGGTGAGGATGCACGAGCGCGTGGGCGAGCACAGCGCCGTGGTGTGCATGTTCGTGAAGCGCAGGCCACCCTCGGCCAGCCTGTCCAGGTTCGGGGTGCGGATGGGACTGCCGTAGCAGCCCAGCTGTCCGAATCCGGTGTCGTCGAGCACGATGAAGAGGACGTTGGGTGCGCCCTCGCGTGCCCGGCGTGGTGCCGGCCATGCCTGCTCGGATGCGTCGAAGGTGCGTCCGATGACGCCCCCGAACGTAGTCCCTGGCTTGTACTCCTTCAAACCCACCGCTGCCTCCTTGGAGCTCTCTCGATGTCGACCGACTCCATGGCTCGTCGCGCCGCCGTGGACTCCGACACGGTAACAGCGGTCGATGATATGGGGGCCACCAGACCTGCCATCCAGCTCTCCGGCGGTGGGGCCCATCGGGCCACGCAGCACGTCCGGGTCGGGTCTGCCCCAACGAGCTGACCCGTAGCGCGGTAGCCTCCGACCCGTGGGAGTGCTCCGGTTCTTGCGCGCGCACGTGGACTCGCTCATCGCCATGGTGTTGGCGGCCGCCTTCCTCATCGAGGTCTATCTCGCCGAATCCCCGCTCGTCGGCGAGTCGTTCATCGCTTCGCTCGAGGTCGATGAAGCCGTGGCCTTCGGCGTCGCGGTCGCCTTCCTGCTGTCGCTGGCGGCACGGACGACGTTCCCGCTGCTGCCGCTGGTGCTTGCCTTCGCTACCTTCGCGCTGCTCGGCCGTGGTGCCTTCGACCAGTCCACCAGCCTCATGCTCGGGGTGGCCCTGGCGGCCTACTCGGTCGGCGCCTGGGCCGGTAGCCGGAGCGGCCAGATCGGCGCGCTCGGGGTCGGTGCGCTGGCCGGTCTGGCGGTGATGCGCGCCTCGGAGGGCACGGCGGAGCCACGCGACCTGGCGGGTCCCGTGTTCGTGCTCATCGGCGCGTGGCTGGTCGGCCTGGCCATGCGCAGCCTGCGCGCCGCCCGTGGCGACGAGCGTGTGAGCGGCGAGCTCGACTGGGAGAGCGGGGTGGCGGCACCCGACTCGGCCGGCCGGGACGACACCGTGCGCGAGCTGCGCGATGTCATCGAACGCGCCATGAGCGCGGTGATCGTGCAGGCTCGGAATGCCCGCCGCTCGATGGGCGATGATCCCGGTTCGGCGCAGCGATCGCTGGCCGTCATCGAGGCGGCCGGAACCGAGGCCCTCGAGGAGACGCAGAGGCTGACCGGCCTGCTGCTCTCACCAGCCGGCACCCCGTTGCCCGAGCCGCAGCCGGGCCTGGCGGACATCGACTACCTGGCTGAGCAGGTCATCGCCGCCGGCCTGCCCGTGTCCACTCGCGTCGAGGGCCGGCCGCTGCCCCTCACCTCCGACCTCGATGCGGTGGCCTACAGCGTCGTTCACGAGGCCCTGATGGCGACACTCAACCACGCCGTCTCGGCGCGCTCGAGCGTGGTCATCAGGTATGGGCCCGACGAGCTGCAGATCGAGGTCGCCGACGATGGCCTCTCGGCCGGTGACGACAGCGAGCAAGAGACGGCCGGTCTCATGGCCGTCCGCAACGAGGTCGTGGCGCTCGGAGGCACGCTCGACGCCGGCCCTGGTGACGAGCGTGGCTACTGGGTCGTGGCGCGGCTGCCCTACGAGCCGGATTGGTCGTAGGCAGATAGATACCGCTCTACGGTGCGCACACCATCATGACCGGGCGCATGCGCCACTTCGGCAGCACCGCCGACGTCGAGGCCAACCAGCGATACAGAGCCGACGTCCAGACCGCTTCGCTCGATGCCCTGCAGACGGGGGCGCTCGATGCCATCGCTGCACAGACCGTGCACGCCCATCCGAGGCTGCTCTTCGACACGTACGTCGACGAGCTCGTCTCGGCGTGCGAAGCGGAGGTCGTGCCGATGTGGGCCGGTCGCCTGTCGGGCGTGGACGACTTCAGCGCAGACCTCTGCCACGAGATCATCGAGTCACTCCGAATCGACTGATGGGACGGGTCGCAGGGTTGTGCACCTCGCGTACTCTTCGACTTTCACCTAGCCAGCAACTCGAGGAGGCCACAGATGGCAGCACAGGGCAGCGGCACGAAGGAAGATCCCTGGGTCCTGCAGACCCCGCCAGGCTCAGCGGAGTACACCATGTATCGAGATGAGGAGGCCGACCCTCCGGCGCTGGTCTGCCAGGTCGGCTCGACCAGGCTCTCCTACCAGGCGCGCTGCCTCGAGGACCTCCAGGCCATGCTCCAGGCACGCGGCGACTGGATGGACCTGGGGGCTGCCGACGAATCCAAGGAGCCCAAGCCTGACACGGTCGAGGCCTGGGGCCGCTCCGCTGACAACCCCGTCGGCGGCTTCTACGGCCTGCGCAAGGGCTACCGCGGGCGTTTCGGCATGTATGTACCGCCGCTCATGGAGGCACTCGGCCTGGCCGAGCTGACGCACGAGAAGCGCAACAACCGGATACGCGCGATCTGATCGGTCTGCGCGAATCGAAACGGCCGCCGGATTCTCCCGACGGCCGTTGCCCGTTTCACTACTGGGAGTGAGACGGACTCATGCGGTGGCCTCAGGCTGCGGGCGACTCGACAGCATCTTCGGCCTCAGCGGCCATGGACTCGACAGCATCTTCGGCCTCAGCGGCCATCGACTCCGCGGCGTCCTCGACGTCGGCCGCGATGGACTCGGCAGCCTCGACGTCTTCGGCGACGATAGACTCGACGGCATCGACGACTGGGGACGGGGTGGCGTCGGCGCCGTCGTCGCAGCCGATGGCGACCAAGCTCAGGCTCGCGACGAGCCCGGCGGCGATCAGGGTCTTCTTCACTGGGCGGGACCTCTCAATTAGCGAATAGTGCTGGACGCTCCGTATCGTAAGCGACATGGACCGCTTGTGTCATGTAGGTGGCAGTCCGGCGGCGTACCATCGCTCGGCGCGAGGACGGCGAGGTACGCCGCAATGGTCGCGCTGAGGAAGGAGTCGATCGGGCATGCCCATCGAATGGCGCCAGGATGTCCGCCAGCTGCATCTGTACAACGGGAGCATCAGCTACGTCATGCGGGTGCTTGAATCGGGCGCCTTGGCACACCTCTACTTCGGGTCCCGCCTGACCACCGGCCGCGACTACTCGCACTTCATGCGCAGCTCGTTCATCTCGCGCTTCAACAAGGTACTTGACCCCATCCCCCTGGAGCTGCCCACGGCCGGCAGCGGCGACTTCCGGGTACCCATGCTCACGGTTCGCCACGCTGACGGCAGCACGGTGCTCGAACTCATCTACCGCGAACACACCATCCTGTCCGGCAAGCCGCCGCTTGACGGCCTGCCCAGCACATACGTCGATGACGAAGTCGAGGCTGAGACGGTCGAGATCCTCCTCGTCGACGGCAACTCGAGCCTTCAGGTGCGGCTGCTCACGACCATCTACGCCGACCGGCCAGTGATCACGCGCAGCATGCGTGTCACCAACGATGGCACCGGTGACGTCAAGCTCACGACCGCCATGAGCGTGGCCCTGGACCTGCCCGACGCTGATTGGCACCTCGTGCAGCTGGCCGGCGCCTGGTCGCGCGAGACACACATCGTCGATACGCCGCTGACCACCGGTACCCGCGCGCTGCGCAGCCAGCGAGGCTCGAGCGGCCACCAGCAAAACCCCTTCATGCTGCTGCGCCGTCCGGCCACGACCGAGGCGGCCGGCGAGGCCATCGGCATGTCGCTGGTGTACTCGGGCAACTTCCTCGCCGAGGTCGAGGTCGACCCGTACGAAACCGTGCGCGCCCGCCTCGGCTTCGACCCCGAGACCATCCGCTGGCAGATCACTCCGGGTATGGACCTGCAGATCCCCGAGGCCGTGCTGGTGTGGACCGACGAGGGCCTCGGCGGCGTCTCCGACGCGTACCACCGACTCTACCGCGAACGCCTCGCCACGGGCACCTGGCGGGACAGGCCGCGACCCGTGTTGCTCAACAGCTGGGAGGGTGTCTACTTCGACTTCGACGAGGACACCCTCGTCGAGATGGCTGCTGCGGCCCGAGGTCTTGGCGTGGAGCTCTTCGTGCTCGACGACGGCTGGTTCGGCCAGCGCGACGACGACACCTCGTCGCTGGGCGACTGGACGGTCGACTTGCGCAAGCTGCCTTCAGGTCTGCCCGAGCTCGTGAGCCAGATCAACGACCTGGGCCTGCTCTTTGGCATCTGGATCGAGCCGGAGATGGTCAACCCGCGCAGCCGCCTGTTCGAGGAACATCCCCAATGGGCGGTCGGTTTTCCCGGGCGGGCTCGGTCTGAGTTGCGCAACCAGTACGTCTTGGACATGACCAACAAGGAGGTCGTCGACTACCTCGAGCGGGTCATCGGCAGCGTCCTCGACAGCGCCCCCGTCGCCTACGTCAAGTGGGATATGAACCGCGTCATCACCGAGCCCTACGGCGTCTCGCTGCCCCCGGAGCGACAGAACGAGTTCTTCCATCGCTATATGCTCGGCGTCTACGACCTCTATGCGCGTCTCACCGAGCGCTTCCCCGACATCCTCTTCGAGTCCTGTGCCGGTGGCGGTGGCCGCAACGATCCCGGCATGCTGGCCTTCGCGCCCCAGGTTTGGACCAGCGACGACACCGATGCTATCGAGCGTCAGCGCATCCAGTACGGCTCGTCACTGGTCTACCCGCTGGTAGCCATGGGCGCGCATGTCTCGGACGTGCCCAACCACCAGGTCGGCCGGGTCACCCCACTGGACACGCGCGCCGCGGTGGCGTTCTTCGGCAACCTCGGGTACGAGCTCGATCCACGCAAGCTCGACGACGTCGAGGCCGAACGCGTACAGGCGCAGATCGCCTGGTACAAGGAGCGACGGGAGCTGCTGCACACCGGCCGCTTCCATCGGCTCGTCAGCCCCTTCGAGGGCGATGGCAACGAGACCGCCTGGATGACCGTGGCCGACGACCGCAGCCATGTGCTCGTGGGTTGGTATCGCACCCTTTCGCTTCCGCTGCCGGGGCCGTCGCTACTGCGACTCCGGGGGCTGGACCGGGAGGCACGCTACCGTGTCACGGTGTGGCCCGATGCCGATGACTGGGTCGCACGCGCCAACGTCATGGAGCGCGGTGGCGATGAGCTCATGAGCCAGGGCCTGTTCCTCGACGATCACGCTTGGGAATCCGCCTCCCGGGGCGACTTCCAGGCCCGTGTCTTCGAGCTCGAGGCGGTGGTGGCATGACCATCGGCGACCTCGAGGTCGGGCAGCCCTTCCCGGTCGGCGTCAACTACTGGCCGCGTCGCAAGGCGATGTATTGGTGGAAGGACTTCGATCGCGACGAGGTGGCCGAGGAGTTCGACATCATCGCCGGCCTGGGTATGCGGTTGGTGCGCATCTTCCTGCTCTGGGAGGATTTCCAGCCCACGCCCGAGGCCGTCTCCGAGCAGGCTCTCGCCGACCTCGAGGCGGTCTGTGATGTTGCCGCCGAGCGAGGTCTGGGGCTGGACGTGACGTTCTTCACCGGGCACATGAGCGGACCGAACTGGGCGCCAGGCTGGCTGCTCGGGGGCTCCGAGCCGGTCAGCGGCGGCCGGCAGGTCATTAGTGGTGCTAACGAAGATGCCGGATCGTATCGCAATCCCTATGCCGACAGCCAGGCGCTGAACGCCGCCGAGCTGCTGCTGCGCACGGTCGTTGGCCGCCTGCGAGAGCACCGGGGTGTATGGGCCTGGAACCTGGGCAACGAGCCGGACAACTTCGCGCTGCCGGCCGATGACGCCACCGGCGCGGCCTGGGCGGAGCGCTTGTTCTCAGTCATCCGCGAGCTCGACCCTGAGCGACACCGGACCGTCGGTCTGCACGCCCCGTCGCTGACGACTCGCAACCACCTGCGCGCCGATCAGGTCTTCGCCGGGGCCGACTTCGCGGTCATGCACGCCTATCCCATCTATGCCAACTTCGGTACCGATGCGCTCGATCCCGACACTGTGCCCTTCGCCACGGCCTTGACCGCCGCGCTTTCGGGCAAGCCCACCATGATGGAGGAGTTCGGGGCCTGCACCGCGCCGCCCGGCTCCGACACGCTCAACTGGCGATGGCAGACGAGAGCCCGTGGCTGGGACCAGATCATGCTCTCCGAGGAAACGCTGGCCGAACACCTCGAGGACGTCCTGCCCAGGCTCGTTGAGGTGGGCTCCACCGGCGCCATGGTGTGGTGCTACGCCGACTACCACCAGGACTTGTGGGAGCGACCGCCGTGTGATGACCAGCGCCACGAGCGCCACTTCGGGCTGGTACGTCCGGATGGCTCGCTGAAGCCACACGCCGAAGTCATCGGTGAGTTCATCGCCGGCAAGCCGCGCATCGCGGCGCCGTCACCGCGGGCGCGCATCGTCGTCGACGGCGCGACCTTCTACGCTGATCCGGCCGCGATGCTGCCGGAGCTGTACTCGGCCTTCAAGCAGGGACGATGAACGAGCCGCTGGCGATGCCCACCGAACGCCCGCCGTTGCATGTGCGTGACGTGCCTGAGAGCCGCCGCTATGAGGCCACCCTGGGCGATGACCCAGCGCTGACGGCCCTGCTCGACTACTCGCTGGGGCAAGGCTGGATCGAGTTGCTGCACACCGAGGTCCTCGAGGGCTACGAGGGTCAGGGCCTCGGCAGCCGGCTGGTGGCAGCCGTGCTCGATGACGCCCGGCAGCGAGGGCTCAGGGTCGTTCCCAAGTGCCCCTTCGTGGTGCGCTGGCTGGAGCGCCATCCCGAGCAGCAAGACGTGCTTTCGCAGCCCCTCGACGAGCCTGAGGTGGGTGGCCTCGAGCCGGCCTAGGGCCCGGTACCTAGCGGGTGGTGTCGGCCAGGGCGCTGACGTTGTCGGGCACCTCGATGCTCGGCATCAAGCGCGGATCTGCCTCAGGCTGACCGAGGTGCGTGGTCACCGGCAGGACGCCGGCCCAGACCGGCCAGTCGTAGTCCGCATCTTCGTCGACCGGTGGTCCACTGCGCACCTTCGTGGAAGCCTGCTCGAGCGAGATGCGCACTACCGCGGTCTGTTTGAGCTCGGTGCTGGTCATCGGTCGCAACTGCTCGCCGCGACCGGGCACGAGCCGCTCCAGGAGCACTTCGAGCGCCCTGGCGCGCTCCTCCTCGTCGCTGATGAGCTCAGCCTCGCCGAGGACGACCACCGAGCGGTAGTTGAGGGAGTGGTGAAAGGCCGAGCGCGCCAGGACCAGGCCGTCCAGCAGGGTCATCTCGACGCACACCTGCTGGCCGCGGCCGCGGCGAACGGTGCCGCTGGCCGGCGCGCCATGGAGCAGCAGCCAATCACCATCGCGCACGGCCAGCATGGGGATGACCACGGGTTTGCCGTCACGGATGGTGCCGACGTGGGCGATGAGCGCGGCATCGACGATCTCGTTGACCGTCTCCCGATCGTAGCCCGCGCGATGCGCCACGCGGCGGACGCGCAGGTCGTCGTTGGCCGGCCGGGAGGCGGTAGAACGTGTGGACGTCATCAGGCCGCACAGCCTAGCGTGAGTCCTGTTCCCGGGCGTGCGACCATCGGAAGTGCCATGAACACCTCGTCCTCGCGTCGTGCCTGAGATCAGGGCCAACGGGCTCGATATCCACTACGTCACCGACGGGCAGGGCCCACCGCTGGTGCTGCTCCACGGCGCCACCTCCATGGGTACGCACGATTGGGGTGCCCAGCGTCCGTTACTCCGTCGCGAATTCACGTTACTCATGCCTGACGCGCGGGGGCACGCGCGGACCGTGCATGACGTCAGGCAGGGGTGGAGCCGGGTCACTCTCGTGGACGACGCGCTGGCCTTCGCCGATGCGCTGGGGCTGGGGCGCTTCCACGTGATGGGCCTGTCGATGGGTGCACGCACGGCGGTCGAGCTGGCCAGTCGGCAGCCAGGGCGCCTGCTCTCGATGATCGCCATCAGTCCAGCGTTGGAACAGGAGCCGGCGGCCAGCGTGGCCCGACGGCGCCTGGACCCCGAGTCCATCGTTCGCGACGACCCGGCCTGGGCCGCCGAGCTGGAGCAGCGGCACGATCCGCACCAGGGTCCGGGTGCCTGGCGCCGCCTGGCGGTGGCCATCCGCGAGGACACCCAACAGCTGGCCACCTTGACGCCGCAAGAGCTGCACCGCATCCGCCTGCCCGTGCTGCTGGCTTACGGCGACCGTGATCCCTGGGTGCCGCTGGAGCAGGCCGTGCGCATCAAGCGGCAGCTGCCCGACGGGCGGCTGCTGATCGTGCCCGAGTGTGGCCACGTGGTCGAATTGGAACGGCCATCGGTCTTCAACCCAGCCATGACCCAATTCCTGAGCCGGGCCCTGCGTTCGTGACCGCCCCACTCTCGGTCGACCAGCTTGTGATCGGGCGCGTCGGACGCCCCTACGTCATCGAGGCCGTGCGCCTGCTCGAGGCAGGGAAGGGCACGGTCGCCGGCGTCGACACAGCGCTCGAGGCGGCTGGCTACCGGACCGGCCCACTGCGGATGCTCGATGAGGTCGGACTGGATGCCGATCTGGCGCTCGACCGGCTGCTGCGCGAGGCCCATCCGGTCACGGCGCGCTTCGATGAGCCGCCGTTGCAGGAGCGACTGGTCGCGGCCGGGCGCACCGGCCGGGCCGTCGGTCGCGGCTTCTACCGCTATGGGCGTGGTGCGCCCCGGCCCGACGTCGAGCTCGGAGTCGGCCAGCCGATCACGAGCGAGGCCATCGTCGAGCGGCTCGAGCTGGGCATGGTCAACGAGGCCTACCGCGTGGTCGAGGAGGGCCTTGCCACGCCGCCGGCCATCGACGCGCTCATGTACGAAGCCGGCTATCCGCGCGCCCCCTTCGAGATCGTGGACGAGCTGGGCCTGCGCCTGCTCATCGACCGCCTGCGGGCCATCGAGGCACTGACCGGGGAGCGCTCCGGCGATCAGTACACGGTGGCGCCCCTGCTCTGGCAGATGGCCACCGTCTAGCGAGCGGTCATCCGCGCATTGAGGGCGTCCTCGACGATCGACCCGGCCTTCCCCGCTGGACCTCATGGTCCGCACCAGGTATCCCGTCAGGCTATCCGGGTCGCTCCTGCCGCTCGAGCCGAGATGGCCATCTTCGGGAGGCAAGGTCGTGACCGCCGCCGAGCGACGTCATCGCTATTCCTCTGGGCTGGGGTCGCTCGCCGCCCCCACTCGGCGAGCAGGAGACCGTCGCCTCGCTGGCTCTCCTTGGGGTCGCTGAGTCGCTGGCCAACCGCCACGACGGGTCTCGGGGCGCGAGAGACGCCCGGTCATCGAGGCCGGGCGTTAGCATCGCGGTGTGACTCGAGATCCGCACCGCCGACTCCAGGAGGCCTGGATCGTCGACGCTGTACGTACGCCCATCGGCCGATATGGTGGTGCGCTGCGCTCGGTGCGACCTGATGACCTGGCCGCGCTGGTGGTCCGTGCGGCCGTGGAGCGCAGTGGCCTCGACCCGGCCATCATCGACGATGTCATCCTCGGCAATTCCAACGGCGCCGGCGAGGAGAACCGCAACGTGGCGCGCATGGCAGTGTTGCTGGCTGGCCTCCCGGTCGGGGTCCCAGGTCAGACCATCAACCGCCTGTGTGGCTCCGGCTTGCAGGCCGTCAACTCCGCCGCCCACGCCATCATGACCGGCGACGGCGAGGTCATCATCGCGGGTGGTGTGGAGTCGATGAGCCGTGCGCCGACGGTCCAGCTCAAGCCGGACCCCCTGCGGCCCGACGCTGAGCCCGATAGCGCGGACACCACACTGGGCTGGCGCTTCGTGAACCCCCGTATGCAGGCCTCGTATCCGGTGGTCTCCCTGGGTGAGACCGCGGAGCTCGTGGCCGACCAGTGGGGCATCGGTCGTGAGGAGCAGGACGACTTCGCGGTGTTGAGCCAGGCGCGAGCCGCGGCTGCCATCGAGACCGGTCGCTTCGATGACCAGCTGGTGCCGGTGGAGGCGCCCGGGCCTGACGGTGAGCCCATCGTGGTCGATCGCGACGAGCACCCGCGGCCCGGTACCACGGCGCAGGTCCTGGCTGGCCTGCGCCCGGCCTTCCGCGAGGGTGGCACGGTCACCGCCGGCAACGCCTCCGGCATCAACGACGGCGCTGCCGCGCTGGTGGTCGTCGCGGCCGATCGTGCCCGTGAGCTGGGGCTGCGACCGCTGGCGCGGGTCATCAGCACCGCCGTGGCCGGTGTCGACCCTTCGGTCATGGGTATAGGGCCGGTGCCGGCCACCCAGAAAGCGCTCGCACGAGCGGGCCTGTCCATCGGCGATCTCGACCTCATCGAGCTCAACGAAGCATTTGCCAGCCAGTCGATCGCCTGCATGCGCGAGCTCGACCTTGACCCCGAGCGTGTCAACGTCAATGGCGGTGCCATCGCGCTGGGGCATCCGCTGGGTATGAGCGGAGCGCGTCTGATGACCATGCTGCTGCACGAGCTGCGGGCTCGAGGCGCGCGCTACGGCCTAGCCACGATGTGCATCGGCGTGGGGCAGGGCATCGCCACCATCGTCGAGAACCCGGAAGGGTAGGACGACAGGGCTGGAAGCCCAGGTGGCTAGTAGCGCTTCCCGTAGAAGTCGTAGACCACCATGGTCGCGCCGTTGCCGGTGGCCACGCCGATGCCGACGCTCTTGTAGCCGCGGTTCTTGATGTTGCGCCAGTGGCCCCCACGGACCGACTTCTCTGCCTGCATGGCCCGATGCGCGGCGAGGACGACATGCTCCGGGTCGCCCATGCCCCAGCCGCAGCCTACGTTCTCGCCGTAGTAGGGATAGCGAAAGCCGCTCATGGTCATGCGCCGGCTGAGGCTCGGCTTGCCCGCGATAGTGTGGCCACAGACGTCGTAGACGACCATGTTCTTGGCCCACGGGAAGGCCACCTTGCCGCTTATCGAGCGGTGCAGACGGAGCGGCTTGCGATAGGCCGAGTACTTGCCCGAGCCACGGCCTGCGCAGGTGCCGTCGCGCTTGACCCAACCGCCGCCGCGCGTGCAGTTCAGCAGGCGCAGTGCGTACTTCTCGGCGCCGTGATCACGGGTCGGCAGCTCGGCGGCCGCGGATGGCCCGACCGTCCCAAGGGCCAGCAACAGGGTCATCGAAGCGGCGAGCAGGCCGGTCCGTCGGAGTCCACCAGTCATGGCCGGTACGATGCACCCCCGACCCCCACGTACGTATCCCCCGCCGGTACGGCATTGGACTGCGGCGGACCGCCCCCCTGCGCACCGCCAGGCTGGACCGCAGCGATGGGGAGGTGTCCCGAGGTGGGAGGTCTTGCCTAATCCTTACTGTCCAAGTAGGATTTACGTACGCGGGTTGTCCCAACGACGCAGCCGGCACCAGACGATCCAGCCCCCGGAGGTCCTCATTCGATGCTCGAGACGCAGCCCCAGACCCCTCAGAACGTCCCGGCCACCGAGCATGAGGCCGTGCCGCTCGTGACCCTCTCCGATGCCGCGGTGGACAAGCTCACCGAGCTGACCAAGGACGAGGCCGACCAGAACGTCGGCCTCCGCGTCTATGTCTACAGCGGCGGCTGCAGCGGCTACCGCTACGGCATGATGCTTGAGGATCAGCCGGCTCCTGAGGACATCAAGGTCCAGGCCCGCGGCATCAACGTCTACGTCGACCCGCAGTCGACCAACCTGCTCAAGGGCTCGGAGATCGACTACGTCGACACGCTCATGGGCGCTGGTTTCACCGTCAACAACCCCAACGCCGTCTCCGGTTGCGGCTGCGGCAGCAGCTTCCGCACCGAGGAATCGGCCGGCGCACCCGGCGGTTGCAGCCACTGACCGGGACGGTTCACGTTCGATACCGGGAGAGCGGGCCCAGCGGCTCGCTCTTCTGATTCGCCGCGACGAATGACGACTGAGATCGAGATCCCGCTCTTCCCCCTGCGCTCCGTGCTCTGTCCGGGCGTGGCCCTGCCGTTGCATATCTTCGAAGAGCGCTATCGCCTCATGGTCGATCGCTGCATCGACCGCGAGGAGCCCTTCGGGGTGGTGCTGCTCTACGAGGGCCAGGAGGTCGGGCCCGTACGTGGTCAGGTCGCGGCCATCGGCACGACGGCAGTCATCCGTCGTGCTGGCAGATATCCGGATGGGCGCCTCGACATCCTGACCGTGGGTGAGCAGCGCTTCCGCATCGAGGCCGTCGACAACACCTCCGAGCCCTATCTCCTGGGGCGCGTCAGCCTGCTCGACGAGCCCGTCGGTCCCGGACCAGCGGTGCGCGAGCAGGCCCAACGGGTGGGGCGGCGCTTCCTCGAGTACCTCGAGCTGTTACAGCCCGAAGGGGTCTCCGATGGGCCCGAGATCGAGATCGAGTTCGAGATCGATGTCGATGACGAGGATGATGAGATGCTCCCGGTCGATCCCGACGGGGGTGTCACCGCGGCCGATGGCTCCGCCGGGACCGACGATCTTGCCGACGCGGCCGAAGCCATCACGCAGGAGCTGGAGGTGACGGACCTGTCCTCCGAGCAGCGACGCGAGCTGCTCATGGCCGCGGCCCGACGTCTGACCGGCACCGATGACCCCACCGCGCTCTCGTATGTGCTGACCGCGCTCATCCAGATCGACCTATCCGCACGCCAGGAACTGCTTGAGCTACCTGACACGGTGGCGCGGCTGGAGCGTCTCGACCATCTGCTCGGACGTGAGAGTTGGTTTCTGAGGCAGGGTCTGCGGCCCATCATCATCGACCCGCATCGAAACGCCGATGGCTCTGGCTGAACCTTCCGTGGCCGCTCACACGAAGAAGCCCCGCCGGCCGGTCAGGGGGACCGAGCGACGGGGCTGGTTGCTCTCGAGCTAGCCCTGCGGCCAGCTGGCAGGGGGCTGTCCGCCCTGGGGCGGGTAGCCGCCCTGCTGCGCCGGAGGCGGAGCGTACGGCGGGGGAGCGTAGGGCGGGGGAGCGTAGGGCGACGGTGGCACCTGCCAAGGCTGCCCGTACGGCTGACCGTAGCCCGGGGGCACGGGCGGGGCGCCCCCGCCGCGGAGGACCCGCCAGCCAGCCAGCGTCACGGCACCGGTGCCGAAGATGGTAGCCAGGAGGGGCACGATACCCGTCCACGATAGCAACAGCAGGATAAGCACGCCGAGGAACGCGGCCCCGTAAGGTCGGTTGGCGGTGCGGGCCCGTGGCAGGATGCGCTCGCCGATCCAGAGACCGACCACGATCTGGCCCAGGATGACCACCACACCCCACAGGAACGCCATGCCCAGCGCGAAGGGGATACCCACGATGGTGGCGAACAGCAGCCCGAAGAGGATGTTGGGCACGACCAGCATCAGCAGGCCGACCACGATCGTCTTGAGCACGTCGCTGCTGATGGTGGCTGCGGCACGCCGGGTCTGATCGGTGCCGAAAGCGATGACCAGCAGGGCCATGGCCAGCATGGCGATGAAGGCGCCGATGGCCAGGAAGAAGAGCAGGATGATGATGGCCGCGACGATGGCCGCCAGCGCTCCGACCAGCTCCTCCTGGGCGTCGGTGACGGCGCCCTCTTCGACGTTCGCGGTCGGCGAGATGGTCACTTCGGTGCCGGAGTAGAAGCCCTCGGTCACGGTCGCGGCGTCATCGATGGCCAGCGAGCCGCCGATGGTGAAGATCCGTCTCCACCGACGCGCCCGAGCCGGTGATGACGACATCGGCATCGACCGCGAAGATGCCCTCGACGGCACCCTCGATCTGGGCGTTGCCTTCGACGATGATCACGCCATCGGCTTGCTCGGTCGGGCCGACCGCGACGTCACGCTTGACGCCGATGAGCACGCTGTCGTCCGAAGACGTCAGCAGCCAGCCATCGTCTGCCTCTGATTGAGCGGCCGCGGGAAATGCCCCCACGAGCAGCACGGTCATCGCGAGCAGCAGCGCTCGCCACAGGTTTCGTTGCATCTCCATCCCCTTCGAAGTCATTGGGGCGTCAGCGTACCCGCCCCGGGCATCTCCCGCCAGCCGGACAGCCCCCCGAGTCGACGTGGGGCTAGCCATAGTGTGCCCTGTGGTGCAGGCAGGCAGTGGCGCATCCGGGCCGTCCGACACGCCGCAGGGGCCGGTCGACCCGGGACAGGACGTGACCGCTCACCCTCTCCGCAGGGGGCCTGTTGGCCCTGCCGCTGGTCTTGCCTCGCCACGCACACTGGGCCTCGACCCGCGGCCGCCACTTTGGTCGCGGGATCGAACCCTGACCAGAGTCGACTCTGAAGCCCGGGTGATCCAAGCCTACACACACCAAGGAGGCCTGACACATGGCCCAGAAATGGGAGTGTCTCGACGGGAACGAGGCCGCCGCCCGTATCGCGTACCAGTTGAGCGAGGTCATCTCGATCTACCCGATCACGCCGGCATCGCCGATGGCGGAACACACCGACGACTGGTCTGCCGCGGGCAGGCCCAACATGTGGGGCCTCGTGCCCGACGTCGTCGAGATGCAGTCCGAGGCCGGTGCTGCCGGCGCACTGCACGGCGCATTGCAGAAGGGCGCGCTCGGCGCCACATTCACGGCATCTCAGGGCCTGCTCCTGATGATCCCCAACATGTTCAAGATCGCCGGCGAGCTGACCCCTTCGGTCATCCATGTCTCGGCTCGATCCGTGGCCACGCACGCGCTGTCGATCTTCGGTGACCACAGCGACGTGATGGCGGCCCGCTCCTGTGGCTGGGCCATGCTCGCTGCTGCCTCCGTGCAGGAGGTCCAGGACCTCGCGCTCGTCGCCCATGCAGCCACGTTGCGCTCGCGCATCCCGTTCCTGCACTTCTTCGATGGCTTCCGGACCTCGCACGAGGTCGACAAGATCGCCATGCTCGACCAGAGCGACCTCCGTGCGCTCGTACGTGAGGAAGATGTGCTGGCCTTCCGCGGTCGTGGCATGTCGCCCGAGGATCCGGTCGTGCGGGGCACGGCCCAGAACCCCGATGTCTTCTTCCAGGCGCGTGAAGCTGCCAACCCCTACATGGACAGCGTCAAGGGCATCGTGGCCGAGGTCATGGCCGAGCTGTCCGAGCGCGTCGGCCGCCAGTACGACCTGGTCACCTATACGGGCGCACCCGACGCGGAGCGCGTCATCCTGGTCATGGGCTCAGGCACCGGAGCCGTCAAGGAGACGGTCGAGGTCCTGACCGCGGCCGGCGAGAAGGTTGGCATGGTCCAGGTGCGACTCTTCCAGCCGTTCCCGTCGGAAGAGCTCATCGCGGCCCTGCCAGCGACCGTCAAGTCCATCGCCGTCCTCGACCGGACCAAGGAGCCCGGCGCGGTCGGTGAGCCGTTCTACCTCGAGACCGTGGCGGCCATCAGTGAGGCCATGGACAGCGACGCGGCGCCCTTCGCGGTCAGCCCTCGCGTCATCGGCGGTCGCTACGGCCTGTCCTCCAAGGAGTTCACGCCGCAGATGGTCAAGCCCATCTACGATGAGCTGGCGGCGGACGCACCCAAGCGTCACTTCACCGTCGGTATCTACGACGACGTCACCAACCTGAGCCTGCCTATCGACAAGACGTTCGAGCGGCCGCGCCCCGAGGGCCAGGTGCAGGCCATGTTCTTTGGCCTTGGCTCCGACGGAACGGTCGGCGCCAACAAGGCCTCGGTCAAGATCATCGGCGAGGGCACCGACCTCTACTCGCAGGGTCACTTCGTGTACGACTCCAAGAAGTCGGGCGCGGTGACGGTCTCGCACCTCCGCTTCGGGCCCGAGCAGATCGAGTCCACCTACGAGATCTATGCGGCCGACTTCATCGCCTGCCACCAGTTCGGGCTGATGGCCAAGATGCCGGTCCTCGACCGCGCCAAGCAAGGCGCCACGTTCCTCCTCAACAGCCCTTACGGACCCGACGAGGTCTGGGACGCACTGCCCAGCAAGGTCCGGGCGCAGATCGTCGAGAAGGACATCGAGTTCTACGTCATCGACGCTTTCGCGGTCGCTGGCGAGGTGGGCATGGGCAACCGCATCAACACCGTGATGCAGCCATGCTTCTTCAAGCTCTCGGGTGTGCTGCCCGAGGACGAGGCCATCACGGCCATCAAGAAGTTCGTCGAGAAGAACTACGGCAAGCGTGGTGACAAGGTCGTGCAGCGGAACTACGCCGCCATCGATCTCTCGCTGGAGCGCCTGCACAAGGTGCAGACCGGCCCGGCCCCGGCCAACATCGAACTGGCGGCCATCGTTGCCGACGACGCTCCGGACTTCGTCAAGGACGTCACGGCCAAGATCATGGCCGGCGAGGGCGACCTGCTGCCGGTCAGCGCCTTCCCGGTCGACGGCAGCTTCAAGACCGCCACCACGAAGTGGGAGAAGCGCGCCATCGCCCAGGAGATCCCCGTCTGGGACGAGGCCATCTGTATCGACTGCGGCAAGTGCGCCATGGTCTGCCCGCACGCGGCCATCCGCATGAAGGTCTACCCCGAGGCTCAGCTGGGCGCCCTGTCGGCCGACTTCAAGTCCAAGGACTTCAAGTCGCGCGACCTCGAGAACTACAAGCTGACCATCCAGGTCACACCAGATGACTGCACCGGTTGTGGCGTGTGTGTGGATGTCTGCCCGGCCAAGTCCAAGTCCGAGGTCAAGCACAAGTCCATCAACATGCGACCGTATCGGGAGCATGCCGACGACGAGCGAGCGCGCTGGAACGAGTTCCTCTCGATCCCCGAGCTCGATCGCACGCTGATCGCCCGCGACACCATCAAGGGCGCGCAGGTCCTGGAGCCGCTCTTCGAATTCTCCGGCGCCTGCGGTGGCTGTGGCGAGACGCCCTACATCAAGCTCGTCAGCCAGCTCTTCGGCGACCGCATGATCGTGGCCAACGCCACGGGCTGCTCGTCGATCTACGGCGGCAACCTGCCGACCACCCCGTGGGCGACCAACGCTGCGGGTCGTGGACCGGCCTGGAACAACTCGCTGTTCGAGGACAACGCCGAGTTCGGTTTGGGCATGCGCCTCGCGCTGGACGTCCAGACCAAGCAGGCCAAGCTTCTGCTCAAGAAACTGACTTCGGCCATCGGTGAGGACCTGGTCTCACGAGATCCTCGACAACGACCAGGCTGACGAGGCCAGCATCGCGCAGCAACGCGAGTCGGTGGAGAAGCTGCGAGCCGTCCTGGCGGACGTCAGCGGCGAGCATAGAGCCGACGCCGAGTCGCTCCTCTCACTGTCCGGCGACCTCATCCGCACGGGCGTCTGGATCATGGGCGGCGACGGTTGGGCCTACGACATCGGCTTCGGTGGCGTGGACCAGGCACTCAGCTCCGGCCGCGACGTCAACATCCTGGTGCTTGACACGCAGGTCTACTCCAACACCGGCGGCCAGGCCTCCAAGGCCACACCTCGCGGTGCGGTCGCCAAGTTCGCGGCTGCCGGCAAGCCCAGTGGTCGCAAGGACCTGGGCGCCATCGCGCGGGCGTACGGCAACGTCTACGTCGCGCAGGTCGCGGTCGGTGCCAGCGACACCCAGACCAACAAGGCCATACTCGAGGCCGAGGCGTGGCCCGGTCCCTCGATCATCATCGCCTACAGCACGTGTATCGCGCACGGCATCGACATGTCGACGTCGATGACGCACCAGAAGGACGCGGTCAAATCCGGTTTCTGGCCGCTCTACCGCTACCAGCCCAGCGAGGCCGCGGAGGGTCAGCCGTTCAAGCTCGACTCCAAGGCCCCGTCGATGCCCATCAAGGATTTCGTCGCAGCCGAGACGCGCTTCGCGATCCTGCAGCGCACCCAACCGGAGCGCGCTGCGGAGCTGGCAGTGCTGTCCCAGGCTGACGCCGACGAGCGATGGCGATACTACAGCCAGCTGGCTGACGTCCAGCGCAGCATCCCGAGCCTGGAGCATGAGCCCACTGCGGCTTCTGTCGATGGCCCGGCTGCCAGCGACGGGAAGGGAGAGTCCAAGTGAACGTCGATCTCAGCACGCGCTACCTGGGGCTCGAGCTTCGCTCCCCGATCGTCGTCTCGGCGAACCCGCTGACCCGCGAACCCGAGTCGGTCGCCAGGTTCGAGGAGGCGGGCGCCGGTGCCATCGTCATGCCCTCCCTCTTCGAAGAGGAGATCGAGAACGAGGAGATCGAGCTCGCAGCGTCGCTCGAACAGGGGACCGAGGGCTTCGCTGAAGCACTCGACTACTTCCCGGAGGTCGACACCTTCATCGGCGAAGGTGACCGCTACCTGCGCACCCTCGAGCAGATCAAGGGCAGCGCGTCGGTGCCCATCATCGCCAGCCTCAACGCCAACTCGGTCGGTGGCTGGGTCCGATTCGCCAGGCTCATGGCCGAAGCGGGTGCCGATGCCCTGGAGCTCAACCTCTATCGCATCAGCGTCGACCGCAGCCGGTCGGCGGCCGACATCGAGGACGAGGACCTCGAGCTCATCGCCGCGGTACGCGCGGCTGTCAACCTGCCACTGGCCGTCAAGCTGAGCCCGTATTACTCGGCTCTCGCCAACTTCGCGGGCAAGGTCGTGGAAGCCGGTGCCAACGGCCTGGTGCTGTTCAACCGCTTCTACCAGCCGGATATCGACCTCGATGAGCTGGCGGTCGTGCCGCGGGTGAGCTTGAGCCATCCTTCGGAGCTGCGCCTGCCGATGCGCTGGACGGCCATCCTGCGACCGCAGCTGGGCCCGGAGGTAGGCATCGCTGCCACCTCGGGTATCCACAGCGGCACGGACGCGGTGAAGGCGCTGATGGTCGGTGCCGATGTGGCCATGGTCGCTTCGGCAGTCCTGCGCGACGGCCCCGAGCGCATCACGGACATCGAGTCCGAGATGCGTCTCTGGCTCGAGGAGAACGAGTACAGCTCGGTGACGCAGCTCCGTGGCTCGGCGAGCCAGGGCAGCGTCGAGGATCCAGGCACGTTCGAGCGCGCCCAGTACATCCGCACGCTGCATTCCTGGGCAGCCCCCGCAGGTCGGGTGGCGCGCGCGTAGACCCCACGTCGGGGCGACGCAGAGACGGGCGTCCGGCCTCGAGCCGGGCGTTCGCCGATTGCGGGTGCCTCGACCCGCGGCCGACTTCCGGCCTTCACTCGTAGAGAGCCGTTGCCGCGACCGACGTGTGGCCGTGGCAGCGGCTCGGCCTGACGATGCGAGTGGGGATTGAGCCTGCCAGGCTGGCCACGAGTGGGACGACGGCTGCCGTGGGCGACGACCGTCCACGAGCGAACGCCCGACCACGCCACCCGCGGCTTCGGGAACGTGATGGTGGGACCTGGGCGGGCCTCAGTCGCCGAGGGCCATCACGCCCACCGTGCGAAGCACGAAGCGGGTCTCCGTCTCTGCCACCAGACCGTCGCTCTTGAGCTTGCCGATGAGCGAGTCGACGGCCGAAGATCGGCGAAGTGGCCGACCACGAGATAGTCGTAGCGGCCGGTGACGTGATAAGCCTCGGTCACCGACTCGTGGAGTGCCAGCTCCGATTCGAACGCTTCGGCGCTGACGCCGGGCGCGAGCTTGACGTCGACACAGGCGTGGATGGGCAGGCCCAGCGTGGCCCAGTCGCGCCGCACCGAGAAGCCGGTGATGACTCCGCTTCGCTGCAGGCGCCGGACCCGTTCCGCGACCGCGTTCGGCGACAGATGCACGGTCGCCGCGAGCTCGCCCCAGCGCATGCGCCCATCGTGTTGAAGTGCACGGAGGATATCTCGGTCGATGGTGTCCATGGCCGTGATTATCAGCGCACTGGGGCCGACTACGCCAGCTATCCGTGACAACCACGGGATGGATGCCGCGAGAATGACCGCATGACGCATTCGATGGTCCTCGGATTCGTAGCGGTGTCCTTCGCCATCGTCATCGTGCCCGGACCAAGCGTGCTGTTCACCATCAGTCGGGCCATCGTCGGCGGGCGCCGCTAGGCGCTGCTGACGGTGTTCGGCAACGCTGCGGGTCTGTTCGCCCAGGTGGCGCTCGTGGCGCTTGGCGTCGGCGTCATCGTCATCGGCACGGATGGGGCATACACCGCGCTCAAGCTCGCGCGGTGCAGCCTACCTGGTGTGGCTCGGCTTCAGGCCATCCGCCATCGCCACGCTTCTGCCGCGGCCCTGGCCGCAGCCGACCCTGGACGTGGGAGGGCCCCGCTCCGCGATGGTTTCGTGGTGGGCATCAGCAACCCCAAGTCGATGGTCTTCCTGGCCGCCCTGCTGCCTCAGTACGCCGATCCCGGCGCCGACGCTGCTGCTGCGCAGATGGCCCTGCTGGGAGCGGTCTTCTGTCTCGTGGCCATCGTCTGTGACAGCGCCTGGGCCCTGGTCGCTGCCCGGGCCCGGTCGCTGGCTGTCGAGCGATCCGGCCCGGCTCAGCGGCGCGTCAGTGGCCGGCGGGCTGGTGATGGTCGGTCTGGGCCTGCTTCTGGCGAGGACTGCCCCCTAGCCGTCCCCGGCGCGTCGGCGTGCTTGCCACTCGGCGGCCAGGACGCCCATGGTCAGCTCGTCCCAGCGCTGACCGTCGCGCACGATGGCCTCACGGTGCCGGCCCTCGATGCGGAAGCCGGCCTTCTCGTAGCCGCGGATGGCGCGCTCGTTGAAGCCGAACACCGAGAGCGCCACGCGGTGCAGGCCGATGCGCTCGAAGGCGAGCCAGAGCATCAGCTCGGTAGCCTCGGTGCCGTAGCCACGACCCCACGCGTCAGGCTCGCCGATGCTGATGTGGAACAGGACCGAGCCGTTGTCGGGGTCGAGGTTGCTGAAGGTGGTCGAGCCGATGAGCCGTCCGGTCTCGCGGACGTCGATGGCGTAGCCGACCTGCTCCGGCGACATCAGCCGGCCGTGGAAGAAGCGGTCGATCTCGTCGTCGCTCATGGGCCGCAGCGAGTAGCGGGTCAGGCGTGCCAGCTCCGGGTCGCGATACCAGCGCCGGACGTCGGCCAGGTCGTCGAGCGGTGATGGCGCAGCAGCGACCCCCTGTGCCCTCGATGGAGGGTGGGTTCCAGATCTCGCGCTGCTGCTCCACGCTGACCATGGCCGGCGATGCTACCGCAGCGCATCGCGGTGCTGCGGCGCGCCGTGCCCGCTGTCGCCGACTAGGATGGGCCGATGAGCAGCGAGCGCGACGGCTCGATGCGTCGCTGGGCCGAGACGGCCGAGCGCATCAGGGCCACGCGCAAGACATCGCAGAAGGCGCCATGGTGGCCGACCTACCTGCGCACGCTCGACGATGCGCGAGCTGGCCATCGCCGCCGTCTTCCTGAGCGGCCGAGCCGTTCCCGGAGCGTGATCAGCGCAAGACCGGGCCTGGGCTGGGCGGCCATCTCCGCGATCGTGCAGGCGGTGGCAGGTGCCGACGACGATGCCCTACGGCGTGCCTACGACCGCTCCTCGGACCTGGGCACCGCCGTCGAGGAGCTGCTGGCCGAGGTCGGTCACGCGCCGCCGTCGGCGGCGCAGCTGCTGACGCTGCGCGACGTGCGGCGCCGGCTACGAGGCGCTGGCCGACGCCCGTGGCCGCGACGGCCAAGGCGAGCGGTCTTCGCTGGGCTGCTGCGCGCGCGCGGACCCGCTGACCGCACGCTACGTCACCGCCATCCTCGGCGGCGAGCTGCGCATCGGCCTGCGCGAGGGTCATCTCGAGAAGGGCATCGCCGCGGCCTTCGGGCGCGACCTCGGCGGACGTGCAGTGGGCCGGCATGCTCAGCGGCGACATCGGCCGCACCGCGGTGCTGGCTCGCGACGACGCGCTCGAGAGCGCACGGCTGGTCGCTCTTCCACCCGCTCAAGTCGATGCTGGCCTCACCGGTCGCGACGAGAGCGAGGCCCTCCGCGTCTCGCCCGCCGGTCTGGGTCGAGGACAAGTACGACGGCATCCGCGCGCAGCTGCACAAGCAGGGCAGCGAGGTCCGCCTCTTCAGCCGCGACCTCAACGACGTCACCGGCCAGTTCCCCGAGGTCGGTGCGCGCGGCCGAGCCGCTGCCCTGGGACGGCATCCTCGACGGTGAGGTCCTGGCCTGGAAGGACGGCGCGGCGCTGCCCTTCCTGCAGCTGCAGGCGCGCCTCGGCCGCAAGACGCCGTCGGCGGCCATCCAGGCCGAGGTGCCGGTCATCTACGTCGGCCTTCGATGTCGCTGGCGCTGGGGGACGGGAGCTCCGCCGGTCGAGCCGCTGCTGCGCCTGCCCCTGCGCGAGCGGCGCGCCCGGCTCGAAGGCGCTGGACCTGCCGCACACGCCGGGCTTCGGCCTGGCGGCGCTCATCGATGCGGCCGACGAGGCCGGGCTGGAGCGATCTTCGCGCGAGGCCCAGGCGCGCGGCAACGAGGGCCTGATGCTCAAGGACCCCGAGTCGATCTACGCGCCGGGTCGCCGCGGCTTACGCCTGGCTGAAGCTGAAGAAGGCCCTCACCACGCTCGACTGCGTGGTCGTCGGGGTCGAGGTCGGGCACGGCCGGCGGCACGGCGTGCTTGTCCGACTACACCTTCGCCGTGCTCGACGACCGTCCCGGGGCGCCCGAGGGCAGGCTCGTCAACATCGGCAAGGCCTACAGCGGCCTGACCGACGCCGAGATCGCCGAGATGACGCGCTGGTTCGAGGCGCACACCATCAGCCGGCACGGTCGCTATCGCGTGGTGGAGCCGCGCGTCGTGGTCGAGATCGCCTTCGATGTCGTCCACGCTTCGAAGCGTCACGCCTCGGGCTTCGCGCTGCGCTTCCCGCGCATCGTGCGCATCCGTGACGACAAGGACGCCGCCGAGGTCGACCGGCTGAGCACGGTGGCGGCGCTCCACGAGCGGCTCCAGGTGGCCGGCCGCTACGGCGTGCTGACCGCGGCGCGGCATCGCGCCGTGAGCGATGGTGTGGCACATGACGCGATGATTGGCACGCATGACCCCGATGCCGACATCTGGCCATGAGCGATGGCCCGCCGGCGGCTTCGACCGTGTCCGAGGCTTGCGTGAGGTCCTGACCGCCACCGGTGCCGGCATCTACCTGGTCACGCACGCGGCCGGACCCATCCCGGCCGAGACGATGGCGGCCGTCCATGAGTCCGACGAGATGGAGCTGCGCATCGGCCGCGTCGGTCCTGACCGCGGCGAAGACCTCGACCAGCGCGAGCGAGAGGCCCGGGCCGTGGCCGCCGCGGTGCTCAAGGCGTCACCCGAGCGGATCGTGCTGACCCACGGTGCGGCCGAGGCCGCCCGGCTCATCGCCCTCGAGGTGCTTGAGTGCGGGACTGGGTCGAGCCAGCGAGCGTGGTCATCGCTCGAGGGGCTCGACACGCAC
Organism: uncultured Chloroflexia bacterium; assembly: GCA_963705425.1. Taxonomy (GTDB): domain Bacteria; phylum Chloroflexota; class Limnocylindria; order Limnocylindrales; family CSP1-4; genus JAFMJV01. The sequence continues at coordinate 235,462 of CAVPJO010000001.1, read as the reverse complement.
CATCGCCGCGGCCATTCGAGACGTGGCCGAAGTCGCTCGACGCCGAGGTCGAGGTGCGTCCCGGCGGCGCCCCGCATCCTGGCCGCCGACGTGGCCCTGGTGGCGATGGCGCACGTCGATGCGCTACGGCCGACTGACCGACCCGGCGCCAGTGGCGGATGCGGCCCACAGGTCGGGTGCGCGACTGCTCGTCGATGCCAGCCTGAGCGTCGGCGCCCTGCCCACTGACGTCGACGACTTGGAGGCCGACTGCCGTCATCGCCGACGGCCATCGCTGGCTGCTGGGCCCGGAGGCGCTGGCGCTGCGCCTGGCTCGCGCCCGACCTGGGCGAGGAGCTCCCCGAGTGGCTGCGCGAGGCCACCGCTCCGTTCGCGCCGTGGGCTCGCTGCTGGCGCTGGCCCGCAGCGTCGGCTGGCTGCTGATGTACGTGGAGCTGCCGTGGGCCATCGCGCGGACCGGTCGCGCTGGCCGGCCGCTCTACGAGGACCTCGCCGGCATCGACGGGGTCGAGCTGCGTGCTCGCGCGGAGGCACACGGCGCCGTGCATCGCCTTCCGCATCGCCGGCTGGGATGCCGAGCAGGCTGCCGACGAGCTCTCGCGCAGCGTCTTCGCCATCGTCGAGGCCGACAGCGAGGCGGACGTCATCCGCGCCAGCGTCGGGCGCCTGGAACCGGGAGAGCGAGCTGGACCGCTTCGTCGGAGCGTGTCGCCGAGCTGGCCGCGCACACGCCCGAGACGCTGCCACGCCGGCCGTCGCTGACGATCATCAGCGGGCCGCCGGACCGCCGAGGAGGACGCGTGACCGGCGTGGACCGAGGCCCCTCGCCGGCTCGCCACGCCCGAGCCCGGCCTCGCTCCGCGGCGCGCCAGCGAGTCAAGCGGCGGTCCGAGCTGGAGATCCGCTGGCGCCAGGCGCGCAACGCCCCGCCGCCGGTCGTCCGGGCGGTGCTCGCCAACGTGGCCGTGGCCACCGTCGGCGGCATCATCCTGCTGCTCACCGACTGGCTGGCCAGCCGCGGTGTGCTGCCCGGCGCTTCGTGCTCGACCTGGGCCCCGCTCATCTACGTGGTCGTCGTCATCGTCAGCGGCAGCCTCTTCACCTACCTGTGGGTGGAGCTGCCGACCGGCGTGCCCGGCGAGAAGCGCCGCTCGGCGTGGGCGGCGCGTGCTGGGCTTCTTCGCCAGCATCCCCATCGTCTACCTCGCGCTGGTGGTCATCTTCGAGGTGCTGCGCCCGCTGCTGCCGTAGACACCGGCCGATGCCCTGATAGCATCGACACAGCGCGTCCCAGCGTGACACTCATGGGGGAGTAGCTCAACGGTTAGAGCGGTCGGCTTATATCCGGCTGGTTCCAGGTTCGAATCCTGGCTCCCCTACCACCCTGCCGCGGCACGGGCCTCCGGACACACGAAGGCCGCGCGGCCGACCCTCGTTGGGTCAGCACCCGCGGCCCGTGTTGCGAGGGCCAGCCAGCTACCGGACGGCAGCCGTCGGCACCCGCGTCAATCCGGATCTACTGGCAGTTCGGGCTCGAGCCGATCTCGACCGGAGCGAACTGGTAGTAGTCACACGCGTTGTCCGGCGTGAGCAGGACCATGTCGATCTCCTGCCTCTCGGGGAGATCGGTGCTGCCGCTCTGGATCCATGCGTCAGCCTGCTCGGCCGCGGAGATGGCCATGGCGGCGACCGGCTGCAGCGAGGTGGCCTTCAGCTCACCGGCGTTGATGGACATGATGGCGTCATCGCTGCCGTCGAAGCCGGCCACGATGATGTCATCCATGCCGGCAGCCATGACCGCGGCCTGGGCGCCGAGTGCCATGGTGTCGTTGCCGGCGATGATGCCCTTGACGTCGGGGTACTGCTGGAGCAGCTGCTCGGTGACCTGGAAGCCCTCGTCCTGGCTCCAGTTGGCGGTCTGCTCGGCGACCCTCTCGAGGCCGTCGATCTCGTCGAGGACGTCGTGGTAGCCCTGGCTGCGGACGTGCGCGTTGGTGTCCGTGTCACGACCGGTCAGCTCGATGTAGGTGCCCTCTTCCCCCATAAGCTCGGCCCAGTACTCGGCGAGGATGGTGGCGCCCTGGTAGTTGTTCGAGACGATCTGGGCCACGGCGACGCCGTCCGCCGTGATCTCGCGGTCGACGAGGAAACTGCCCACGCCAGCGTCGGCGGCCATCTGGACCGCAGCCACGCTGGCGTCAGCGCCCGCGTTGTCGAGGATGATGGCGAGGGCGTCCTGCGAGACGCAGGTCTCGAAGAACTCGGCCTCTGCGACGGCATCGTCGTTGTGAACGAGGCGGCTGGTGGTGTAGCCCAGCTCTTCGGCCTTGTCCGCAGCGATCTGCTGCATGGCCCCGAAGAAGGGGTTCTCCACGCCCGGCACGATGACGCAGATCAAGCCCTTGTCCTGCGCCGAGGCGATCGCGCCGGTCGAGGCCGTGAGGGCCAAGGCTGCGCTCAGCGCCAGCGCGGTCTGCTTCTTGTTGAACATCCGTTCCTCCACTCTTCCTACTGGTGGGCCGGGCCATCCGGTCCACTCTGTTCACTCCTTGGGTGTGCTCAGCGTCGTCCCTGTGGGCCCTCCTTTCAGGTGCTGCTCGCAGTCGGCGTATCGGAGTTGACTGGGTGGATGACTTGGGCGGCCTGCTGCTGCAGGGCCAGCCGCCTTTCGGCGCGTTGCTGGAGTTGGTCGATGATCAGGGCCAGCACGATGACGGTGCCGGTGATGATCAGCTTCGCGAACGAGGAGATGCCCATCAGCGTCAGGCCGTTGTTGAGCGTGCCGATGACGAGTGCGCCGATGATGGTGCCGAGGATGGTTCCGCGGCCGCCGGCGAGCGACGTGCCGCCAAGCACGACCGCGGCGATCGCGTAGAGTTCGTAGTACAGACCGGTAGCGGGGTGCGCCGCGACCAGCTGACTGGCGATGATGAGACCGACCGTGGCGGCGCAGAAGCCACTGATCATGTAGACGATCATCTTGGTGCGGTTGACGCGCACGCCCGAGAGCTCCGCTGAGCGCTCGTTGCCACCCACCGCGTAGACGGCCCGCCCAAATGGCGTCCTCGTGGTGACGAACCAGGCCACCACCGCGAAGAGCGCAAGGATGACGATGGCCCAGGGAACGACCCCGAAGAGCTCGCCCGTGCCCAGCTCGCGGAAACCGGTGTTGCCCAATTCCTCCTTGCCCACCAGGTTGGGGTAGGTCCCACCGTTGTTGATGATCCCGGCCAGGCCGCGAGCGACCATGAGCATGCCCAACGTAGCGATGAACGGGGCCACGTTGAAGCGGGTGATGATGAAGCCGCTGACGGCGCCCATGAAGGTGCCCGCCGCCAACGCGATGACCAGCACCATCCAGGTGTGCGGGAAGATGACCCAATCCGCGACCTGCAGGCCTTCATGGATGAGCAGGCCGGCGACGATGCCGGTGAAACCGACCAGCGAACCGACCGAGAGGTCGATGCCCCCGGTCAGGATGACGAAGGTCATGCCGATAGCGAGGATGCCGTTGAGCGCCGTCTGCTTGACGAGGATCTCGATGTTGGCGCCGGTCAGGAAGGAGCTCTCCACCCACCAGAAGAACGCCACCAGCACGATCAGCGCGATGAAGGCCCGTCCGCGGAGCAAGAACTGGGCGACCTCGGTCCGAGTCATGCCGCGCCTCTTGGCGGCCTGCGCATTCGCCGTCACTGGATCACCTCGACTGTCGCTCTTTCGTTGCCTATGAGTTCGACCGCCGGTCCGTGGCCGATGGCCGACGCGTCGACCAGTTCCTTTTCCGTGGCTCGCTCGCCCTCGAACTCCGCCACCACCTCGCCCTTGCTGAGCACGAGGATGCGGTCGGACATGGCCATGACCTCCTTGAGCTCCGAGGAGACGAAGACGATGCCGAAGCCCTCACTGGCCAAGCGGCTCATGATCTGGAAGATCTCCGACTTGGCGCCGACGTCGATGCCTCGCGTGGGCTCATCGAGCAGCAGCACCCTGGGCTCGGTCATCAAGCCCTTGGCCACGACGACCTTCTGCTGGTTGCCGCCGCTGAGTGAGTCGATGTTGTCGCTCGGGTCGGAGACCCGGACCGAGAGGTCGGCGATCATCTGGTCGACCGCGGCCCTTTCCTTGCGCGGTGACAGGTAGAACCGGTTGAGGTAACGCTTCAGCGAGGCCAGGACCATGTTGTGGGCGACCGACAGTGTGGGCACCAAGCCCACGGTCTTGCGGTCTTCTGGCACGAGCACGACCCCGGCGTCGATGCGATCGGCTACCGACGCATCCGCGAGGTCTCGGCCCTCCAGCAGGACTTCGCCGCTGGCCTCTGGACGGATGCCGGCGAGCACCTCCATGAGCTCGGTGCGGCCGGCGCCCATGAGCCCGTAGAGGCCGAGGATCTCTCCGGCGTGAACCTCCAGCGACACGTGGTCGACCAGGTAGCCGCCGCCGAGTCGCGGCAACGTGATGTCCTTCACCTCGAGCAGCGTCTGGCCCACGTCGTGCTCTGTGCGTGAGAAGAGCGAGGCCGGTGAGCGGCCGACCATCTGCTCGATGATCCAGGCCACATCGACGTCCTTGGCCTCGGCGTGGGCCACGATCTTGCCGTCCCGCAACACGGTGATGAAGTCGCCGACCTGCAGTAGCTCCTCGAGCTTGTGGCTGATGTAGATGATGGCCACGCCACGGGCCTTGAGATCCGCGATGATACGAAAGAGGCCCTGGACCTCGGCCTGGCTGAGGGCAGAGGTGGGCTCATCCATGATCAGCACGCGCACGTCGTGCGTCAGTGCCTTGGCGATCTCCACGATCTGCTGCTGGCCGATGGGCAGGTTGCCGACGACCTCATCGGGGTCGATGTCCTGTCCAAGACGCTCGAAGAGCTCCACCGCGAGCTTGCGTTGTGCGCCCATGTCGATGGCCGGGCCACGCGTGATCTCCTGTGCCAGGAAGAGGTTGTCCAACACCGTCAGGTTGGTGCAGAGGTTGAGCTCCTGGAAGATGATGCCGACGCCGTGGTTCTGGGCGGCGGTGACGCTGGGTAGCACCACGGGCTCTCCGTCCATGAGGATGCGCCCATCGGTCGGCTGCTCGACTCCCGCGAGGACCTTCATCAGCGTCGACTTGCCAGCGCCGTTCTCGCCCACGAGCACATTCACCTGGCCTTCGAAGACGTCGAAGGTGACGTCGTCGAGCGCGGTCGTGCCCGGGAAGACCTTGGTGATGTGCTCGGCGCGCATGGGTACGCGCAGGGACAGCGGGGTCGAGCCGGCCGCGGGCGACATCGTCATCGCTCGGTGATCTCGATAGGCACAAGTTCGATCTGGCTCATGTCGATGGTGGGCTGGTTGAAGGTGCGCAGCGTGAAGGCCCCGGTGAAGTCGACGCTCTTGCCCAGGAGGTTCTCCTTGTCGAGGTCCTCGAGCGCAGACACGACCTTCTGGTTGAGCTCCTTGGCGACCTTGCCGTACTGGGTCTGATCACTGAAGTCGTTGAACTCGATGAAACCGGTGACGTCGCGGATCGAGGTCACGTCGCTGGGGATGCGCGTGCCGATCCAGGCGCGGACCTGGATGGGTCCGTCGAAGCCGTCGAGGTCGATGCCGATACTGCCCTTGCTGGATTCGATGTCGACGTCTGTGACCGTGCCGCTGCCGGTGACGCTGTACACGTGAGCCTCGCCGGTAGTGATGCGGCCCATGGCCTCGGCGATCGGCGTCAGATCCTCGGTGGCGATCTTGCCGTCGGGCCCCGGCTCGATCTCGTTGAGCACGTCGGCCAGCGGAACCGCGTCCTCCACGATGGCGGTCTTCACCATCTCCCAGTTGTCCTCGACGTAGACGACCGGGTCGAACTCGATCGTCAGCGCCGCCTCTTCTTCGGTGGACACGACCGTGAAGCCGAACAACAGCGCTACGACCAGGAAGATGCCGACGCCCACCATGGCCGCCACTGCTCCCGGGCTGACCTTGTCCTTCATGCCACAACTGCTCCCTTGACTGTCTCGCGCTCGCGATCGTTGGCGAAGTCCCGCGCCGAACCCGCCGCCAGCAGGCGACCCGCGGTATGGGTGTCAGTGATGAGGCAGTTGACCCAGCCGCCGATGAGGGCCGCGTGGATGGCCTCGGTCTTGCGTGGCCCGCCGGCAACGGCGATGGCACGCGGCACGCGCTCGAGCTGCTCGAGGGTGATGCCGATGACGCGATCATCGAGCGGTGTATCCACCGGCCGGCCGTCACCGCCCAGGTAGCGCAGGCCGATGTCACCGATGCCGCCCGCGTCGCGCACGGTCTGGAGCTCCTCGGGTGAGAAGATGTTGCCGCTGCTCGCGAGCAGGCCCGACGGCTCCTGGCCACCGATGCCGACGAGCGCTACGTCAAGGTCATCGAAGAAGGCTACGGCGCGCTGCACGAAGGGATCCTGGAGCAGGATGTCCCGGGCACCGACCGAGCCCACGCTGCTGGGAGCCGGCAGGAACGTGCCCTCGCCGTGGAGCAGGTCCGCCAGCCGGCGTACGAGGTGCGTGGCGTGGCCCTCGGCTGCGGGGTCGCCACCACCACCGAGGATCTGCACGACGCGCGCGTCCCTGATGCCGCTGACCGGATGCATGGCGTCGACCATGGCCAGCAGCGTGGCGCTCCACGAGCTCACGCCGATGACGTCGCCCGACCGCACCGTGGTCTCGAGATGGAAGGCAGCCGCTGCGCCGAGTTCGCGAACGGCCGCATCATCATCGTCTCGGGAGATGTCCACGATCTCGGCCTCGGTCAGGCCGTATCGTGCCTCCAGCGCTTCCTCGAGCTCAGGGCTGGTGCCGCTCGGGGAGCGCACCGAGATGCGCACGATGCCCGCGTCCTGTGCCCCTTTCAGCAGGCGCGAGACCTTGGGTTGGGAGAGCCGCAGGCGTGATGCGATCTGGGGCTGCTTGAGGCCCACGTCGTAGTAGAGCCTTGCGACTCGGGTCATCAGGCGCAGCTCGTCGGCGCGTGCCATGTCAGCGCGCCAGGACCTCGCGGGCGGCCGTGGCGATGCCCTCGGGGGTCAGGCCGGCCTGCTCGAACAGGAAGGACGGCGAACCGGTGGGACAGAAGCCCCGGAAGCCGAGGATGCGCATGGGCACGGGCAGTTCCGCAACCACGACCTCGGCTACGGCGCTACCCAGGCCGCCCTTCACGACGTGCTCTTCGACCGTGACGATGCCCCCGGTCTCGCGCGCCGCTGCGATGATCGCTTCGCGGTCGAGAGGGGCGACCGAGGCCATGTTGAGCACACGCGCCTCGACAGCCTCGGCGGCCAACGTCGTGGCGGCCTCTAGGGCTCGGCTGACCATGACGCCGTTGGCGATGATGGTGACGTCGTCACCATCCCGTAATCGCGCGGCTTTCCCGATGCGGAACCGGTAGCCATCGGGATGGACGATCGGCACGCCGATGCGGCTGGTGCGCACGAAGACCGGGCCCTCGTACTCATAGGCGGCGCGGATGGCCTGCGCGGTCTCGACCGGGTCGGCCGGCACGATGACCACGAGCCGGTCGATGGCCCGCAGCCAGGCGATATCCTCGATGGAGTGGTGGGTGGGTCCGAGCTGACCGTAGGCGACTCCGCTGCTGACACCGACCAGCTTGACGTTGGCGCCGGTGTAGGCGGCGTCGACCTTGATCTGCTCCAGCGCTCGAGCGGTCAGGAAGGGCGATGCGGCTGAGATGAAGGGGATCTTGCCACCGTTGGCCAGACCGGCCCCGATGCCGACCATGTTCTGCTCGGCGATGCCCACGTTGACCACCCGCTCGGGCATGACCGCCGCCAGCTTGGAGACTTTGGTCGAACCCAACGAATCGTTGACGACGGCCACGACACGGGGATCGGCCTGGGCCAGCTCGATGAGCGTATCGGCAAAGGCGTCGCGGCAGTCGTAGAGCTGCGCGGCTGCGGCGGTGGTCATGCCCGGCTCCCTTCGAGCTCGGCCACGGCCTGCTCGTACTCGGCGTCAGTGGGGACGCGGTGGTGCCATCCCTCGCGATCCTCGATGAACGAGACGCCTTTGCCCTTGGTGGTGTTGGCAATGATGCAGTTGGGCTTGCCCGCCTCGAACGGGAGAGCGGCGAAGACATCGAGCAGCGCGGCAGGATCATTGCCATCGGTCTCACGTACGGCCCAGCCGAATGCTTCGAATTTCTCCGGCAGCGGGTCGAGGCCCATGGTCAGCTCGGTGCGATCGCCCTGCTGCAGCCGGTTGCGGTCGACGATGCAGACCAGCTTGTCCAGCCCGAAGTGGCCGGCCGACATGGCCGCTTCCCACATCGAGCCCTCCTGCAGTTCACCGTCGCCGGTGAGCACGAAGGTGCGCCGCTCGGCACCGTCCATCTGTCCCGAGATGGCGATGCCCACCGCCACCGGGAAGCCATGGCCCAAGGGTCCGGTGTTGGTCTCGACGCCCGGGACCTTGTTGCGGTCGGGATGGCCGTTGAGCCGGGAGAGGGGCGCGAGGAACGTGTCCAGCTCCGCGACATCGAAGTAGCCGGCCATGGCCAGCGTGGTGTAGAGCGCCGCGGCCGAGTGACCCTTGCTGAGCACGAATCGGTCGCGTTCGGGATCGTCGGGGTTCTTGGGGTCGTAGCGGAGCACGCCACCGAAGAAGAGCGTGACCAGGATGTCCGTCGCTGAGAACTCGCCACCGATGTGGCCGAGACCCGCGCCGTGCACCATCTTGAGGTCGCGCAGGCGCACGTCGATGGCGCGTTGCCGCAGTCGTTCCGTCATGTCAGCCGAGGTCGGTTACCACTGGTCGTTCCCTGCTAGCGGTTGTGATCATCCGTGTCTACGTGAACCCTGTCTCCAAGGTCCTGAGTCGGCTGCAGTACTCAGGCAAGAAGGTGGAGTAGGCACGTCTTGAATGGCTATGCACGTTCGTATGGTGAGTCATATGATGAGGATGCATAGGTTTGTTGTCAAATCGAGACTGCGCTGGATGCCCCGGGCGAGACGAAGGCCGTGGCTGACGCGAAGTCAGCCACGGCATGTCTCAGGCGGCGCTGGTGCCAGGTGAGCGGAGCTCTCACGCCCCGCGCCGGCGACCGGTCAGGACATGATCAGGCCGCCATCGACGTTGATGGTCTGGCCGGTGATGTAGGCGGCATCCTCCGAGGCCAGGAAGAGCACCAGCCCGGCGACGTCGTCGGGGGTGCCGGCGCGCTTCATGGGGATGTTGTTCTGCACCCACTCCTCGATGAGCTCGCCTTCCTTGTAATCGCCGAGCAGGTCGCCCCAGGCCTTGTCGTTGTACTTCCACATGTCGGTCTCGATGATGCCGGGGCAGAAGGCGTTGACGGTGATGCCGCTCGTGGCCAGCTCCTTGGCCAGGCTCTGCGTGATGCCGACCACGCCCATCTTGCTGGCGGCGTAGTGGGGTGTGTAGATGAAGCCGTCGCGCGATTGGCCCGAGCCGGTGTTGATGAGCCGACCGGAGCCCTGTCGGAGCATGTGCTTGGCTGCGGCCTGGCAGCACAGGAAGACGCCCTTGGTGTTGACGTCCAGGACCAGGTCCCATTCCTCCTCGGTCAGCTCATCGAGCTTCTTGATGGTGATGACGCCGGCATTCTGGATCGAGATATCGACCCGGCCGAACGCGGCCACCGTTCGCTCGTAGAGACCTTCGACCTGGCGCCGGTCGGTGACGTCCACGACGAGCGACAGCACCTTCGCACTCGGTCGCGGACCGGACCCGTTCACCGGCCTCATGGACGGCCTCCTCGTTGGCGGCGACGACGACCGAAGCGCCCTCGTTCGCGAAACGGAGAGCGATGCCCTCACCGATACCCCGGCTCGCGCCGGTCACGACAGCGACCTGTCCTTCGAATCGAGCCTGCGCCACCATGCTTCACCTCCACTCCGGGTCTTTCGATGCCACGTGCCCCCCGGAGGTCTCGGCAGCGTGACGCCCGGTCTACGTGCTGTCGTCCAGCAGCCGGCGGGCGACGAGACTGTCGGTCACGAGCACGTGGATCCAGCCGCCACGGATGGCTCCGCGGATGGCCTGCCACTTGCGCTCGCTTCCTGCGACCGCGACACACCGCTGCACTCGCCTGAGCTGGTCGAGTCCCATGCTGATCACGCGCTCGTCCAGCGTGGACTCGATGCGCTGTCCGACCGCATCGAAGAAATGAAGATTGATGTCGCCGACGGCTCCTGCCTCGGCGAGACCCCGCCGCTCCTCCTCGTCGAAGGCATTGCCGCTCCGCGCGAGGAGTCGTGATGGCTCGGGCGTACCGATGCCCACCAGGGCCAGCGTCACTTCCGCCCAGTGCGAGATGACATCCTGGAAGTACGGGTCGGTGGCCAGCGCCGTCTTCGTGTCGACGGACCCCACGACGCCCGGTGCCTGCAGCATCATCGCCTCGGTGCCGCACAGATCGGCGAGCCGCTGGGTCATGTGGGACGCGTGCGCCTCGCTGTTCGGGTCGCCGATGCCGCCCTCGATCTGGATGACCCTGGTCCCTCGCGGCGTCCGCAGCGGATGCATCGCATCAGCCGTCGCCAGCAGTGATTCGCTCCACGACGAGACGCCGATGACATCGTCCGGCTTGATCGTCGATCTCGAGGTAGTACGCAGCGGCCGAGCCAAGGTTGCGCAGCAGGCGGTCCTCGTCGGTGTTGTGGTCGACGACGATCACTTCCTTGAGGCCGTACTCCTCGCGAAGGCCCCGCTCGAGCTCCGGGTAGTAGCCCGACGGCGAGGTGACGGTGATGCGCACGACCTGCTGCTCGAGGGCGCGCTTGAGAAGTCGGGACACGCTCGCCTGGGACAGGTCCAGTTGGTCCGCGATCTGCGCCTGCGTGAGCCCGTCTTCGTAGTACAGGCGGGCGACCCTGGCCAGCTGTCGCGCCTCCTCCGGTCGAGCCATGGAGACTGGCGGTGCGCTCATGAGGGCCGGTACATGGTTCGGGCCACGGCCTCACGCCAGCCTCGGTAGAGGCGTTCGCGCTCGGGCCTCATCGATGCCGGGCTCGAAACGGTCGATGGACCTCGGTAGCGCCTCGATGGCCTCGGTCGAGGGCCACACGCCGACGGCCAGGCCGGCGAGGTAGGCGGCGCCCATGGCTGATAGCTCGGGTGTGTTGTTGCGTTGCACCGGCACACCCAGGATGTCGGCCTGGAACTGCATCAGCTGGGAGTTGCGGGTCACACCGCCGTCGGCCATCAGCACGCGCAGGACCCCACCCGTCGCGGCCTGCATCTCGTCGAAGACGTCCCGGACCTGGTACGCGATCGACTCGATGACCGCACGCGCGGCCTGAGCCAAGCTGGAGCTACGGGTCAGGCCGGTCAACATGCCGCGTGCGGCGTCATCCCAGTGCGGTGCTCCGAGGCCGACGAAGGCCGGGACCAGGTACACGCCCTCGGTGTCGGAAACGGTCTCGGCCAGCTGGGCGACCTCGCCGGGCCCTGTCGAGGCCGACGAAGTCAGCCATCCACTGCACGGCCGCGCCGGTCACGTAGATGTTGCCCTCCAGGGCGTAGACGGTCGAGTCCAGGCCCCAGGCGATGGTCGAGGCCAGGCCGCTGTCACTGTCGACTCGCTGGGCTGTCGGCGTCATCAATGAGCTGCCGGTCCCGTAGGTCGCCTTGACCGACCCGGCCGCGAAGCCTGCGTGGCCGAAGAGCGCGGCATGCGAGTCGCCGATCAGGGAGCCGATGGGGACACCCGCCGGAAGTGATCCCAGGCGACCGTCTCGCCGAACACGCCGCTGGAGGGGAGGATCTCGGGCAAGGCAGCTTCGGGCACGCCGAAGTGCTCGAGCAGGACCGCATCCCAGCGCCCCTCGGAGATGTTCAGCAGCTGTGTTCGCGAGGCGTTGCTCACGTCCGTTCGGTGGTACGCACCGCCGCTCAGGCACCACAGCAGCCAGCTATCCACGGTGCCGACACGGATGTCTCCGCGCGCGGCTCGTGCATGCCCGTCGGGCGTGTTGTCGAGCAGCCACCTGATCTTGGAGCCAGTGAACATGGGGTCGATGGGCAGCCCGGTCCGTCCTCGTATCTGATCCTCGAGACCCGCAGCGCGCAGTCGTTCGCAGAAGTCTGCGGAGCGACGGCACTGCCACGTGACCACGGGCCCGACAGGCTTGCTCGGTAGCAGCGTCCCAGGCCAACCCAGATTCGCGCTGATTCGAGACACCCACGGCAGCCAGGGGCGGCGACCCCGCCGTCTGGAGGCACTCGTCGACAGCTTCGCGAACGCTCTGCCAGATGGACTCCGCATCCTGCTGGACCCACGCCGACTGCGGGAACTCGATGTCGACTGGCCTCGACGCCATGCCCCGAACGACTCCCTCGCCATCGACGAGGATGGCCTTCGTGTTCGTCGTGCCCTGGTCGATGGCCAGGATCATCGGCTCAGTGGACATGATGCTTCCTCCGGTCCAGCTCTCCAGGTGCCTCGCGACAGGGTGCTCCTGTCTCGGCACAGCCCCGCCACCTTCGGGCGCGTCGCGATAGCGCACGCGCGCTCTCGATGGAGGCTCGGGCGCACCCGATGATGGCACCGCGTCGCTGTCGGCGCTTTGCAGCCGCGCCATCTGTATGGACATCCATACCTGCAAGGATATGCATCGCGGGCGAATGTACTCCGGACGGGATGGGTCCGTCAACCGGGCGCGTCAGTCCCGGACCCCTCCAGGTGTGTGCTTGACACAGCCATTGTCGTCGCGTAGCATCCGTCGCGGCTGCATACAATCGCGTCAATGAATGGATATTCTAGGCGCGAAGGCGAAAGGAGGAGTGCCTGGCGAACGCATACGCTCTGTCAATGGCACGCCCGGCGAACACGCGGGCAGAAATGTGGAGGGATTACGCAGTGATCATCAAGCGTTCATCAGCGGCCGCACTCGCGGTCGTACTCGGTGGGACCCTGGCGACGAGCTCGGTGGCTCGTCGCACAGGATGTGCCGACCGACCCGTCTGAGATCGATGTCGCGTGGATCGGGAAGACCCTGAACAACCCGTGGTGGATCTCGGTCGCCGACTTCGCCGCGCGCGAAGCCGAGCAGTTGGGCATCAACATGACCATCTCCCTGCCGGAGGAAGAGGTCGACCTCGGCAAGCAGATCGCCATCGTCGAGGCTGCCATCGAGCAGGGCGTCGACGCCATCATCATCTCAGCGTCGAGCTCCGAGGGCATCATCCCAGCGATCGAAGGGGCTCGCGAGGCAGGCATCAAGATCGATCAGCTTCGATACCCGTATCGACGACCCGTCACTGGTAGATGTATACGTCGGCGCGGATGACTTCGCCGGCGCCAAGAAGGCGGGTGCCTACATCTGTGCCGCGCTCGGTGCCGAGGGTGGCGCAGGTCGGTCTGCTCGAAGGCCTGCTCGCGCAGTCGACCGGTGTCGACCGCAAGGGAGGCTTCGAGGCCGGCATCGCCGAGTGCGAGAACCCCGTCGAGATCGTGGCGACCGCGGGCGCCGAGTGGCGTTCGGACCTCGCGCTCGACGCGACTCAGAACATGCTCACCGCCAATCCGGACATCAAGGCCATCTTCGCCTCCAACGACCAGATGGCCGTGGGCATGATCAACGGTGCGATCGCGGCGGGCAAGGGACCCGACGACCTCATCCTGGTCGGCTACGACGGCATCCTCGACGCCGTCAACGCAGTGCTCGACGGCGACCTCGATGCGTTCGTGGCGCTCCCGAACCGCGAGGAAGGTGAGATGGGCCCGCGCCTGGCGACCACGCTGGTGCTGAACCCCGACACCACCTTCGATCGCGAGATCATCTATCCCGGTCCGCTCGTCACGGCTGAGCTCGTCGAGGGCCAGACCGACCAGACGATCGAGGAATTCGCTGCCTATCGGTTCCCGCTCCGCGGTGTGACCGACAAGGGCTACTAGAGGACTCATCGGGGGCTGCGTAGCTGGCCCCCGAACACTCCTCCTCCGGGTTCGTGAGCGAGAGGGCGCGCAGCAGCCGCTCCTCGCTCGTGGACCCGAAACATGTACGGAGTCAGTAGATGACGGCAGTGGCAGCGGCAACGGCGCTTCTCGAGATCGAGCACGTCACCAAGGACTACCCCGGCGTGCGAGCGCTCGACGATGTGTCGCTCTCGGTCGAGCGCGGTGAGGTCATGGCGCTGCTCGGCGAGAACGGAGCCGGCAAGTCCACCTTGATGAAGATCCTCGGCGGAGCGGAACACCGCGACTCGGGGGTCATCCGGATCGACGGCAACGAAGCACCACATCGATACGATCCGCTCGAAGCGCGTCATCTCGGGATCGCCGAGATCTACCAGGAGCTCAGCCTCCTGCCCAGCCTCACTGTCGCCGAGAACATCTACCTGACCAAGGAGCCGCTGCGCGCCAGGCGCGCCAGGGTCATCGACTTCCCGAAGATGCGCGAGGAATCGCGCAGGCAGCTGGCCGTCCTGCATGCTGAGCACATCGACGTCAATGCCAGGGTCGAGACGCTGTCGATGCCAGAGCAGCAGATGGTCGAGATCGCCAAGGCGCTCGCCTCCGACTGCCGGGTGCTCGTGATGGACGAGCCGACCACCGCGCTGACCTGGTCCGAGACCGAGCAGCTCTTCTCGGTCATCGATGCCCTCAAGGGCAAGCACGTCACCATCATCTACATCTCGCACCGGCTCGACGAGGTCTTCCGCGTCGCCGATCGGGCCACGGTCCTGCGAGACGGCGCGGTCGTGGGCACGGTGCGCACCGCCGACATCGAGATGGGCGACATCATCACCATGATGACCGGCCGCACCATGGAGGACGTGGCCGCCCGGCCCAGGCGACATCCTGACCGCGCCTGAGCGAGAGCTGCTGGTCGTCGAGGAGATGCGCGACGACGAGCGCGTGCACGGCGTCTCGTTCACGCTCCACGAGGACGAGGTGCTTGGGATCGCCGGCCTGGTCGGCGCCGGACGAACCGAGCTGGCTCGCATGATCTTCGGCGCCGACCCGCGAACTGGGGGCACCGTCCGCATCTCAGGGGAAGCAGTTCAGACTGCAGCTCACCTGGCCAGGCCATGAGCCACGGCATCGGCTACCTCAGCGAGAACCGCAAGGAGGAGGGCCTGAACCTGGGTCTGCCCATCGACCTGAACATCGTGCTCACCGACCTTGACAAGGTCAGCCAGCGCGGCGTGATCTCGCGGCGGCGCATGCGCGTGGCGGCAGAGCAGCTCATCGAGCTGCTTCGCATCAAGGGCCGCGCGCCCGACGAGGCGTCAAGCCTCAGTGGTGGCAATCAGCAGAAGGTCGTGATCGCGAAGTGGCTGCACGCAGGCTGTCGCGTGCTCATCTTCGACGAGCCGACTCGCGGTATCGACGTCGCCGCCAAGGCTGAGGTCCACGGCATCATCCGGGACTTCGCCCGCGAGGGCCGGGGCGCGATCGTCATCTCCTCGGAGGTCGAGGACCTGCTGGCGACCTGCGACCGCGTACTGATCATGTCCAAGGGGCGCATCACGGCGAGGTCTTGCGCCAGAGGAAGTCACCAAGGACGCCATCGTGCGTCAAGTCACCAACGTCGAGTGAGGAAACGGCATGACGACTGAAGACGGACCTGGAGTCACCAGCGAAGCGGCATCCCCAGGCCGAAGCGGGAACGCCAGATTGGTCGCGCAAGAGCTGCTTGGCCGTTTTGGCGTGCTGCTCATGCTCATCGCCCTGGTCGTCGTCTTCAGCTCGCTCTCGCCGCACTTCCTGTCGCAGGGCAACATCACCAACGTCCTCATCCAGTCGAGCACCAACGCGATCATCGCGGCGGGCATGACGTTCGTGATCCTGTCGGCGAACATCGACCTCTCGGTCGGCTCGGTCCTGGCGCTGTCGTCGGTGCTCGGAACGTCATTCATCGCCGACGGAGGGTCGATCTTCATCGGCGTCGGCATCATGCTGCTCGGAGGCATGATCGCGGGCGGGATCAACGGCTTCACCGTCAGCTACCTCGGGTTCCCGGCGTTCATCGTGACCCTGGCCACGATGTGGCTGTTCCGCGGCTATGGCCTACGTCTTCACCAACGGGCAGGCCGTCACCGGTCTGCCGAAGGATTTCCGCATCCTCGCCACCGGTGAGGTCGCCGGCATTCCCTACATCGTGCTGGTGATGATCGCCGTCTATGCCGTCTGCCACTTCCTGCTCTCGCAAACGACCTTCGGGCGCCAGGTCTACGCCGTGGGCGACAACAAGGAAGCCGCGCGACTCTCGGGCGTGAACGTCAAGCGCGTCGTCGCCGCCGTGTTCGTGATCTGCGGCCTGCTGGCAGCGCTGGGTGGCGTGGTCCTTTCGTCCCGTCTCTTCTCCGGCCAGCCGATCGCCGGCATCACCTTCGAGCTCTCGGCGATCGCCGCGGTCGTCATCGGCGGCACGAGCCTGTCCGGCGGCAAGGGTGGCATCCTGGGCACGCTTGTCGGGGCCATCTTCATCGCCACGCTGATCAATGGGCTGGTCATCCTGAACGTGTCCTCCTTCTGGCAGCAGGTGATCATGGGTCTGGTGGTGCTCGCCGCAGTCGGCATCGACCAGTACCGCAAGCGCCTGGCTTCGGGTGGGGCCTAGGGCGCTTTCAGGACCGATGTCCGATGAGGGCCTGCGATGCCCGCTTCGACTTCGCGCTGACCTCATCGTCGAAGCCGGTGCACATGCGCTCGGGTTCTTCGGGCACCGCGAGTCGCTCGACGTCACCGCGCAAGGGGCGTCAGGACATGGCCAGCGAGGCAGATGTCAGCACGGAGACGTCTCATCCGGAGCGGCTTGCATCGCCGCTTCCCGGGCGATGCATTCCTGGGGGAGGAGACCGGTCGCGGCGAGGTCGCGGGGCCGACGGCATCTGGGTCGTCGATCCGATCGATGGCACCCAGCCCTTCGTCCACGGGTTGACTTCCTGGTGTGTCTCGATCGCCTTCGTGTGCGGCCACGCGGTGGAGATGGGCTTCGTAGACGCGCCGGCCCGCGACGAGCTGTTCATCGGCCGGAGAGGTGAGAGCGCGACACTCAACGGCAAGCCCATCGCGGTTTGCGACGCGACCCGGCTCGATGAGGGCATCCTTGGCAGTCGGCTACTCGCCCCGCATCGGGGCCGACGACATCGTCCCGCTCATCGATCGAGTCCTGCGAGCAGGCGCGATGTTCTACCGCGACGGCTCGGGCACGCTGGACCTCTGCTACGTCGCTTGCGGGCGGCTACTGGGCTACGTCGAACCTCATATCCAGGCCTGGGATTCGCTCGCGGCCGTGGCCGTCGTCGAAGCTGCCGGCGGTGTCGTCAACGACCTGCTCTTCGCTGACGATCGATCTGGGAGGGTGCACCGATCGTGGCCTGTGCTCCAGCTCTCTTTCCGACGCTGGCCCAGTTCCTGGGGGTCTCATCCGGCGACAGCAGCTGATGTCCCTAGCCCCCGCCGTTCCGGCCCAGGGTCGTCGCCTCAGCGCGCCCGGAGGTCTCGGGTGTCCATGGCGCGTCGAGCGGCCGCGGCGATGTCGGCCGGGCGCATGCGGTGATGCTCGAAGAGCTCATCGACATGGCCGCTCTCGACGAACTGGTCACGGACGCCGATGCGCTCCACCGGGGCCGGCGCGCGTTCGGACAGCACCTCGGTCACGGCTGCACCGAGCCCGCCGGCGATGGTCGCGTTCTCGGCGGTGACCGCGCAGCCCGTGCGACTCACCGACTCGACCACGAGGTCAGCATCGAGCGGTTTGACCGAGCCCATGTGTACCACCTCGGCCTCGATACCGTCAGCGGCCAGCAGCTCGGCGGCTGCCTGACAGCGGTTGGTCATCATGCCCGTGCCGATGAGCGTGACGGCGTCGCCCGAACGGATGACGTGGCCGCGTCCCCATTCGAAGACGTGCCCGGCTCGAAGATGTCGCGGAGCGTGGTGCGCGTGACCCGGAAGTAGACCGGGCCGGGGCTCTCGACCGCGGCCCTGATGACGCCGCGCAGTTCAGCGTTGTCGCCGGGATCGGCCACGCGCATGTGCGGCAGCGCCCGCATCACGGCGATGTCCTCGATACATGTGTGTGAGGCTCCGGCGCGGCTGGTGGGCAGGCCCACGTAGGAGCCCGGGATCTTGACGTTCAGCCTGGGATAGCAGATGGACAGCGCGATCTGGTCGAGCGCCCGCCGGGTCGCGAACGAGGCGAAGGTGGAGGGGAAGGGGATGAAGCCCTCCAGGGCCAGTCCGGCGGCGATGCCCATGAGGTTCTGCTCGGCGATGCCGACCTGGATGAAGCGGTCGGGGAAGGCATCACGGAAGATCGAGGTGCGCGTGGAGGTGTCGAGGTCCGCATCGATGACGAGGATGTCTTCGCGCTCGCTGCCCAGCTCGACAAGCGCGTCACCGAAGGCCTGGCGCATCTCCACGGGGCCGCTATTCGCCGCCATAGAACACTTCCTTCTGGTCCTCGTGCGCCAGGCGTGAGTAGCCTTCTTCGGGGTAGCCGTAGCGCCTGCCCAGCTCGCGCAGCATGGCGTCGGCGGTCTGGGGGTCGGGCGCATGCGTATGCCATTTGGGGTTGAACTCGGCCATCTCCACGCCTTTGCCCTTGACGGTGTGAGCGATGACCACGATGGGCCGGCCGTGGGGCAGGACCCAGCGCGCCCGATAGAGGGCGTCGGCCAGCTCCTCGACATCGTGGCCGTCGACCTCCAGCACCTCCCAGCCGAAGGCTCGCCACTTGTCGGCGAAGGGCTCGATGTCCATGAGCGCCTGCACGTACCCCTTGGCCATGACCTTGTTGTAGTCGACGATGGCGATGAGGTTGTCGAGCCGGTGGTGCGCGGCGGCCATGGCCGCCTCCCAGACGTTGCCCTCGTTGCACTCCCCGTCGCCGAGGATGCAGAAGACCCGGTTCGTCCAGCCCGACTTGAAGCGCAGGCCCATGGCCCTGCCAGCCGCGACCGAGAGACCCATGCCCAACGGACCGCCGGACGACTCCAGTCCGGGCGTGCGGGTCATGTCGGTGTGGCCTTCGAGCAGGCCATCGATCTCGCAGTACGTGTAGATGGCGTCGATGGGGTAGTAGCCGCGCAGCGCCAGCGCAGCGTACAGACCGGGCGAGCCGTGGGCCTTCGAGAGGATGAGCCGGTCGCGTCCGGCCCAGCCCGGGTCAGACGGATCGACATGCATGACCCGGAAGTAGAGCGTGGCCAGGATCTCGGCCATGGAGAACGAGCCGCCGATATGACCCCACTGTCCCCAGGCCACCATCTCGACGGTCAAGCGTCTGATGCGGTAGGCCCATTCCCTGAGGTCTGCGACCTCGGTCGCGGTCAGTCGATCGCTCATGCTGCCCCCGTGCTGCGGACTCCCTCGAACATACTCCTTGCGAGGGCCAACCGTTTGCGTGGCCGCTCGGTGCCGGGGACGCTGCGGTCGTAGTGTTGGGCACACTGCCGAGTGTGGGGCACACCGCCGATTCCGACCCCGAGGAAGACACCGTACCTGGAGATGCAACGATGGTTACCAAGTACGTCGCCGTGTTCGGCGACCCGGTCGAGGGCAACCCCACCTCGATCATGCAGAATGCCGCCTTCGAGTCCACCGGCCTCGACTGGCGCTATCTCGACATCCGCGTCACAGCGGAGGACCTGGCCGAAGCGATCAAGGCGGCTCGCCTGCTTGGCTTCGGGGGCTTCAACCTGACCATCCCGCACAAGGTCGCGGTCATCCCGTTGCTCGACGGGTTAGAGCCGTCGGCTGACATCAGCGGCGCCTGCAACACCGTGGTGCGCCAGCCCGATGGCCGACTCATCGGTTCCAACACCGATGGTTCCGGCTTCGTGTGGTCGCTGCGCGACGAAGGCATCGACCCGAGTGGGCTGGACGTCGTGCTGCTCGGTGCCGGAGGCGCCGCCCGCGCGGTCGCGGTGGAGCTGGCGCTGGCTGGGGCGCGGCGCATCACCATCGCCAATCGGACGCCGTCGAAGCGTGACGAGCTGGTCTCGATCCTGAACGACAAGACCTCGGTTGAGGCCGTGTCGATGCCGTGGCAGGGCACCCTGGTGGTGCCGGCCTGCGATGTCGTGGTCGACTGCACGCCGGTGGGCATGGGCAGTGGCGCGGCCGCCGAGGAGCACGTCGCCGTCGACCTGGCTGGTCTCAGAGCAGATGCCATCGTGTGCGACCTCAACCCAGAGCGCTCCGACACGGCCTTGCTGCGGTTGGCCCGCGGCCAGGGGTATCGCACCGTCGACGGCCTGGGCATGCTGGCGCGCCAGGGCGCCGCCGCGCTTCAAGGCCTGGACAGGCCATGAGGCTCCGCTCGAGGTGATGATCGCCGCGCTCGGCGGCTAGACGAGGGACGTCCCCGACCGATGCGGCCGGGGACGCACAACGACGACGTCCGCCCGACCCCGATGGGTCCGCGGCGGACGTCGATGCTTCTATCCGTGACCCACCATGGTCACATCATGCGGCCTACGATCCTTGACGATCCGGTCGTGTCTGCCGGCGCGGCTGGCTTGGCGGGGGCAGCGGGGGCGGCGGCCGCAGCGGGCGTGCCCATCCCTGGGGGCGGCTTGGCGGCGGCAGCGGTGTTGGCCGCCTCGAGCTGCTCTATGGCGGCGACCTGCTCAGGCGTGAGCTTCGACTTCTCGTTGGCCACGAAGGCCTGCTGGACTCCCGGGTAACTGAGGTACAGGAAGATGGCACCGGCGAGGAGCCAGGGGATCGTCTCAGCCTCGACAGTGGAGCCGAACAGCAGGGCGAAGAAGCCCCAGATCAGCGTGAAGAGGCTGATGAAGATGCCGAACTGGACGGCGTAGAGCCGCAGGTTCCAGAAGCCCATGGCGACCCACAGCCAGATGGCGGCGATGAGGAGCGTCCAGAGGGCTGCGCCCCACTGTGCCTCGTCGAACGACATGCTCTGGCCACCGTTGATCCGACTTGCCGATAGGGAAGTCGACGATGCCGAGAAACACCAGCATCTTGTAGAGGTTGTACAGGCCGGCCAAGCCTGCCCCCGCTGCGAGGAGGATTACTCCGATGGGTCTATGCATTCTGTCTCCACTCACCTTTCTGTTGCTGTCGTCGTCCCTGCCGGGTCGGTGCACGTCGACGCCCGCACACACGGGACGGTTGGCGCGAGCGTAGCAGCCTCATCGACGCGGAGCGAGTGATTCGTGACGACCATTCAAGAAATGTCGCCTGGCGACGAAGGTCACAGCCCGCGAGTTGGTACTTCTGTCCCATCGCGGGGCCGCTCCGGGGCCCCTGGGTGTCGTCTGCGGACACAAGTGTGGCGTTCGGTCACCACTAGGTCGGCGTTCGCCCTCCCGAGGCCACCAGCATCGGCCATTCCTGCACATACACTGACGGTCCTACTTCCAGGAGGAACCATGTTCAGTCAGTCCGCGGACCAGCCTGCCGCCGATCAGTCCCCAGCTCCGATCGGCATGCGTGAGCTGCCCCCGCAGCCGGCCAAGCCCGTGATGCCGGCGTACGCCACGACCAGCCCCGAGCCCGTCGCCAACGAGTCCAGGCCCGGGCCCGACGACTCGGTCATCGCCAAGGACGATCATCTCGAAGGCACCTTTACCTCTCGCGGCACCGTGGTCGTGATGGGCTCCGTGAAGGGTCGTATCGAGGCCGTCCAGGTCAGGATCGAGGACGGCGCGAAGGTCGACGCCGACGTCATCGTCGATGAGGCCATCGTCGCCGGCGAGTTCACCGGCAATCTGACCTGTCGCGAGCGCCTCGAGGCACGCGCCAGCGGTCGCATCAACGGCCGCGTCGAGACCTACAAGCTGATGCTCCACGAAGGCGCTTCGGTCGAGGGCGAGATGCACATGCTCACCGAGTCGCCCGGAGATGCGTCCGCCACCATCCGTGGCAGCGCGCCCTTGCGTGGCGAGACCGGCGAGAGCCAGGCTGAGGCCAAGCCTGCCCCGGCGACGCTGGCTTCGTCCGCCCCGGCCGCCAAGGCGGAACCCAAGGTCACCCCGTCATCGAGTGCCAAGCCGGCGAGTTCACCGACCGGCACCGTGCCCACCGGCTCGACCTCGGCCACGTCCGCGGTATCGGGCTCTGCCTCGAAAGTGGAGGTCTCGGCCGTTCGCTCCTCGGTCGCGGAGACGCTGCGGATCGAGAGCGCGCGCGTCGTTGCGCCCCGGACTACGACAAGCTCCCGCGGCTACGGCTACTCCGGGGGCACCGTCGGCACCGGCTCGGGTTCGGAAGGCCGCAACGGGTCGACCACGACTGGTTTCTAGGGCTGGGCCGGGCGTACGGGCGCCTCAGCTCCTACCTTTCTGCCGGCGTAGACTCGCCGTATGACGCGACGCATACGGCACGGCGCGAGCGGCTCTCGAGACCGCCTACCCGGCGCTCATCGAGCTCTCGCACCGCATCCACGATAATCCCGAGCTGGGCTACGAAGAGGAACAGGCAGCAGCATGGCTGGCTGATGTTCTCGAGGCGGCCGGCTTCGAGACCCAGCGTGGCTACGGCGAGATGCCCACCGCGGTCGTGGGCTCGGTCGGTTCGGGCCCGCTGCACATCGCCATCTGCTCCGAGTACGACGCCCTGCCCGGCGTCGGCCACGCCTGCGGCCACAACGTCATCTGCACCGCCGGCCTGGGTGCCGCGCTGGCGCTGGCGCCGCTGGCCGACGAGCTGGGGCTCAAGGTCACGCTGCTGGGCACGCCAGCCGAGGAGGGTGGCGGCGGCAAGATCGGTTTCATCGAAGGCGGCTTCTTCGAGGACGTCCATGCCGCGATGATGGTCCACCCCTACACCGTGGATGTGGCCGAGCCCAGCATCATCGCGGTGCAGCAGCTGGCCATCACCTACAAAGGTCGCGAGGCCCACGCTTCGGGTTTCCCCTGGCTGGGCGTCAACGCTGCCGACGCCATGGTCGTGGCCCAGACGGCCATCGCCCTGCTGCGCCAGCAGATCCTGCCCGACGACCGCATCCACGGCTTCGTGACCAAGGGCGGCGACGCAGCCAACATCATCCCCAAGGAGACCAGGGCCGACTACATGGTCCGCGCCGGTACGGCCGAGCGGCTGGAGGAGCTGCTGGGCAAGGTCCGCAACTGCTTCGAGGCCGGTGCTCTGGCGACCGGCTGCAGCCTCGAGCTCGAGGCCGACACGGCCTATACGGACATGCGCCACGATTCCGAGCTGGCGGCCATCTACCGGCGGCATGCAGAGTCGCTGGGGCGCGTCTTCAGCGACGATCCGCCAGCTCCGGTCTCGACGGACATGGGCAACATCAGCTACGAGGTTCCGTCCATCCACCCCTTCATCGGGGTCGAGTCGGACGGAGCGGTGCCCCACCAGGCCGCGTTTGCCGATGCCTGCGCCACGGCCTCGGCCGACCAGGCCATCTTCGACGGTGCCCTGTCGATGGCGCTGACGGTCATCGACATGGCCAGCGACGGGGCACTCCGGGATCGTCTCGTGGCGGGGTAGTCGGGTAGTCGGACCGCGACTACTCGGCGCGCAGCACCAGGATGTGCTGGTGGACGATGTTGGGCACGAAGGCGTGCGGATAGCCGTATGGCCGTAGCCGCGTGCCGGCCTGGTACCAGATGAGATCACCCTTGCTGGTGAAGCCATGCGGCTCCGCGCGCGCCGCGAGGTCCGAGGCCACGAAGCGATAGCTGCCCTCCTGGTAGGCGTCGCGCACGATGACCACCGCGTAGCGCTTCGGCCGCAGTACCCGTCGCAACTCGCCGAAGAGGGCCTCCATGCGCTCGAGATACTCCCCGTAGGAGGCGCTGTTGGCGAAGTCGGCCGGGTCCTCGGTGATCATGGCGTAGTCGGTGCGACGGTTGGCGAACTTCGCGGAGAGTGCTCCACCGGACATCGTGGCCTTGAGCTGCGGGTTGTAGGGCGGGTCGGTGGCGACGAAGTCGACGCTGGCGTCGCTGAGGTCCTTGATGAGCTCCATGGCATCACCGAGGACCAGCCGGCAGCCCGACCCGTCGAAGCGGCGCGGTCCGCCGGGATCGTTGTCGCCGAGGTCCTTGAGGACCGGGCCGGCGCCATCGTTCTCGGCTGCTGCCGACTCCACCACGGCGCCAGTACACCTCGGCCCAGCGCGGTTCGATCTCGAAACCCAATGCCTGGCGCGGCGAGCGGCAGATGGCCGCACCCAAGCAACGTGCCGCCGACACCGGCGAAGGGGTCCAGCACCAGCTCACCGCCCTTGGTGAAGAACTCGATGAGCCGGGCCATCAGACGCGGCGGCTTGTTGGCTCCGTGGGCCTTGCGCTCAGCGTGGCCGAGCTCGGACGGGTAGGCGGTCGTCAGCAGCGACTTGGTGAAGTACAGCCACTCATCGCCGGCCAGCTCGTTGAGCGTGTTGTTCGGGTGCACCACGCGTGGGCTCAGTGGGTCCTTGGTATCTGACACGAGCGTGAGTATGTGGCACCGGGCGTCTATGCTTCCGGTCTATGGCGTTTCTGGGTCGAGAGCGCGAGCTGGCCCAGCTGGCCGAAGCCGTGCGTCGTGTCGCAGAGGGGCGACTCGGACGCGTCGTGCTCACCGGGCCGGCCGGCATCGGCTGCACGCGTCTTCTCGACGAGCTATCGACGCGTGTCTCGAGCGTGCCCGGCGTCCTCGCCTGCCGTGGCCGTGCCTACGAGCCTGGTTTCGGCATTCCCTACCAGGCCATCGGTGATGCACTGGCGTGCTCCTTCAGCCGGCTCTCCGATGAGCGTCTGATCGAGGTCGTAGCCAGTGTCGGCGACGATCTCTGCGCCCTGGTGCCCGGACTGGCCGCCCGGCTCGACGAGCTTGGCATCGACCATGCGCCGCCGGAGCTCAGCGCTCCCGAACAGCTCGGCCGGCGTGTCCTCGAATCGGTCCTGGGCACGCTGGAACGACTGGCCTCCGGTGGCGTGATGCTGTTGGTCCTCGAGGACGTCCACTTCGCCGACCCCGCCACGCGCGGCATCATCGAAGCGTTGCAGGATGTCGGTCGTGCCTTGCCCATCTGCCTGGTCATCACCTATCAGCCCGATGAGGTCCATCGACGTCACCCCATGCAGGCACTGGCGGATCGCCTGATGGCGGATCCCGAGGTGGTGCGTCTCGAGCTGGGGCCGCTCGAGAACAGCGACCTCGAACGGCTCATCGTCGATGCGTTGGGGGAGCGGCCCGGCCCAGAACCTCCTCACCGCCGTGACGGAGGGTGCTCACGGCAACCCGCTCATCGCGCAGGAACTGGCGCGCAGTGCCGGGTCGCTCGAGGGTGTGCGCCTCTCCGACCCCTTCGACCAGTTGTATGGCGCCCGGGTCGAGGCGCTCTCACGTGACGGTGCCCGGCTGGTCCGAGTCATGGCCGGCGCGCGGGTGCCCCTGCTGCGCTCGACCGTGCTAGGCGTGCGGCCGCCCGATGGGCGCCTGACCATCCAGGCGCTTGACGAGGCGCTGGCTGGCGGCTTCGTCATCGAGATCGACGAGCGTGTGGCCAGCAGCCACGAACTCTGCGCCGAGGCCGTCGAGGCCATGGAGCTCACGCCCGAGCGACAGGGCATCCACGCGGCACTGGCCGAGCGGCTCCAGGCGGAGCCGGCCATGGCAGCGTGGCACTGGTCGCGCGCCGCGCGGCCGCCCGAGGCACGCGCCGCACATATCGAGGCCGCCCGACTCGCCGCCCGACTCGACCCCGCCCAGACGGTGCTGCTGCACTACGAAGAGGCGCTGGAGCTGCCCAGCCTCGAGCCGGTCAGCCCCCAGGAGGGTGCCGAGCTGCTGGCCGGGGCGGCACGCGCCTCATCCTCCGCCGGCTCGTTCCGGCGTGCCGTGGCACTGATGCGTCGGGCCATCGAGAGCCGCGCCACTCGTGAAGCCTCGAGTGCTCGTCGTGGACGGGACGCCGCCACGCGCCTGTCGCTCGGCGAGATGCACGAGGAGCTGGGACGCTATCTGTGGAATGCCGGCGATCTCAACGGCGCCGTCGACTCCATGGAGCGGGCGCTGGGCATCATGCCTTCGGAGCCGAGTCGCAGTCGAGCCCATGTGCTTGCCTCGCTGGCCCAGCACCTCATGATCGACGGTCGCTTCACCGAGAGCGCTCGTATCGCGGCGGAGGCGCTGACGGCCGCCGAGGCTGCCGCGGCGGCCGGCGAGGACACGCTCCAGGTGCGCGGCCATGCCATCTGCACCCAGGGCGTCGATGTGGCCTACCTGGGTGATCCGGGGCGGGGCCTCGAACTGCTCGAGGAAGCGGCCGCCCTGTCGCGGCAGGCCGGCCGGCTTGACGATCTCATGCGTGTGGCCGCCAACCGCACCACGCTGTTGGACCTCGACCTGCGGCGGGAGGAGGCACTGGAGGTAGTGCAGGAGTTCCTGGCCGAGGCTGCGGCCGGCGGTCTGGAGGCGACCTACGGAGCCTTTCTGCGCGGCAACGCAGCCGACATCCTGTACCAGCTGGGACGATGGGAGGAGGCCGAGCGCGAATGCCGCAACGACCTCAAGTGGCAGACGGGACGTCGTGAGATCACCTGGCTGTCGCTGCTCGTGCTGGGCCTGCTACTGACCGAGTCGCGCGCTGATGAAGAGGCCGCCTCGGTCGTGGGGCAGACGCTGCTGGAGCTGCAGACGGTCTCGCCGGGCCACTGGACGGGCATGGTCATGCGTTCCGCTGTCAGCCTGGGGCTGTGGAACGGCCGCATCGATGAAGCGCTCAGCATCGCCGAGCGCGAGTGGCCTCGTGCCCTCGCGAGCGACGAGCTGGGAGTGGTGGTCTACGCTGCATCGACATCACTCGAGGCTGCCGCGGCCGCCGCCGATCATGGGCGCGCCGGCAGTGATGCCGGCCTCATCGCGCGCGCTCGAGATCTGGCCGACAGCGTCTTGTCCGCCACCGAGGCATATGTCGCGGGCTCATCCCTCTCACCGCTGGGGGCTCGAAGCGAAGCCGAGCTGCTGCTGGCCACGGTGCGCGCCCATGCCCAGCGCGTGCGGGGTCACCCGGAACCGGAGGCCTGGGATAGGCTGGCCCGAGCCTGGCAGGAGCAATCCAACCCGTACCGTCGAGCCAAGGCCCGCTGGTGGCAAGCATTGGCCATCCTCGCGCTCGCTCCGGAGGAGGACCGGGAGTCCGCCCGTGTAGAGGCGCGTGAGCCGTTGGCTGAGGCGTATCGCCTGGCCCGCGACCTGCCGGCCTTGCCGCTGCTGCGCGAGATCGTGGACCTCGGGACGCGTGCCCGCGTGGCGTTGCCGGTATCGGCCGGCACCGAGCCCAGCCATGTCGCTGTCGAGCCTCGCCCGCCGGTGGTCGTGGCCGTGGGCCCCGGTCGTTCGGGCGATCCTGCCAGAGACGGCCTGGACATCGCGCGCGACATCGAGGAACGCGTCATCGCCTCGCTGCGCAAGGGACCCGCGGACACCTACGGTCTCAGCCCGCGCGAACGTGAGGTCCTCTACATCCTGGCCGAGGGCCGGACCGACCGCGACATCGCCGCCCGCCTGTTCATCAGCGAGCGGACGGTCCACGTCCATGTGCGGCGCATCCTCGCCAAGCTGGGCGTGTCCAGCCGCACAGAAGCCGCCGGCGTGGCTATCCGCCAGGGGCTGGTGCCTAGTGGGGTGCTGGCGGCGCCGGGCCCGAATGGAGTGGATGACGTAGCATCCGGCGCATGAATACCTCGCTCTCCCGCGCCGTATTGGCCCTGCTTATGCTCACCTTCGTCCTGGCTGCCTGCTCCAGCTCGTCCGGGACCGCGTGGACGTTCGCGCCGGTCGTATCGGAGAGCGACGAGGCAGCATCGTCAGCCGCCCCCGCTGAGGTGCAAGCTTCCGCCGCCGCACCGGCCGAGCCCCAAGCACCGGCCGAAGCCTCCACTCCACCGGCCGAGCCCGAAGCTCCCGCCGAGACCGACGCTTCGGCAGAGCCCGAAGCTCCCGCGGTCGCCGCCGGCGAACCCCGCGTGATCGCCCTCCAGGCTGACAGCGCCCTGCGCTTCACCGATGCCGATGGGCAGCCGATCCCGGACATCCCCGTCGTGCCGGGTGAGACCGTCAGGTTCGAGATCGACAACACCGCCGGCTTCCCGCACAACTTCTACATCGGCACCGACGAGGAGCTACAGGTCTTCGACAACACCACCGACGTGGGCATCCCCGACTGGTCGAGCGGCGTGCAGACCCTCGACTGGGTCGTGCCCGACGACCTGACCGGCCTGAAGTTCGCCTGCACGGTGGCCGGCCACTTCTACACCATGCAGGGCACCTTCTCGCCCGCCGAGGCCAGCGCGGCCGCACCGGCCGAGCCCCAAGCACCGGCCGAAGCCTCCACTCCACCGGCCGAGCCCGAAGCTCCCGCCGAGACCGACGCTTCGGCAGAGCCCGAAGCTCCCGCGGTCGCCGCCGGCGAACCCCGCGTGATCGCCCTCCAGGCTGACAGCGCCCTGCGCTTCACCGATGCCGATGGGCAGCCGATCCCGGACATCCCCGTCGTGCCGGGTGAGACCGTCAGGTTCGAGATCGACAACACCGCCGGCTTCCCGCACAACTTCTACATCGGCACCGACGAGGAGCTACAGGTCTTCGACAACACCACCGACGTGGGCATCCCCGACTGGTCGAGCGGCGTGCAGACCCTCGACTGGGTCGTGCCCGACGACCTGACCGGCCTGAAGTTCGCCTGCACGGTGGCCGGCCACTTCTACACCATGCAGGGCACCTTCTCGGAGATCGGCGTGAGTGCCGAAGCGGCGGCTTCAGTACCGCCTGAGGAGTCGGCTGACAGCCCGGCCCCCGTCGGATCGGTGGATCCCGACCAGATGGCAGGGTCGCTGCCGGCAACCGATGGGGCCCGTGTCATCGAACTCGAGGCCGATCCCGCGATCCGCTTCCTCCAAGACGGCAAGCAGATTCGTGAGATCGGCGTGACCCCTGGTGAGACGGTGGTCTTCCGCATCGAGAACACCGCCGGCTTCCCGCACAACTTCTACATCGGCACCGACGAGGAGCTACAGGTCTTCGGCAACACCACGGACACCGGCCTTCCCGATTGGAGCACCGGTGTCCAGGAGCTCGAGTGGACCGTGCCCGACGACATCAGCAACCTGCGCTTTGCGTGCACCGTGGCCGGCCACTACTTCACCATGCAGGGCGACTTCACGGTCAGCCCCTGACCACGTCCAGGCGGGTCTTGGGAGGTCGTAGACTGCCGAGTCATGGCGCCCGAACCGACACCTGCCGAGCGACCGCGGCCGCAAGCGCGGTCGATGGGCGATGAGGCGCTGGTCGAGGCCCTGAGCGGGCCGGGCTGCCCGATGTGCCACCACGTGGCCAGGATCGCGCCGCAGTACCTCGACTCGTTGCTCTATCAGCACACGAGCGACCGTGCCTATCGCGAGCGCTTCGTGGGGGGCGGTGGGTTCTGCGGGCGGCACGTCCGAGCGGCGATGGTCGCTGACACGGCCGGCAACGGGGACGGTGTCGGTGGCGGTATCTTCCTGCGCTCCCAGCTGGGAGCGCGGCGCCGTCGCCTGGAGGGCGCCGGTGGCTTCCGCGCCTCACGGCGGATCCGCGAGGCTACGCGTGCGGCCTGGGACTGCCCCGTCTGTGAGAGCGAGGTGACGCTGGCGGCCTCGGCGGCCAAGCGCCTCGTCGACCTCACCGGGGCCGATGCGGCCTGGTACGAGGCGGTGATGTCGGCGCCGTGGTGCCTCGCCCATCTAGGGGAGGTGCTTGTCGCGGCTGCAGAGGCCGGCCGCGGGACCCTGGATGCGCTGCGCGACCGGCAGCTCGAGGGCATGCGCGATATCGAGGCGAGGCTCGACGCGTTCGCTCACGACTCCAGCCATGGACGGCGTAGCCAGGTCACGCCGGAGGTCCGAGCTTCGGTCAAGGAGGCCGCTGACTTCCTCGCCGGTGACGACCGCCAGGCACCCGGTCGCGTTGGAGCCGACGGCTAGCCGGGCGGGATCTCCGCCATGAGCTCCCCGAGCGTGGGGTAGATGACGTCGGCGCCGGCCTCGATGAGCTCGGCCTTCGTGGTGGCGCCCGTGAGGACGGCGATAGCGCGCATGCCGGCCGCCTTCGAGGCCACCATGTCCCAGCGCGAGTCGCCGACGTACCAGGTCTCGCTCGGCTCGACCTCGAGCAGACTGGCGGCCTTGAGGAGCAGGTCCGGGGCCGGCTTGGCGTGTTCGACGTCGGCACCGTCGCAGATGAGCGGCATAGAGCGCAGGCCCAGCGACGCCACCGATTCGCGGGCGTCCTCGGGCAGGCTCGAGGTGGCCACGGCCCAGGGCATGCCTCGGTCGGTCAGCGACTCGAGGATCTCCGTGGCAGCCGGCAGCGCCCTGGGTTGGCTGTTGAGCACGCGAAATTCGTCACCAGCCTCGATATCGATCTGGGCGTCGTCGCCGGGCTGCAGCGTCACCTCGTAGTGGTCGGCGACCATGCGCGCGAGCAGCTTGCCATCGGAGCCCATCAACGGCGCCAGGAACTCGGGGTCGGGGTCGATCCCGAACTTCGGGAACACCGCCATCCACGAATCGACACGGGTGCCGACGGTGTCGACGAGCGTGCCGTCGAGGTCGAAGATGATGGCGCGCGGGGCGTGGGAGGTCGTCATCGCAGGGTATCGGTAGGCATGGCCCTAGCCTACGACGAGCGAGCCTTCTCCAGCTGGCCGGTCAGTTCGGCCGGGTCGGTGGTGGGGCGCTGGCAGGCGAAGCCGCGGCAGAGGTAGGCGGTGGCGCGACCGTCGATCGCGGCCCGATCGCGGAGCAGCGGCACAGCCGAGGTGTCAGGTGTGGCCGAGAGGGCGACGACGCGGCCCGGGTGGTAGCCCGCACGGGCGATCTCGAGGAGCGCCTTGGTGTCGTCGGCCTCGGCGTCGCCGACGATGGCGATCTCGTCGATGGGCGTGCTGGCCAGCTGGTACGCCTGCAGCCACTGCCCGAATCCGGTCGGGTACTGCGCGGCGATGCCCACGACGGGCATAAGTGCGCGCTCGGCGGCGCTGCGGTAGCGGCCCTCGCCGGTCAACGCGGCGAGGCGGAGCAAGACGGTCGTGGCCATCGAGCCACCCGACGGGATGGCGTTGTCCTGCAGGTTGCGCGGTCGTGCGAACAGCGTCTCAGCGTCGTCGGCGGTGTCGTGGAAGCCGCCACCCTCAGCGCTGAAGTGCTCGAGGATGGTGTCGGCCAGCTCTCGAGCGGCGATGAAGAAGCGCTCTTCGAAGGTGGCTTCATGGAGCGCCAGGAGGCCATCGGCCAGATGGGCGTGATCCTCGAGCGTGGCAGCGTGCCGGGCGCGGCCGTCCTTCCACGAGCGCAGCAGCCGGCCGTCGGCGGCACGCATGTTGTCGAGGATGAAGTCGGCCGCCTCCGTGGCGATGCCCACGAAGGAGGGCTCGCCGAGCGCGATGCCGGCCTCGGCGAAGGCGGCGATGGCCAGGCCATTCCAGGAGGCCAGCACCTTGTCGTCACGAGCCGGCTGTGGTCGCTCGTCACGGACACGCAGCAGCTTCACGCGGGCCTCGGCCAGGGATTCCCGGACCTCGTCGCGCGGGCGCTCGAACTCGACCGCCAGGTCGGTGTCGGTGCGCACGCGATTGAGGATGGCGCGGCCTTCCCAGTTGCCCCGGTCGGCGACGTCATAGGCAGCCTCGAAGAGCGGCGCGTCGTCGCCGAGGACTCTGGCGGATCTCGGCTGCGCGCCAGACGTAGGTGAGGCCCTCCTGGCCGTCGGTGTCGGCGTCGAGGCTGGCCGCGAAGGCGCCGCCGGGCGGGTTGCGCAGCTCGTGAGCCACGAAGTCGAGGGTCTCGCGCGCGAAGTAGGCGTAGGACTCCTGGCCGGTCAGCTGCGCGGCGTGGGCGTAGACGCGCGCCAGCTGGGCGTTGTCGTAGAGCATCTTCTCGAAGTGCGGCACGAGCCACTTCGCGTCCGTGGAGTAGCGGTGCGAAGCCGCCGCCGAGGTGATCGTAGATGCCGCCCGCCGCCATGCGCTCGAGCGACTTGCGCGGCCATGCCAGGCGCGGGTCGCGCGTGCGCCGTCGTAGGTGCTCGCGCAGGCAGCAGCTCGGATGGACATGGCGTGCGGGAACTTGGGCGCGCCGCCGAAGCCGCCGTTACTGGCGTCGAAGTCCTTGCGCGAGGGCCGTGAGCGAGCGATCCGAGCAGCACCCGGCTCGACGCTGCAGCCCGAGCGACTCAGAGCCGCCGGCGCGTCCGCCGGCGCACGTGCTCGGCCATGCGCTCCGCGCCGCGCTCGACTCACTCGCGCGCTCGCGCTCCCAGACCTCGCGCCAGCGAGCGCACACCTCCGAACGAAGGCGATGCCGTGCCGTGGCCTCGTCGGCGGGAAGTAGGTGCCGCCGAAGAAGGGCTTGCCCGTCGGCGTCAGGAACACGCTCATCGGCCAGCCGCCCGACCCGGTCGATGGCCTGCACGCGCGTTCATGTAGATGCGCGTCGACGTCGGGCCGCTCCTCGCGGTCGACCTTGATGCTGACGAAGTGCTCGTTGAGGACGCTGCGCCGTGGCCTCGTCCTCGAACGACTCGCGCTCCATGACGTGGCACCAGTGGCAGGCGGAGTAGCCGACGGTCAGGAAGATCGGGTCGGTCCTCGCTGCGGCGCGCTCGAGCGCCTCGTCGCCCCACGGATACCAGTCCACCGGGTTGTGGGCGTGCTGCAGCAGGTACGGGCTGGTCTCGCCCGCGAGGCGGTTCGTGTGCGTGGTCATCCTGGCGAATGGTAGGCGCTCGTGATGACGGGCCTGTTTCGGTGCCTCTGTGGCTCGCAGATCGCACCCTCCCGGGGTCCGCGTCCCTCTGCAGCTCTGCGGCCTCTATGCCGTCCACGCTTACATGGACCAAGGAACACGTCCGGCTCGATCGTTCGAGTCACGACGGCCTGGGGGTGCCATGCGACTCTCGTGCGAGTCCCTGCTGACTGAGAACGCCCGCAGAGGACCACATGGGACCAGGGAGTCGGCGCGATTCAGGTGAGTGGTTGGTCCATGTAGTCCTGGGCGGCATGGGCCGTCTCCCTGGGCGGCATGGGCCGTCTCCCTGGGCGGCATGGGCCGTCTCCCTCGCGCTAGAGGATGGCGATGCCGTTCGCACCGGGAGGTTCTCCAGCACCAAGCGACGCCATGATCGCGCCGGTGTCCAAGGGGAAGGTGCTGGCCAGGGCTCGTCGGTGTTCGCGCAGGACGGCTCGATTGTGTCTGGTGGCCGCGACGACGAGCACGACCTTGTCCACGCCGCTGTCGCGCCACTTGAGTTCCGCGCGCCGTTGAAGCGCCTGGATGTCACGCAGCCTGGTTTCGGCGTCGACACCGATCGTCTCGCCAGCGCGGAGCAGCGCATCCCATGCTCGCAGATCGCCGTGACCCGCAATGGGCACCTCGGACATCCAGCCCAGACCCGGGCCGAGCCTGGAGCGGAACCGCGCCAGCAGGCGGAGTTGTGCGGCATCCCGCACCGGCAGCCATTCCGGATAGGCCTTCAAGGAGAGCCGCAGCCCAAGTGCTGCGCAGTGCTGTGCCAGCTCATCGAGGCGTGGCGGCAGGCGCTGTCCGCGCTCTGTCCTGCTCACGCGCGACTGCGTCAGACCTGCCGCCCAGGCGACGTGCGCCTGGCTCAGACCTGCGGCCAACCGCGCCTCGCGCAGCTCCGAGCTCAGTTGGGACAGGGCCGATCGTGCCTGGCGCTGGCCACGGTCCCGGGCTCGCTCCTTGATGGGCATAGGCCTGAGGGTGCCGGTCGCGGCTTCACCGCGGCTTCGCCGGCGTGTACCGTCGGCGCGTGGATGGACGGACACTGAGCCTCGCGGTCGTGGTCCTCGCGGCGGGCGCCGGGTCACGCTTCGGTCCGGAGCCCGGGGCGAAGATGCTCGCCGAGATCGATGGTGAGCCGCTCCTGGCGCGGGTACTGGTTCAGGTGCGGGCGTTCGCCCCAGCCACGACGGTCGTCGTCCTGGGCCACGGCGCGGACGCGATCGAGCAAGCGCTCGCCTGGCGCGATGAGATCCGCGTCCGCAACCATGCGCCCGACCACGGGCTGGCTTCGTCGTTGCAGATCGGGATCGACACGCTGCGCGCGTTGCCCGATCCATTCGATGGCACGTTCATCGTGCTCGGTGACCAGCCGCGGCTCCAAGCCAGCGTGATGCAGGAGCTTGCCGCCGCCGCCCACATGCGGTCCCCGGACAGACTCGTCGTGGTGCCGCGATACGTCCATGGGGCCGGCGGGAATCCGGTGCTCCTGCTTCGGTCGGCCTGGAGCTGGGTGGACGAACTCGATGGCGACCGCGGACTCGGCCCGCTCATCGCCGGTCGTCCCGATATGGTGCAAGAGGTGCCCGTCGAAGGAGTCATGCCCGACGTGGACACACCTGCCGACTTGGATGGACTGCAGTCGTAGTCCGCCCCATGCTCATGCCCTGGCACGCGACGGCCAGGTGGCCGAGTCGGCCCTACCAGCCTCCTTCTTCGCGCAGGAGCCGGTGCAGGACCCGCGCACTGACCGAGCGTCGGTAGCCGGCCGTGGAGCGGACGTCGTCGATGGGCGCGACTTCCCCAGCCAGCGTCGTCGCAGCTGCGTCCGCGACCGACTCGCCCGGGCGCGATCCCTCGAGCACAGCCTCCGTGTTCCGGGCACGGATGGTCGTCGGCGCCACCGACCCCAGGGCCAGACGGACCTCACGCCATATGCCGTCCTCATCTCGATAGCTGAGCGCCATCACGACCTTTGAGATCGCCTGCGCGGCACGCGTCCCGACCTTGTGGAAGCGCGTGCGCCGGACTCGCTCGACGGGGAAGCGGATGCGCAGCAGCAGCTCGTCATCGCGGAGTGCGCTCTGTCGATATCCGGTCCAGAACTCACGCGCTGGACTCTCGTTCCCCAGCCGCTGAGCCCACGTCGAAGGTGGCGTCCACGGCCAGCAGGACCGGCAGTAAATCGCCGGCAGGGGAAGCGTTGCAGACGTTGCCGCCGATGGTGCCGCGATTCTGGATCTGAGCGGCACCGACCGTTGCTGCCGCCTCCACCAGCGCCGGCAGTCGCGCCGAGAGGACCGGCGAGTGGCGTAGCTCGGTGTAGGTCGTGAGGGCGCCGATGGTGACGTCGTAGCCGTCGGTGCTGATGCCCTTCAACTCCGAGAGGCGCGAGAGGTCAAGCACGGCTGCCGGTGGCTCGACCACATCGGCCTCGAGTTGCACCATGAGGTCCGTGCCCCCGGCCAGGGGTCGGTACTCGCCGGTGGCCATGAGCCCGAGCGCCTCAGACAAGGTAGCCGGGCTAACGACCGGGGGTTCGACGACCATCAGGCCTGCTCCTTGCGCGCCACGGCGGCCGCTTCGATGGCGTCGATCGATCTTGGTGTATCCCGTGCACCGACAGAGGTTGCCGGCGATGGCCTCGCGGATGTCGTCCTCGGCGGCGGAACCGCCGTCGTCGAGATAGGCTTGTGCTGTCATCAGCATGCCCGGCGTGCAGATGCCGCACTGGGCTCCGCCGCGCTCGAGAAAGGCCTGCTGCAGTGGGCTCAGCGCCTCGGTCTCCGTGTTCGACAGCCCCTCGACCGTGCGAATCTGTGAACCATCGACCTGGCAGATCGGTACCAGGCAGCTGTCGACGACCAAGCCATCGAGGATGACCGTGCAGGCGCCACACTCACCCTCGCCGCAGCCCTCTTTCGTGCCGGTCAGGCCGAAGATCCTCGCGCAGTACGTCCAGCAGCCGGCGCATGCCCGGCAGGGACAGCTCGCGCAACTCGCCGTTGACCGTGAAGCGGTAGGTAGTTCCTGGAGTCGAACCTTCTCGCACGGCCGTCATGACCTGTCCTCCAGTGCCGCGAGCACTCGCTCGGGCGTGGCCGGCAGCTCCGTCACCCAAACCCCCACCGCGTCGTGGAT
Organism: uncultured Chloroflexia bacterium; assembly: GCA_963705425.1. Classification (GTDB taxonomy): domain Bacteria; phylum Chloroflexota; class Limnocylindria; order Limnocylindrales; family CSP1-4; genus JAFMJV01. Next base: position 199,626 of record CAVPJO010000001.1, on the reverse strand, counting down.
CGCGTCGACGATGGCTGGCGCCGCCACGTTCATAGGCAACTCCCCGATGCCCTTGGCGCCGTGTGGTGAGCCGCTGAATGGCGCCTCCACGAGGATGGCCTTGATGCGTGGCGCGTCCATCGAGGTCGGGATGAGGTAGGTCGAGAGGCGATCGTTCAAGTAGCGGCCGTCCTCGAGCTTCATCTCCTCGATGGTGCCGTAGCCCACCGATTGCAGGGTGCCGCCCTCGACTTGCCCTTCAGCCAGCAAAGGGTGGATGACGCGACCCGCGTCGTCGGCACTGACCACGCTGCGCACGCGCACCTCTCCCGTGTCGAGGTCGACGTCGACCTTGGCCACCGCACATGCCCAGCCGAAGGCCGGATAGGCATCGCCGGTGTGCGTCTCATCATCGAACTCGACATCGGTCGCGGACTCGTACTGCTCATCGATGCGGGTCGCGCCGTGGGCCCTGGCATCGGCCCGGTAGACATCCGCGAACGTGCCTCCAGACCGCGCTTCGACCGTCTCTCGGAGGCGCTTGGCGGCTTTGGCGACGAGGCCACCGACGACCATGACCGTGCGCGAAGCTACCGTGGGGCCGCTGTTGGGCACGATCGAGGTGTCGATAGGCGCCAGCTCGACCTCCAGCGGCTCGATGCCCAGCACCTCAGCCACGATCATGGGCATGACCGTGTTGGTGCCCTGGCCGATCTCGGTGTTGGCGATGAGCAGGCGCACCACGCCATCGTCACCGAGCTCCACGCCTGCGATGCTGGCCATCATGATCTCGCCGCGCCCGGTGAAGCCGGCGCCGTGCCAGCCCATGGCCAGGCCGATGCCCGATGCGGAATGGACGCGCGTGGAGCTGAACCCCGAGCCGGCTTCCGCAGCCTGACCCCAGCGGATCGAGCGGGTCTGCCGGCTGACCCCACGTACGCTCTCGTAGTCGGCGGCTTCGGTGGCTTGCTCGAGGACCTCGGCGGCGGCCACGCTCTCATGCAGCACCTGGCCGCTCGGCGTGATGCCGCCTTCGCGGTAGATCCAGCGTTTGCGCAGGTCCGCCGGCGAGCCGCCCAGCTCATCGGCGATACGGGCCACCTGCAGCTCGTGTGCGAAGCCGACCTGCGGCGCCCCGAAGCCCCGGAAGGCGCTGTTGGGTGGCGTGTTGGTGGCCATGGCCCGTCCCTTGATGTGGACGTTGGCGCACTCGTATGGGCCGCCGGCGTGGAGCACGGCACGCGAGAGCACCACCGGGGTCAGGGTGCAGTACGCGCCGCCGTCCATGATGACCTCGATGTCCTGGGCGACCAATCGTCCATCGGCTGAGACGCCGGAGCGGTAGCGCACGATGGCCGGGTGCCGCTTGGTGGTGGCGGCGATGTCCTCGTGGCGATCGTAGATCATGCGCACGGGCTTGCCGATGCGCTGCGCCAACAGCGCCGCATGGATAGCCACCACCGAGGGGTAGTCCTCCTTGCCGCCGAAGCCGCCACCCGTCTCCGCCTGGGTGATGACGGCCTGCTCGTCGCTGAGGGCCAGCGCGCGCTTGAGCGCGCCGTGGACGTAGTAGGGGCACTGCATGGAGCCGGTGATGGTGATGCCGCCATCTGGTCGCGGCTCAGCGATCATGGCCTGGTTCTCGATGTAGAGCTGCTCCTGGTGGCCGACCCGGTACTCACCCTGGACGATGAGCGTGGCCTGCTCGAAGGCCATTTCCGGATCGCCGTGCGTGATCTCGTAGGCGGCGAACTCTTGCCTGGACAGGAGCGGATCGAAGACCGGCTCGAGCGGCTCGGTGCGCGGCTTGATGCGCTTCTTCGCCTCGCGCAGCGTGGACTTGTCCGGAGCGGCGATCAAGGCCACGGCTTCGGCGTGGTGGCGGATGGTGTCTGCCGCCAGCGCAGGCATGTCGTCCTTGATGATGCTGACGACGTTCTCGCCGGGAATGTCCTGGGCAGTCATGACCACCACCTTCGACCAGTCGAAGTCGGGATCGAGCTCAAGGCCCAGGAGGCGAGCATGGGCATCGGTCGAGCGGATGGTGGCCCCGTACCAGGCGCCCGGGAAAACGAGATCGTCGGTGTACTTGGCTTCGCCGGTCAGCTTGCCGGGGCCCTCTCGTCGGAGTGGTGCGGGGACGGCGATGCCCAGCGTGGGAGCGGGCGCCTCACCGGGAGCCGGCGGCGTCAACACGAGTGGCGACTCGGCCGTGGTGCGCTGGTGGCGGAGGGTTTCGTTCATGACCCTCGTATCGTATGCCGATGCGCTCCTCCTTGACACGGCCGGCGCTCCTGCGACGCGGACTGCTGCTCGAATACCTCACGGTCGGCTGGAACATCATCGAGGGCCTCATCGCCATCGGAGCCGGTTTGCTCAGTGGTTCTGTCGCCCTCATCGCGTTCGGCATCGACAGCTTCGTCGAGACCATCTCCGGCGTCGTGCTCATCTGGCGACTGCGCATCGAGGAGCGTGGTGGCCTCGATGAGGCGTCCCTGCAGCGAGTCGAGCGCCGGGCGGAGCTGCTCGTCGGCGCCGCCTTCATGGTGCTGGCTGCCTATGTCGGCTTCGAGTCGGTGCGCACATTGCTCGCGGCGGAGGCGCCCGACGCTAGTCCGGTCGGCGTCGTCCTCACCGCCGTCTCCATCGGGGTGATGCTGTGGCTCGCGAAGGCCAAGCGTGAGACCGGAGAGGCACTGGGCAGCCGGGCCCTCGTCGCCGACTCGAAGCAGACGCGGGCCTGCTGGTATCTCTCGGCCGTGGCCCTCGCCGGCCTGGTGCTGAATGCACTGCTGGGCTGGTGGTGGGCCGACCCGCTGGCCGCGCTGGCCATCGCGGTCCTGCTCGTCCGCGAAGGGCGGGAGGCGCTGGGCGACGTGGACGACGATTGACGTCCTGCCCGGACCGCTGGCCTCTGGGGCCGATCGCTGCCGCTGACACACGATTCGGCGCTACCATCCCTGCATGGTCGACCGTGCCTTGACCGACTGGCTGCTCGACTCTGATCCGGCTCTGCGCTGGCAGGTCGAGCGGGACCTCCTCGGCGCCCCGGAGGAAGCCTGGGCAGCGACCCGCGCGCGCGTCGCGACCGAGGGCCTCGGCGCCAGGCTGCTGGCCCTGCAGGACCCCGACGGTCAGTGGGCCGGTGGCGCGTACTTTCCCCGCGATTTCGATTTCGAGGGACCGGAGGCCGCGGAGGGTGCGGGCCAGCCGTGGACGGCGACGACGTGGTCGCTGAACTCGCTCCGTGAGTGGGGGGTCGATGCCTCCGTGTTGACGGACACGGCCGAGCGCCTCGCGGCGAACAGCCGGTGGGAGTACGACGACCTGCCGTATTGGGGCGGCGAGGTCGACTGCTGCATCAATGCCTGGACGCTGGCCAACGGCGTCTGGCTCGGTGCTGACGTCGAGGGACTCGCCGCGTGGTTCGTCGAGCACCGCATGGCCGACGGCGGCTGGAACTGTGAGTGGGTCGAGGGCTCGACCAGGTCGTCGTTCCACTCCACGCTGAATGCCCTCAAAGGCCTGCTCGCCCACGAGGCTACGACCGGCGGGACGCACGAGACGCGCGCCGCGCGCCGCGCGGGCCAGGAGTACCTCCTCGAGCGGGGGCTCATGCGTCGCCTGTCGACCGGCGAAGCGGTGGCGCCGTGGGTGACGAAGTTCGCCTACCCATTCCGCTGGTTCTACAACGTGCTCAACGCCGCCGACCACTTCCGTGCCGCATCCCGGCTGGATGGCACTCCACCCGACCCCCGGATGGCGGACGCGATCGAGGCCATCCGCGCGGAACGGCAGCCGGACGGGAGGTGGCTGCAGGCGCGGCGGCATCCGGGTCGAGTGTGGTTCGAGGTCGACGTGCCGGCGGGCGAGCCGTCGAAGTGGCTCACCTTGTGCGGCTCGCGCGTCCTGGAATGGTGGGACGGGGCCTAGCAGCACGCACGTCGACCAGGGACAGCGGCAGGCGTGATGGCGCCACCGGCTCGCAACCACTCGACAGCGCCGCTACGCTAGCGGCCATGATCAGCGACCTGTTCTTCCTGTGGATGTTCCTGCATATCCTCGGCGCCATCGCCGCGTTCGGTTTCGGCTTCTACGCACCCATCTTCGGCATGGCCAGCGCCAAGGAGCCCCAGCACGGCAATTGGTACATGCGCGCCTCGAAGCGCCTGTCCAACGTCATCATCGTGCCCTTCGCCATCCTGATGTTCATCACCGGCGCGCTGCTGGTGCAGGCGGGCTCGACCGAGTGGTCGGCAGCTTGGCTGTCGATCGCGATGGTGCTGTACTTCATCGCCCTGGGCATCGTCTTGGTGCTGCAGCGTCCTGCGCTCAACAAGGTCATCGACGCCACCGCCGGCCCGCCCGGACCCGACGGTCCCGAACCTGCGGTCCCGGGCCTCGTGAAGCGCATGCAGCTGTACGGTGTGGTCCTGCTGGTCCTGACCCTGGTCATCCTGGCCCTGATGGTCTGGAAGCCGGCTCTCTAGGCGCGGGCGCCTCGCTCCCTTCGGGTATCCTCGAGCAGAAGTGCCGAGAGTCGCTGATAGCGTCGATAGACCTCTTCATATCGAGCTGCGCGCTCCGCATCGGGCTCGGTCACGACGAGCGGCGGACGAGCCGCCTCGCTGGCGTCGCCGAAACCTGCGAACACGCCCGCACCGATGCCTCCGATGAGCGCTGCCCCAACGCCCGTGCGTTCGGGCGCGTCAACGTAGCTGAGCGGCTCCGCGAAGACGTCGGCCAGGATGCCGCGCCACAGAGGACTGGCCAGACCGTTGCCCGTTGCCAACCACGATTCGCAGCCGCCGCCCGCGTCCAGCACCGCGTCCCGAGTGGCGCGCAGTGAGCAGGCCACGCCCTCGAGCACCGCACGCGCGATGTGCGCGCGACGATGGCCGTAGGTCAGACCCAGGAAGGCGCCGGTCGCCTCGGGGTCCATGATGGGCGAACGTTCGCCGACGAGATAGGGCAGGAAGATGAGGCCGTCGGAGCCGGCCGGCACGTCGCGTGCGAGGCGGTCAAGGCTGGCGTACGGGTTCTCCGACTGCAGCCGCAGCCGGTCGCGCAGCCAGCGCAGGGAGAGGCCGGCGGAGAGCGTCGCGCCGAGCTGGTACCAGCGTTCGGGGACGGCGTGGCAGAAGGTGTGGATGCGACCCTGAGCATCGGCCAGGGGCGCATCGGTAGCCACCATGATCTGCCCACCGGTACCGAGCGTGACCGATCCGTTCCCCGGCCCGATGAGCCCGTTGGCTACGGCTTGGGCGCACTGGTCGGCGCTGCCGGCCGCGACCGGGATGCCAGGCCGCAGACCCAGCTCTGCGGCAGCACGTCCGGCCAGCGTGCCCGCCACCTCTGCCGACTCGAGCAGCGGCGGCAGGATGTCGGCAGACGCCCCCAGGCGCTCGGTGAGCTCGGTCGACCACCTGCGCGCGGCGACGTCGAACATGGCCGTGCCTGAGGCGTCGCTGATGTCGGTGGCGACCTCGTGGGTCAGCCGCAGTCGCAGGTAGTCCTTGGGCAGGATGAAGGTGGCCGCCGCATCGAGGCGCTCGGGTTCGTGGCGTCGCAGCCAGGCCAGCGTGGGACCCATGAACCCGGCGGCCGGCCGAGTGCCCGCTATCGACAGGAACGTCTCGACACCGATGTCGGCTTCGATCTCGGGGATGAGCTCGGCCGTGCGCTGGTCGGCCCAGGTGATGGCGCGACCAAGCGGTCGGTCGTCGGCGTCGAGCAGCACCCCGCCGTGCATGTGGCCATCGAGCCCGATACCCCTGATCTCGTTGGTGCCCGCCTCGTGGAGTGCCTGGCGCACGGCCATGACGGTATTCGCCCACCACGCATCGGTGTCCTGCTCGGCGCGGTTCGGTTCGGGGACCTCCATGGGAATCTCGCGCATGCCCGTGCCCAGCATCGCGGTCGTTGATTCGTCGATGACGACGGCCTTGACCGCCGATGTGCCCAGGTCGATGCCTAGCAGTGCCATAGCGTGATGCTAATCGTTGGCGGGGCCCTCAAGGCGGCGGCCACGAACCCAGGCGGCTCGGACCATGCCGGCTCGTTCCCGGAAGATGAGCCGGCTGACGACTTCCTCGACATCGCGACACGCTTCCCCGTCAGGCGGGCGACCGAGTTCAGGGTCGATGGCGATGAGGTCCGCCTCCTTGCCCGGCTCGAGCGAGCCGATGACGTCGCCCAGGCCGAGCGCATCGGCGCCCCCGAGTGTGCCCAGCCGCAGCCACTCGAGCGGGCCTGGTACGGGCGGCGAGCCGGGCATCAGCGTGGCCCGGGAGTTGTGCTGGTAGAAGCCGAGGCGCATCTGCGTGATGACCGACAGCTCCGGCGCGCCGGCCACGTCCGTGCCCAGGCCGATGCGCAGCCCTTCCCCCTGGTAGCGGGCGAGCGGCATCACGCCGCTGCGGATGAACATGTTGCTGACCGGGCAATGGGCGATGGCCGAATCGGTCTCGACCATGCGCGCGATTTCGCGACCCGACAGGTGGATGGAGTGCGCGAACAGGGCCTTTCGCCCGAGCCCACCGGCGCGGTCGTAGACGTCGAGGTAGTCGATCGCTTCGGGGAAGTGCTCTGCCACCGTGGCCATCTCGTGATCATCTTCGGAGAGGTGCGTCTGCCAGGTGGCGCCGTAGTGGTCGGCCAGCGAGGCCGACTCACGCAGCATGTCGGCCGTGCACGAGACCGCGAACCGAGGTGTGAAGGCGTAGCGCAGGCGGCCCTGGGCAGCACCATGCCAGCGCTCGCACAGGTCGGCTGAAGCCCGCATGGCCTCCTCGAGGATGTCGCCGGGCGCCGTGCGATCGTCGTAGGTGACGCGGTCCATGAGCACGTTGCCGATGGTGGCCCGGATGCCGTGCGCGTCGGCAGCACGGAAGCAGGCGTCCGTGGAATCGGCCCACATCGCGGCATAGGCGGAGAAGGTCGTGGTCCCGGCCGCGGCCATGGCGCGGTAGACCAGCGGGGCCAATCGCTCGGCGGCCGGAACATCGAAGGCGCGCTCGAGCGGGAACACGTAGCGCTCCAGCCAGGCGAGGAGGTCCATGCCCGCGCCCAGGCCGGCAGCGGGATCTGCGGGATATGAACGTGCGTGTCGACCAGGCCGGGCATGACCACCAGGGGCCGCAGGTCGATGGCATCCTCGGCCCTCTCTGGTACGCCGGCCGCCGCGCCCATCGAGCGGATGCGTCCGGCGTCGTCCACCTCGATGACGCCGTCGGGCTGCCACAGCGTCTCCCCGTCGGGGAGGGGACTGAGCAGGCGCGCCCGAAGCGTGAACGGCGGTTGCTCCGGGATGACGACTGACACGCTTGTGAGCCTAGGACTCAGGTTGCGCCGGCGTCAACGAGGCATTCTCCGTGCGGATGCGCAGGTCGATGACGAGGCCCAGCTGCACCACCGTCAGGACGGCCGAGGTCAGGGCCGTGACCTGCGCCGCATAGAAGGTCACCAGCCCGCCGGCCACGAGGTCGGTGAGGACGGCCACGAGCGCCATGTTCAGCCCTGCCGCAGTCCGTCCACGGCCGATGAGCGCCAGAGCTACCAGCGCCGCCACACCGACCACGACGTTGATGCCCAGCGACAGGAAGATCCAGATCGGCTCGGTTGGGAACTCGATCCGTCCGGCGTTCTGGGTGAGGACCGAGATATCGTCGAGCGCTCCGCCGGTGCTGGCCACGAGCACGAGCGAGGCCACGGCGGCCGTAAACACGGACAGGACCAGGGAGAGTCTGACCAGCCAGCGCTCCAGGCGTATCGGCAGGATCTTCTCGAGGAGCCGACGGGCATCTCCCCGGGCGACCCAGCCCTCCGATGCCAGGCGGGCGTCCATCGAGGGTGACTGCAGGGCTGCCACCAGGAGTTCCGACAGCCGGCCCGGATCCGGAGTCTCACCGGCCCGTGACTGTGAGTCGCGCAATCGCTTGACGACCCGCTCACGGTCGGATTCCGTCAGGGCACCATCCACCCCGTCACCCAACGCTTCGATGACGGCTTGGGTCGCGTCGTAGCGGTCAACGTCGCGATGCCGGACGACGACCCAGAGCAGGACCAGCAGCAGGATGCTGCCGTAGATGATCGGTGCTGCGGGCGCATAGAAGTAGTCGTTCGACGTGGTCATGAACTTCCCGACCTCATCGATGAAGAGGCCCGCACCGACGCCGGCCAGGACGGCCGAGATCAGGAGCGACCGGTGTCCCGAGTAGAGGAGTGGCAGCAACGCGGCGATGAAGAGCGCGAGGCCGCCCCATAGCGCGTGGGCGATGTGGAGGTCACCGCTGCCGACCATCGGGTAGCCAGACAGGTCCAGATACCAGCGCACACCCGCGACCGTCACTGCGAACGCGGCGATGGTCTGGATCAGATAGCGGGCAGCACGGTCACGCCTGGCGCCAAGGGGTCTCCGGCTCACTCGTCAGTCCATGCCGGGCAGTCGACCCTGGTCATCATGCCGCCCAGTGTATTGCCGGGGAGCGTTCTACTCCGGGATGACGACCGGCACGATCTCGAGCCCGTCGATGTCCCGGAAGTCGCGGGGATTACAGGTGTAGAGCGGCAGGCCATTCGCGATCGCGATGGCCGCGATCATGGCGTCGTAGGTGCGCGCCGATGCCTTGCGGCCTGACCGACGCAGAGAGGCTCCGACACGACCGAATGCGCGCGCGGCATCGCCGTCGAAGGGCAGAGGGTCGAAGTCAGCCTCCGCGCGTTGGAGGTGTGCCTGCCGCGCGGGTCGCTCCTCGTCCGAGGCTACAAGCGGCCCGACGCTGAGCTCCGCGAGCGTGATCGCCGAGATCAGCGGATGGCGTGGGAGGGCCGCCGCGGAAGGAAGCCGATTGCGGAGGATGACCGTGCTCGTGTCCAGGAGTCCCTGTTCGTGACTCGTCACAGCGACGGATCCATGACCTCATCGATATCGCGCCGCAGCGAATCGGAGTCCATGAGGGGCAGGTTGCGTGACCGCTCCAGGAGTGCCTCTGCGGAGATGGCCCGGCCCGGCAGCGGCGAGAGACGAGCGACAGGCGATCCATCGCGCGTGACCGTCAGCACCTCACCGGCGATCACACGCTCGACGACCTCGCCGCCCTTGTTCCTCAGTTCCCGGATGGTCACATCAGCCATGTCTCACAGTGTATCACTGGTGAGACACCATGTCCGAGCATTGGCCGGGCCGGTTCCCGCTGTGCGCGACAGCTTGACGTGCTGAGCCTCCAACCTGCAGGAACCTCCCAGCGAGCGGGATGCGGTGTCAGATCTTCCCGTCTGGCGGGCAGAACGCAGCGCCAGCATCTGTCAATCGGACTCGTTGTCCCGTTATGCGGGAAGGCCGGCTGATGCCAGGCTCAAGCACGGCTGATGCCACGCTCAGCTGCGCTACCCGTCGGGATCGGGAGTGCCGGGAGCGTCGGGAGCGTCGGGAGTGCCGGGAGTGCCGGGAGCGTCGGGGTCGAGGGCGCGGGCGACGATGAACTCGTAGCCGTACGTGTCCGGGAACTCGCGTCGGATGCGCTGCTCCTCTTCGGACTCGCCGATGAACTCGAGGGCGCGTGGGTCAAGCGCGTACTTCTCGCGCATGGCTACGAGGTTGTCCGCGAGCGGCGTGTAGTAGTGCGACCACCATGCCTCGTTCGGCAGGGTGAAGTGGCCGACGATCTCGTAGCCACAGTCCCCGATGCGGGCGAGGTTGCCGGGCACGTCGGTGATGTCTGGGTACTGGCCGTGGAGGAAGTCGTAGACCTCTTCAGGCACATCGGGCACCAGCCAGGCGATCTCGGACACGACGAAGTAGCCCCGTGGCCGCAGGAACTCCTTCCAGCTGGTGAACGCCTCGGTGATGCCCATGATGTAGGCCGCGCCTTCGGACCAGATGAGGTCGAACGAGTGACGCCCGAAGGGCAACGCTTTCATGTCCCCGCGCATGACCTGTATCTGCTCCCGGACACCGGCGACATCGGCACGTTCCCGCAGCTGGTCGAGGAATTGCTCGAAGAGGTCGACCGCGGTGATGGTGCCGCCGGCCGCCGCTGCCAGGGCCACCGTCTGCATGCCCGGGCCGCAGCCGACGTCGAGCATATCCGGCCGCATGGGCAGCTCCGTGCACATCTCGAGTGCACGGAGCGTCGAGGCGTCGTCCCCGGGGCCCTGTCGCGGCAGCCCGCGATGGACGTCGAGGAGGAGCTCCATGAGCCAGTCGTTGTCGGTCATAGGTCGCAGAGGTTAGCGGCCGAGCCACCGGCGTGGGTAGGCGGTTCGGCCCCTAAGTCGGGCGCACTTGTACCCCTAGTCGAGGCCCCAGAAGGGGCCGGATAGGCCGACTTCGCGGAAGTACTCGCGCGCTCGGTCCGGTTCCCGGCGCTCGTAGCCGGTCTGAAGGCGGCCCTGGTACCAGTTCGAGGCGAGGCGCCACAGGGTGGCCAGGTCCATGACGTAGCCGGGTTCGTGGCCGGTCGAGTCGGTCCAGCGCTGGACGCACTCGACGCTGCAGAACAGGCGCTGGTTCCTGCAGGTGTGGACCACGTCGTCCCAGCACTGCGCCATGGGCACGAGGAAGTGCGCGACCTCATCGCCGACCGGCGCGGCCTCCCGGTTGACGACCCAGGCCAGTGGCTTGCCGCAGCCCGGGCACTGCGTGGCCACCAGCACCTCCGGATCGTCGGGGCACAGCTGCGGGATGGCGAACGAGTCCCAGGCGCAGCCGCCCCACCACAGGGTGTCCCTGCCCATCACGCTGAAGCCGAGTGGCACGGAGGCGAAGGGGTGTGCCATGACGATGTTGCCGTCGCCGTCCAGCACGAGGTGCCGGGCGACCTGCAGCGAGTGGAGGGACTCGCGGATGGCGTCGGTACTGAGGGCCATCTCGATGGCCATCGTCTCCACCGTGGGTGGTCGGCCATCCTCGACGTAGCCTCGATAGACCGCGAGGCGGACGGCTTCGTCGTGGTTCATGTTCGCTCCCTCGTCAGTCCCTGGAGGCGACCGCGACCCGATCGGTGGGTCGGGCGTCACCGCTCAAGGATGCCGTCTTTGGGTCGCTCCTCGCTCGGCGCTTCCGCTTCGGCATGCGGAACTCGATCACGAGCTCGGTGTCCGTTGCCTTGGCCATGTCGAGTCATGCCGACTGTCCGCCATCAGTATCGCTGTTAGCGCGGCTAGTTGATCGGGGAGGTCCTCCGGAGCGACCTGGGCACGCCAACGGCGTGGCTGAGGTGGCCATCAACCAGGGCCATGAGCGGCATGTCGAGCGCGTTCATGTCGACCGCGGCGAACTCATCGAGGAGGTAGTTGGCAAACGCTCGCTCGGCGTCGAGAGGCAGGCACACGAGCAAGTCACGCATCGGCGCGAGGATGAGACCGTTGCGATCGCCCAGGACACGCGCCAGCTCATCGGGGAGCAGCAGCAGGGATGAGGCCCAGCCCTCGCGCGACTGGAACGCCAGCGTGGGCACATCGGCGATGCGCTCGTGGATGAGGGCGAACTGCTTGCGCGCGGTGACCCTGGCGCGCACATTCTCGAGCGCCCGCTCGAACGCCTCATCAGCCGAGACAGCCCAGCTGGCCAGCTGCTCCCGTGCCACGAAGAGCATGGCGGGGCCGACGTCGAGTCCGAGGACCGCGCGGATGCCCGGCGGAAACTCGCGTGTGGGTAGCTCATCGATGTCGACCGGTAGCGGCCGGCGGCGGGGGAGGGCGACACGGAGACGCGGGGCCACCTCGCTCCACGGTGCGGTGAGGTCGACCGATTCGATGGCCGACACCACCTCGTCGACCGTGGCGGTGGTGACCAGGGGGTCTTCGTGCGTCGTCATGGCGACACCTTGGCAACGGGGCCTTGGCGGGGGCTGTTCGCATGCTTATCGGGTACTTGTGGCTCTGCGGACGACGGTGGACGACCCGTAGCATCGAGGCGTGACCTCCAGCCCTGCGCCGGCTGCCGACGTTCGCCACGCCTACGTCAACCAGGCGGCCGTCAGCTACAGCTTCTACGTCGTCGGTGCCGCGACCGCGTTCATCGCCGTGGCCTTGAGCCTGTCCGAAACCGAGGCCGGGCTGCACTCGTCGGCGATGGCGGTGGGCATGATCGTGGCCGGGCTGGCAGGGGAGCGGTTCGATGGGCTGCTGGGTGTGCGTCGCGTGCACTTCGTAGCCATGGGGCTGCTGGCCGTATCGCTGGTGGCCATCGCGGTCGGGCCCGCACTGTGGGTCACCCTGGCTGCGTCGCTGGGGATCGGGCTGAGTGCGGGGACGATGTTCGGGCATGTCAACCAGGTGCTCGGGGCCGGCGGGGGCGTTACCGCGCGCGTGCAGCTGACGCGCTCGGCCCTGGTCGCAAAGGCCTCGCAGTTGATGGCGCCGGTGGCCATCGGCCTGGGCGTCGCGGCCGGGCTGGACTGGCAGTTCGTGGTCGTGCCGGTGCTCGTGCTGCTGGGTGCGTTGTACGTGTGGACCCGGTCGAGCGGGCCGGAGGCCGCCGTGCACGTCGAGCTGGGTCGGTTGCCGTGGGCGTACTGGCTGCCCTGGATGCTGACCGTGTCGGTCATCGCCCTGGAGTTCTTCATGGTCGTCTGGGGCGGCACGCTGGTGGGGAGTCGCACGGGCGTCTCCCTCGCCGACGCGACGCTGACCATCTCCGCCTTCATCGCGGGCATGATCGCGGGTCGGGCGGTGATGTCGGTGCGCGCCATGGGCCGGCTCGAACCGATGTTCGTCATCCGTGCCGGGATCGTGCTCACCTTCGCGGCGGTGCTGATGGTGTGGTTCTCGGGGAGCTATCTCGTCAGCGCGGCCGGGATGCTCGTCGCGGGCTTCGGCATCGGCATCCTCTACCCGCCGTGCGCGTCCATCGCCCTCGCTGCCGCGCCCGACCAGCCGGCCGCGGCGTCAGCACGCCTGGTGCTGGCCGCGGGTCTGGCCATCCTCATGGCGCCGCTGCTCCTCGGCGTCATCGCCGACCTGAGCGACATCACGACGGCGTGGCTGCTGGTGCCGGGCGTGTGTGCCGGCGTCTTCCTGTTGACGCTGCCTGTCGGCCGGGCCAAGAGGCGCCGCGCGGGAAGTGCGAGCTAGCCTCGAAGCTCAAGCGTCGTGGAGATCTTCCGCGACCACGCCACCGAGTCGCTCGCGGATGTCACACTCCCAGACTTCGAAGACCCGCCAGTCGGCCGCTTCCAGCTGACGCCGCTTGCGAGCGTCGCGCTCCCGGTTGAGCTCGAATTTGCGCGCCCAGAACTCCGGGTTCGACTTGGGCAGGTTCGGGTGGCAGCGCGGGCAGTGGTGCCAGTAGCAGCCGTGCACGAAGACGGCCACCCGCCGACCGGGGTACGAGATGTCCGGCCGACCGGGCGCTCGCTTCCAGTTCAGCCGATAGCCGGGATACCCTGCCTCCCGAAGTGCGAACCGAAGCGCCCGCTCAGGCCTCGTGTCCCTCGCCCGATTGGCCTTCATCACAGCCCGGACCGCTGGCGACGAAGGCGGCGGGTTGGGTAGTTGCTGGCGAGGCATCGGTCAAGTATCGAACAGTCGACCCGTCGCATACTGCCGACATGCGGACCTCGATCGAGAGCCATCAGTACGCCGAGACGGTCCTGCAGGGGCAGTTCCGGGATGAGTGGGAGGAGCTGCTCGATGTGATCGGCACGCTTGATGTGCCCCTCCGGCGAGTTGGCCCCTACACGTCGACGGGACGTCCCAAATCGCCCAAGCGTCAGGTGCGGGTCATCGGTGGCCGTCGTGCCAGCGCGCTCATGCCGGTCGACCAAGCGGAGATGAACAGGCAGATCCGGCTGGCTCTATCGGAGCTCGGCTGGAGTTCTGAGCCCTACATCCTCATCGACCGGGAGGGCCGGCCGATCGACACTCGGCTGCGCGGTGACTTCGAGAAGTCGGGAGTGTTCGTTGAGGTCGAGTTCGGGAACGTCGCGAGCTTCTACCGCGATCTGTTCAAGTTCCACATCGCAGGCACGACCGGAGCGGCGCAGGTTGGTGTCATCGTTGTGGCCACGGACGCGCTCGCGCGCCTGTTCGACCAGGGACAGGCTCGCTTTGAGCAGGCCGTTTCGATGCTGCCGTACATGCGCGCCGGCGTGCAACTGCCAACGGCGATCATCGGTATCGATGTCAACGATTGGGAGCCGATCCGCGATCGATACGAGGAGATGCGAGCGCTCGTCGAGGCGAACGGGGAGCCCTGTCATCCGTTCGACTCGGTAATGGCCACCTAGGAAGCTTCGTGCGCCTCCGGCATGGCCGGGGAGGTACCCCGGCGTTCATGGAGCTCCGCCATCAGTTCGGCGCCGACGCGCTCGATCAAGCCGACCACAAGGGCATTCCCCATCATGAAGGCGCGGCGTCCCTCGGGCATACCCGTGTCGGTCCAATCGTCGGGAAAGCCGTTGAGGCGCTCCAGCTCTCGAGGAGTGAGGCGACGGTAGCGACCGTCGGAGACTCGCACGAGATGCTTGAAGCGTGACGGCGTCCGGCCGCCTTCACCGGTGAGGATGGTCCTCGCCGGCCAGTCCGTGCGATCGGGGTAGGGGATGGGACCCTCGACGTAGAAATAGGGTGTCCCTGAGCCCTTGTGATAGCGCTGCTCTCGCTTGGCACCCTTCAGGTATGCCCAACGGGGGAGTTCCTCAGACGAGATGAAGTAATGCTCCGGGACGGAGTCGTCGGGCTCCAGGATGTCGCCAAGCACCGTGACGGGCCCGTCCCACGAGGGCTCGAGGTCAAGGGTCCAGACCCGGCGCTGGGACATGTATCCAGCGTTGCGGAATGGCGAGACACCCTTCGTGGCCCCGAAGGACTCGGACACGTCGGCCGGGGTCCCTTCGACGATGAACGTCGGCGACGATGACAGCACCGGTCCCACGGTCACGGGCAGGGCGCGTGCGATCGGTCCCTTGTAGACAACCTCGTTCGCATCTCGCTCCTGCGCTCCGACGTGGCGACCGACCAGGAGCACTCGTCGTCGCTTCTGCGGGAAGCCGTAGTCCGCAGCATTGACCACTCGCCACTCGACCTCGTATCCCAGGTTCGCGAGAGAGGCCAGCATCACCCCGAAGTCACGCCCACGCTGGCTGGTCGGCGACTTCAGCAGCCGGTCGACGTTCTCAAGGAACAGGTACGGCGGCCGCTTCATGATCAGCAAGCGGTAGATCTCCCACCACAGGACGCCTTTCCTGCCGACGATGCCAGCCGCCTGGTTGAGGCTCTTGGCCACCGAGTAGTCCTGGCAGGGGAAGCCACCAACGAGAAGCTCGTGGTTCGGGATGGCGCGTCTGCCGGCCTCGGCTTCGTTCATGATCTCGTGGATGTCTTCGCACACCGCTCCGCCATCGCCGAAACGGCCAACGTAGCAATCGAACGCGTGCTGGGTCTTGGTGCTTGGCTCCCACTGGTTTGCCCAGACCGTGTCCCACCCCGTTCGTTCGAGCCCGATGCGAAATCCACCGACACCGGCGAACAGCTCGACGACGCGGGGCTTGGGATGCTTGGCAGTGGTCACCGGTGCATCCTATTCGATCTCGACGATTCGATCAACTGCCTGTCTCCCGCGCCCGCAGCCAACCGCAGGATCTCGGCCATGACCTGGCAGTCGACTCGGTTGTAGTCGGCGACCTCGCGCATCAGGGAATCGTCGAGCAGCTTGCCGCCTGACTCCGCCACGGCCTCATCGACGCGCCAGGCGGCGACCATGGCGCCGAGGCCGTCGGTGGGGCCGTCGCCCCATGCGGTCACCGGCAAGCCCTGTGCCGCCATGGCCTTGGCGATCGACTTGAGGCTGAAGTTGAAGGCGCCGGTCACCGTCACCGGGGCGGCCTTGATGACGCGGTCGAGCAGGTCGAACCAGGGCAGCAGCGGCCAGCCGTTCTCCGGGTGGCGGATGCGAGCAGCGTTGTAGGCGGAGGTCAGCGTGGACGTCTCCGCCGGGCTCCAGTGGTAGATGCGCGCCTCGTCGAGCGAGATCCCACGCTCGGCGCAGAGCTCCTGCATGCGGACCACCCAGGCGTCGATGATGGCCACCTCCGACGGCTCATCGAGGCGGTCGACCGTCCACTGGTCGAAGCGCCACGGACCGTCCTCGATCCGGCCACAGCCGATCTGAAAGATGAGCGGACGGCCACCCTCGAGAGGCAGTCGCGTGAAGTCGTCAGCCAGGCCGGACACGGTCTCGAAGTCGACGTACAGCTCCAGCGGAGCCGGAGTGCGCCACGATCCATCCTCGAGCTCCAGCGTTGGCGGCAGCACGACCGGGTCGAATGACCGATTGGCGGCCAGCACGGCATCGCACATGCGCGCGGCCGGCCCGTCGACCCCCAGCGTCTTCGCCGACACGCGTGAGTCGCTCCAGCGCACGAGCCCGCGATCGTGCGCCCGCGCCCGAAGCCGGGGGTTCACGCCAGGTAGCAGGGTCAGCTCTTCGAGCTGCTCGGCGATCTCCATCTTGGCCCTGTGCCACGGGTCATCCTGGTCGCGGCGCATGTGCGGATAGAGCTCCGGACGCGTAGGCGTCGGCAGCACGTCCCAGTCGGCTCCTTCGCGTCGAACCTCGCGGACCCACTCGTGTGCGCGTAGTGTCAGGTCGCCGAGCGGTGCACCATCGTGGCGGTCGTAGGTCGTGTCCATGCGCACGGCTCCGATGCGCTCGAGACAGCCGGTGCCGCGCACCCTGCCCTGCTTCCAGTTGCGCCCCAGCAGATAGCCGACCGGCGGCTCGTAGCCCTGGATGCGCCCGAGCGCCGTGTTGTAGACCCACACCTGCGACTGGTAGGCGATCGACTTGGCCGAACCGCCAAGCGTCCCGTCCTTACCCAGTACGAGCTTGCGGAACTTGATGTCGATGACGCGGTAGTGGCGATCCCCGAGCCCCAGCCCGGGCGCCGCGACCACGGCCTCCTCGGGCGTGACGTCGTCTGGGAATAGCTCACCGAGCAGGTCCGAGCGCACCAGCAGGTCCGCCATCCCGTACGTGCGGTGCTGCGCATCGCGGAGCACGCCCTGTGTGATGATCTCCACGCCGTCACGCATGGCCTTCACCGTCTTCTGGGCCGCTGCCAGCGAGCGACTGTCCTCCCAGCCCGTGGCGATCTGCACGACCTGCTTCCGCTCCCCCAGCAGTCGCACCACGCCGGCCTCGAAGGCGTCGCCCTGGCCGAACACGAAGTCACGGAAGCAGGTGCGTGGCTGGTAGCCCTCAGCCCCGTCATCCTGCATGAAGCCCTTGTCCCTGCCGCAACGGTCAAGCCAGTCAAGCAGCGGGTCGTCGTTGAGCCAGTTGCGGCCCTTGGTCGCCGATACCCACTCGTGCCACGCCTCCTGGTCCTGCGGGTCGATGACCGTTCCCTGGTCGGTCGTGGTCAGCGCGGCCATACCGGTCACCCCGCTGCTCATGCCGGCCGAGCCTGCTCGTCCGCGAGCTCGTGCAATCGGCACAAGGCGTTGGCCAGCACCATCTGGCGCGGCGTCCGCGCCAGGGCCCAGATGAGCGCCGGCGAGGCCACCACCAGCGTCAGGCAGCGCGCACGCGAGGTGGCCACGTTGAGCCGGTTGAGCGAGTACAGGAACTCCATGCCGCGCGGCGCATCCTCCGGTCGTGAGGTGGCCATCGAGTAGATCGACACCGGCGCCTGCTGGCCCTGGAACTTGTCCACCGTGCCCACCGCGACCCGCGCGCAGGCTCCACCGCGTCTGCGGAGCTCGGCGCCGATGAGCGTTCGCTGCGCGTTGTAGGGCGTGATGACGAGGATGTCGCCCGGCCGGATCGAGGTCTTGTGGAGGTCCCGGTCCAGCCACGTGGCCTGTCTGCCAGCAGGTCGCAGACGATGTCCGCGATGACTCGCGCCTCCTCGACCGAGCGGTTGTCGTTGCGTGCATCCTGGTGATCGACCGCGACGAAGCGGATGCCATCGCCGTCGGCGAGACCCGCGCCGGCCAGCGCCTGCAGCTCGTTGCCGGCCTCCGGCATGAGCTCCCCGCGATAGAAGACCTCCGAGGTGTATGCGCAGATGTCCGGGTGGAGTCGCCAGGTCTTGTCCATGAACAGGCCCAGTTCCGGTGGCATCACCACGTTGTCCTTGCCCAGCAAGTGCGCCAGCGCGCTCTGCTCGGCGCCGCCCGGGTGTGAGCCCTTGAGCGGCTGGTCCAGCTGCTGCGGGTCGCCCAGCATGACGATCGACTTGGCCACGGCGGAGACGGCGATGGCGTTGGCCAGCGAGAACTGCCCTGCCTCGTCGATGAAGAGCACGTCGACCGACTCGGCTGGGAGCATGCCGCTGGCCCACAACCAGGCGGTGCCGCCGACCACGTCGACCGAGCCTTCCGCGAACACATCCGCGACGTGCTCGGCGCTGCCGATAGGTTCCGCGTAGGCACAGGTCGGCTCGCTGTCCGTGGCCGGCTTCTGGCGCAAGATCACCTGCCGCTCCGCGAAGGCCGGGTGGTCGCCTTGTGCCGCCCAGACGTTGTCGAGCAGGTTACCGATGACCTTGTGGCTGCCGGCCGTGACGCCCACGGTCTTGCCCTGGGCCACGAGGTCGAGGATCATGCGCCCGCCGATCCAGGTCTTGCCGCTGCCGGGCGGTCCCTGGATGGCGAGGTAGCTGCGCTCGAGCTCCGTCACGACGCGCCGGGCCGCCTGGCCCGCTGATTCGCCCGGCATGTCGGAGGTGGTCGCCGGGAGGCTGGCCGCCTACCCGCGGCGGGTGGCGCAGCAGCAGGTCCCGGGCCGCACGATAGTCGCCGTCACCAACGATCCCGTTGGCCACCACGGACCGGCCGATGTCCAGCAGCCGTTGCTCCTGGCCCTTGGAGGGCACGACCGAGTTGGGCACCAGCGCCCGCGGATGCTCGATGTCCCGGCCCCGAGGGAAGCGCAGCACGAGTTCGTTGCGGTCCTGGGCCACGTCCATGACCGGCAGGCTCTTGCCGGTCGCCGGGTCGGTGGGCTGCTTGCCGATGTCGAACTCCTGCGGCGGGAAGCGGTACCGGTAGGTGCGGTTGCCCTCGTCCTCCGGACCGACGAGCTCCAGACCGGCCAGCGGCTCGCGCGCCTCGATCTGCTCGTCCTCGGGCAGCTCAAGCTGGCTGAAGTAGCGCCACCAATCGGGCTTCTGCTCTCGGCGGTGCCAGCCGAGCAGGTTGGCGAGCAGCAATCGCGCCTGCTCCTCGTCTGTCCAATCGCGCTCACTCTCGTCCTCGGGGATGCCCTCGACGAGCGGATCGGCCACCGCCTTGACCTGCGCCAGCCACTCAGAGAGCTCCTCGTCCGCCTCGCCCGAGTGCACCTCCGGCCGCGGCAGCTCGATGCCCAGCTCTCCCGCCAGCTCAGCTCGGCGTTCCTCCAGCCAGCGGTGGAGCCAGAGTGTGGAGACCACGTCATCGCGGTTGTACTCCGTCGATCTTGTCGAGCGATCTCCTACCCGACGCCGTCACCGTGCCCGCCGAGTTCCAGCCAGTGCTCGAACTCGACGATGGACGAACCGGCATCGCGCAGTTCGACCTCCCGCTCGAAGCCGTAGAACGGTTCGAGCCTCTTGATCGAGTACGCCTCGACCGAGGCGCGGAGGCCCTGCCGCACGACCCCGTAGAGGTCCACGAGCACGTCGCCTCGGAAGAGCCGATCGACCTCATCCTGGCGAGTGTTGTAGCGGCCCATGAGCTTGCCCAGGTGGCTGGGCTCGTACGGCGCGTAGTGATAGACGTGGAGTTCAGGGTCCGCGTCCAGGCACTCGATGATCTTGTCGATGGTGGCCTCGAAGGCGACCTTCTCGCCAGCCTCCGTGACCTCGCCCGACTCGTCCTTGCTCCAGAAGTCGCGGAACAGCGGCTCACCGTTCTCGTCAGTCTCACCGGGCTGCAGCAGGCCGAAGAGGTAGTCGATGCCGTCCTCACCGGTGAACGGGTCACCCTCCAGGTCGAGGTAGAGGTCACCCGGGCTGGGCCGTGGCAGCGCGAGCAGTCCCTTGGTGGTGTCCAGCTCGTGGTCCTCGGTGCGGTGCGGCTCCAGCAGCTCGTAGAGGTTGCGATCCTCGTCCTCGCCCTGGACCTGCAGCTGCGCCTGCCGCTGCACACGCTCCAGCACGGGCGCGCGCGTGCCATCGAGAGCCGGAACCATGGGCAGCTCCAGGCCGGCCAGCCCGCGGCGCGTCTCGACCTCGCGCTCCACGAGGGCGACCCGAGTGCGCGCGCTGATGCCGGCCACTCGCGAGAGGTGGTCGTCAGCACGCCGGCGCTTGCTGCAGATCCTCCCAGCTGCAGACACCACAGTGCTCGACCGGTTCTGGGTACGACGGCGGCGGGGGAGGGTAGTCCGTTGGTGCCGGCTGTCCTACTGCGTCAAGGAACCGGGCACGGGCGGCCCGGAAGTAGGCCCTGAAGTCGGCCGTGCGGAAGCCCTGCGTCGCCTTCTCTTTGCCGCCCAGCGCGACGTGCATGTGCTCGGGGTACTTGCCCTGGATGGCTGCGAGCATCTCGTTGTAGACGCAGATCTGGAGCAGCGCGGAAGCCTTGACCGAGTGTGCGAGCTTGGTGTCCGCGACCTCGTACGACCAGCCCAGGGGAGCATCTGGGTCCTCGATGCGCAGCAGGAAGTCGGCGAAGCCGAGCCAGGAGCCGTCGAAGAAGCAGGCCTGGAAGATGACATCGTCGCCGCGCTCGATGGCCTCCCGTGTGACCTGAGCCTGGGCGCGGTAGTGGTCTCCGCGGTCCGCACCGTCCGGCCGCTCCGTGCTCAGATCGACGACCTGCCGGCCCTCGTCGCGCAGGCGACCGATGTAGACCTGCTCGTGCTGCTCACCGCGCCTGGTGATGATGTCCAGCTCTGGGTCGTTGCGGGTGGGCTTCTCGACGAGGTCCGCGAGCTTGCATCGCTCGAGGTCGGTCAGGTGCCCGCAGGCCAGGAAGCCGACGAGATCGGTCGCGGAGTAGACGGCCTTCCCGTCAAGTAGCTGCATCGCACCGATGGTACGCGCGCGCGGTGTCACCTCGTCTGGCACACGCGATCGCGCTCCCGGCCTGCGCTCCGATGCCCAACGCGCTCATCGAGTCCGCCGCGCCATGGGCGCGCCCGTATCCGCATGGCTCGACGCTGGGGTCCGTTGCTGCCGGTCCTCAGGCCGAGTTCATCGTCATGCTCGGCTTCGGCGCGCTTCTGCCAGTCCTTCCGCTGTTCGTCCAGGACCAGGGCATCGATGCCGCCATGCTCGGCATCATCATCGCCGGCTGGCCCATCGCCAAGCTCATCTTCGAGCCCATCGGTCGGCTGGTGGGCGGACCGACACGGCGCAAGCCGCAGATGGTCATCGGCCTCGCGTGTCATCGGTCGGTCGTCAGTGCTGCCGTTCTTCATCACCGCGTTCGCCCTCTTCATGCTGCGCTGTCGCGGGGGCGGCGGCCAGCTCTACGACCCGGCCGCGCGCGGCACGATCATCGACGGCACCGAGGACGACGAGCGAGGCGAGGCCTTCGGCTTCTACGCGGCCTTCCAGATCGGCGGCTTCGTCATCGGGCCGGCCCTGGGCGGTCTGGGGGCCATGCTCTTCGACGGCTACGCCTTCCCGTTCGTGGTCACGGGCCTGCTCTCCGTGGTCGGCGCGGTCGTCCTCGCGCGACAGCTCTCCCCGCATCCCCACGTCGTAGAGGATGACGAGCTGGTCCACGACCCGGAGGCCGAGCCGCTTCCCGCCGGCGACCACTTCACGGCGTCGGTCACGGCGGTGGTCCCGATCCACCCGCCATCGCCCGAAACACAGGCCCCGGTCCGTGCTGTCTTCAACCGCACCGGTCATCTCGGCGCTCGTGCTGACGTTCGGCCTGCACCTCGCGTTCGGCACGTACGAAGTGGTCTGGTCGCTCTACCTGGTGGCCCTCGGCGCGACCGTGGCCTGGGTGGGCGTCAGCTTCATGCTCTTCTCCATCCCGGAGATCATCGTGGCCCCGTTCGCTGGCCGCTATGTCGACCGCAAAGGTCCGCTGCGGCCCATCATCATCACCGGCCTGGTCATCGTGACCACGGGCACCGTCTACGCGCTGTCTCGCTCATACCTGGTCTCCTCGTTCGTGGCTCCGGTGGAGGCCGCCGCCACGGCTGCGATGATGCCGGCGCTGTACACCATCCTGGGCCGCGGCACGCCGACCGGCCGGTCCTCGACCACACAGGGCCTCTTCGGAGCGACGAGCACCCTGGGACTGGTCGTGGCCTCGGTCGTGGCCGGCACCTTGTTCGAGGTCCATATCGGCCTGCCGTTCATCTTCTTCGTGGTCGGCATCGCCGTCTCGATGGTCGTCGGCCTGCTCATCTATCCGCAGCATCCCCTCGAACGCGGATGTGGAGACCGGGGAGCCTGCGCCGACGTAGTCGCCGTTCCCGAGATCGGCGAGGCGCCACGCCAAGCCCCCCGCTGCTCACGGGGTGAGCCAACGCGACGTGCTGGGCGCCGTTCCTGCCCGATTCCTGCACTCGGAGTGAGCACGCCTGACACTGCTGCTCAGCGCATGGACCGAACCTGCAAGAACGACCTCTAATCGGTCGAGATCGTTCGTGTGGTGAGCAGCCGACCGTCGCTGTGGCGGCGTCGGCGACGGGGCCCAGGGCAGGGCCCTCGCGCGAGGGCACAGGGGGTGCCGCGACCCGCCCACAGGCCACGATGGTGACCTCCCCCTTGGCGGGTGACAAGGCCCCGCGGTCTCAGGCCCGCGGTCTCATGAGCCCCGGGAACGACACCGAGGTCGAGACGGTCACGAGCCTGCACGGGCTCGGCCCGCCTACGCAGAGCCGACGGCGAATGCAGACTCCGAGCGCAGGTCCGGCGACCGCCATCGTCCACACTTCCGAGCGCTACGCTGGTGCCGATGCCCACCACCCGCTTCGACGGGCGAGCCCGTATCTCCGCATGGCTGCGACGCTGGCGCCCGCTGCTGCCGCTGTTCTCGGTCCAGATGATCGTGACCATCGGGTTCGGTGCGCTGTTGCCGGTGCTGCCGCTATACGTCGAGGAGCACGGCATCGATGCCAGCGGTCTGGGCATGATCGTTGCCGGCTGGGCCGTCGCGAAGCTCATCTTCGAGCCCATCTTCGGCTGGTGGGCCGACCGCCACTCGCGCAAGCCCCAGATGGTGGCGGGCCTCATCGCCCTGGCCGTGGTCAGCGTGCTGCCGGTGTTCTTCACCACGTTCGCTGCCTTCGTAGCCTTGCGCTTCCTGGCCGGCCTGTCGACCGCAGCCTACGACCCTGCGGCCCGGGGCATGGTCGTCGACGCCACGCACCCGGACGAGCGCGGTGAGGCCTTCGGCTTCTACGGCGCATTCCAGATCGCCGGCTTCGTCATCGGCCCGGCCATCGGCGGTATCGGGGCGACGATCTTCGGTGGCTACGCCTTCCCGTTCTTCTTCACCTCGGCGCTGGCGCTGGTCGGCGTGGTGGTGCTCGTGCGCTATCTCGACCCGGAGCCGCACGCGGTGGAGTCTGCCGAATTCCAGCACGACCCCGAGGCCAAGCCGCTGCCCGCCGGCGACCCCTTCAGCGCATCCGAGATGCTGGTCGTCCCGACCGAGACCGGCCGGCCGAGCCTCAGGCTCCGCTCCGTGCGGTCTTCAATCCGACGGTCATCGCGGCGCTGGTGCTGGCCTTTGGCCTGCACCTCAGCTTCGGCACGTACGAGGTGGTCTGGTCGATCTACCTCATCGCGCTCGGTGCCAGCGTGGCCTGGGTCAGCCTGACGTTCGTGATCTTCGGCATCCCGGAGATGATCATCGGGCCCATCGCGGGTCGCCTCGTCGACCGTCGCGGGCCGGTCGGTGTGGTCATCGGCAGCGGTGGTGGTCATCCTCGTGTCCGGGGCCGTCTACGCCACCGCCACGAACTACTACGTTCCCACGATGGTCGTGCCCATCGAGGCTGCCGCGACCGCAGCCATGGGACCCGCGCTCTTCGCGATGCTGGCCAAGGGCACGCCACCCGGACGTTCGTCGACGGCTCAGGGCCTCATCGGCGCCGTGAGCACGCTCGCGCTCGTGGTCGCATCGCTGGTGGCCGGCAATCTCTTCGAGGTCGGCATCGGCCTGCCCTTCTGGTTCTTCGTGGTCGGCATGGCCATCTGCCTGGTGATGGGCCTCGCGATCTACCGTTCGGCGAGACGAACCACGCTGGCTTCCGAGTAGGACCTCTTCAGCCCGAACCTCGTCCAAATGGCCCTTTGACATCGATGTAAACGATGTCATCGTGTTCTACAACGTGAATAAGGAGGTTCGGGTTTCATGTCCTGGGTCTTCACGGTGTCGATCGCCATCCTCCTCGCGGCGGTCGTGCTCATCGAGGCTCGTGCCATACGCGACGGGCGATGAGCGCAGCACCACGCTCCCGGCTACGCCCTCGTGATGGGCGGGCTGATCGTGATCGGTGTCGGCATCGCCGCGGCGGTGTCGGAGCAAGTCGTCATCGCGCTGCTCGCGTCGGCGGCCGGTCTCCTCGCGGTGGCCTCGGTGCCACCCGGCATACGGAGGCAGCAGCGCACTAGCGATCGACCAGTCTCCACGGTGGCCGCGCCCACCGCTCAAGCGGAGCCCGTCCGGTCCTCTTCGCGCCGGGCACCCCTATGCTGCCGGGCAACCCCTATGCTGCCCGGGACTGTACGGACCACGTGATCCGCCAGACGAGTCCATGGTGACTGGAGCGACCGACGCAGGGCTATTCCAGTCGGGCACGGACTGAGATGGCCAGCAAGGGGCCCGATACGAACTGCGGATCGCCGCTGCCTGGTCGATGCAGTCGTGGACGGCATGACCGGCGTCTTGGACAGCGCCCCGCCGAACCCCGCGGCGCGCTAGATCGTCTGGTTGGCCAGATCCAACTGGTGCAACGTGCGTCGCTGCAGCGCTTCGAGGCGCGTCAGTGCTCAGCACCTCGCAGGCCCAATTCCAGTGCAGGGAGACGACATCGCCGACCTCGACATCGGAGACGAAGCCAGCGCCGTCGAGCCAGCGCCGCACCGTCTGCGCCTTCGGCTCCGCGAGCGCCAGCTTCCCGTCGGTCAGCCCCAGCGGCACGGCGTTGACCACCAGTGACTCGCCACTGACCTCCAGCACGCGTCCCCAGCGGATGCGGCAGGAGTCCATGAGGCCGACCGCGTCGGTGACCGCACCGCCGCGCATCAGGCCCACCCGCGGGAAGACGTCGAAGACGTGGAAGGCGTGGGTCGGGCGTGCTCCGGCCTCCGGCTTGCCCGCCAGCCACTTCCAGGCCTCCGGCAGCAGCTGGGCGCGGAAGCGCGAGTCGATCGACCGGGTCATCAGTCCCGGATCGACGCCGTCGGAGAGGACGTTGCCGATCCAGTAGGCGTCGACCACGCGCAGGTCCATGGGATCCTCGATGCCGTGCGCCGAGGCGATCAGCTCGAGATAGGGATAGGCGCCCTCGAAGCCTGCCGCCAGGTCGCGCAGGCCGTGGTCGATCTCCAGCGCCTGCGCTCCCGGTCGGATCATCGGCCTCGTCACCGGTCGTGGCCGCGGCACCCAGTTCCAGCAGTGAGCGCCAGTCCTCGGGGCCGCACAGGCCCAGTCGGTTGGGGCCGAAGGCGTAGCGCGCGAACAGCACCGGGCCCGATGGTGGACGGGTCCGGCGCGACGCGAGCAGGAGGAAGAGGTCGCGTCCATGGTCAGCTGCGCAGCTCCGTCAGCCGGTCGACTCCGGGGGCGCGGACTCAGCCTCTGCCATCTCCTCCTGGGTCGATGCCGAAGAGGATGCCGTAGGCCTCCGTCATCTCGGCGGCCTGGTCCTCGTCGAGCTTGCGCACGACCGTGCCGGAGTTGACGAGCACCCAGTCGCCGACCACGAGGTCCGGCTCGAGCATCATCGAGGCCTTGTCGATGCGACCTCCGATCTCGACCTCACAGAGCGCGCCGTCGACCGCGACCACGCGAGCGGGCGCCATCAGGCACATGGCGACCACCTCCCGGCAGACGACGGCAGGCCCGGCCACCTGGGGCAGGGGAGCGCCGCAGTGGTTGCACTGGGGGTCAGCAGGGGATGCCGTCATGGCCAGCTCACCGCACAGCGAGCAATGGACGTCGCTGGTGGTGACCGTGAACGTGGTCGTGCTGATAGCCGTGCTCGGCCAGGATGGCCGAGGTATAGAAGGCCACTGCCTCGGCCTCGGCCCGGGTGGCGTCCCGGATCTCCAGCTCGAGCTGGCCACCCGTACCCGATACTTCGGCCAGTCGTGGATCACCTTCTCGATGGCGCCGCCGACGGCTCCTGCTTCATGCATGGCCACAGCATGCCGCACCTGCGCAAATCGCGCCGATGCCGAGCGGCCCCGCCCTGACGGGTCATGCGGCCCCACCGACCGCCGAGCGGCACGGCCGGACCTGCCGGCGACACCGTCCGCACGAGCACCGCCGAACGGCCCGTTCCGCCGTGTCCATCGGCCCTGTAGACCCCTCGGCCGTGGGTGCACCGTGCACTGGATGACCGATTTCGCCACGTTGGTCTCCGGGATCAGCGGCACGTGGTTCGGCTCCGGCCTGTCGGAGGGCTCGATCGAGCGTCTCGCCGGCATGGCCCGCGAGTACGAGAGCCCGGCTCGTGCGCGTCTGCTCCGGGAGGGCGACGAAACCAAGGAGCTCAGCGTCCTCGTCGATGGACGCGTCGCACTCACCGAGCACGTCGCCGGCCGTGGGTCGGTGACCCTCATGACCGTGGAACCGGGCGATGTCTTCGGCTGGTCCGCGCTCATCAACCCCTTCAAGGCCACCTCGACGGTGGTCAGCCTGGAACCCGTCAAGGTCATCGCCTTCGACGCCGCCTCCCTCCGCGAAGAGGTCCGCTCGAACTGCGAGCTGGCCGCAGGCATCTATCCCAGGCTTCTCGAGGCGATGGCACGCCGGCTCGGTGCCACCCGCCACCAGCTGTTCGACCTCTACGGGTCCGAGCAGCGGGAGCCATGGTAGGCCGCGACCGAAGCGGATAACCGAACAAGCGAGCTGTGGAGCAGCAAGGAGGGAGCCTGGCTGTGATCGATCTGACCACAAGGGCGTGGCTCGCCCGCGAAGACCTCGATCGTCTCATCGCGCTCCTGCGCGAGGACGGACGCCGAGTCATCGGGCCCATCGTTCGGGACTCGGCCATCGTCTACGACGAGGTCGGCTCCACTGCCGACCTGCCCACGGGGATCACCGACGAGCAGGCGCCCGGCCGCTATCGCATCAGCGCCAACGGCAAGGACAACGGCAACGGCAACGGGAGCTCTGACAGATCGTTCGACTTCGCCTCCTCGCCGACCTCGTGGAAGTCGTTCACCTATCCCGGCCAAGGTGCCCATCGCCAGGGCCCTGCGCAGGCGGCGGCGCGGTGACCTACGAGGAAGTCGGGCACGACGTGCCCCGCATGGCCTTCCTGGGCGTACGCGCCTGCGACATCGCGGCCCTGCAGATCCACGACGACGTCCTCGCCGGCGGTCCCTACATCGACGAGGACTACGCCGACCGTCGCGGCAAGGCCTTCATCGTGGCCGTCGAATGCGCCGTGCCATCGGGCACCTGCTTCTGTGCCTCGATGGGCACCGGGCCCGAGGTCAGCAGCTGGCTTCGACATCGCGCTCATCGAGCTCGACGACGGCTACGTCGCCCGGAGCGGCAGCCCTGCCGGCCAGCAGCTGCTGGAGCGGATGGACCTCGTGGAGCCCACCTCCATACAGGCGCATGCGGCCGCCGGCGTCGGCGTCGAGGCTCGGGCGCGCATGTCCGAGCAGCTGGGGGTGGCCACCGATGGGCTTGCGCGATCGGCTCGCGGCCCAGCTCGAAGCAAGCGCCTGGGATGACATCGCCGAGCGCTGCCTGGCCTGCACCAACTGCACCATGGCCTGCCCCACCTGCTTCTGCACCGACGTCACGCAGACCTCCGACCTGCTGGGCACCGAGTCCGTCAGCGAGCGACAGTGGGCCTCGTGCTTCACGCTCGACTTCGCGCGTGTCGCCCACGGCAACTTCCGGCCCAAGATCAAGGACCGCTACCGGCAGTGGCTGACCCACAAGTTCAGCACCTGGGTCGACCAGTTCGGTAGCTACGGCTGCGTCGGCTGCGGCCGCTGCATCACCTGGTGCCCGGTCGGCATCGACGTGCGCAAGTCGCTGCTCGCGGTGGCGCCGGTGAGGCCGCCCATGTACGGCACGGAGAAGCCGGTGCCGGTCTCGGCCAACCCCGGCCGTTACTCCATCGGCACCATCAGCGATGTGTGGCCAGAGACGAAGAACGTCTACACGATGCTGCTCGAGGACCTGCCCGAGGCCGTCTGCTGCGGCACGCCGGGCCAGTTCCTGATGCTCGACCTGCCCGGGTTCAGCGCGGTGCCCATCTCCATCTCGCGCTATCGCGAAGGCCAGATCTACCTGACCATCCGCAACGAGGGCGCTACCACCAACGCCATCACCGCGCTCGAACCGGGCGCCCAGATCGGGTTGCGAGGCCCCGTCGGCAGAGGCTGGCCCGTCGAAGCGGCCTATGGTCGCGACGTGGTCATCGTCGCCGGCGGCATCGGCCTGCCCCCCTTGCGACCGCTCATCGATGCCATCTTCAAGAGCCGCGGGAACTTCGGCCGGGTCCGCCTCTTCTACGGTGCGCGCACCCCGGCCGATCTGCTCTTCACCGAGGAGCTCAAGACCTGGGCCGCCCGCGACGACATCAGCGTGGGCGTCACCGTCGATCGCGCCAAGGTCGGGTCGTGGGCCGGGGCCGTCGGTGTGGTCACGCACCTCTTCGACCGCGAGCCCATCGACGGCAGCCACACCACCGCGTTCATCTGCGGCCCCGAGAAGATGATGTCGGCCACGGCCAACTCGCTGGCCGGCCGGGGCATCCTGCCCGAGCACCTCTTCCTCTCCATGGAGCGGCACATGGAGTGCGGCATCGGCCTCTGCGGTCACTGCCAGATGGGCAAGGACTTCGTGTGCAAGGACGGTCCGGTGTTCTCCCGCAGAGAGCTGGGTACAACGCTGGACGTGGAGGGTCTGTGATGGCTGCTTCCAACGGCGACAAGGCGCTGCGCGTCGGCGTCGTCAAGTTCGCTTCATGTGACGGCTGCCAGCTCAGCTTCCTCGATATCGGGCCGGCGCTCCTGGACATCGGTGTCAAGTACCGGATCGTGGAGTTCGGTGAGGCATCTTCGAACCGATCGCCCGATGGTCCCTTCGACGTGCTCTTCGTGGAGGGCTCCATCAGCACTGCCGAGCAGGCGCACCATATCCGGCATCTGCGCGACCGGTCTGCGGTGCTCGTGACCATCGGTGCTTGCGCCACCAGCGGCGGCATCCAGGCATTGCGCGCGTGGGCTGGCAATGACGGCGGCATCGCCGGTTTCATCGATGCCGTCTACGCTACGCCGGAGTTCGTCGCCACGCTGGCCAAGGCACAGCCGGTGGCCGATTTCGTCGACGTCGACGCCGAGCTGCGTGGCTGCCCCATCGACACCCGCCAGCTGGTGGAGCTGTTGACCGCGACCGCCGTGGGGCGCCGCCCCCAGCTGCCCTCCGAGGCCGTCTGCGTGGAGTGCAAGCGGGCCGGCCGCGTGTGCGTGATGGTCTCCCTCGGCGAACCTTGCCTGGGCCCCGTCATCTCGAGCGGCTGCAATGCGCTGTGCCCGGGCATGGCTCGGGGCTGCTACGGCTGCTTCGGCCCCCGCGAGAGCGCCAACGCCTGCAGCCTCGCCAACTGGTATCGCGATTCGCTGGGCCTCTCTGACCAGCAGGTCGCCGCCAAGTACGCGGGCTTCACTGCCTGGTCGCCTGAGCTACGTGCCATCGTCGATGCCAAGGGAGGTCCGCCCGGCATGCGGGTGGACGAAGGATCGGCTTCGACCGAGTGCGTCGTCGAGCCCGAGGGAGGTGCGATATGACCAAGGCCAAGGCGCCCGGGCAGCTCCCGGAGCAGGAGGAGCGCACCTTCGCGGTCGACTCGATGTCGCGTGTCGAAGGTGAGGGCCGTCTCAAGGTCGTGGTCAAGGGCAGCGAGGTGGTGAAGGCCGAGCTTTCGATCTTCGAGGCCCCACGCTTCTTCGAGCGCCTGGTAGTCGGCCGTGAGCCCGACCAGGTCCTGGACATGGTGGCGCGCATCTGCGGCATCTGCCCGGTGGCCTACCAGATGACGGCGGTGGAGGGCTTCGAGCGCCTCTTCAAGGTCGAGCTGGATCCGGCCGTCCGGCAGCTGCGCCGCCTCTTCTACTGGGGCGAGTGGCTGCAGAGTCACGCCCTGCACATCTACCTGCTCAACGCTCCCGACTTCCTCGGTTACGACAGCGCCCTCGACATGGCTCGCGATCATCGCGCCATCGTCGAGCGCGGCCTGTCCCTGAAGCAGGTCGGCGTCGACCTCATGACCCTGCTCGGAGGCCGAGCCGTCCATCCGGTAAGCATGCGCGTGGGTGGGTTCTACAAGGTGCCTACCAAGGGCCAGGTGCGGGCGCTGCTGCCGGCCCTGGAGCAAGCCCTGGAGGACTCGAAGGAGACGGCCCGCTGGACGGCCACCTTCAGCCTGCCCGACTTCGAGCGGGACCCGCTGATGCTGTCGATGTACGACCCCCAGCTGTACGCGCTCGACACCGGCCGGCTGGTCACCACCGAGGGCCTCGACATCGACCCAGGGGCGTGGGACAGCGCCTTCGAGGAGCAGCACGTGGAGCACTCCACGGCCCTGCAGGCCACCAGCCTCGACGGCAAGCATCACCTGCTGGGCCCGGCCTCACGCGTGGTGCTCTCGGGGCAGGGGCTGCACCCGTTGGCCAAGGAAGCGCTCGAGGCTTCCGGGGGCGTGGACATCCTCCGGCGCAACATGTTCGCGTCCATCACCGCACGCGGTATCGAGATGGTTCACGCGGCGGCGGAGGCCATGGCCATCATCGAGGCCTACGAGCCGCCGGCCGATCCGTTCGTACCCTGGGAGCCACGAGCCGGGGTGGCGTCGTGGGCTTCAGAGGCACCGCGCGGCGTGCTCTTCCATCGCTACGAGGTGGATGAGCGCGGCCGGGTCGTGACGGCGCGCATCGTGCCGCCCACGTCGCAGAACCAGGCCTTCATGGAGGACGACATGCGCGACTACGTGGGTGCCGTACTCGATCTGCCTGAGCCGGAGGCGGCGGCCAAGCTGGAGGCGCTCATCCGCTGCTACGACCCCTGCATCAGCTGCGCCACTCACTTCCTGCGGTTGGAGGTCGAGCGCCTCTAGTGCAGCCTCCGGAGCGCGTTCCGCCGTACCTCACGGCGGTGTCGCGCCGGGTCGTCGTGTTCGCATGTGGTGACCCCCTGCGCGGCGACGATTCGGTCGCACACCTCGCGGTGGAGGCGCTGCCGCCGGAGGCCCTGGCGCGTGTCAACGTGAAGCTCATCGGCGCGCTCGAGGTCGAGTACCTCCGGGACCTGCCGGCGGGCGTGCGGGCCATCATCGTCGACGCGGTCGTAGGACCGCCGTCGGGCGAGATCGTGGAGATGGCCCTCGCGGAGATGAGCGGTCGTGCCCGGAAGGTGGTGACGACCTCTTCGCATCAGCTACCGCTCGACCAGGTGGTGGCCATCGGCCAGCTGCTCCGCGACGAACCGGTGGTGGGCCGCTTCATCGGCATGGGCATCGAGTCGGTGGCGGCCGGTGAGCACGTGACGCCGTCGGTGGAGGCGTCGCTGCCGGCGCTGACTGCCGCTGTGGCCGCGGCGATATCGGAGCTCGACGGGAAGTAGGCGGTCGGCAATCGGCGACCGGCGATCGGGGCCTCGGATCCCGACCCTCGCGGCTCGGACCCGACCTTCAGCCCGGATCCCGACCTTCAGCCCGGATCGCTTCCACGAGCTTGGATTGCCGGTGGCCTGCGGCCCTGCCGCTCAACGGGACATCTCGACCGACCGGGTGCCCATCTGCTGCGATCTTGCCCCAGAGCGGGAAGGAATGGCATCGCTTGCCGCCACGCGGGCAGGATTCGCAGATCCGGAGGCCGGGACGTCGCACTGCCCGCTCAGCGGCAATGCCCAACGCCCGCCCTTCAGCGCCCGCCCATCCTTGACACGTGTCAGCCCGAACCACGACGCTGTACCGATGCCCGACGTCAAGTTCGCCCAGAGCGGCGATGTCTCCATCGCCTATGCGGTCAACGGCGACGGCCCCATCGACATCATCTACGTAGAAGGGGCCTATACGCACCTGGAGGTCGACTGGGAACCAGCCCCCTACCGCCGGTTCGCCGAGCGCATCGGCGAGTTCGCACGCCTCATCCGCTTCGACAAGCGAGGCATGGGCATGTCCGATCGCGTGCCTGGGGCGACCACGCTTGAGACGCGCATGGACGACATCCGCGTGGTCATGGACGCAGTCGGCAGCGAGCGGGCCGCCATCATCGGTGAGTCCGAGGGTGGGCCGCTGGCCATGCTCTTCGCGGCAGCCCATCCCGAACGCACCCGGGCGCTCATCCTGCAGGGCGCAGAGGTCCGTGAGCGCACCGCCGATGAGTGGCCCTGGGGCGAAGCCACGGACGAGGAGTTCGAAGCCATCGTCAAGTCCATCCCGGACCGCCTGGGGCGCGGCCTCGCCTTCCCATACCTGCTACCCAGTTTCGGCGAAGTCGAGTGGGGGCGCGAGTACCTCGCCAAGCGGCAACGCAACGCGACCACGCCGAGCGCATGGGCGGCCTTCGCGCGCATGGCTCACGACATCGACGTCCGGCACGTGGCCCCGGCCATCAAGGTGCCCACGCTCATCTTCCACGCGGTCGGCGACCTGGTTTGTCATGTCGAGAACGCGCGGTTCCTGGCGCGTACCATCCCGGACGCCCGCTACGTCGAGGTCGAGGGGTCCGATCATCTGCCCTGGGGGCAGGATGCCGACCGATTCATCGCCGAGCTGCGCGAGTTCCTGACCGGCGAGCGCCACGATCAGGCAGCCACGGTCGACCGCGTGCTGGCCACCGTGCTCTTCACCGACATCGTCGATTCCACCGCCCGGGCGTCCGACCTCGGAGACCGTCGCTGGCGCGAGTTGCTGACGCAGCACCACGACATCGTCCGCGCTGCCGTCGAGCGTCATGGCGGCCGGGAGGTGGACATGGCCGGTGATGGCGTCCTGGCCACGTTCGACGGTCCTGCCCGGGCCATCCGCACCGCCCAGGCCATCCAGCACGACACGGCACCGATGGGCATCGAGGTCCGCGCCGGTGTCCACACCGGCGAGGTCGAGCGCATCGGTAGGAGCGTGGCCGGAATCGCGGTGCACGTCGGTGCCCGGGTCGCAGCAGCGGCCGGGCCAGGCGAGGTCTGGGTCTCGGCCATCGTGCCGCAACTGACGCCCGGGAGTGGCATCGAGTACCAGGACCGAGGCATACACAGCCTCAAGGGCGTGCCGGAGCCGCAGCATCTCTTCGTGGTGGCATGACACACTCCGGCCATGTCTGAGCGATACGTCGATGTGCCCGGTGGACGTTTGTCGGTCCACGACTTCGGCGAAGGTCCGCCGCTCCTGCTGCTCCACGCCAACATCGCCGATTCCTGGGCGTGGGAGCCGCTGACCCCGTTCCTGCTCGAGGCCGGCTACCGTGTGGTCGCTTTCGATCAGCGCGCGTGCGGCAGCAGCCACACCGAGGACGTCGACTACTCCAACCGCGCCGACACCACCGCGGTCATGGATGCCCTGGGGCTGGGCCTGGCTGCGTTGGTGGGCAACTCGGTCGGCGGCCAGATCGCCGTGGACACGGCCGTCGAGTTTCCCGATCGGGTGGTCGCCGTGGTCACCATCGGCGCCAACATCAGCGGCTGGTTCCCCGATCAGACGCCGGTGGAGGACGCGCTCGACGCCGAGCTTGAGCGCATCGCGGCCACGGGTGACGCCGACGCCATCGCTGACGCTGACGTGCGAGCCTGGGTCGATGGCCCGGGCCAGTCGCCCGACCGCGTGCCCGAGGATATCCGCGAGGTCGTGCGCGAGATGGACCGTGCCAACCATCAGCTGGGCCGTGTCAGTGGCCGGCCGATCCGCCTCGACCCGCCGGTCGCGGCTCGCCTCCAGGAGCTACGGGCACCGCTACTCGCCATCGCCGGCGGGCTCGACTTCTCGTTCGCCGCTGCCACCGCCGAGTT
The DNA here is from genome assembly GCA_963705425.1 of uncultured Chloroflexia bacterium. GTDB lineage: Bacteria > Chloroflexota > Limnocylindria > Limnocylindrales > CSP1-4 > JAFMJV01. Next base: position 165,543 of record CAVPJO010000001.1, on the reverse strand, counting down.
CCTTGCGGCCAATGCGCCCGATGCCCGTGCTGTGCTCATGGCTGACGTCGCCCACATGATCGGTCTTGAAGCTCCCAAGGAGCTGGGCGCGCTCATCACCGAATTTCTGGCCCCGCTGCCGCGCTGGAGCTGATCCCGCCGGTCGCGGCCGCGTCGACGTGCACGCTCCAAGGCGGTGGGTCCACCACACGCGCCGAAGACACCCCGCGGAAGACGAACAGGTCTCGACTGGATGCGGTTTCATGTCCGATGGCCCTTGTGCCGGGCGTACCATATTGGGGCTCAGTGGCCCCGGCACTACCGGGGCGAGGCCTAGGAGGAGGCGTGGGTGATGGGCACGGTCCGTGCGATCGGAGGGTCGCACGGGGCGGGTCTGCTGGTTGCGTGCTCCTCCCTGCAACGAAAGGAGCAACCCATATGAGCTTGGGCAAACGCGCGTTCGGCATCGGTATGACCGTCGCTCTCACCGCATCGCTCTTCGGCGGTGTGGTCGCAGCTCAGGACCCCGTCGTGATCCTGTCGACCCAGATGGTGCCAGAGGAAGAGGCCGCCAAGATGCGTGACAGCATCATGGCCGGCTACGATGGCGCCTTCGACTTCATCGGCACCGAGACGGGTCCCTTCGTCGACACGATCCGCGCCGAGGCCGAGAGCGGCTCCGGCGACACCAGCCTCGTCCTCTCGCTCCACGGCGAGCTCTCGACGCTCGGCGCCGAGGATCTGCTCATGGATATCTCCGACGTCGCCGCCGAGGTAGACGTCGCCCCGGCGTTCATGGAGCTCGGCAAGCTGGGTACCGACCAGCAGCTGTACATCCCGATGATGCAGGCGACCTACATCATGGCCGCGCGCACCGAGGCGCTCGAGTACCTGCCCGAGGGTGCGGATATCAACGCCCTGACCTGGGACCAGGTCAAGGAGTGGGGCGCCAACATGACCGAGGCCACCGGCGAGCGCCTGCTCGGCTTCCCGTTCGGTGAGGACGGCCTCCGCCATCGCCTCTTCCAAGGCTACATGTATCCGTCGTTCACGGGCCGTGTGAACAATGAGTTCGCGACCCAGCCAGGGGTGGACATGTGGAACTGGATGCTCGACGCCTGGCAGTACGTGAACCCGCAGTCGACGACCTATGGATTCATGCAGGAGCCCCTGCAGAGTGGCGAGGTCTGGGTGGCCTGGGATCACACGGCTCGCCTGATCGACGCGCTCAACGCCGATCCTGAGGGCTTCGTGGCCTTCCCCAGCCCGGCCGGTCCCGCGGGCCGCGCCTTCATGCCGGTCATCGTCGGCCTGGGCATCCCCAAGACCGCGCCCGATCCCGAGGGTGCCAAGGAGGTCATCAAGCACCTCCTGATGCCCGAGACCCAGGGTGTCACGCTCGCGGAGGTCAGCTTCTTCCCGGTCGCGACCGGTGAGGTCCCCGCGGACGTCGGTCTCGGCGTGCAGGCGGAAGCCGCGGCCATCAGTGGCCAGTCGACTGCACCCGACGCGCTGCCGGCGCTGCTGCCGGTGGGTCTCGGTGACCAGGGCGGCGCCTACAGCGACGTCTTCAAGGACGCGCTCGCGGCCATCGTCGTCGATGGCGGCGATCCGGCTGAGGTGCTGGCCGGTCTGGCGCCGACGCTGCAGGGCATCTTCGACTCCACCGGCGCGTCCTGCTGGACGCCCGACGAGGTCGTCGAAGGCCAGCCCTGCGTGGTCGGCGTTCCCTAGCACGTCAGAAACAGCGGCGCGCGTCCTGAACGGGGCGCTCGTCCACCGTTCGGGTGGATCCGGCGAGGGTCCACCCGAACGGTTCTCCCGACAGGTCCCAGAGTCATCGCAGGGGGAGAGACACCGCTGACATGACAGCCGATACCGTCGAGTTCACCGGGAAGCGGAAGCGCAACTGGGCGCCCTACATCCTGCTGGCGCCCTCGCTCCTGTTCCTGCTCTTCTTCTTCGCCACGCCGATGTTCTCGTCCTTCGTGCTGGCCTTTCAGACCCCCGATGGCGCCTGGTCGCTCGAGTCGATCCAGACGATGGTCAACGATGCCAACTTCACGCGCGCCATCAGCGCGACCCTGACGCTGGTCATCATCGTCATCCCCGTCCAGCTGGCGCTGGCCATGGCCATGGCCCTGGTCGTCAACAAGCGCCTGAAGGGCACCAGCCTGTGGCTCTACATCTACGTTCTGCCCCTCGCCATCAGCGAGCTCGCGGCGGGCATCGTGTGGGTCTCGATCTTCACCCAGAAGGGCTGGCTCAACAGCATCCTCGAGACGCTGGGCATCATCGAGCGGGGCGTCATCTGGCAGTCGGCCGAGTCCTACTGGACGCTCATCGGCATCATCGTCGTGGCCGAGATGTGGCGCGCCACCAGCATCATGATGATCATCCTCGTGGCCGGCCTGCAGTCGATCCCCGACGAGTATCTCGAAGCGGCTGAGATCTACGGCGCCACGCTCTGGCAGCGGGTGCGACGGGTCATCATGCCCATGCTTCGGCCGAGCCTCCAGGTGGCACTCATCCTGCGCATCATCCTGGCCATCCAGGTCTTCGCCACGGCCATCGCGCTGGCGGGCACGGGCCTGACGGTGATGTCACAGCAGACCCTCGAGTGGGCCAACGACATCGACAACGACAACGTGGCTGCGGCCTGGGCAGGCCTGATGCTGCTCATGAGCATCTTCGCCACCATCGGGGTGCTCTGGCTGCTGCCGGTCAAGGACGAGCAGCAGGTATGACCGCGCCCGCCGTGCCCGCCGTGCCCGCCGAGGGGACCCAGGCCCCGCCGCCGTCCCGCCGCAAGCGAACGCCGCGCAGCATCCTCAACACCATCCTCTGGTACGGGGCCGCGGTGGTGATGGCGCTCTTCATCATCGTGCCCATCTACCTCATCTTCATCAGCGCCACGACGCCAGCCGACGCGACCTACAACTACCCCAAGAGCCTCGTCCCCGAGGGCATCTCCACGGACAACATCCAGAAGTTCATCGATGCCGCCGGTGTCATCGACGCCTTCTGGCGAAGCGTCGTCGCCGGAGTCATCACCGTCGTGCTGGCCCTCGGCATCGGCGCTCCGGCCGGCTACGCGCTGGCCCGCTACGTGTTCCGCGGCCGAGACGGCTACCGCCTGATCGTGCTCGCCACGCGCGCCTTCCCCATCGTCATCCTGTCCATCCCGTTGGCAGTCATGTACCGCAACATCGGCATCTACGACTCGGTGCTGGGCGTCGCGTTGATGCACACGGCCTTGGCCCTGCCGTTCGCGGTGCTCATCACCAGCAGCGTCTTCGTGTCCATCCCGCGAGAGCTGGAGGAGGCAGCGCAGACGCTCGGCTGCTCGCCCGCGCGGGCATTCCTGAAGGTGTCCCTGCCGCTGGCCCTGCCGGGCCTGACCGCGGCTGCCATCTTCACCTGGGTGCTGTCCTGGAACGACGTCTTCGCGGCAGCTGTGCTGACGCTGCGCAACCCCACGCTGCCGGCGCGCATCCTGACCTCGCTGACACAGGCCTCGCTGCCCTGGCAGTTCGCGGCCGCGTTCGTGATGCTGGTGCCCAGCCTCATCGTCATCTTCATCATCCGCAAGTACCTGCTCGGCCTGTGGGGCCGGGTCGTCAAGTAGGGGAGCCACGTGTCTGAGATCCGTCTGGAGCGAATCCACAAGATCTACAAGGAGACCCGCGCGGTCGACGACGTCTCCCTGACCATCAGCCAGGGCGAATTCATGGTCCTGCTGGGCCCATCCGGCTGTGGCAAGACGACCCTGCTGCGCTCCATCGCCGGTCTCGAGGAGATCGATGCCGGCTCGGTCATCATCGGCGACCGCGACGTCACCGAGATGCCGCCGCGCAACCGCAAGATCGCCATGGTCTTCCAGTCCTACGCGGTCTTCCCGCACATGTCCGTGTACGAGAACATCGCCTTCGGCCTGCGCATGCAGAAGCTCGCCAAGGACGTCATCGACAAGCGCGTCAAGTCCTCCGCCGACCTGCTGCACATCGAGAACCTGCTTGACCGCTATCCCTCGCAGATCTCCGGCGGCCAGCGTCAGCGCATCGCGGTGGCTCGCGCCATCGCCATGGAGTCGGAGGTGCTGCTCATGGACGAGCCGCTCTCCAACCTCGACGCCCTGCTGCGCCTGGAGATGCGCGCCGAGCTCAAGCGCCTGCTCAGCGAGATCGGCTCCACCACCGTGTACGTGACCCACGACCAGGTCGAGGCCATGTCCATGGGCGATCGCATCGCGGTCATGCGTACCGGCAAGATCCTGCAGCTGGGGGCGCCGCTGGACATCTACCAGACCCCGGTCGACCGCTTCGTGGGCGGCTTCATCGGCAACCCGCCCATGAACTTCGTGTCGGCGCAGATCGCCCGAGACGGGGATGCGCTCACGGCCGGCGTCGAGGGCGCCGGCTCGGTCAAGGTCGATGCGGCACACGTCGGCCTGCTCAGGGACTACGTCGGCAAGCCGGTGCTGCTGGGCATCCGGGCCGAGAACATCGAGGTCGTCGAAGAGGCCGTCGAGGGCGACACGCTCAAGGCCCGCGTGCTGGTGGTGGAGCCGCTGGGCTCGCACGATCTGCTCACCGCGAAGCTCGGCAGCGAGCTGCTCAAGGTCTCCACCCGACCGGATATGAACATCCAGGCCGACCAGGACATCCAGCTGCAGCTCGAGCATGAGCGCACCGTCTGGCTGAGATCCGGAGACTGACCGTACCATCGGCCTGTGACTGCACCCCGCAAGCCTCGCGATATCGGCAACGGCCTCATCTGCGCCTCGTTCGGAGGGGGCGGCGAGTGGCTGAGCCTGGCCACCGTCCATCCGGAGGCCGGCTTCGTCGAGCTCACCGGCCTGCCTCAGTTCGCACCCGAGTGGCGTGGCGACCCCGTGGAAGTGCGGCGCTACCGCTCGTGGATGCGTCGCGACGAGCATGCTTTCCTCCGGGTCGAGGCTGGTCGAGCCATGGTGACCACGCGTCAGGACGCGCCCAAGGGCACACGTGGCGTGGTGCAACGCATCGTCATCAAGGCCTCGCACCGCGATCGTCCGGCGGGCATCCGCATCCGCCTCAACGGCCGCCTGGGCTGGCCTGCCCTGGCCGAGGTCACCGAGGTCAATCCGCCGGGCGATGAAGGCCTGCGATCGCGACTCAAGGTTCGTGAGGGAACGTTGCGGGTCCATGGCGAAGGGGGCCCCGTCATCGTCCAGGCCTGGCTGCGCAAGGGTGGCGAGGGAGGCCGTGGCTCGGCCGAGCGCCGCTCCGACATGCGCATCGGCTGGAAGCTGCTGCGCCGGCGCATGCCCAGCGCGGTGGCCTGGGTGGACTGGCCCGGCGAGGCCGAGGAGGTGCATATCGACATCGCCTGCACCTTCGACACGCCGCCCCTGGAACCGCCCGAGTGGCTGGAGCGCATCCGTCTGTCACCGCCGGCACGTTCCGATGGCGAGGCCCGCGAGGAGCTGCGACCGCTGCTGGTGCCGGCACGGCTGGTGAAGGCGCTGGGCCGCATGAACCGGCGTGCCGCGGTCTACACGCGGACCTGCACGGCGTTGCAGGCGGGCGGTGCCGAGCGCACCATCCTCACCGATCACCGCATCCTGCCCCTGTCGTGGACGCGCGATGCGTACTGGCAGGCGCGCCTGTTGCTGGCCACCTGGGGTCGCGGTGGCCACGACGAGGACGAGCGCATCGTGGCCGACCACCTGCGCTGGCTGTTCCTCCGCTGTGAGCGGCCCGATGGCGCGTTGGGTGCGCAGCCACTATGCGGACGGGCGCCGCAAGGACCTGCCGCTGCAGGCCGATCAGCAGCTCTATCCGCTCCTGGAACTGGCCGACTACGCTGCCGCCGTGGGCCGCCTCCCCGAGCTGCCACCGGAGGTCACCTGGCCTGACCTCGTGAGCGAAGCCTGGGACGGAGCCGTGGGCCTCGTCGATGATGCCCTCGGGCTCATGCGCACCGACGAGAACCCGGCCGATGACGTGCCCACCAACCCCTTCCTGCTCTCCGACCAGGTACTGCTCTGGCAGACCGCTACGCGATTGGCCGGCATGGCCACCACGGTCGGCCTGGACCGGAGGGCGCTCGGGGAGGTCGCGTCGCGCGTCCGGGCGTCCGTCGAGGAGCACTTCCCTTCCGAGGGTCCGCTGGGCCTGCAGTGGGCCTACTCGGTCAACGGCCGCGGTGGTGCCGAGCGCTACATGGACGCCAACGACCTGCCGGCTGCGCTGGCGCCGTTGTGGGGCTTCTGCAAGCCCACCGACAAGACCTGGCAGACGACGATGCGCTTCGCGTTCGACCCCGAGAACCCCGGCTATGTGCAGGGCCCCATGGGTGGGCTGGGCTCGCGACATACTCCGGGCACCTGGCCGCTGGGCGACATCATGGGCTGGGTCGCCTTTGGGCTCATGGAGGACCAGGCGGCCTCGGAGGCCGCGCTGGAACAGTTGACTCGGGCAGCCTTCGGCGACGGCATGCTGCCCGAGGCCTACGATCCCGAGGGCTCAGGCTCAGCGGTGCGTCACTGGTTCGCCTGGCCGGGCTCCGCGCTCGGCGCGATCCTGCTCGACCACGCCGCGCGTGAGACCGGCGAGTAGCGCGTCCTGGTCGGCCCGCCTTAGTCGAGGTAGCAGTCGCCGGGCGAATTCCCGAAGACATTGGCGCCCGATGCAGGTGCACAGGTGACGCCCACGAGCGTCGCCCACGAGTGGGCGTAGAGCCCGCCGGAGAGGCCGTACTGCGAGGAATTGGCGGTGACCGTGCTCGAGTCGTTCATGGTCAGGCGCCCACCGGTCAGGATCCTCCGCCGTCGTACACGGCGCTATTCCACTTGATCGAACTCGAGTCGTTCATGGTCAGCGCGGCACTGCCGTTGAAACCGGCACCCTCCTCTGCGCTGTTGCCGCTGATCACGGCCTGGCCCCACATGGTCACTTTGCCGGCCGCGGCGACGCCGCCGCCGGTGTTCTTGCGCACGGAGGCCTTCGAGCGCAGTTGGAGCTCGGCGAGATTGCCCTCGCTGCTGATGCCGACGCCCTTGTTGAGGAGGACGGCGCTCGAGTCGGTGACCACGATCTTGCCGCTGTTGTTGTAGATCCCCGCGCCGTTGCTGGCCTTGTTGCCGTGGATCTTGGTGTAGCCGACCAGGAACACGTCACTGTCGACGTTGTAGATGCCACCCCCGTAGCGCTTGGTCTTGAACTCCTTGATGGTCACGTGCTTCAACGTCAGGCGACCGCCGTTGTTGTAGATGCCTCCGCCGTCGTAGCCGAGGGCCTGGTTGGCGATGCCCTTGATGACCAGCTTCTGCAGGGTGACCTTGGCGAAGTCGCCTGCCAGCGTCAGCACCGGCCCCGTGCCGCGGCCACGCAGCGTCGGGGCCCCCGACTTGGACGTACGCACGCCGACGATGGTCAGCTTCTTGTTGCTGATTCGCGTCTTGCCCGGGCATGTGCCGCGTACCGTGAGTCTGTTCCCGCTCCGCGCAGCCTTGACCGCGGCGGCGAGGCTCGTGTAGCTCCCGCCCCGGGTCACGTTGCGCACCTTGCAGGCCTTGGGCGCGGCGGCCCACGCCGGAGCGGCCGGCAGGACCAGCGGCAGGGCCAGGGCCATCGATAGCGCGGCGACAACGGCCAGCAGCGCTCGGGAAGGTCGGATGGGATCCATGGTCAAGTGCCCCCTTGTAGCCTCCGGACCGTGGCTGCCGGTCCGGGTTCGACCTGGCCATTGTGAGCCGGGCCCCAGGCCCGTCAAGTGACCATCAGCCCCCCTGGGCGCACGAAGCGGTGAGCTGGCGCACCGCGGTCGGGTCGGCGCTTGCCACGTCGCCGGCGCAGGGGACATCGACGCGGCATGCCCCTGCCATCCGCAGGTTGGGCCGCTCAGCCTTCCGCGTCGAGCTCGATGCCGGCTTGGCGAAGGTCGGCCGCGAGGGCCTCGATGGCCTCGGGCCCCTCGACCATGCCATCGACGAAGGACTGGACGCGCGACAGGCCGAGGTCGGCATAGGCGCCATAGAGGTCCACGCGCCGCTGCCCGGGGTCGCTCACGCCCGGCGACTCGCGCCAGGTGTGCACCGAGACCGGCAGCGTGTCGGGGTCGCGGCCGATCTCGGTGCAGCGGGCCGCGATGGTGGGCAACGCCGCGGCGACCTCGGCCGGGTCCAGGCCGTCGAGATTGAGCTCGTCGGCATAGCGCGCTGCCAGCCGCCAGGTCACGTCCGGACCGTTGCCACCGACCATCACCGGCACGCGCGGTCGCTGCACCGGCTTGGGCTGGTTGACGGCCCCGGCCACGCGCGCATAGCGGCCCTCGAACGTCGCCCGTCCACGGCCCGGCTCGAGCATGCGCGTGATGATCTCGAGGTGGTCCCGCAGTGTGGCCAGCCGCTCCGGTGTGGACGGGAAGTCGTAGCCGAAGGCCTCCCACTCCTCCTGGTTCCAGCCGGCCCCGATGCCCAGCTCGGCACGCCCGTCGCTGACGACGTCGAGCGTGGAGATCATCTTGGCCGTGAGGGCCGGGTTGCGAAAACCGGTGCAGATGACGATGTGGCCGATGCGCACGCGCCGCGTCAGTGCGGCCAGAGCCGACAGCGCCGTGAACGGCTCGAGCACGACCTCGTCACGCGGCTCCGGCCAGGTGTGGAAGTGGTCATACATCCAGACCGATTCGAAGCCGAGTCGCTCGACCTGCTGGACCACCGCCACGGTCCGTGCCCAGGCATCGGGGCCAGCCCAGCCCACGTACTCCAGCACCCAGCCCTGGGGAACGACGACTCCGACCTTCATGGCACTCCTCGCTGCGGGGCAGGGGCGCGGCTAGCGGGTCTCGCGGTAGCGCTGTGCCGCCTCAGCCCGCTTGCGCACGTTGAGCTTGTGGAGGATGTTGCTGACGTGGGTCTCGACCGTGCGCGGCGAGATGACCAGCGCCTGTGCGATCTCACGGTCGGTGAGGCCCTCGGCAAGCATACGCAGCACATCGTTCTCGCGCGGGCTCAGCCCCTCGAGGCCGCCGCCGTGACCGCCGCGACCCTTGCGGGCAGCCTCGATGAAGTGCTGCATCACCCGTGCCGCGAAGCGCCGCGACATCGCCAGCTCGCCCTTCTGCGTGCCCCGCAGCGAGCGCAGCAGGGCCTCCGGATTGAGGTCCTTGGTGAGGTATCCCGCGGCCCCACGAGCGAGCGCCTCGATCATGTCGCGCTCGGAGTTGGAGACCGTGAGCATCACGATCTTCGTCTCCGGCAAGCGCGGCGCCAGCTCCTCGAGCATCTGGATGCCGTTCATGCCGGGCAGGTCGATGTCGAGCAGCATCACGTCGGGGCGTACCGCCAAGGCCAGCGCGAACGCGTCCTCGGCCGTGGCGGCCTCGCCCACCAGTTCGACGTCCGGCGCATCGATGGCCTGCCGGACCGCCGAACGGACCAGTGCGTGGTCGTCCACGAGCATGACGCGCAGTGGCGCACCCTTGCGGCTGGGTTGGGTGGCGGGGCTCGGGGTGCCCGGACTGCGCGGCTCTTCGGTGGTCATCGCCCCGCTAGGTTTGCACACCCGTGGGCTTGACGTCAGAGGCGTCTGTCGTGCCCGGCAGGAGCGTCGCCCCGGCGGTCTCCTGTGGCGCCTCTGCAGAGACGCCGTCCACCCCGCCAGTACGCGGGGCACCGGGCAGTTCGAGCTGCGTGACGCCGGCTGCATCGAGCTCCGCATCGGGGGCCATGGCCGTGCGCTCGCTGGTCTCGGAGACACTGCCGACGCCCGCCGTCACCAGCGGCGCGCGCACCTCGATGGTGGTGCCGCCGGAGATCTCCGACATGACCAGCAAGCTGCCGCCGATGAGGCGCGCTCGCTCGCGCATGCCCTGCAAGCCCAGGCCCCGGTCGAAGGCCCCGGCCTGTGCGAAGCCGCGCCCGTTGTCGGCGACGGTGACCATCAACTCGCCCTTGGCGACCTCTGCGGTGACGCGCACGATGGTCGCGTCGGCGTGCTTGCCTACGTTGTTGAGGGCCTCGCTGATGATGCGCAGCAGCTCTACCTGGACCCGCGGCGCCAGCGTCGAGGGGATGCCGGTCGAGGCCGTGAACTCAGCCCGCAGCCCCGAGCGGCTCTCGAAGTCGTCCACGGTACGCACCAGCATGTCGGCGAAGGGTGCGTCCTCCTCGAGGCTGGAGCGCATCGTGACCAGCGCCTCTCGAGCCTCGATGATGGCGGCGTCGAGAGCCTGGGTGACCTCGTCGGCGAGCGGCCGGTCAGCATCGTTCAGCGCAGAGCTGAGACGTTCGAACTTGAGCTTGGCGAACCAGAGGTGCTGGGCGAGACCGTCGTGGATCTCGCGCGCCAGCCGGGCGCGTTCCTCGAGCGTGGCCCGCTCGGCCTCGTTGAGTCGCATGCGGTCGAGCGCGGTGTAGGCGGAGCGCAGAGCCCGGAGGTCGTTGCGCTGATCAGCGAAGGCGCCTGCGAGCAGGACCGTGAAAGCCACTAGGCCCATGATGTCGGAGATGGTGACGATGCCGGCGTAGACGGTCGGCCACAGGGCGTACTGGGCCGCGGCCACCGCGAGGATGACCAGGCCCAGCGCGGTGAATGCGTCGCTGGCCGGGCCGCCTCGCCCCCAGGTCAGGCGGTAGAGCACGACACTGGCGATGAACGCGGTGACCGTGATGACCACGGTGGCCAGAGCCAGGCTCGTGAAGCCGGGCAGCAGCGCGAACTCGCCGGGCTCGGCGAGCAGGGCGGCGAGGCCCTCAGCACCGATGAGCGCGGGCAGACGGTCCCGAAACGGGAAGGCCACGATGGTCACCAGGGCGATGGCCAGCACCGGCAGGAAGACCGTCCGGAAACGCCGCCTGGCACCGCCGTAGATGCTCATGATGGCCGCGATGCCGCTGAGCATGAAGATGCCCGAGACGCTCATACGCACCACGCCCGAGACCCACAGCGGCAGCTGCTCCGGATCGGCCAGGGTCATGCCTACCTGGCTGTCGATGCGGAAGACCATGAACAACAGGGTCACGAACGTGAAGATGGCCCACAGTGCGAACGCCGACGACTGCACGAACGAGGCCAGTCGGCCGGTCTCGCGATAGCGCAGGAAGGAGAGCACCGCGAGGCCGGCGACCGCCACGAAGGTCAGGGCCGACAGCGCCACGTCGAGCGTGCGGTCCTTCATGACGATGTTCAGGTCAGGGTCGACCTGGGGCAGCAGCGTGGCCACCAGCAGGATGCCGGCAGTCGCGAGCAGAGCCACGTCGATTCGGATGGTCCGACGCGGCGACTGACGTGCGCGAGGGGTCTGCATGAAGGCGATGATAGTCCCGCAGAAAGTGCGAGAGCCGGACGCGCCCCAGCGCAGTCCGACTCTCTTCTCGCTATCCGACCCCGCCGTGAAGGGTCAAGTGGGCGAGTGCTGTATTCGTCGTTACCCCACGATGATGGCGCTCCGAGGACTTTGTGGTCATCCGTACTGCTACGGAATCGGCTACGGAGAGACCAGTACGTAGCACCACGGAGAACACTCGTTGCGCTACGGACCGAATCCTGCGGGAACGGTGACCTGATGCACCACCTCAGCAAGATCCGTTAGGTCAGACCGGCCCAGGCTACGGACGGATTCCGCCCGTCGACCGCGGCCTCGTCGCACGAAGGGGCCCTGAGCGCTACCGTGTGGCGGTGAAGACGATAGGCGCGTCGCTCTCGGTGCCGTTCCGGCCGCTGGCCCTGCTGCTGGCCGTGGCGTTGCTGAGCATGCTCCTGCCCGGCGGCGCCCTCGCTGCGCAGCCAGCCCGGACCAGCCACGACCTCGAAGCACGCTACGACGTCGACGTGCACCTCGACTGGGACACACGTTGGGTCACGGTCAAGACCGTTATCGACCTGCGCAATACCAGCGGCGGCAAGGTCGATCGGATCGAGCTCAATACGGTCGCGGCCAAGCTGGGTGGTCTGCAAGAAGCTGCGCGCGCAGGTCGACGGTGTCGGCGTCAGCGCTGCGGTGGTCGGCCAGACCATCAAGTTGCCACTCGGCCGTTCCCTTGGGGTCGGCGAGTCGGTGCTGGTCCGGGTGGCTTTCAAGGCACGACTGACCACGACCGCGAGGGACCGGTCCTACTTCTTTGCCAAGCTCAACGGAGTGGCCCAGCTCTATCGCTTCATCCCCTGGGTCAGCCGTCGCATCGCCTTCGGTCCCGACGCCCACGGCGAGCCCTTCGTCACGCCGGTCAGCCCGCGCGTCGAGGTCAGCGTGAGCTCCGATCGCAAGCTGGTGTGGGCCACGAGCGGGCGCCGCACCAGGAAGCTCGGCCCCAAGACGTTCACCTATGTCGCCACCGATGTGCGCGATTTCAATATCGCGGCCAGCCCGAAATGGACGGCCACCATCGGCACCTCGAAGAACGGCAAGACCAGGATCTACGCGTATACCGCCAAGGGCGGCGGCCGTCGGTTGGTCAACCTGGCGCGCGAGGAGCTGGCGCGCTATACGTCCAAGACCGGCGTGCCCTACCCTCACGACACCTACCGCATCGCCGAAACGGGCGGCGGGCTGGCCATGGAGTCCCCGGCACTGATCTGGATCCCCGCCTCACGACCGGCCTCGGATCACCCCTATCTCGTCTCCCATGAGACCGCCCACCAGTGGTTCTACTCGACGGTCGGCAACGACCAGTCCACCGATGCCTTCGCCGATGAGGCCCTGGCCGACTATTTCGCACGCAAGGCGCGCCTCTCCATCCGACGGAGCGGCTGCAAGACCGATCGCCTTGACCGCGAGATCCGCGCCTATTCCGACTACTGCTACTACGAGGTCATCTACATCCAGGGTGCGCGTTTCCTCGACAACCTGCGCAAGGACTTCGGCGGCGCCAAGTTCAAGGCCGCCATCAAGGCCTACACCAAGGCCAACCGCGACGACATCGCCAACAACGCCCGGCTGCTGGAGGCCTTCCGCGCGGAGATGGGGAATCGCGTGCTGAAGCGTTACCATCGCCGCTTCCCGAGCCTCTACTAGGTCTCCGGACCAGGTCTCCGGACGTTGCGGACGGGCTGTTCCCGGGGGGCGGCGAAGGCCAGGCCGCGGCTGTACGCTTGACGCATATGTCTGAAGCCAGTGGCCGCATCGCGGCACGAGACGAGGACGGCACACCGGCCCATCGCGGCTGGATGCCGCTGGCGGCACGGCGTCGCTGGATCGAGCCCTTCGTGCTGGCCATGCTCGCCCGGCGCGATACCTATGGCTACGCCGTGCTCGGTCGCCTCGAGGAGATGCACATCAGCAACGGCCCCATCGATGTGGGTCTGGTGTATCGGACGCTGCGAGACCTCGAGCGCGCGGGCTTGGTCATCTCGTCGTGGGCGGACGAGTCATCGGGACCTCGCCGCCGCGCCTATCAGCTCACCGAGGCCGGCCTGGAGGCACTCGACGACTGGGCCGTGGTGATGCGCGAACGCGCCCGGCTCATCGGCGAGTTCAACGCCGACTACCTCGAGGCCATCAGCACCTCGCGTCCGGTGGAGCCGCCTACGGACCAGGGTCGGGGCTGACGGCCCAGCGCCTGCCCCCTGTTCGGTGGCCACCCCGACGGTGCTCCACGGCTCGGGGTCGATCGCTGGGCAGCCCCGCCCGGCGCGTGGATGGCCCGTTTCAGGCCAGTCACCTAGAGCGGCTCGGCCGTGGCGTGCTCGAGGCCCTTGACCAGCTCGGCCTGCTCTTCTGCTGTGAGGTGGTGATCGAGCACGCGCAGATACTCCTCCTCTTCGCCCAGGTGGACCTTGAGGAGGGCGTAGAGCCGGTAGAGCACACGCCGGAGCCCGATCGAGCCTGCTGGTCCCAGGGCATCGGCACGGATGGCCTCACCGAAGATGCCCAGGCGTTCGATGAGGCCCTGGATCTCCTCGTGCTCACGGCGCATCTGAACCATCGAGTGACGGTTCTGCATGAGTCGGTCGAGCTCCGGGTAGAGGGTTGACTCCACGGCCGCGATGTGTGGCATCAGCGTCCCGGTCACGAACCCGTACAGCGTCGCATAGCGCTCTTCGAACCGTGCCGGTCGCGGCCGTTCGTCGAGCAGGCCCGCCAGCGCCGGCAGACCGTCGATCATCGTATTGATGCGTTCGTGGTGCTCGTGCCCGGCATGGGTCACTGCTGTCAAAGGCGTTGGCCCTCCTGGGACTGTCCTCCTCAAACGATACGCGTCCCGGAGCGGTGGGTCCATGTGGCCCGCCAGAAGGCGCCCCTTGACTCGGGCATCTAGATGCTTCAGCCATGTAGTATTGATGGTAAGCGGGCTTTCCGCGAGCGCACGCCGGAGTGGGGGACACGATGCAGACGCTGGGTGGAGTCTCACACGAGCACCACGATGTCCTGTGGCGAGCCGTGGCTCGGTTGAGCGATCTGGCCGAGTGCCTCGATTGTGACTGTCTTGACCGTGCTGAGCTCATCGCCCGACTGCCGCAGTTGCATGAGGTCCATGACAGCTTGACGCTTCAGCTGCTTCCTCATATGGAAGCGGTGGAGACCGCCGTGCACCCCACGCTCGAGCGCATCGTCGCAGACCATGGCACGACCGTGATGATGGCCGAGGAGCACGAACAGATCCGTCGTCTCGTCGCGGCGCTCGGTTCGTTCATCGAGGATCCAGGGGCCCACGCCGATCGCTCCGCCATCCTGGTACTGCGGCGCATCCTGCTGCGCCTCCATGCGCTGCTCACGACGCATCTGGCCGAGGAGGAGCTGTACATCCCGATCCTCGAGGATCGGCTGACTCCGAACCAGGAGGCAGCCCTGGCCAGGGCGCTCGACCACCTCGCCGCGGAGCGCTTGTAGGCCCTGGCTCACCGGATCATGCGCATCGGGCCGTCCGGCCCTTCCTTGACGACCCGCAGAGCGACAGATTCGGACCAACGCGTGAGCGATCGAGCGCGTTCGAGCCAACCTCACGAGATCATCTCCGACCATGCGTTCATTGCCCCAGACGTCGCACGAGCACCACGAGATCATCGAGCCGTATGTCGATCGGCTACCTGAGCTCGCGGAGATGATCACGCGAGCATCGCCCAGCGACTTCTCAGTCGCATTCCAGGAAGAATGCGGCTTCATCGTCGGTCGGCTGGTACCGCACATCGAGGCCGTCGAGTCGACGCTCTACGGACGGCTCGAAGAGGTCATGGATCGGCGTCACTCGATGGCTCCGATGAGACGGGAGCACGAGCAGCTGCGGGCCCTCATCAGCTCGCTCTGCCGCTACGCGGAGCTCGTCGCCGACGAAGCCCTGGACGCTAGCGACCGGGTCGGGCTGCGACGCGTCCTGTACAGGCTCTATGCGATGTTGAAGGTCCACCTTGCCGAAGAGGAGCTGTACCTCGGCGTCCTGGATCGAACCCTGAGCCCCGCAGAGAAGGACCTGCTGGCGCAGGGTATCGATCACGCCGCCGCGGAACCGATGTAGGTAGCGGCTCGTCGGGGTGCACACGGCGGCCCTCGTTCGTGTCCGCCCGTCCATGGGACGGACGAGGCTAGGGCCGTCTGCGTGGCGCCGCCACCGATTCGAGGTACCGACCGTTGAACTCGCCGATCAGCCTGGCCCGCTCCTTCATCACCGCCGCCCAGGCATCGATCGCCGCGAAGCCCGCCTCTGTCAGCTCGTACTCGCGGCGCTGCGGCCCCACCGCTTCAGCCGACCAGGATGACGTGACCTGACCGGCCGCCTCCAGGTCTCGCAACGTTCGATAAACCTGTCCGATGTCCACTGGCCCGCCTGTGATGCCCATCTCCTCTAGTTGGGAGGTGATGGCGTAGCCGTGCGCACCGCCGCCGGCCAGGAGCACCAGCACGAATGGTTCCATCCAGCGGTGCCGACCTGCCCGCGGTGCCCAGCCGCGATGGACGGGAATACCAGCCTCGTCGCGGTCGGAGGCGAGCTCATCCGTGATCGAGGCCGCGCTGTCGCTCGCTCCCTCGCGCGATGCATCCATTCGTCTCGAGAGCATAGACGCTCGAGACAGGGGACCGGTGAGCGCTCGAGGCCAGTGCTCGCCTGGGTCGGGCCCTCGATGGCGATGCGACGGCCCGCCGTCGCATCGGTGTCGCCGGGCTAGAAAGCCGCGATGCCTGCGTGCTCCATGGCGGCGGCGAGCCTGGCATCGTCCTCCTCGGACTCGCCGTGCTCGATGATGGCCAGGTACAGCTCCTCTTCTGCGAGGTGTGTCTTGAGCATCGCGTACAGACGGAAGACGACGCGACGCAGCGCCACGCAGTCACCCGTGTGGTGGCATCCGTCGGCGAGCTTCGGCCGCATCTCCACGAGGGTGGCTACCAGCTGACGGATCTCGTCGTGCTCGCGACGCATGGTGGCCATCGAGTGGCGGTTCTGGAGCATTCGCTCCAGCTCTGGGTAGAGAGCCCGCTCGGATGCCTCCATGTGCGGCAGGAGCAGCCCTTCGAGGAAGCTGGTCAGCTCTTCGATCCGTGGCCGGAGCTCCGCGACGGGTGCGTGGCCGATCATGTCGCCGATCTCGGGCATGGTGTCGATCCGAGTGACGAGGCGTTCGTGGTGCTCGTGTGAAACCTGGTTGAGGGTCGCGGTCATGTCTGGCCTCCTTGTGTGTGTCGGTGTACTCGAACGAACGATACGTGGGTCATTCACGCCTCCGCATCAACGGGGCCCGATGGCTCGCGCCCAAGAGCTTGGAAGAACAGCGCCAGCGGTCGGTAGAACGCGTGGGCCAGCTTCATGAATGGAGCGAGTATCACCAGCTCCATGGCTACCGCGACATGGAAGAGGAACATCCAGTAGCCCCACGCCGGTGCGCTCGGCAGATACAGGGCCAGCTCCAGCGCGAAGCCGGTCACGCCCGTGATCCAGACCAGGGCAAGGAGGGTCCAGTCGGCTGCGGTGGAGTGCTGGACCGAGGGTTCCGCGGCACGGAAGCGACGCACGATGAGCATCGTCGAGCCGTACACGAGCAGGAGTCCAGCGACCGTTCCGAGCAGGCGCACTGGATACCAGACAGGCACCGCGGTGCCCGTTTCCTTGATGCCGGCGAGTGCCAGCCCGTAGTCGAGGATGGTCGCCGCGAGCAGGCCCAGGAAGCCCCACATCGTGGCGCCATGGAGGAACCAGCGCTGCAGGTACCACGGTTTGCCGCGCTCTTCGTCCTCGGCGTCAGCGCCCGCATCGTCATCACAGTCGCGCCGGTAACCGCGCTGGCCCAACGATTCGACCGCGAGGGATGCCCACAGGGCGCGGCCCGTGCCCAGCAGTGCAGCCCTGCCGGTAACCAAGGAGCGCCAGGTCACGCCCTCGACCCGGCCGACGGCTCGCGCCATCATGGCCAAGCCGGCGAGACCGGCGACGAAGACCAGGACCATGACCACGATCCCCAGGTCGTGGATGAGCGCCTCAGGGATGAACCCGAAGATGTCCAACGACTCGTTGGACTGCTCACCGCGCCCTGTGTACATGAAGATGGCGAAGAAGATGGCCAGCGCCACCGCGATGAGCATGCCCAGGATGGGTCGCGTGTACATCGTCCGGGCCAGGCCGGTTCGATCGTAGCTGCCGATGGCGTAGCGCCGTGCGGCGGCCATGAACTCGCTCGGTTCAGCATGGGTCGGGCACGTCTCAGAGCACTCACCACAGGCATAGCAGGTCCACAGCTCCTTGCTACCGACGAGCTGGTCGCGCATACCGACCTGGGCGTAGCGGATGATGCGCCGCGGGAAGTTCGAATCGTCGCTGACGAGCGGGCAGGACGCCGTACAGGTCCCGCAGCTGAAGCAGGCCGAGACGTCTGCGGCGCCATAGCGTTGGACGTCACTCAGCAGCTCGGTGTCGACGAGGGTGGTCATGAGCTCGCTCCCTCGATGGCCCCGTAGCGGAAGTAGCCGTCGCCATCGGCGCCGCCGACTTCGTGGACGCGCCCGTAGCGCCTCATGCCCATCACCCAGAAAAGGACCTCGTGCGTGGGACAGTCCATGGCGGTGGCCAGCTCGGGCACCGTCAGCGGTCCACAGGCCAGCAGTTCCAGGATCCGGGCCCGCATGATGGGCTCTTCCCGGACGACCTCGCGGACCTCGCGCTTGGCTACGTTCATGCGACCGGGACCTCCAGGAGCTTGTCGATCATGGCGGTGATCTGAGCGTCGGTATAGCCGAGCAGGTCGATGGCGTTCTCAGGACAGACCGGCACGCAGCCACCGCAGCCCTTGCAGCCGCTCTCGCTGATGACGGCCACGTTGCGTCCGTCCGTCATGTGCATGGTGATGGCGGCATAGGGACAGGCCTCGAGGCAGACGCCGCAATCGGTGCAGGCCTCGGCGGCCACGACGGCGACGAGCGGATCGAGCTCGGCATAGCCCTTCTTGAGGATGACCGCGCTCTGTGTCACTGCCGCCAACCCCGAGGCCACGCTCTCGCTCGAGTTCCTCGGCGCCTGGCAGCCGCCGGCGATGAACACGCCATCGACCACGGTCTCCACCGGGCGCAGCTTGGGATGGATCTCGTTGAAGAAGCCGTCCTTGTCCGTGGGCAGCTTGAGGACATCGATGAGCTCATCGTTCTGGCGCGGGACCATGGCCGTCACGAGGACGACCAGATCGACCGGGATGTCCAGCTCAGCGTCAGCGGTGAGCTGGTCGCGGACGTTCACGAGCAGCCCACCGCCATCGCGGCAGGCCACCGTGGGCGGCGCGTCGTCGGCGAACTTCACGTAGACGGAGCCGCGCTTGCGGGACTCCGTGTACATCGTCTCGTACTTGCCGTACGTGCGCATGTCCCGGTAGAGGTGGTACTGGCGAACCTGGCTGTCGCGTGAGGACAGCTCGATGGAGGCTGCCACCGTCGCGGCACAGCAGTAGCGAGAACAGTATTCCCGGGCGCCGGGCGTGCCGGCCGATTGTCGGCTGCCGACGCAGTAGACGTAGGCGACGCTGTGGACCGGACGGCCCGCGTGCATCACCGGTCCGTCGGCGCCGTCGATCAGCTTCTTGAACTCGGGCAGGGTCAGTACCCCGTCGATGCCGTAGCCGTACTCTCCGATCTCGGGCGTGTAGGTGTCGACGCCGGTGGTGACCACGATCGACCCGACCTCGACGGTGAGCTGCTCCGGTTCCGCACCGCCGACGCGGATGCCGACCTGGTAGTTCCCGAAGGTGCCGGCCTTGCTGACCATCTCGGCCTCGAGGAAGACACGAATGGCGGGGCGTTGCCGCACGGCCTCACTGAGCTGGGCCACGAGCTCCCGACCATCCTTGCCGTTGGGGTACATGGCCCCCAAGCTCCCGACCCAGCCACCCAGCTGGGGCTCCCGTTCGACGAGGAACACGCCGAGGCCGATGTCGGCGAGGCCGATGGCCGCACGCAGGCCGGCCACGCCGCCGCCGATGACGAGCGTGCGTGGCGTCGTCTCCACGACCACCGGTTCCAGCGGCTCGGTCAGGAGCGTTCGAGCGATGCCGGCCTTGACGAGGTGGATGGCCTTGTCGGTCGTGCCCTGAGCGTCGTCCGAGTGGATCCACGAGGCCTGCTCGCGGACGTTGACCTGGGTGTACTCATAGGGGTTCAGCCCGGCACGCTTGGCGACGCCGCGGAAGGTGGTGACATGGAGCTTGGGCGAGCATGACGCGACGACCAGTCCGTCGAGCTCCTGCTCCTCGATGTCACGCTCCATGTCTCCCTGGCCGGAGTCGGAGCAGGCGAACGTCATCTGGCGGGCCACTACCACGCCCGGCTCGGCACCTGCTGCGGCCACCACCTGGTCGACGTCGACGTAGTCGGAGATATTGCCGCCACAGTGGCAGACGTAGACGCCGATGCGTCGTTGCTGCTCGGTCATGAGGCCACCTGCTCTCGCTCCAGGAAGGCTGCCACCTGGGCCACCGTCGAGCCCGCGTGGAGGATCGAGTCAGCGATGTCCTTGACGCCCGACGCGGCTCCAGCCACGTAGACGCCGGGGATGTTGGTCTGGCCAGGGTCGGTGTCCTCGTTGGGCTCCGCGACGTAACGGAACTCGTCGAGCGGAGAGGCTGCCCTCAGGGAACAGCGCCGAGGCATCGCTGTTGGGCTGGACACCGACGGCCAGCACGACCAGGTCGTACTCGGCCTCGACCAGCGACCCGCCGTTCTCGATGTCCTCGTAGCGCAGGACCAGGTCGCCGTTGTCCGTCTCGGTGATCTTGGCCACGCGGCCCTTGACGTAGTTCGCGCCCATGGCCTTGGCCTGCTCGTAGAACTCGTCGTAGCGCTTGCCGGCTGCACGCATGTCCATGTAGTGGACCGTCACGTCGGCGATGGGCAGGGCGCCCATGATCAGCTGGTTCTGCTTGATGGAGTACATGCAGCAGAAGCGCGAGCACAGTGGGTTGCCCACGGTCTCGTCGCGCGAGCCCGTGCACATCACGTACGCGATACGCTCGGGCACCTTGCCGTCGCCCGGCTCGCAGGATGGTGTTGAAGGGACGGGTCGGAGCGAGCAGGCGGTCCATCTGCATGCCGGTGATGACGTTCTTGAAGGTGCCGTAGCCGTACTGTGGCTTGAGGTCCGCGGCGAAGAGCTTGAAGCCGGTGGCCACGACCACGGCCCCGACCTCGACCTGGCTGGTCTGGTCCTGGGCGCGCAGGTCGATGCAGTCCTCGACGGGGCAGGCCGTCGACGCATTCGCCGCATTCGGAGCAGACGCCACAGTCGAGGCAGAGACCGGCGCCATCGCGGGCCTCGGCCTCGGTCATGGGTAGCTCCACCTCGCTGAAGTCGGAGGGGGCCGCGCTGATGACCTCGCTGGGGGCGGCAGGGCCGCGCCTCGACGGTAGGCCTGCTGGCGCGCCAGCACCTCGCTCTTGTCGACCACGGGCAGGCGCAGGTCGAAGCCCTCGAGCGTTTGATCCTGGATCCAGCGGTCGATCATGAAGGCCGCTCGCTGACCCTGACCGGTGGCGCGCGTGATGTCCGACGCTCCAGAGACGACGTCGCCGGCGGCGAAGAGCCAGGGCACGCTGGTCTGCAGCGTCCGCTCGTCCGCCTCGATCGAGCCCGCGGCCGGTGGTGCTCGACCTGGCTTGCCGAAGGCCGCCGTATCTGGCGCCATGCCGATGGCCGTGATGACCACGTCGCAGTCGAGGTCGAAGTCGCTGCCCGGCACCGGCTCCGGCCGCCGCCGACCCGATGCGTCCGGCGCTCCGGGCGCCATCTTCGTGCAGCGCAGTCCGGCAACGGAGCCCGCGTCGGTCGCCGAGCACCTCGATGGGGGCCGCCTGGAACACGAAGGCCACACCTTCCTTCTCGGTATCGTCAGCCTCGACGTGGTGGGCGGGCATCTCAGCACGGGTGCGCCGGTAGACCACCGTGACCTCGCGGGCACCGAGGCGCCGGGCGCGTGCGCGCCGTGTCCATGGCCACGTTGCCGCCGCCGATGACGAGGACACGGCGGTCGCTCAGGTCGACGTCCTCGCCGAGCTTCACCGAGCGCAGGAACCCGATCCCGCTGAGGACCCCGTCGAGCTCATCGCCGGGCACGCCAAGGCGAGTCGAGAGCGGTGTGCCGGTCGCGACCAGGACGGCCTCGTAGCCGTCGTCGTGGAGCGCCGAGAGGTCCTCGACGGGGGCGTTCACCTCGATCTCGACGCCCAGCGCGGTGACGTTGGCGATGTCGCGCTCGACGACCTGCGGTGGGCAGCCGGTATTCGGGGATGGCCAGGCGCAGGAAGCCACCAGCCTCGGGCGCGGCCTCGAAGATCTTCACGGTGTAGCCCTTGCGCGCCAGCTGCCAGGCGGCGGTCAGGCCGGCCGGTCCCGAGCCCACGATGGCGACGCGATGCCCGTTGGGCTCGGCCACGGTGATGCCCGGCCCGTCGTCGTGGGCGTAGTGCTCATCGGCGACGAAGCGCTTGAGCCGCCGGATGGGGATGGGGCCCTCGAGCTCGTGCGCGCGAGCAGTCGACCTCGCACGGTGCGTAGCAGGCCCGCCCGAGCGTGCCCACCAGTGGTGTCGCATCGAGCACCAGCTGGAAGGCCTTCTCGTACTCGCCGCTCCGGATGAGCGAGACGTAGCCGTGGGCCTGGATGCCGGCTGGGCAGGTGAACGAACAGGGGGACGAGCCGGCCCGCTCGATGACGGCCTTCTTGGGGACCGCCTGCGGGAAGGCGATGTAGGCGGCGTGGCGTGCCACCATGTCCGCGTTGAACTGGTCGGGCACCGAGACCGTGCAGGCCGTCTCGCACTTCTGGCAGCCGGTGCAGGCGGCCTCGTCGACGAAGCGTGCCTTCTGCTTGATGGTGGCACCGAAGTGGCCGTCGGAGAGGCGTTCGATGCCCTCGACCTCGGTGTAGGTCATGGTCGTGACGTTGGGGTGATGGATCGAGGCCGCCATCTTCGGCGTGGAGATGCAGCTCGCGCAGTCGAGGGTCGGGAAGACCTTGCTGAGCAGGATCATCTTGCCGCCCACGCTGGCTTCCTTCTCCACCAGCAGCACGCGATAGCCCATGTCGCCCAGCTTGAGCGCCGATTCCATGCCGCCGATGCCGGCGCCGACGACGAGGACGTCGTAGTCGGTCATGACGCGGCCGCCGGCGAGTCGAGCGCCGCCAGTGCCCCGCTGAACTGCTGGACATGCCTGGTGAAGGGCTCCGCACAGACCGAGCAGATGGCGGCCATGCGCAGCCGGGAGGACTGGTGGCCGCGCTCGGTCATCAGCTCCTGCGCGCGTGCCACGATGGCTGAGGAGCGCTTGGAACAATCGGGCAGGTAGGCGCACTCGTCGCCATCGGAGGCGATGAAGACGCCATCGAAGCCCTGGTCGATGGCGTGAGCGATCCAGCTGGGTCGAATGCCGCTGGTGCAGGGCAGGCTGATGACCATGACGCCCGGTGAGTACGACATGTGCGAGCTTCCGGCCAGATCGATGCCCGGGTCGGAGATGTTGTTGGTCGAGAACACGAGGATGCGAGGGACTCGCGTCCCATCAGCCGTCGTGGGTCGCACCGGTGCCAGCGTGGTCATCGCGTGTTGCCTTCCCTGCCCGTGGACGTGGAGCCAGTTGGGCGCTACTTCTGGCGCACGACGAAGGTGCGCTCGTAGCCATCAGCGGCGACGCGTGCCCAGGTAGGTGTGGCCCACCTTGGCCGACCAGGCACCGACATCGGTCTTGGTCGCGGGGTCGGTCGACCAGAGCTCGATGACGTCACCGACCGCGATGGTGGGCATGGACTTCTTGGCCTCCAACAGCGGGCCGGGGCAGGCGCTTCCGCGGGCGTCGACGACCTTGGCGCTCTCGAGGGTCTGGAGTTCGCTGTCGCTGAGCTGAGTCGGGGTGGTCATGGGCTGGGTCTCCTTGCTTCTTGGTTTGTCCGGGTCTGCGCCCGGTGCTGCTGTGCCTCCCTGGGGCCTCTGGTGTTTCTGCCGATCGATGTGCGCAGTGCGGTCTCCTCGGGTGTCGTGGTGCGTGTCAGATGAACATGACCTGGCCGTCATCGGCTGCGGCCAGGAAGGCGGCGATGCCACCCGAGTCATCGACGAGGGGATCGAGCGTGGCCGCGTCCAGCCCGAGGGTCGCCAGGGAACCGGAGCAGGCGCGGATCGAGACGTCGCCGAGCTCCTTGGCCTGGCGGAACGTCTCCAGCCAGGGGATCTCGCCGACGTGCTCGACCGGCTCGTTCCAGCGAGGCCGCGACGCGTCGTAGGCCAGACCGTGCTCGTTGCCGATGCGGTCGGCGCGGAACGCGTCGAGGGCCCAGTACATCAGGAGGATGTTGACCGGCGTGCCCATGGCGGCGGCACCGGCGGCGATGGTCGCCGCGGCATGAAGCTTGTCGTCGGTGCCCGAGAACAGGACGATCGAAAGGTTGTCACTCACGAGTGGCCTCGCTTGCTACTGAGACAGGCTCTGGTTGCGATGCGCTCGCCGCGGCGGCCAGGTCGCCCATCCGCGACAGGCGACGAACGAGCACCTCCCGCATCAGTCCGCAGGCCGCGAGGATCTGGGGGTCGGCCACCGCGTATCGCTGGTTGCGGCCCTCGCGCACCGAGTCGACGAGGCCGGCCCGTCGCATCGCTCCCAGATGCTGCGATGTTGCGGCCTGGCTAAGCTCCAGCTCACGAGCCAGCTCGTTGACCTCGCAGGAGCCCTCACCGAGCAGGTGCAGGATGCGCAAGCGGTGTCTGCTCGCGAGCGACCGGAGCAACGACGCCTGCAACTCCTCGATGTCGGCTATCGCGCTTGTCATTCCCGGGCCCCCCGTCGCTCATCGTGGCGCTGCTGATGGCAGGCGATCCCGTCCTCGTGGTGACTATGATGCTGAAGTGAATATATGTCTAGAACATATATAAGCCATGAGCCATCTGTCACAAGCGATCGAGCCATGCGGCACACTGGTCCGCGATCGCCCGCGCTCCGTGCACGGTTTCGGAGCCACAGCACTGGAGGTGGCCGGTCCCAGGCTCCC
Source organism: uncultured Chloroflexia bacterium (assembly GCA_963705425.1). Lineage (GTDB taxonomy): Bacteria > Chloroflexota > Limnocylindria > Limnocylindrales > CSP1-4 > JAFMJV01. Next base: position 141,137 of record CAVPJO010000001.1, on the reverse strand, counting down.
GTTCGGCGGGAAGGAGCGGGACGTGACCTGTGCGCTTCGTCGCTGATCCGACTCGGCCGACCGGCACACGGCGCCGACCGCACGAGGGCATGGAGTCATCGCTCCGGCCGGAGGTCCGGCTTTCGCACTACACTTGTCATACTGGTGCCCGGCAATCCCGCCGTCGCGCGCCTGCCCATCACTTTCTGACACTCGGGGTTCCTGGATGAAGGTCGCCATCGTCAAGGAGACTGCGCCCAACGAGCGGCGCGTCGCCCTCGTGCCTGAGGCCATCGGCAAGCTGACCGCCGCTGGGCACGAGGTCCTCGTACAGGCCGGCGCCGGAGACGGCGCCATCGATCCCGGATGCGGACTACACCGCAGCCGGTGCCAGGGTCGTCGCCGAAGATGCGCTCTACGCGGAGGCCGACGTGGTCCTGCGCGTGCAGAAGCCGACGCCCGAAGAGATCGGCAAGCTGCGCTCCGGCCAGGTCGTCATCGGCCTGCTGCAGCCGCTCATCGACCCGCAGAACGCCGCAGGCGCTGGCCAATGCCGGCGTCACCGCCGTCAGCCTGGACACGCTGCCGCGGACGCTCTCGCGCGCGCAGACGATGGATGCGCTCTCGAGCCAGGCCAACGTCGGCGGCTACAAGGCCGTGATCATGGCCGCCGACGCCTACGGCCGCTACTTCCCGCTGCTGACCACGGCCGCCGGCACGGCCAAGCCGGCCAACGTGCTCATCCTCGGCGTCGGCGTGGCCGGCCTGCAGGCCATCGCCACGGCCAAGCGCCTCGGCGCGGTGGTCAAGGCCTACGACGTGCGCTCCGAGACCAAGGAGCAGGCCGAGTCGCTGGGCGCCAAGTTCCTCAAGCTCGAGTCGGTCGCCGACGCCACCGGTTCCGGCGGCTACGCCCGCGAGCTGACCGACGAGGAGCAGCGGGCCCAGCAGGCCGAGCTCAACGAGCACATCAGCTCCATGGACGTGGTCATCACCACGGCCCAGGTGCCGGGTCGTCGCCCGCCGCTGCTGGTCACCGCCGACGCGGTCGGCAACATGAAGGCCGGCTCGGTGATCGTGGACATGGCTGCCAGCGCGCTCGGCGGCAACGTCGAGCTGTCGCAGCCGGACGACACCATCGTGACCGACAACGGCGTGACCATCATCGCGCCGACCAACCTGCCGGCCACCATGCCCGGCGGCGCCAGCGGCTTCTACGCCCGCAACATCAGCGCGCTGCTGACGCATTTCATCAAGGAAGGGGAGATGACGTTCGACTTCGAGGATGAGATCACCGCAGGGCACGGTCATCACGCACGACGGCAAGGTCGTGCACGAAGCCACGGCCAAGCTCCTGGCCCCGGCCGAGGGCGGTGCCGCATGAGCGGCGAGATCAGCCTCCTTGGCTCGCTCGTCATCTTCGTGCTGGCGATCCTCGTCGGCTTCGAGGTCATCAGCAAGGTCCCGGCGACCCTGCACACGCCGCTCATGTCGGGCGCCAACTCCATCCACGGCATCGTCGCTCATCGGCGGCATGATCATCGCGGCCGACGCGCGACGACCCGCTCGGCTACATCCTGGCCGCCATCGCGGTCGTCTTCGGTGCCATGAACGTGGTCGGCGGCTACGTCGTCACCGACCGCATGCTGCAGATGTTCCGCAAGAAGCCGACTGCCCCCAAGGCCGACCGGGAAGGAGGCCTAGGCGGTGGACCAGGAGACACTCGAACACCATCGTCATCCTGGTCGGCGTCGCTGGCCGCGGCCGGCTTCGTCATCGGCCTCCACTTCATGAACAGCCCGGCCACCGCGCGGCAAGGGCAACCGCATCTCCGCGAGCGGCATGGCCGCTGGCCGTCGTGGTCACGTTCCTGGCCCTGCTCGCTGCGCGAGGAGGGCCTCTCGACCGACGGCGCTCATCATCATCGTCGGCGGCTTCCTCATCGGTGGCGCCGTCGGCCTGCTGCTGGCGCTGCGGGTGGCCATGACCGCCATGCCGCAGCTGGTCTCGCTCTTCAACGCGGTGGGCGGTGGCGCTGCCGCCCTGGTGGCCATCTTCGACTACCTGCACGTCGTGGGCACGCCCGAGGAGACGATCTCGACCGTCGATCTTCGTCATCCTCGGCGTGGTCATCGGCAGCGTCACCTTCACCGGCTCGCTCATCGCCTCGGGCAAGCTCCAGGGTCTCATCCGCGGCAAGCCCATCGCGGTCCCCGGCGGCACGATGACCACCGCCGCCCTGGGCATCGTCGCCCTGGTCGACCACCCTCGTGCTCGTGCTCGGCGCCGGCGAGTCGCCCATCCTCGACCTCGGCGAGCGAGGTCAAGACGGTCCTGCTGCTGGTGCATCCTGGCCGCCTCGCTGACCTTCGGCGTGACCATGGTGCTGCCCATCGGCGGCGCCGACATGCCGGTCGTCATCAGCCTGCTCAACTCGTTCACCGGTACCGCCGCGGCGATGTCCGGCTTCGTGCTCGAGCAGCCCGCTGCTCATCATCGCCGGCGCCCTCGTGGGTGCGGCCGGCGGCATCCTCACCAAGCTCATGGCCGACGCCATGAACCGCTCGCTGCTGAACATCATGGTCGGCGGCTTCGGCGGCGGCGGAGGGGACGCAGGCCGTCCGGCCGCGAGCGGTGGCACCGTCCGCGAGGTCGGCGTCGACGACGCCGCCATCCAGCTGGCCTACGCCCAGAACGTCATCGTCGTGCCCGGCTACGGCCTCGCCGTGGCCCAGGCGCAGCACGCCGTGCGCGAGCTGGGCGACCTGCTCGAAGACGCGTGGCGTCAACGTCAACTACGCCATCCATCCGGTGGCCGGCCGCATGCCCGGTCACATGAACGTGCTGCTGGCGGAGGCCAACGTGCCCTACCCGCAGCTCAAGGAGATGGAAGACATCAACCCCGAGTTCCCGCGCTGCGACGTGGCCCTCGTCATCGGTGCCAACGACGTCACCAACCCGGTCGCTCGGACCGACCCGGCGTCGCCCATCTACGGCATGCCCATCCTCGACGTCGACGAGGCCAAGTCCATCATCGTCATCAAGCGCTCCATGGGCCGCGGCTACGCGGGCATCGACAACACCCTCTACACCGACCCCAAGACGGGCATGCTCTTCGCCGACGCGAAGGCAGGCCTGGAGGAGCTCATCGCGGCGGTCAAGGCGCTCTAGCCGCAGCGCCCCTACACCTGTGAGGCCCCCGGTCGACAGGCCGGGGGTCCTCGGTGCGGCCCAGGCACTCGAGGCTGCGGCCGGGTCAGGCCGGGCTCGCCTCACTCTGGTCGATGCTCGTAGCGAGCGGCCGCAGCGGCGTGTTGCCCAGCGACCCAGGCACGCAGGTCGGCCGGTTCGAGCACCTCGGCATCGCGGCCCCAGCCCAGGATCCACGAGCGGATCTCGAGCACGCCTGAGACGCGCGCTCGCCATAGCAGCGAGCCGTCGTCCTCCAGCTCCTCGACCTGGCTGGGATGCCAGCGGGTCTCGTGCGACACGCTGCGCGACCGACGGGTCGAAGCGGATGACGACGCTCGACGGGCGTGTCGTCGCCGATGACGTCCCAGGCACCGAGCATCTCGCGCGCCACCGACTGCGCCCGGGGCGGGAACGTCTCCGGCGTCAGCGACACCGACTCGATGCGTTCGACCTTGAAGGTGCGGCGCGCCTCGCGCTCCTCGTCGTAGCCGATGACGTAGAGCGCGCGGGTGAGAGCCGAGGGCTCGATGGCATAGGGGTGCAGGCGCACGCGGCGCACGCGCTTGGCTGGGGTCGTACGACGCCGGCCTCGTACTCCATCTCCACGATGCGTCGCTCGGCGAGCGCCTCGGTCAGCGCCGCGCAGCACACGCGTGAACGTCTCGTCGACCGGGCGTATCGGCGAAGGCGTCGGCGGTCTCGTGGAGCTGCTCGGCCAGCACCGGCGGCAGCACCTGGGCCAGCTTCACGAAGACGCCGATGATCTCGGTGTCGAGCTCGTCGGTGGCCTTGGTCAGCAGCCGCGCGGCCAGGAAGAAGGCCATCGCCTCGTGGCAGCGTCAGCGCCAGGGGCGGCAGGAAGGCGTCCGCATCGAGCCCGAACTTGCCCTTGTCGTTCCAGATGGGCAGGCCGGCATCGAGGTCCATGGCCTCGAGGTCGCGGTAGATGGTGCGCTTGGAGACGCCGACCTGGTCGGCGAGGTCGGCCGCGGAGATGCCCGCCTCGCCGTGGGCGCGCAGCACCTGGGCGATCTTGAGATAGCGGGCGGCACGGTCCCACTTGGTGCCGCCGCGGTCGTCGAACGTGCTCATGGTGCGGCCGACTCTAGCGCGACGCCCGGGCTCAGGGCTCGGAGACGGGCTCGGCAGGCGGGCGAAGGGACGGGCCCAGGGCACGGGCGCAGGCTCGGGTCCGCTGCCGTCGGGGCTGCAGACATCCACGGCTCTGATCGCGATCGGTGGCCTGCAGTCGGGCCTCCAGCACCGCGCGCACGCCCGTCCGCATCCCAGTCGGTCTCGGCCCGCGGGCCGGAGACCTCGACCGTGGCCAGGCCCAGCTCGCCGTCGGCGAAGACCCACCAGTCCAGCTCACCACGCCAGCGCGCAGATGACGTCGCTCGGTCGTGGCCGAGCTCGTCGAGCAGCAGCCAGCGCAGGGGCAGGAACGTGTGCAGGGCCGTGGGACCGTCGATGAAGGTGCGGCAGTGGCGAGCCCGAGCACCCTCGATGAGCTCCAGGCCGAGGTCCTCGGCCACGATGGCGCCGCGCGGCGCGTCGGCGATGGCGTGAGGTGGGCCGTCCATGGTCAGCTGCGTGCTGCCGATCATGCCGAAGGGGTCGGGCTGGACCTCTTGCCAGAGTCGTGCCCGGGGCCCCTGCGTCGTCGCTCTGCTCGTTGAGCCAGGCCCGAGGCCCGACCCGCAGGTACGCCCTCTGGCCGCTCGCCGTCGGGACTCCTGCCAGGAGCCGCTCCAGACTCATCGCGGCCGCTGCGCTGGCCCTCCAGCAGGGCCGTGCCGCGATCGACGTTGTCGAGGCTCGACTTGGCCTCGATGGAGATGCGCGCGTGGGTGCCGAGGGCGATGGGCTCGTCGCAGAAGGGCAGCGTCGAGATCGGGGTCGGTCGGGCCGAAGCGCGAGCTGGCCGGCTCCTCCTGGCGCAACGCCTGGTCGTTGACGACGGCCACGAACACGAAGGCGACTCCAGCGAGCACGGTCAGGAGCGCGGCCGCTCCGGCGCGTCAGCTGCGAGGCCCGGCGCTCCAGGGGCCGGACGCCGCGGCGCTGATGGACGAGGCCGACGATGCTGAAGAAGGACGTGGCGAAGAGCGCGAGGGCTCCGCCGTAGGCGGCCTCGACCGAGGGCACCAGGCTCTGCGGGCCGTCGTCGGCGAGGGTGCTGGCGATGCCGTAGAGGACCGGGATGACGAACAGCACCGCTGCGATCCAGACCCACACCAGCCCGGTGCGATGCCGCGGACCGAGGTCTGCGGCCGGCCAGACGACGCCGGCATCGGCGATGAGCACGGGCACGAAGCAGGCCAGGACGACCACGATGTCGATGGCGCCGCCGGGTCGGTAGGCCGTGGCGATGGCGATCGCTGTGGCCGCCCACAGGACGGTCAGGATGGCCGCGAGCAGGCGCATGAGGCGGCGGTCGGCCGCGTGATCGGTCATCGGGACGGCAGCATACCGCCACGGCACCGATCTCCACGGCACGGGCCATCGCGACGGCCGTCGCGCCGGTACCATCGACGCCATGGCACGCACCTACGCCGAGACCGTCACCACACCGGCGGCAGCCGCCGCGGGCAGCGGCTCGCGCCGCCGTTCGTGAGCCTGCTCAGCGACTTCGGACTGCGCGATCCGTCGGCCGGCATCATGCGCGCGGTGGTGGTCGGCATCTGTCCCCGGGCCAGCATCGTCGACCTCGCCCACGACGTCAGCAAGTTCGCCATCCGCGACGGAGCGCTGCTGCTCTGGAGCGCCGTGCCCTACCTGCCCATCGGCGTCCACGTCGCGGTGGTCGACCCCGGTGTGGGCACGGCGCGCAAGGGCATCGCCATCGCAGACGTCGCGCGGGGACTATCCTGGTGGGGCCCGACAACGGCCTGCTCATGCCGGCCGCGGCCCGGCTCGGCGGCATCACCCATGTGCACCTGCTGGAGAACCCGCGCTACGCCCTGCCGGACGTCTCCAGCTCCTTCCACGGTCGCGACATCTTCGCGCCGGCCGGCGCCCACCTCGCCGACGGGCGTGCCCATCGAGGAGCTGGGCCGGGCCGTCGACCCGCGACGCCTGCTCGAGCTCGAGTGGCCGCGACCGGAGATCGGCCCCGGCCGGCTGCGCGCCCAGGCCATCTACATCGACACCTTCGGCAACGTCAAGCTCTCGGCGCTGGCCGACGACCTGGCCACCGCGCTGCCGGGCCTGCGCTTCGGTGAGCGCCTCGCTCCTGCGTCTGGGCATGGGGCCCGGCGCGCGCGAGGTGGCCGCGACCTGGGCGCGGACCTTCGGCGACGTGCCCGAAGGCGCGCCGCTGCTGACGGCCGACTCGTACGGGCGCGTGAGCCTCGCGGTGCACCAGGGCTCCGCCGCCGCGAGCTACGGGATGGCCCTCGACTCGGTCGGTAGAAGCCGCCCGAGCGAGCCGCACCGGTCCGTCTCGCCCGCCGACGGCCGCCGGCGTCCCCGGCGCCGCATCCACCGCGGGCCTAGCCTCAGCCCGGCGCCGGCTCGACCTGCCGTCCACCGGCGTCCGCGGCGGCACGAACTCCGCGGCCAGCGCCAGCCCATCGGCGGCCGTGCCGACGCGGTCGCGTCCGGCACGCTTGGCGGCGTAGAGCGCACGGTCGGCCGCCAGCAGCAACTCGGCGCGGTCGTCGGCATCGTCGGGGAAGGTGGCCACGCCGACCGAGCAGCGCATGCCGGCGCGCCGTCGGCCGCTGCCGCGCACCTCGCGGACGGCGCGAGCGCACGCGCTCGGCCACCTCGATGGCCTCGTCGAGGTCGGGTGCGCGGCAGGATGAGACAGAACTCGTCGCCGCCGTAGCGATAGACGCGGTCGCTCGTGCGGCAGGCGCCGCCGATGGCGTCGGCGATGCCCTTGAGCAGGTCGTTGCCGGCCTCGTGGCCGCTGCCGGTCGTTGTAGGACTTGAAGTCGTCGAGGTCGAGCATCAGCAGCGCGAAGCGCTTCGCCCGTGCCCGACCGCGGCGAGCGAGGTCGTCGCGGAAGGTGCCGTGGTTGCGCAGTCCGGTCAGCGCGTCGGTCTGGGCCCGCAGCTCCACCGCGCGATGGGTCAGCGCGTTCTGCAGGGCGATGGAGACGTGTGCCGCGAACAGCCGCACCAGGTCGAACTCGCGCGGCTCGAAGCGAGCCTCTTCGGCCACTCGCTTGAGGTAGAGGATGCCCAGCACCCGCTGCTGGCCGCGGAGCGGCGCAAGGATGAGCGCGACCGGCGGGCCGCCCGCCTTGCCGGCCCGGCCGACACTGCGAGCCTCGCCCGTGGCCAGCACCTCGGAGACGACCTCGCCGGTGTCGGGCAGGCGGCGGGCCATGAAGGCGTCCGCGCCGACGCCCCGCGCCAGCAGCGGCTCCAGCGTCCGCTCGGCCGGCTCGTGCACGTAGATGCCCAGCGTGTCCACGGGGATGAGGCCGGCCAGGCTGTCGGCGATCTCGGCCACGACGCGCGGCCGGGTCGAGGTTGGTGAGGATGCGCTCGGTCACGCGCAGCAGCTCGCGCTGGCTGCGCAGCTGGCGGTCGAGCGTCTCCTCCTGCGCGCGCAGCCGTTCGGTGATGTCGGCGTTGACCATGGCCTGGGCCGCGATCGAGGCGTAGATGCCGAGGTAGCGCAGGTCGTCGGGCGAGAAGCGGTCGAGCCCCAGCTTGGAGAGCACGATGACGCCGATGGTCTGGTCCTCGTAGATCATGGGCGCCACGAGCATCGACTCGGGCAGGTCCTCCTCGGTGCCGGGCACGTGCGAGCCGCGCGGGTCGCGGGCTGCGTCGGGCAGGTACTGGGCGATGCCGTGCTTGGCCACCCAGCCGGTGATGCCTTCGCCGACCTTGAGACGCAGCTGTTCGCCGTCCTCGTCGATGTAGGTCTCCGACCTCGCCGCGCCAGGCCACGGGCACGACATCGTCGCCGTGGACGCGGTAGACGCGCACGTTGTGGTAGTCGATGAGCTGGCGCAGCTCCAGGCAGATGGCTGCGCCGATCTCGGCGACGGTGCTCAGGTGGTTGAGCCGCGTGCCCAGCTGGGCGATCGACTCGATCTGCGCCTCCCAGTCGGTCCACCCCCGGCTGGCCTGGGCCGCGTCCGTCGCCGACGGCCGGCTCGAGCATGAACTCCTCCAGGTCCTCGACGAGGAAACGTCGGTCGCCGCGGTTGTTGACGCGCAGGCAGCGCACGCGACCCTGGTCGGCCCAGGCGCGCAGCGTGTTGGGATGGACACCGAGCAGGCGGGCGGCCTTGGTGATGGGCAGCGAGGAGGCGGTAGGAGCGATGGTCATGGCTGTGTGGTCCGGACGAGGACAGCCGTCCGGGTCCACGAATCGTGCTGGAACCTCACAACTCCTCATATGGGAGTTCCGTACCCCGGAGGCTGGGCCGCGGTGCCAGGCGGCATGACCGGCGCTCAGTCGTGTCGAGCCAGCCTGACGATGAGCAGGGTCACGCCGGCGGTGGCCAGGCCCAGCCCGACCACGGCCACGAGGATGAGCAACGGATTGCCGACCAGGCCGGGCCCCTCGCCCTCCGAGCGCAGATCGCCGCTCGCGAGCACTTCGGTCGGTGCCGCCGATGGGTCCGCCCCGAGCGACGCGGTCGCCAGCAGCGACCAGGCACGCGAGCACCAGGCCGATGGCCACGTCCCCGCGTCCGGCTCTTCCGAGCCCTCACGGATGAGGGCCATCACCACGCCGACCACCACCAGGCATCGGCGTCGCCACCAGCAGACCCATGGCCAGCAGCAGCTCGCGGCGCCGGTCGCCGGCCAGCACGCGCATGGCCTCGTCGAGCTCGAGCGTGGTCAGCAACAAGGGCCGACCCAGGCCAGGGCCGAGCACGACGGTGCCGTCCCCGGCCAGCGAGGGGTACGCCGGCGGCGGTGGCGTGGTCGACCGCCGAGATCTGCTCGATGCGCAGTCGGACAGGCGTATCGGCGGGCAGGTCGGGCAGGTCTCCACTCACGGTTTCCTCGGTCAGGTCGGCGGCCACCCCCACCGACTCGCGGGGCACGACCACCAGTCCGTCGCCGAGCGCGTCGGTGTCGATGGCCACGCGCTCGCCGCGCTCGATCAGGCCGAAGGGCACCGCCAGGCGCTCGTCGTCGAAGGTCTGCCAGCCGGAGCGGCCAGACCCTGCTGCAGGCGACGGCGGCGGAAGACGATGGGCTTGCCGTCGTCGCCGGGGAACTCCTCGTCGCTGTCGATGCGACCGTGGAGGCGGATGTAGGCCGGCTGCCCGCTGGCAGCGATGCTCCTGGCTTCCTCGAGGCTGCGCTGCGGGGCTGCCGAGAGCAGTCTGCCCACGCGCCAGCCGGGACCGTTACGGCGCAGAAGGAGCGCGCCGATGAGCCCAGCACCGAGCCCCGTAGCGACGACGATGAGGCCGCTCACCTCAGGGTGCTGCCGGGCATGCAGCGACCCGAAGGAACCTGCCACGCGACGTGGGCCGTGATGTCATCTTGGCCGTTAGTCGGTTCCTGGGCCCCTTCGGGTCGAGCCGACCGTAGGCCTCGCCGCGTGCGCCGGTCAACGGTACCGATGGCGTATGTGGTGTCAGTACGCACCAGCATGTCCACCGTTTGTCCACATCGCGCCTGGAGAGCCCACGCTCGCGCTCATCGCAGCGCACCGCCGCTGACGGGGTCGAAGGCGGCCACGTCGCCGCCGTAGCTGGTCAGGGTGAGCGTGCCCGCCCATGAGCTCTGCGGTGGCGATGACATCACTGTGCGCGACCCGCCAGCGCACCTGGCCGGCTGCATCGAGGGCCAGCGTTTCCACCTCGCTCTGGACGATGACGTGGTCGAGGCGCGCCGAGCCGAGCACGACCACGATGGGCGTACCCGAGAGGTACGACCACAGCAGCTCCCCGCTGCGACTGGCGAGGCCGTAGACGCGGAAGCCGTACTTGACGACGAGCTGCGCCTCGGTATCCCAGAGCAGGCCGGCCGGCTCGTCGAAGACCGGTGAGGCGAAGCGTGCCGTCCATGTGCCCAGCGGCCCCTCGACGCGAAGCTCGGCGCGGCACATGCGTGCGGGATCGCCTCCGGCGAGCGCGGCGTGATCGGTCAGGGCACCGCCGCTCTCGGAGAGGGCGAAGACATCGTCGGCCGCGCCACTGCCACCCCAGCGATAGCGTGCCGCGAGCCCGCCGGGGTAGCCGATGGCTGGCGCGCCGGACCTCGCTCACCGCGCGGCGGCGCCTGGTCCTGCGCCCGGTCCTCGTCCTGGGCGCAGGGTGCTACCAGCGCGTCCGACAACATCGCCAGCGTGGCCGGTGCGACGGGGAAGACCGTGGTCGGCGTGCCGGCCGCGGCCCAGATCTCCTCGTAGCCGTCGAGCGCCGGATCCATGACCACCACGATCGGTCGCGGGTATCCGAAGGGCGGGACGCCGCCGATCGAGTAGCCTGTCTCCGTCTTGGCTTCGCCGGCGGTGGCTCGACGTAGGCGGGGCCGGGCGGCGACCACGGCCAGCTTGGCGATGTCGACACGGTCCGTGCCGCGCACCAGCGCGATGACCGGCTCGAGCCCGCTGTCGTCGCGGGCAGGGTCGACCGGTGCCATGAACACGAGGCTCTTGACGATCTGTCCGAGCTCGACACCGATGGCCGCGGCGGCTTCCTGGGCCGTGTGCGTGGATTCGTCGAAGGTCACGACGTCGATGGTCACGCCACGCTGGGCGGCGGCCGCCCGGACGCGTTCGTTGGCGGGGTGGGCATCGTTGGGCATGGCCCCGAGTCTAGGACATCGACCCATCGGGCCTCGCGACCGGGCTGGCGCCTTTGGCCGCGGGAGGTGTACGATTCAGCCGTCAATCACATATGGGACAGGGGAGCGCTGTCGAGGCGCTGAGAGTGCGGACAGACCGCAGACCCTCGGAACCTGATCCGGTTCGTACCGGCGAAGGGAGTCGATGACGCAACCTCCGTCCCCTCCAGACGGAGGCTTCGACGTTTGATGGCCGCTCACGCAGACGCACTCGTGGTCGCCGACGGCGACGTCGATATGGTCGCTGCTCGGCGAGCTGGCGTGCCGTCGCCACCGACCGCTGCTCATCGGCGCAGACGGTGGTGCCGTTCACCTGCTCGAAGCCGGCTTCGAGGCCGGACGTCGTGGTCGGCGACTTCGATTCGCTCACCCGATGGGGACCGCCGTCGACTGGAGGCCCTTGGTGTCGAGCTGCTCGTCATGGACCGCGACAAGGACGAGAGCGACATGGAGCTGTGCCTGCTCACCGCGCTCGAGGGCGGAGTCCGACGCATCGTCATCCTCGGTGCCCTCGGCGTGGTCCGCCCCGAGCACACCCTGGCCAACCTGCTGCTGCTGGCCGACCCCCGGTTCGAGGGCCTCGAGGTGGTCATCGCCGGTCGCGGTTCGCGCATCACTGCGCATCGGTGCGGTCGGCGGGCGGGGCGCCTGCGCCATCGAGGGCGAGCCGGGCGACTTCGTCTCGCTGTTCCCGGTCGGCGGTGCGGTCGAGGGCGTGACCACTTCCGGCCTTCGCTTCGCGCTTGCGCGACGAGACCCTGCTCGTAGGGCCGTCACGAGGACTGTCGAACGAGCTGCTCGAGCCGCTCGCCGAGGTGACCACCAGCGATGGCTGCCTGATCGTCATCCACACCCGTCGGGCGATGGCCGACGCCGCAGCGACCGGAGGATCTGAATGGACCGACCTGCCCCCTGGCGTTGCGCCGGCACTGCCGTCCTGGCCGCCACGCTGATGCTCGTCGCTGCGCTGCCCGCCGCCGCCCAGGAGCGGACGCTGACGCTGATGACGCATGACTCGTTCTACCTGCCCGAGTCGGTCCTCGAGAGCTTCGAGGCCAGCTACGACGTCGACCTCCGGGTGCTGGCTGCGGGCGATGCCGGCTCGATGGTCAACCAGGCCATCCTGACCGCCGACCGGCCCCTGGCCGACGTCCTCTTCGGCATCGACAACACGTTCCTCTCGCGAGCGCTCGAGGCCGGCATCTTCGAGCCCTACCAGTCGGCCGCGCTGGCCAACGTGCCGGCCGAGCTGCAGCTCGATGCCGGGGGCCGGGTCACGCCCATCGACTACGGCGACGTCTGCGTCAACTTCGACCGAGCGGCCTTCGAGGACGACGGTCTGCCGCTACCGACCAGCCTCGAGGACCTGACCGACCCGGCCCTGGCGGGCAAGCTCGTAGTCGAGAACCCGGCCACCTCCTCGCCGGGCCTGGCCTTCCTGCTGGCCACCGTGGCCCATTTCGGTGAGGATCCCGAGACCGGCTGGGGGGCCTACTGGTCCGATCTGCGAGACAACGATGTGACCGTGACGTCCGGCTGGGACGAGGCCTACTACGGCTCCTTCTCCGGTGGCGCCGATAGCGAGGGTGACAAGCCGCTCGTCGTCTCGTACGCCTCGAGCCCCGTGGCCGAGGTCATCTACGGACCTGACCCCGAGGTCGATCGGTCGCCCACCGGGGTGCTGGAGGCCGGCTGCTTCCGTCAGATCGAGTTCGCCGGCATCCTGCGGGGCAGCGCTGAGCCCGAGCTGGCCGGGGCGCTCATCGACCACCTGCTCAGCGTCGAGGTGCAGGCCGAGCTACCGCTGGCGATGTTCGTCTACCCGGCACGCTCCGACGTGGCCCTGCCCCGGTCCTTCGAGCGTCATGCCCTGGTGCCGGACTCGCCCTTGAGCCTCGAACCGGCCGCCATCGACGCCGGCCGCGACGCCTGGATCAGCGAGTGGACCGACATCGTCCTGCGCTGACACGCTACTGGGCCATGGCGCTGGCGGTCCCGCCGCTGGTCTTCCTGGGCCTCTTCTTCCTGTGGCCGGTGGCCAACATCCTGGCGCTCGGCGTGGCACCCGGTGGGCGTCTCGCGCTCGGTCGCGTGCTCGAGACGTGGGCTCAGCCGTACGTGCTCGACGTGGTCCTCTTCACGCTGGCCCTGGCCGGGCTCTCGACGGCATTCACGCTGCTGCTGGGCCTGCCCGCGGCCTGGGTCTTCGCGCGCTTCGAGTTCCCCGCCAAGCGCCTGCTGCGCGCGCTGACGGTGGTGCCCTTCGTGCTGCCCACGGTCGTCGTCGGCGCCGCCTTCCTGGCCCTGCTGGGACCGCGCAGCCCCATCAACGTCGTGGCCGAGATGCTCCTTGGAGCGGACGTCCCGCAGGTCCGGCTCGACGGCTCGGTCGGAGCCATCCTCATCGCTCACGTCTTCTACAACATCGCGGTCGTCATCCGCCTGGTCGGCGGCATGTGGGCGCACATCGACCCGCGCACCGAGGAGGCCGCGCGCATGCTCGGTGCCTCCCCGTGGCGCGCCTTCCGCGAGGTCACCTGGCCGCTGCTGCGCCCGGCGGTCATCTCCGCGGCCTCGATCGTGTTCCTCTTCACGGTGACCTCGTTCGGGGTGGTGCTGCTGCTGGGCGGGCCGCGCGACACCACCCTGGAGGTGGAGATCTACCGTCAGACGGCCGTCCTGCTGGACCTGCCCACGGCCGCGGCCCTGACCATCCTGCAGATGGCCGGCGTCTTCACGCTGCTGCTCGCGAGCGCACGCGCCCAGGAGGGTCTGGCCGTGCAACAGCGTCTGCGGGCCTCAGCGGAGACGGTGACCCGGCCGCGGCCGGGTCGTGAGCGACTCGTGGTCGCGGTCATCCTGGTCGCCACCGTGGTGTTCATGGTCACGCCGCTGGCGGTGCTGCTGGAACGCTCGCTGGCGGCTCCCGACGGCTACGGCCTGGCGGCCTATGCCTCGCTGCTGGAGGCCGATCCGCGCATGCGCCTGGCCGCAGCCCCGTGGCGGTCGGTGCTCGACTCCCTGACCTTCGCCCTGGCCACCACGCTGCTGGCCGGGTCGCTCGGTCTCCTCGCTGCCATCGTCGTGGGCTATCGGCGCGGCTGGCTCTCGCGCGGCCTCGACGCGCTCATCATGCTGCCGCTGGGCACCTCGGCGGTCATCGTCGGTTTCGGCTTCCTGGTCTCGCTCGATACACCACCGCTCGACCTGCGCACCTCGATCCTGCTCATCCCCATCGCCCATTCGCTCATCGCGCTGCCCTTCGTGATGCGTGCCGTGGTGCCCACCATCCGCTCCATCGACGACCGGCTGCGCGACGCGGCTGCCGTGCTCGGCGCTTCGCCGGCGCGTGCCTGGCGCGAGGTCGACGGGCCCATCATCGCTCGTGGTGCACTGGTCGGTGCCGGGTTCGCCTTCGCCGTGTCGCTGGGTGAGTTCGGTGCCACCCTGTTCATCGCGCGGCCGGACAGCGTCACCATGCCGGTGGCCATCTTCCGCCTGCTGGGTCAACCGGGCGCGGCCAACTTCGCCACGGCCATGGCCCTGGCGGTCGTGCTCATGGTCCTGACCGCCACCGCGGTGCTGCTCATCGAGCGGCTGCGCGGTGGCGGACCACAGCCCTTCTGACCACCATTTCCGCCAGCGCAGGAGACGACGTGCTTCACATCGAAGGCCTCAGCGCCGCCTATGACGGGGAGCCGGTCCTGCGCGACATCGACCTCGATGTGCCCGCCGGTGCGCTGCTCTGCGTGCTCGGGCCCAGCGGTGGCGGCAAGTCCACGCTGCTTCGCGTCATCGCCGGTCTCGAGGCGCCAAGCAGTGGGGCGATCGGCCTCGAGGGGCGCGACCTGGCCGGGGTGCCCGCCCACGACCGCGGCATCGGGCTGATGTTCCAGGACTACGCGCTGTTCCCACACCGTGACGTCGGCGGGAACGTCGCCTTCGGCTTGCGCATGCTCGGGGAGGGGAGTGCGGCCTCCGCTGCCCGGGTGTCCGAGCTGCTCGCGCTGGTGGGCTTGCCGGGGGCCGAACACCGTCCGGTCTCGCAGCTTTCGGGCGGCGAGCAGCAGCGCGTGGCCCTGGCCCGGGCGCTGGCTCCGCGGCCGCGCCTGCTCATGCTCGACGAGCCCATGGGCTCTCTCGATCGCGCCCTGCGCGAGCGCCTCCCCGAGGAGCTGCGCGGCATCTTCGCCGAGCTGGGCCTGACCGTCATCTATGTGACCCACGACCAGGACGAGGCCCTGAGCGTGGCCGACCGGGTCGTGCTCCTCGACCATGGCCGACTGGTCGCCGACGGCACGCCCGAGGAGCTGTGGACGCATCCCCCCTCGGCCTGGACGGCGCGCTTCCTGGGCTTCCGCAACATCGCCCCGGCACAGCTGGTCGATGGCGAACTCGTGACGCCCTGGGGTCGGCTGCCCACCGCTGCGGGGGAGCCGACCCCCGCGTCCAGCTCGGTCACGGTGGTGCTCCGTCCGTCCGGCCTGGTGGCCGCCGGCCACGGCCCGATCCGGGGACGCGTCGTGGCGCGCCGCTTCCGGGGTGATCACGTGCTCCTGGCCGTAGCCGTGGGCGAGGCCCCGCTCCTGCAGGTGGAGGCGCGCGAGGACGACTTGCCCTCGGTCGGTGATGCCCTCAGCCTGGCCGTGTCGCCAGGCGGCGTCCACGTCATCGATGAGTCGACAGCGGTACCCTCTGAGCCATGACCGAACACACCCCGGCTGACATGCCCGCGATCGGCGAAGCCGCGCCCCTCTTCGCGCTTCCCGACGACAGCGGCGCCATCTGCGACCTGGCCGCACAGCGCGGCCGCTGGGTCGTGCTCTTCTTCTACCCCGAGGACTTCACGTCCGGTTGCACCACCGAGGTCTGCGAGTTCCGCGACTTGGGCGCCGACTTCGAGGCGGCGGGCGCCACCGTCTGGGCGGCCAGCATCCTAGACAGCGCGTCCAAGGCCAGGTTCAAGGCTGAGCACGGGCTGACGTATCCGCTGCTGGCCGATGCCGACCACGAGGTCGCCGAGCGCTATGGTGTCTGGGTCCAGAAGAGGAAGGACGACACGGCGTATCGGGGCATCGCGCGTACCACCTTCCTGATCGACCCCGAGGGACGCATCAGCCACGTCTGGCCGAAGGTCAAGGTCGGGGCACACGCGGCCGAGGTGCTGGAGACGCTGCGCTCGGTCGTCGCGGGCTGAGGGCGACCATGCGCGGGCTGGTGGCGGCCATGCACCCGGCCGCTCCGGGGACAGGAAAGACGTCGCTCGTGGGGGGAGACGAGCGACGTCACTTCGAAAGCATAGCGGGCTTCTGCCAAGAATCAAGTACTTTGTTGGTGTTTGATTCCAGCAAAGTCCGGCGGAGGGCCGCATGAGTTCGAAGGTGCGTCTCCAAGGCGAGCGCCCGGAGCGCCTTCTGGTCATCGTCGCACACCCCGATGACGCCGACTTCGGCGTGGCCGGCAGCGTGGCGCGCTGGGTCTCCGAGGGCGCCGTGGCACGACTGGTGTGCTGCACCAGCGGCGATGCCGGTTCCGATGACGCGAGCACCGACCCGCTCGAGCTGGCAGCACTTCGTGAGATCGAGCAGCGTGCCGCGGCCGAGATCGTGGGCTACGAGGACGTGACCTTCCTGCATCGGCCTGACGGTGCCCTGGCCAACGACCTCGCCCTGCGCGAGCAGCTGGTGCGCATCATCCGGACCTTCCGCCCCGACGCCGTGGCCGCGTCTGACCCACGTGTCTTCATCCACGCTCGCGGCTTCGTCAACCATGTCGACCATCGCGAGGCCGGGGCCGCCGCCGTCGATGCCGTCTACCCCGCGGCTGAGAACGCCATGGCCTTCCCGCACCTGGTCAAGGCCGAAGGGCTGCCGCCGCACTACGTCAAGCGGCTCTACCTGTTCTGGACCGATGAGCCCGACACGGCCGTCGACGTCAGTGCCTCGCTGGAGACGAAGCTACGGGCGCTTCGCGCTCATGCCAGCCAGCACCGGCAGCCGGAGCAGCTTGAGGCACGCATCAGCGAATGGGCTCGCGCGGAGGGTGAGGCCGTGGGAGTCGCGGCCGCGGAGACGTACGCGGTCATCGACCTGCACTAGGCGGCTCAGCCGGGAACGCTGCCCAGGGCGTGGCGGTCACTGAGCAGGATCGGCCGTACCTGGCCCCACTCATCCCAGAGCGGCTCCAACTGTGTCGCCCGGCGGCCGAGGATGTGCACCATGGTGTCGACCGTCAGCTCCGGTGCTCGCGCGGCAAGGAAAGCCCGGGCATCGACGCCGATCGATCGCGGCAGTGTGAGCAGGTCGTCGGCCGCGGGCAGGTCACGCATGTTGCGCGGGTCCAGCCCAGCGTAGGCCAGCGCCATGGACAGGTCGGCAGGCGACGGCGTTCGTCCCGAATGCCAGCCCTCGGTGGGTTCGAGAGTGAAGCCAAGACGGGCCAGGGCGGCGATGACGTCTCGGGCTTCCTCGTGTGACAGGCTGGACCAGAACGGGTGGCGCGTGTCGAATACGAGGTGGCCGTCCTCGGATGCGGCTGAGATGATCGCGTCTACCATCTCGGACAGCTGTAGCTGCGCCTCGGCAGGGGTGACGCCCACGTGGTCGGCGATGGCCGCCGCGGCCAGCTCCAGGGCACGACGGTCTCCGCTGACCATCGACTCGATGACCAGGGGGCCACCGACGCGGGTCTCGCTGATGGCGATGGCGTGGCCGCCGGTCCCGGCGTGCGGCTCGAGGGCGGTCGCCGGCTCACCCGGCGTCATAGCCTGCGATACTTCCTCGCAGGTGGCCAGACGCACACGGGCGTCCAGACAGGCGGCCTCAGCCTGCTCAGAACGGATGCGCGCGGTCTGCTCGTCGCGTTCGGCCTCACGCAGCGCTCCCTCGAATCTGCTGACCGCCTCGTTGGCCTTGGTCACCGCGCGCAGGGCCAGGCGGCCGGAGCGATTGACGCGGTCAAGTGCACGCGCCCAGGCGGCCGTCGCCTCACTCAGCTGGGCGTCGGTCTCAGCCGCTTCACGGGCGAGTTGGTACTGCGCGCGCGCCAGTGCCTTCTCCTCGCTCCGCATCCGTGGATCGGCCTCGGCCAGCGCCTCGACCTGCCTGTGCTGTGCCGCGACCAGGTCTCGGCGCACGTCGCGTGTGTGTCTCTTGGCGGCTTCGTGGGTGGCCATGACGCGGTGGGCCTCGTCGCAGCTTGATGCCACGGCGGCGCGCAACTCAGCGCAGCCATCAGCAGCAGGCCCATCAGGCACCGGTGGCGGTGTCGTCATGGCTTCCAACATTAGGTCGCGACAGCGTCGTGGTCAACGGTCTGAAGGTCCCGGCCTGCCGGCCGAGCCAGCGCGAGTCCGGTCGAATTGGACACTCGTTCGCTAAAGGATCAGGCACGAGACCGCGCGGCAATGGTAGATTTGCTCGCACTCGGGCCGTCAGGCCGGTCATCCAGCTCCAACCCGCGTTGAGGGGAGTCGATCCAGCGTGGTCATCGACACCGGCCAGGAGTTCCTCGTCCAACCCGTGGACGCCTCCTGGTTGCAGTGCAACATCGAGTGCCAGGAAGCGTGCCCCGTGGGCACGAACTGTCGCGGCTACCTGAACCTGGCCGCAGAAGGGCGCTTCGAGGAGGGCTACATCCTCTCGCGCGAGCCCAACCCGGTCGCGGCCATGTGCTCCTACGTCTGCTCCGCCCCCTGCGAGCGGGCCTGCCGTCGCGGCGACATCGACCGCCCCCTGGCCATCCGCGCCATGAAGCGCTTCCTGGTGGAGTGGCACGCCCAGTCGGGCATCCCTGACGAGATGCCGCTCATCACCCCGCGCGACACCTCGGTCGCCGTCATCGGCGCCGGCCCGGCCGGCCTGGCGGTCGCCCGTGAGCTGGCCGTGGCCGGCCACAAGGTCTCCGTCTTCGATGAGCTGCCCATGGCCGGCGGCACGATGCTGGTCGGCGTGCCCGCCTTCCGCCTGCCGCGTGAAGCCATCGAGATGGACTACAAGCTGGTCGAGCGACTCGGTGTGACCTTCCACTTCGACACCCGCATCGGTGAGGACATCACGTTCGAGGAGCTGCACGAGCGTTTCGACTCGGTGGCTATCTGTGCCGGCGCCATGAGCGCGGTGCCGCTGGACATCCCTGGCAACGAACTCAACGGTATCCAGTACGGCGTCGACTTCATGAAGAAGGCCAACCTCGGCGAAACGCTCGAGGTGGGGGAGGACGTGGTCATCATCGGCGGTGGCTACACGGCCATGGACTGCTCCCGCACGAGCCTCCGCCACGGCGCCAGGAACGTGACCATCGCCTATCGCCGCACCCGCTCCGAGCTCGTCGTGGACGAGGAAGAGCTGGGCGAGACCGAGCGCGAAGGCGTGACCATGGACTTCCTGGTCAGCCCCATCGAGCTGCTCGGGGATGCGGACGGCAACCTCAGCGGCGTCAAGTTCGTGCGCAACAAGCTCGGCGAGCCCGACGCATCCGGCCGCCGCCGCCCCGTGCCCATCGAGGGCACGGAGTACGTGGTCCCGGCACAGACGGTCATCCCCGCGGTCAGCCAGGCGGCGGACAACACCTTCCTGCCGGTCGAGGCCAGCTTCCAGATCAACCGCGGCCGCATGCGCGTCGACCCGGGCACATACGCCACCAACGTGCGTGGTGTCTTCGCCTGCGGGGACTTCGTGACCGGCCCGACCACGCTCATCGAGGCGGCCGGACACGGCAAGAAGTGCGCCTACGCCATCGATCGCTACCTCTCCGGCCGTTCCACGGTGGAGGTCGAGGCGAACGTCCGCATCGTCAGCTCGTGGCGCCATGACATGCCCGAGTTCTACGACGTCCTGCCCCGCCAGCACATCCCCGTGGTGCCCGTGCCGGCACGCATCCCCTCGGCCGACCCGGCGGTCAACTTCAGCACACCGATGGAGGTCGGCTACGGCGTCGACGCCGCCGTGACCGAGTCGACGCGCTGTCTCATGTGCAACTACAACATCTGGTTCGACGGATTCCGATGCGTCCTCTGCGGTGCCTGTGCGGACGTCTGCCCGGAAGGCGTCATCCACATGATCGACGTCAACCAGATGAAATCCGAAGGCGCGCTGCCCGAGCTGGTGGAAGGCTATGGCTGGACCCAGGGCGCGGCCATGGTCCTCGACGAGGAGCGCTGCATCCGCTGCGCGCTGTGCGTGAAGCGCTGTCCCTACGATGCCATCACCATGGAGCGGTTCGAGATGCAGGAGCTGAGCGAGGACGGTAGGCTCTACAAGGAGTCGTACCGTGACACCCAGCTCGGGCTGGCAGGTGTCGGCAACCAGGCAGAGGCAGGGGGACAATCCTCGATGACGGTGACGCGGCGTTGAGCTTCCTCGAGCGCATCGACAACGGCATCCGCCGCAGCTCGGTGTTCCGGTCGATCTTCCGGCAGCCGTACCCCAACGACGAGCGCTCACGCGCCATGGCCGTGATGAACAACGTGTTCCTGCACCTTCATCCGGTGCGGGTGCGTCAGCACGCCGTCAAGTTCGCCTACACCTTCTGCCTGGGCGGTCTCTCGTTCTTCTTCTTCCTGGTGCTCACCGTGACGGGCGTGTACCTGATGTTCTTCTACGTGCCTTCAGCCACCCAGGCCTACTCGGACATCCTGCGTATCCAGGCTGAGGTGCCCTTCGGGCTGCTGGCCCGGAACATCCACAGATGGGCCGCGCACCTGATGGTCTTCTTCGTCTTCCTGCACATGATGCGCGTCTTCTACCACGGCGCCTACAAGCCACCGCGTGAGTTCAACTGGGTGGTCGGCGTGGTGCTGCTGCTGCTGACCGTCTTCCTCTCGTTCACCGGCTACCTGCTGCCCTGGGATCAGATCGCCTTCTGGGCCATCACCATCGGCACCAACATGGCCACCTTCGCGCCGCTCTTCAACACTCCCTCACAGCTGCTGCTGCTGGGCGGCATCGAGGTCGGCCAGAACACCCTCCTTCGCTTCTACGTCCTGCATGTGATCCTGATGCCGCTGGTGGCGGCCGTGTTCCTGGCCGTCCACTTCTGGCGTATCCGCAAGGACGGAGGTATCAGCGGTCCGCTGTAGACCGAACCAGAGCCCATGAGCGACTCGACCAAGAAGCCCCAGGTCCCCGCGGAGGCACCGCCCGCCCAGCCGGAGCGGCGCAGCACCCTGCCCGCGGCACCACCTGAGCGACGCACCACGGAGATCGACAAGCAACGCGTGCCCATGGCCGCGAAGCCCTATCGCCTGCTGGCGCTGGTCAAGCAGGACGCCGTCGTCCGCGTCCAGAAGGAGCCGGACGACACGGTCATGACCTGGCCGCACCTGCTCGCCATCGAGTTCTTCGCTGCAGCCATGATGAGCATCTTCCTGCTGCTCATGGGCCTCTTCATCAACGCCCCGCTCGAGGAGCTGGCCAACGGCAACGTGACTCCCGCCGTGGCCAAGGCGCCGTGGTACTTCGTTGGCCTGCAGGAGCTGCTGGCCTACTTCCATCCCACCGTGGCCGGTGTGCTGGCACCGACCGTCATCCTCGTCGGTGCGGCGCTGGTGCCCTACATCGATCGCGGCCCCAAGGGCGACGGCGGCTCGCCACGTCCTTCCGATCGCAAGGTCGGCGTGATGCTGTTCACCCTGCTCATGGGCGCCGGCCTCACCATCACCTTCCTCGGCGCCTTCTTCCGCGGCCCTGGCTATGCCTGGACGATGCCGTGGGAAGGCTTCTTCTTCGCACTGTAGGGAATCCGATGGGCAACTGGAAGCTGACTCGATCGCAAGAGCCTCAGGCGCTGACCGAGCCCGTCCTGCGCAAGATGAGTCAGGGCAGGAGCGGCGGTCTGTCGCGGCGCCAGCTCATCCGTCGCTCTATCGGCGCGGCGGTCGGGCTGTGGCTGCTCGAGGTCGTGGCCGGGACGCTGGGCTTCCTGTGGCCCAACCTGACACGCGGTTTCGGCGGCCAGATCAACCTCGGCGACTACACCACCGTCTCGGAGAGCCCGGAGATCAAGGGCCTCACCCTCAAGGACGGTGCGCCCTCGTACTTCTCGTCGGCGCGCACCTTCGTGGTCCTCAGCGATCCCAACCTGGGCTTCCAGAACGGTGATTCGCCCGACGGCACGGGCGATGTCACCAACGTGTGGACCATGTACCAGAAGTGTCCGCACCTGGGCTGCAAGCCCAACTTCTGTGCCTCGAACTTCTGGTTCGAGTGCCCCTGCCACGGTTCTCGGTACGACCGCCTGGGCACCAAGGTGCAGGAGCTTGGCCCGGCGCCACGTGGCCTGGACCGCTTCGCACACACGATCGACGACGGGCAGCTCATCGTCGACACGAGCGCGATCACGCTGGGCCCATTGCCGGTGGCCCTGGGCCAGCCCGGACTCATCCCGGCCAAGTCGCCGACGGGCTGCATATGAGTGAGGACAAGGGCGGGCGCGAGCTTACGCGGCGCGATCCCGATACCGTCGATACGCCCCCATCGCCGCTGACCCCGGTGGATGGCGAGGACCGCGACGTCGAGCGCTTCTCCGCCGGTCCTCGCGCCCACAGCGTGGGCCTCACCGAGGAGCGTTCTGCGCAGATCGTGCGCCAGAGCGCCAACGCCCGCAACGTCGTCTTCCTGGCCGTGCTGCTCATCGCCCTGTTCATCCCGGTCTACTGGTTCTACGAGAGCGGCGTGCCGGCGCTCGGTAGCGAAGGTCGCCTGGCTGCCGAAGCCGACGTGCAGTACGTGACCGACGTCGCTCGCGGCTACGAGCTCTACATCGCCAACTGCGCGGAATGCCATGGCGCCGAGGGCCAGGGCGGGGTGGGTCCCAAGCTCAACGACCAGGCCAAGCTCTACAACGCACTGACCCCGGCTGGCGGCTCCGGCAGTGGCCACCTCAGCCCCGACTATCTCGACAACGTCCTGACCGTCGGCGGTCGCTACGTGTGCGGCGACCCCAACAGCCTGATGGCCAGCTGGAAGGACCCCAATGGCCCGCTCAACTACCGGCAGGTGGAGGAGCTCATCGCCTGGATCACGGCCAGCCAGGACGTCATCTTCAAGTCCGAGCCCGAATCACACGGTGCCGGAGATGCCGAAGGCGCAGGACCGGAGTCCATCACTGGCTGGACCGATCCCGACTGGGAGCCCGGTCCTGACGATACGCCTCCGCCGGCCTGCTGGAAGAACCCCAGTGGCGTCATCGGCGGCGGAGCGCCGGCGGCCACGCCGGCAGCGGTCGACCCGGCCGTCACGCCTGAGCCCATCGCCGGCGGCTCCACGGACGCACCTCGCGTCATCAAGATCGAGGCCACGGCTGCGCTGCAGTTCCTCGATGAGAACGGCAACAAGCTCGAGCGCATCGACGCGGTCGAAGGCGAGACCATCGAGTTCGTCGTGGTCAACACGGCTGGGTCCGATCACAACTTCTACATCGGTGCACCCGAGGATCTTCAGGTCATGGGCGGTGAGACAGACACCGGCATCGCGACATGGCAGTCGGGTGAGCAGACGCTGACCTGGACGGTCCCGGCTCCGGGCGAAGCTCTCCAGTTCGCCTGCACCGTGCCCGGCCACTACTCGCTCATGAACGGCGATATCGTGATCCAGGGCTAGGGGCAGGAGACGAACGTGGCACAGCAAGCACTACCGGCGGGCGCCACTCGCAGACGCGTCGCCTTCGGGCTGCTCGACGCCGACGGCTGGACCTGGGCCGGGCTGAAGGCGACCTTCTGGTTCCTGTTCATCCTGTTCATGCTCGGGGTCGTCCCCAACTGGGCCTACTACTTCACGACCAGCAAGACCATCTCGGTCGGCTACAACTTCGCCTCCATCGTGAACCTCTGCCCGGCCGACAACGAGAGGCTGCCCTGTCCGGCGCCAGCCGGAGCCATGCTGCCCTGGCAGACCAGCCCCTCTGAGCTGGCGCTGCCGATGGCGCGCTCGGGCTCCTCGGTGTACCAGTCGGGCGCGACCGTCTACCTCCTCGGCGGCACCGTCGATGGCGCCGCCACCGACGAGGTGCTCGTGACCCACGTGAGCGAAGGCGGCAACCTGGCGCCGTGGACCAGCGGTCCCGTGCTGCCCGAGCCGCGCACCGACGCCACGGTGGCCATGTACGCCGGCATCCCCTACCTGATCGGTGGCCGGGACGCTTCCGGCGCTCCCACCGATACCGTCTACCAGGGCATCGTCGAAGAGGGCGTACTCACCGGTTGGGAGCTCTCCGACGGTGAGAACCGCACCGCGGCGTTGACGCTGCCACAGCCACTCAGTGGTGTCGGCGTCATCGAGGGCACGGCCGGCTTCATGATGGTCGGTGGCCGCGACGTCAATGGCGAACCCACCAACGGCGCCTACGTGGCCTGGACGGAGGTCGGCGGCGATGAGCTTCAGCCCTGGGCAGCGATGGACGGTCTGGCCTTGCCCGAAGCACGCGCCGATGTGGTTGCCGAGTCCATCGCCGATTTCGCCTACGTCATCGGTGGCGATGGTCCCGACGGCGCGACCGACACCGTCTTCCGCGTCGAGCTGGTCGAGCGGGAGTTCGCGACCAACGACGCTGAGGCGCTGCTGGGCTGGGCCATCGCGCCTGATGACCAGAAGCTGCCAGCCCCGCGCACGGGGGCCACGGCCTTCAACTCCAACGGCGCCGTCTACGTCATCGGTGGTTTCGATGCCGAGGGCGTGCCCCAGGACTCCATGCTCTGGGCCGTCCCCGACACCACCACCGGCGACTACGAGAGCTGGCAGCGCCTCGAGCAGACAGACCTGGGCGTGGCCACGGCCGATGCACCCATCGTCGGTGTCGGCGCGCATGCCTTCATCATCGGTGGCCAGACGCCCGAAGGCACCACTGACGGCTCCCTGCGTGCGGCGATCTCGCCGCGACCCCCCTTCTTCCAGGTGGGCATCGCCGGTGCCACCATCCCCGGGTTGGCCATCGAGGGTGAGGTGGGTCAGCAGCTCGGCTACATGAACGCCATGGGCGCGGGCATGCTCAACTTCGTCATCCTCATCGTCATCGGCATCGCCTTCTCGCGGCCCGATTCGAGCAAGCGCTTCATCGCCAGGCACTCCGGCGGTCGCCTCAAGATGCCCGACGAGGAGCAGTACCGCTCCTAGCCGGCATCAGGGCCCCGGCGCGACCATCGGTACGAGGGTGGGTGTTCCTTTCCTGCGCTCGTGCTTGCAGTGCCAGTCGCCACCTGGGCGCTGATGCGCTCTCGAGCACCGCGCGCGTCACGGATGTGAAGGGGCAGGTACCAGTCGGCATCTTCGGGTGCGGACGGGCCGGGACCCATTCCAACGCCCCATGATCCAGCCAGCAGCAGGTGCGCCTGGGCATGGTGCTCAAGCTCCGGTCGAGCCAGAAGGACTTAGAACTCGCCCTCGCCTGGCTCCGGCTCGCCGCTGGTGGTGGGCAGGCCGGCCTTGAGCCAGGCCACGACGCCGCCGCTGACGTTGTTGACGTTCTCGAAACCCTGGGCCTGCAGGAACTGCGTGGCGTTCTGGCTGCGAGCGCCGGTCCGGCACATGAGCAGCAGCTCACGGTCACGCGGCAGGTCTCTGACGCGGTTGTTGAGGCTGCCCAGCGGCAGCAGCATGGCACCCCTGGCTCGGACCTGGGTGTACTCGTTACGCTCGCGCACATCGATGATCAGCGCGCCGCCGTCATCCCCCTGTAGCTCAGCCGCTTGCTGGACGTCGACGGCGGGCACGCCGCCGCCCATCAGGTTCCGGAAGAAGGACATCGTTACTCCAACTCGATGAGGGGTTTGCGGCCGGCGATGCCGGCGTCGATCTCGTGCCACCAGGCGATGTCATCCTCGCCCAGCTTCCAACACAGCCAGATGGGCCGGCCGTTGACCAGGGCAGGGATATCGACCAGGCCCGTCTTGATGTCGCGCAGGGTGATGCCCCAGGCATCGATCTGGCGCACGGCTCGTTCCATGCGACGGACGGTGTCCGTCAGCTGCTCCCGCTCGCGCTCGAGCCGAGCCCGGTCGGCACCATCGCCCGCCAGTGCCTTGAGGCGTCCCTGCCCGGCGGCGACCTCGTCGCGATCGTCGCGCAGCTCAGAGAGCAGGGGTCGGAGCTCGTCCACGCGGTCATTGGCCGCACCAAGTTCGTAGTAGCTGGTCACAGCCCGATTCTCGCACGCCCGACCCGATGAGCCCCGCGGGGCTGTCGAGTCGTCGGGACCGGGCTGAAGCGGGCCGCTAGATTCCTCCCATGAGGCTTGCCGAGCGCATGGACCACATCGGTACCGAGACGGCGTTCGTGGCGGCCGCCAAGGCCCGCGCGCTGGCTCAGAGCGGCCGCCACATCGTGCACCTTCACTTCGGCGAACCCGACGCCGACACGCCGCCGAACATCGTCGAAGCGGCCTCTCGTGCACTCAAAGACGGGCACACGCGCTACGCGCCTCCGGTGGGCCTGCCCAGCTTCCGTGAGGCCATCGCAGCCGACTTCAGCCGCCGCCGCGGGGTCGAGGTCAGCCCCGAGCGGGTCGTGGTCACACCCGGCGCCAAGCCGGTCATGGCCTACGCGCTGATGGCCCTCGTCGAGGCCGGCGATGAGGTCATCGTGCCCGACCCGGGCTTCCCCATCTACGAGTCGATGACGCGCTTCGCGGGCGCGACCCCGGTACCCATCGCGCTGCGCGCCGAGAACGACTTCCGACTCGATCTCGACGAGCTGCGCTCGCTGGTCTCGCCGCGGACTCGGATGCTCATCGTGAACAGCCCCCAGAACCCCACCGGTGCGGTGCTCACCAGGAGCGACCTCGAGGGCATCGCCTCCATCGCCATGGCCTACGACCTCATCGTGCTCGCCGACGAGATCTACGCGCGCATCATCTACGACGGCGAGCATCACTCCCTGCTCGCGATCGAGGGCATGTCCGAGCGCACAATCGTGCTCGACGGGCTCTCCAAGACGTATGCCATGACCGGCTGGCGCCTCGGCTGGGGCATCCTGCCGCCCGAGTTCGTGCCCGCCTTCGAGCGCTTGCTCATCAACACCGTCTCATGCACGGCTACCTACGCGCAGTTGGCCGGGGTCGAGGCGCTGATCGGACCACAGGATGCGGTCGATGCCATGGTCGCCGAGTTCCAGGCCCGTCGCGCCCTCGTCGTCGATGGGCTCGATGCGCTGCCCGGCGTCACGGCGCCCATGCCAGCGGGTGCCTTCTATGCCTTCCCTGATGTGCGCGGCACGGGCATGGACGGCGTCACCCTGGCCGCGCTGCTGCTCGACGAGGCCGGCGTGAGCACGCTGCCGGGCACGGCCTTCGGCCGGACGGCCACGAACAACCTGCGCGTGTCCTACGCCAATTCGCAGGCCAACCTGGCTCTCGCCCTCGAGCGCATGGCGGCCTTCCTCGCCGGCGCGGGCCAGCCATGAGCAAGCCCCGCGTCTTCGTCACCCGGTCCATCCCCGAGGCTGGGCTGGGACTCATCCGCGAGGCGACCCGGGTCGAGATCTGGCGCGGGGATCTGCCGCCGCCGCGCGCGGTGCTGCTCGACAAGGCGCGGCGGCATCGACGGGCTGCTCTCGCGGAGCGGACGCGTGAGCGCATGGCCGTCAAAGCCGCCGACAACCTGCTGGCCGGCGTGCGCGCTGAGCCGCTGCCGGATCCGGTGACCGGTTAGGTCGGCTCGGCCTCGAGCATCTCCACGATGCGTTCGGCGATGGCCCTCGCGGTGAGGGCGTCGGTGTCGATAGTGAGCATGGCGATCTCGCGGTAGGCCTCGTCCCGCTCCGCCAGGCGAGCCCGCAGCCAGGCCAGATCGGTGGCGTCATCGCGGCGGCCCAGCCCCGCCCCGATGCGCGCCACCAGCGTCTCCGGCCGGGCCCGCAGGTAGACCACGACCGGCCCTGCCCGCAACGAGGCCACCGAAGCAGGATCGGTCACGACCCCGGCGGCAGCCCCGGCGATGAGCGGCGGAGGAACGGCCAGGGCGTAGCGCAGTGCGGCGGCCTCGGCGGCGTGGAGGGCGTCATCTCCATCGACCGCGTCGATCTCCTCGGGGGCGCGCTCGGTGACGGCGCGGACGAGCTCGTCGTTGTCCATGTAGCGCCAGCCGGTGCACGTCGCCAGCTCACGCCCGACGGTGGTCTTACCCGAGCCCATCATGCCCACCAGCACGATGGTCGGCAGGTTCGCTCGATGGGGCATCGGGGTAGGGTAGTGGCGCCCCGGCCTCGCTCGCTCGTAGACTGGGTGACGTGATCGTCATCCGCCTTGCCGGCCTGTTCTTCGCGTTGGTCCAGATCACGCTGGTGTTGCGCCTGGCGCTGCCTTTCGTCGAGGTCCCCGTCAGCCTGCTCGAGTATGTGCCCGTGCTCATGGATGTCACCGATTTGTGGCTGTTGCCGGTCGAGGCCGTGGCCGAGCGCTTCGAGATCACCGGCCTGGCCGGTGATCTCGCCGAGGTCGGGGAAAGCAGCATCAGCGGGCCCGCGGAGTTCGAACCGATGGTCGTCGTGGCCATGCTCTTCTGGGCCGTGACGGCGTGGTTCGCACTGTTCGTGCTGCGGCTCATCTTCCGGCCGGCCGGCTGAGCGGCCTCGCCTTCTGGTCAGGACCAGAGCGGTACCTTCGGGTACCGTCCGGTGGGGTCACCGAGGCCCTACGGTTGGCCTGATGGCCCAGCACGAGATGCCGGCCGCGACCCGTCGCGTCCAGCCCACGGACCCCGCCGACCCGGTCGCCCCTGCCCAGACGCCCGCACATACGTCGCGCTGGGCCATGACTCGCGGCCAGCTGTTCATGCTGCTGGCCATCGCCCTGCCAGCGGTGGCTTCATTGCTGGCGCCGGTGCTGACCGGGGACGTCTCCTACCAGATCCGGGCCGGCCAGTTGATGATCGAGGCCGGCCAGATCCTCGACACCGATCCCTTCACCTTCTCCGTCTTCGGTGAGCCCTGGTTGAACCAGCAGTGGGGCGCCAGCGTCATCTTCGCGGCCGTCTACGAGAGCACCGGCTGGATCGGGCTGCTGGTCATGCGCGCGGTGCTCATCGGCCTCGCCTTCGGCCTGGTCTACGCTGCCTGCCGGGCCACCGAGGCCAGCCAGATCGTGTCGTCCCTGGCCACGCTGGGTGCGTTCGTGGTGGCTGCCACCAACCTCGCACTCCGCTCGCAGATGTTCGGTGCGGCCTGCTTCGCAGCGGTCATCGCCATCCTGGCCTGGCGACACCAGCGCCCACTGCTGTTGTGGCTCATCCCCCTGGTCATCGATCCTCTGGGCCAACACACACGGCTCGTTCTTCGTGGGCTGGGCGGCCATCGGCCTGGCCGTGCTCGAGGACCTGGTGGCCCGGCGCCGTCTGGCCGGTGTGACCATCACCGTCGGCCTGCTCTCCGTGCTGGCTACCCTCATCCACCCGTGGGGTCTCGAGATGTGGGCGTACGTGGTCGAGCTCTCGACCAACCCGCTCATCGCCGCGCTGGTGACCGAGTGGCAGCCGCCCACGCTCAAGACCCCGACCGGGATGTTCTTCTTCGTCTCCGCGGCCCTGGTGCTGGCCCTGCTGCTGTATCGCGGTCGCGTGGTCTCCTGGCTGCACATCGGCTGGTTGGGCGGCTTGGCGCTGCTCAGCCTCATGGCCGTGCGCAACGTGGTCTGGTGGGCCATCGGTGCAGCCCCGGTCGTGGCCATCCTCGTCAGCGGGCTGACGTTCCGCGGGCGCAGGGTCGGCGACCCCGCGTTCGACAAGCCGCGAGGTGTCGGCTACACGGCCATCGCCGGGGTGGCAGCCGTGCTGGCCCTGGCCGTGCTGCCCGTCTGGAAACCCATCGACCCGCTCTACGGACCCGACGGCGTGGTGCGCTACGCGCCGCGTGGCGTGACCGAAGCGCTCCTGGCCGAGGCCACCCCAAGCGACCGGCTCTTCGCCGATCAGAAGTGGGGGTCGTGGTTCGAGCTCGCGTTACCGGGCGTGCCGGTCATGGTCGATACGCGCATCGAGCTCTTTGACAAGGATGTCTGGGGCGACTACCTGCACGTCCACAGCGGTCGAGCCGACTGGGCGGACATCCTCGATGACTGGGAGGTCTCGCTCATCGCCGTCCTCGCCAGCAACGAACAGCTGCGCCCGTTCCTCGAGGTTCACCCGGCCTGGGAGCTGCTGCACGAGGATGGCGAGGGCATCGTCTACCGCCGCATCGAGGATGCCGCGTAGGTCTGCGCTGGGCCGCCGTGGGCCGCGGAGCGTTGGCGCCGGAGCGACCGGGGTGGAACGGCTACGCGCTGGTCTGCTGGAGAGCCCTGGTCAGCTCCGCGGTGTAGGTGCGACCGGCCATGGTGCGGCCCAGCCACTCGAGATAGCCGCGATCGTACGCAGCTACCTGGGAGATGGACCAGCCACGGTAGCGGCCGAACGAGAGTACGCTGCCGGAGGCTTGTGGGTAGGCCGGAGGGGGACCGGCGTCGCCGTAGGCCGCTGAGGCCGGGGTGGGCTCGGTCGCCGGCCGCACAGCCCAACTACCGCCCTCGAACTTGAGGTTGGTGGCGCCGGGCATCGACTGCCGCGCGTGGCCCACCAGCTCGCCATCCTTCGACACGCCGATGATCTCGTCGTATCGAGCGCGCTTCTCCGTGTTGCTGAGGATGGCGTAGGCCTCGTTGATGCGGGCCATCGTCTCCGACGCGTCCGGGCCAGCACGGTCCGGGTGATGCTGCTTGGCCAGGGCGCGATAGGCGGCGTTGATCACGTCGATGGTCGCGCTCGGATGCAGCATCAGCACTTCATACAGCGTGCGGGCAGGCATGGCTTGACTGTATCGGTCAGGGCACCACACCCGTACTAACCCTTTCGTCCCGGAACCACGGCACCTCGCCCGTACCATCTGTAGCGGCCTTGCCCATCTACGCGAACGAGGGGGTCGTCACCAGCATCTCCAGGTCGCCGCTGATGGTGGTCGGTGCGGTAGCCGCGAGGACTGCGAACGTGTCCCCCGCCTCGAGCTCCAGCCGGCCGTGAGCTGTCTCAGCCATACCCGCGCCGGCGATCACGATGTTGACCGAGTAGACGCCGGCCTGCGGCCAGGCCATCGAGCCGTGGATGACCAGCCGATAGGCCTTGAAGAAAGGATCGCTCTGGGGCCCCCACACGTCGTCCTCGTACCAGCCCTCCGTGTCGTTGGCGGCTACGCGCCGCGGGGCGGGGCAGAGTGCCGCCAGCTCGCTGTCACCGACGACGCCGCGATCGATGACGTCGAGCATCGCGTCCCAGCCCTTGTCCATGTGGGCTTGGTCAGGCGCGATGGGGTAGCCCTCGTACTCGGCCACCATGGAGAAGTCGGTCGGCTCCTGGACCTCGACGAGGAAGACACCGGCCCCGGTGGCGTGGAGCAGGCCGGGTCGAACGAAGATCGCGTCGCCGGGCTCCACCGCGATCTCGTTCATGGCGCCACGGATGGCCGCAGTGTCCTGAAGCTCGATCCAGGCCCTGAGCTGTTCGCGCGAAACGTCCTCGCGAAAGCCCAGCCAGATGCGAGGGGATAGCTGCCCGGGCAGCTGCCGGGTGGCCACGATGGCCCAGGCTTCGGCCTTGCCGAACTGCGAATCGAAGAGCACGCGAGCGAGGTCGCGAGTGGGGTGGACGTGCAGCGGCAGGCGCGAGCCGGCATCGAGCAGCTTGACCAGCAACGCGGTCGTGGGGCCGTACCGCCCGACGATCTGGCGGCCGGCCACCTCCTGGGGACGCTCTTTGAGCAGGTCCGCGATGAGCAAGGACCGGCCGCCGATCTGCACGGAGCTGAGGCCCTCGCCCGGGTAGGTGTGCTCGGGCGGGTTGATGGCCGCGGTCGTGGAGCCGACCCAGTCTTCGGGGAAGACGTCGTCCTCGGGTTCCGCGGCGCCTCGGAAGCGATCGATCAAGGCGCCTCCCCGGTAGGAGCGATAGACACGGTTGGAAGGCAGTCGAAGCGGGAGGTCCAGCAGTTCGTCCATGCCGACACGATGCCAGAGTGTGCGTCGCGGGGGAGAGCGTTCGACCCAGCGCCGCTGGCCCGGGACTCGGGCTCGCGGCTACGCTTCCGGCTCGACCGCCGCCGACGCGTAGACCTCTGCCGACTCCGCGATGGCCCCCCAGAACGGCTCGGTATCGGGGGCGGCCGCACAGGTGAGCACGAAGCGGTCGATCGTCCCGTCCTCTGCGACGGGCCCGTCGAACAGGTACGTCGCTCGCACGCGCGCGCGCTCCAGGTCGAGCATCTCGATGCCGAAGGCCGGTCCGGCCGGTAGCTCCATCTCGGTGAGACGCATGGGTAGGTTCGCGCCGTGCACGCGCTGCAGGTAGGCGGCGTACGCATGGGCATGCTCATCAAGCGGCGCGATCATGTCCAGGTAGACGTCGATATCGCACCAGCGACCATCGCCGCCGTTGGCCAGCACGGCCGTCGTCACGTAGACCGGCTCGCCATCAGCCGAACGGATCTCCGACTCGCGCGTGCCAGCCGGCCGGCTGACCCGCCAGCCGTCGGGAAAGGTGATGGACAGGCCGACATCGGGTGCCTCCAGGCGCTGCCCGGCGCCCTCGGGCACAGCGGTCTCATCAGCGGCCACCGCGTCCGTTGCCGGCGCTTCGGTGTCGGCCGCCATCGTTGGCGACGCGCTCAGGGCCAGGAGTGCGGCCATCACGGCCGGGATCGTTCGTGGCATCGTCGGTTCCTCCAAGTCTGTCTTGATTCTACTCCGCCGTGGTCGCGTCAAGTGCCGCCGCGATGCCGTCGGGGGCGACGGCGGTACGCGGGCCAAGCTCGATCGACCGCGCGATCTCCAGCCAGTCCTCGTCCGAGCCGAGCACGTCGGTGCAGGTCAGCAGGACGCGGTCGGTGCCGTGCTCGAGCAGGTACAGCTTCGACGAGCGCTCCCATGGCCCGTCTCGACCGGCGCCTCGATGGCATGGGTCTCCCGAAGGCCCGAGTATGGACCGCCGCGTGGAACGAGGCCTGCGCGGGAGGGTCCGTCGGGTCCATTCGGTGAGCGTCCGTGCGCCCGTTCCGGCCTCCGCTGCCGGGCGGCATCTTCTGCGCATCCGGGCGCTACGCTTGCCTCGGCCCCTCGAAAGGGCGCGTCATCAGCAGGTCAGGGGAGGGCGCCATGACAAGTCAGCAGCTCTCGGGACCGCCGCTGCACTACCGGGCTCCCGACGACGGCATCGCAGCAGCAGCGGACTATGCCGACGCTCCCATCAGCCTGGTCCTCGAGCGGACGACGCCGGGGGCCGACCTGTTCGGTGTCTCGGTGGCCATCGGCGGCGAGATCCCGCTGCACTACCACTCGATGATGGAGTTCCAGTTCGTGGTCAGTGGCACGGGGCTGGCACTCGACGCTGACGGCGGCGAGATCCCCATCTCGGCCGGCGGCACCGTCTTGAGCCCGGCCGGGCCAGCGGGCGCCCACGGCTTCCGCAACACGGGACCCTTGCCCCTCACCTTGCTTTGCGTCTATCCGTCACCCGGCGGCGCGACACCCGATCGAAGCCCGTTCGACGAGGGGTGTCTGCCGGTCGATGGGCCCAGGTCCGTCTACGTGGCGCCCCACGAGGTCCGTGCCGCGAGACAGGATGATGCCGGCGTCGCCGGCGCGTGCATCATCGACGAGAGCGTTGGCGGCGCCGAGCTGTACGGGGTACTGCTGGCCGTCGATGGCGAGATCGGCCGGCATCACCATTCCGTGTTCGAGCTGCTCTACGTCGTGACGGGCACGGGCACTGCCGTCGATGCAAGGGGCACCGAGATCGCCATCGCGCCGGGCGGCGTGCTCTCTTGTCCCTCCGGACCGTCCGGGGCCCACGCCATCCGCAATAGCGGCTCCCTGCCGCTACAGCTGCTATCGCTGTGCCCAGCCCAGGGAGGACGCCTGCCCCAGCGCATGTAGTGCGCCCGCCCCGAAGGCCGCCGGCGACACGCTGCGCTGCCATCCTCGAAGGCCTGCTCCCGTGCTGAAGGGTTCGGCCGCCACTATCGACGGACCGGTCGGCCCCCTAGCCCATCCCGTCCCACTCGAGCACGCGTACGAACTCGTCGACGAGCTGTGGGTCGAACTGCAGGCCACGCTCGCGCCGCAGCTCACCGATGGCCTCGGTCCTCGAGCGCGCCGGCCGGTACGGCCGGTACTGGGTCATGGCGTCGAAGGCGTCGACCACGCCGATGATGCGGGCACCCATCGGGATCGAGTCGCCCGAGAGCCCATCGGGATATCCCTGGCCGTCCCAGCGTTCGTGATGGTGCCGGATGATGGGGCCCAGGCGGTCGGCGCCGTGGAGCGGGGCGGCGATGCGCTCGCCGATCTCCGTGTGGCGACGGACGGCTTCGAGCTCGTCGGCGTTGAGCGGCCCCTGCTTGAGCAGGATCGATTCGGAGACGCCGATGCGGCCCAGGTCGTGGAGCAGGATGCTGTAGGCGACAGCGTGCAAGTCCGCCGTCGAGAGCCCCACTCGGTGGCCCAGCTCGGAGGCATACTCGCCGATCCGTTCGGTGTGCTGCTGGATGTCCAGGTCCCTCGCGTTCATCTCGCTCGCCAGCGTGGCGATGACCTGGTGGGCAGCCTCCATGCCCAGCAGGGCACGCCGGGTGCGCAGTGCCGCCTTGATCCTCGCCAGCAGGACATGTGGATCGATGGGCTTCATGACCACGTCATCTGCGCCGCCGCCCAGGGCTGCCATGGCCGCGTCGTGGAAGGTGGGACTGCTGACCATGATGATGGGCAGGTCCACATAGCGGCGGTCCCGGTGGATGCGGTTCATCAGCTCGGCACCCCCCCCGGGCGAACCCATGTCCAACAGGACGACATCGATGGCGTGCGCCTCGAGCGCACCGAACACCGCCGTGGTGTCGCTCTCGACGACGGTGTCATAGCCGCCCTGCTCGAGGATGGACGCGATGAGGCGGTGGCTCATGATGTCCCGGTCTACGACCAGGACGCGCGCGCTGCCGAGGTCGATCGCGGCCGCGGTCTTGCCTGCGATCCGGGCGTCCACGAGAGGATCCGGGTGGGGTCGCTACTGGTCAATGTGGGCTCCTGCACACGTGTGAGTTCGAGCACACCCTGTGTTCCAGAAGTGGTGCTTTTTGTCAACAGGTAACGTTACGTACTCGCCCCCAGGCAACCATCTCCGCCCGGCAGGCAACGACATGGTGGCGCGCCGGGCCTCGTTCGTCAGTAGGACATTCGGGTACCGTGGCGGAGTGAACCCGGGGGAGTTGCCAGCTCCGGGCTCATTCGCGGAGCAGGGCCGGATCGGTGAGCTCAAGATCGGCATCGAGGTCACGCCGCGGAATGATCCCGGCCTCGGCCAGGCGTGCGTGGTAGGCGCTGACTGCGCCGGCCGGATCCAGTTCGCCGCGCAACACCAGGGGCATGAGGCCCACCAGGTCGGGCTGTGATTCGGCGCCCTGGATCTTGCGCCCGAAGAGCGCTACTCGCCCGCCGTTCGCCTCGATCCGGTGCAGCAGCTCGAAGGTATCCCGGGTCGTACCGGCGGTTCCACCCAGGATACCCACCACCAGGGAAGGGTCGTGCTCGACCAGCTCGGCGAGGGCCCCCGCGCCGTTGTAGGTCAGCTTCAGGAAGACCGGACGTTGTGCGCTGCTGATCCCGGCCAGCACGCGAACGACCGAATCGTTGACGAACGCCGCGACTTCGTCGGGCTTCAGGTCGACGGGGGCGTTGGGGTTGAACACCTCAAGGAAATGCCGGATGCCCAGTGCCGCGGCCTCGAGGCGGAAGTCGCGATAGGCCTCGAGCGTCGCGAGGTCGCGCTCCACGTCGTTGTTGAGGGTCACCGAGTAGAGCACCAGGTCGCAGAAGGGTCGGATGGCGGACAGGTCGACGGTACGAAATGGACGCGAGGCCGCGGCACGATAGCCGCTGCCTCGGCTGAGCCAGATGTCGGTGCTGTCGTTGCCGCGGACCGCGAGCGTCACCTCCTCGTCCGGCCAGCCCTCCGCGACCAGCCGCTCGCCGTTGGAGGCTGAGGTCAGGAGGATGTCGAAGACGCCGCCGACGACCATGGAGCGCATCGACTCGAGGTACGAGTCGCGCGGCCGGTAGTGACCGGGACCGACGGCCTCGACCGGGGCCTCGGTCAGCGCGCCAACGGCGGTGACGCCGAAGGCCATGTCGGCATCCTTGGCGTCGGCGAGCACGAAGTCAGCGGGCGCATAGCGGCCCTCGGCGATCCGGGCGAGCTTGCGGTCGAGGCGTCGGGCCGGCCGCGGCTGTGCATCGACCTGGGTTGGTTCGGACACTGGGATCGACCCCTCCATCGGCCTCGTCTGGACGACCGGATTCGAGCTGCGGCGCTTGCGGTCGAGCCTACGGGGAACGCCGGGTCTGCGCTGGCCCTTCCGTCAACTGGCGGTCGGAAGACCCCGTCCGGTCAGCCTGAGAGGCGGCTACCGAGCGCTTCGGCCAGGAGCTCCAGCTGGCGCAGATCGGAGCTGACGGGATCGAAGATGAGTTCATCGCTGCCGGCCGCCTCGAACGCGGCCACGGCGCCCAGGATGCCCTCGGCATCGGCCGGGATCTGCTGGGCCATCATGCCGCCGTACTCGCCGTAGTAGTCGGTCAGGTAGTCCGCGGCCGTGCCCCGGCCACCGTCCCCCATGGCGTAGTAGGTCAGCGCCCACAGCCTGGGCTCGCCTTCCCGGCCTTGGGCAGCCCACGCCTCGCGGGCGGTCTCGTAGAAGCCGCGTGTGTCATCCGGCGACGCGCCGCCGGCTGTCCAGCCGACGCCGTACCTGGCGGCCCGCTCGAAGGCGCGTGGCACATTGCCGCCGAACGCGAGTGGGACCGACTCACCGTTGGTCGGTGTCGGTGTCAGCTTCTTGGTGGCACCATCCACGAGCTCCCCGCGCCAGGCGCGAAGCAGGTACTCGATCTCGGCGTCGAAGCGCGCCCCGCGACCCTTGTGCTCCTTGCCCGCCACCACGTAGTCCTCGTCACGCCAGCCGGTCGCCATGCCCAGTACGAAGCGGCCCTCGGAGATCTGGTCGAGGCCGGCCGCGAGCTTGGCCAGCAACGCCTTGTCGTAGACCGGGGCGATGGTGACGTTGGTGAACAGGTCGATGTCCTCGGTCACGGCCGCCGCGGCGGACAGCGCCTGGAACTCGTCATAGGTCGGGAAGACCAGCCGTCCGATGGTGGCCAGCGTGGAGAAGCCCATGCCCTCCGCTTCCCTTGCCCATTCCGCAAGGCGAGGGCCCGGTGTGCCAGGGATGGTGTTGGGCAGTCCGACGCCGATGCGCATCTCGGTTCTCCTTGGGGGCGCCACCGTGGGCAGGTGGCCGTTGCTTGCCGGCCGGCTCAATGCTTGTCAACGCAACTATAAAACAGCTCTGGCCGATGGCAGTAGAAGCAGAAGGACAACGATGGACACGCTCCCCACGTCATAGACTTGAACGTCCCAGTGGGCCGGTAGCTCAGCGGTCAGAGCAGGGGACTTTTAATCCTCGTGTCCTGGGTTCGAATCCCAGCCGGCTCACCAACTCGTCTAGGTATCCACGCCCGGATGCGGCAGCTTCTCCGGTGTGCGTGAGGATGGCGGCGAGTGTGGCGGCCAGTGTGGCCAAGTGCATCGCGAGCGCCCCGATTAGCGCAGCGGCGACGCCACCCAGCGCCAGCAAGACCGCGGTGAAGGCCACGGCACCGACCGCACTGACCTCCTGGGTGGCACGACCGAGGTCGATGACCATCGAGGCGGGCGGGAAGGGTTGACCCCCACCATCAGGCCCCGTTCACCAGGGTCGCGACCGCTTGACGCACTCACGGAAGAGGTCGAGCAGCGGAGCTGCAGGTTCGCCAACTCGCTCGGTCAGAGTGGCGTCCGGGGCCTCGATGGTCACGGTGATACTGCGGGTACTCTCGGGCGTAAGCCCTATCCTCAAGGAACACCCCGAGACGTCCTGCCAAGGCGTCAGTTGGGCCGCATACCTTTGGTTCTCGTCGCTCGAGACGACGAACAGGCCATACGCGGTTGTGGCGTACACCACCATGTTCGGCTCGTCGAAATAGACGACGCTCTCCTTGAGCCCTGCCTCTTGGAGGTAGGTTCGTGTGCGCTCGATGATCGTTCCGCCAGGACCCGCGTCGGGCCCCTCACCCAACTTCTTGGAATAGCCTGACAG
Source organism: uncultured Chloroflexia bacterium (assembly GCA_963705425.1). Taxonomy (GTDB): domain Bacteria; phylum Chloroflexota; class Limnocylindria; order Limnocylindrales; family CSP1-4; genus JAFMJV01. The sequence goes on along the minus strand of CAVPJO010000001.1, from coordinate 103,059 downwards.
GTTCATCGTCAACTCCCATACGCTCACGCACAACCAGCACGGGCAGATGCGAACATACTAGTCGGCCTCGATGCGATAGGTGGCGCCGGGGCCCTCTGTGTGGCGGTCAACAAGGGTGGAAGCGGGGGCGGCAAGGCCCAGGTGTATGGCCTCCCCGAACTCCCAGACAGGTCCGATGGGCCCCCATTGGCGACCCGGTACCATCCGGCTGGCCCGGCTGCACTCGACCGCCGCTCCAGCCACCCGCCAGCCACGAGGCGATCGCTATCACGCCCCCAGGACTCGTTCGGGTGCGCGTCAGGATAGCCCTCACCATCGGCGCGTGGTGAGGGAAGCTGGAACATGGTCGTCGGGTCATCCACGTCCAAGGTGGCAGTCTGCGTCTCGCTGACGCACGTAGCTCCGGCAGGCTCGCGAGTCAGCTTCACCGTGACGCTGGCGCGGTCAGCTCGATGACGCTCGCCGCCTGCTCATGACGTTGCTCGAGCTGCGAATCTTATCCGCCAGCGCGACTCGAGGTGCGTCACCCGTTTCTCGATGGCATGGATCGCCGGGTGTCTGGCCGGCCACAGCCGACCCGGTGATTTCAGTGCAGGATGGATACGTACGCGTCCGACCCGAGTGGCGCGTCGGAAGGGACACACCCGTGCTATTGATCATCTTCATCGTCATCGGCGTCGTGCTTATCGTGGCCGGCGGCGTCATCATCGTCCAGTCGGCGTCGGAGTACGGCAGTGACTTCTCGATCGGCAAGGGCATCGCGACCGGCGCGCTCATCCTCGGCGGTCTGGCACTCATCTTCGTCGGCTTCGGCTGGCGTGAGGTCGGCGCGGGCCAGGTCGGCGTGAAGACACGCTTCGGCGCCGTCCAGGAGGGCACGCTCTTGCCCGGCCTGCATTGGATCGTCCCCGCGATCGACGGCATCACGGTCTTCGACGGCCGTGTCCAGGCCTACAACTTCGAGGAGATCGAGAGCGTCACCCGCGACCTCCAGTCGGTCCAGCTCTCCGGCCTCATCAACTTCCGTATCGACAGCGCAAAGGCGGACCGCATCCTCCAGGAGGTCGGCCAGCCGGAGGACTACGCCGAGAAGGTCTTCCTGCGGCCCTCGAACACGGCGCTCAAGGAGATCACGCCCGAGTACGACGCCTTCAACGTCATCAGCAACCGAGACGAGATCGGCCAGCGGACGCTGGCGAACCTGCGCGAGCGGATGGAGGACTTCAACATCATCGTCGAGCGTGTGTCGGTCGAGAACATCCGCCTCAACGAACAGTTCCTGACGTCGGTGGAGGAGAAGCAGATCGCCGAGCAGGATCTGGCCAGAGCGTTCTTCGAGGCCGACCGCGACGTGCGACTGGCCGAGGGCGAGCGAGATGCGCGCATCACGCGTGCCCAGGGTGAGGCGCAGGCCAACGACCTCATCAGCGCCTCGCTGACGGAGCCGCTATTGCAGTGGACCTACATCCAGCGGCTGGCGGACAACGTGCAGCTGATGCTCGTGCCGTCCGACCAGGGGCTGATCTTCGACTCGGCGCGATCACCGAGACCGGTGGCCCGACCGGAACACCGCAACCGCTGCCGCAGCCGGTCGCGCCGATAGAGGAATTGCAGTGACCCCCTGGGCACGCTCCCGCAGCGATGCCACGATCGACCACGACTTGGGCCGCGCCGTCGGCGGTGAAGAAGGGGGCGCCTGAGTTCTTCGCCGGTCTCCCAGCCGGTCTCCCAGCCGGCCTCCGGTCGGGAGTGGCCACCGCCCTAGAACACGATCGTCGATCTCGGCTACGTGGCCGCCCTCGCCTCACGCTGCGTGATCCAGGCCGCGACTTCCTCGACCTGCAGCGGACCGCGATGCCCAACGTGCCAGCGACCACGAGACCGTCGCAGCAGCATCCGGACGCTGTCTTCCACGGCAGCGACATCGTCGGCGAAATAGGGCAGGCGCGAGATCCCGGCGAGTGGTGCCCCCGGCGAGAAGGTCGCCACAGATGGCGTCTTGCTCCATGACGACGCTGACCGACCCGGGCGTATGGCCGGGTGTCGCCACGATCTGCCCGGCCACCCCGTACGGGGCCAGGTCGAGCTCGCCGTCGTGCACGATATCGGGCTCGAATGCCGGCACGGTCCGCGGCGCGAGCCGGGCGAACACGCGGCCGAAGAGGTCGGTGCCGTGGAGCGGGCGGTCGCGCCCCGAGCGCGCGATCTCGGCGTCCGCCGAGTCGATCGCAATCGGCGCATCCAGGTGCTCGCGCAGACGTGCGATGCCGCCAAGATGGTCCAGATGCCCGTGCGTGAGGAGGATGAGCGACACATCGGCGGGCTGCACATGAAGACGCTTCAGGGATGCCAGGACCCCACCAGCGAGGAAGGGGTAGCCAGCGTCGACGACGATGGTGCGCTCACCCTGGATGAGATAGGCGTTGAGGAAGCCCAGCGGGACGAGGCCGACGGGCACGATCCGAGGGTTGGACCCACCGGCTACCATGGGCCGAGGATATCAGGGCTCACAGCCACAACAGGTGCAGCGTGGACCATCTCCTCGTCCCGCACGATGCGAGCCAGACAGACGCTCGTGTCTGGATGGCTCGATTCGGGCCGCAACGTCCGGTGGGGCTGTCTCTGAGCGTGGGCGCCGGGTCGCTACCAGTGCCCGACGGCTGGCGGAGCCACGTCATCGCCGGCAACGTGCGGATGTGGTGGCAGCGTGTCGACGTCAGAGGGCTGGAGGCGGGGAAGCGCTATCCCCTGCAACTGCTCGCTGGCGGGAACGCGCTGGCCGCCGCGACGATGGTGACACTGCCCGGTCGGCTGCCCAGGGTCGATGAGCAGCCATTCACCTGCCTGCTCGGATCGTGCTTCGGGTTTGATGGCGATCCGTTCGGCGGGAGATCGGAGCCGCCATGCGCCAGCTGCCGGCAAGCCATCGGCCCGACGTCACCTTCCTGTGCGGCGACCAGGTCTACCTCGACGCGCCGTTCCCGCGCTACCTGCACCATGCGCCCGGCGGCGACGAGCTGCGGCTGGAGCTCTACGAGAAGTACCGCGCCAACTGGGCGCAGCCTGACCGTGCCGAGGGGTACGCCGAGGTCCTCCGCCATGGCGCGACGTACTTCTCGGCTGACGATCACGAGCTCTGGAACAACGCCCCCAACAAGACGCCCACGGTCCTCAAGACCTGGTTCGGACCGTGGCGCCGCGAGTGGTCGGCCGTGGCGACCGAGCTCTACGATGACTTCCAGTCGTCGGCGCGGGTCATGGGCTTCGACATCGACCAGCTCTCGTTCCTGATGGCCGACTTGCGGCTCGACCGGACGGCTGATCGCACGCGGTTCCACACGGCGGCCGATCACGAGCGCGTCATCGACTGGATCAGCCGGTTGCAGGGGCCGGGTGTGCTGGTGCTGGGCCAGCCGGTCCTGGCCGATGAGGCTGGCTGGAAGGGCAACATCACCGACTGGGGCCTTCCCGACTATCGACAGTACGGCTCGCTGGTGCGGGCCATCCAGGCGGCTGCCCACGACATCGTCGTGCTCACGGGCGACGTGCACTTCGGTCGTATCGCGGGAGCGGTGCTGCCCAGCGGGGTCAACCTCTACGAGATCATCGCCTCTCCATTCGCGCTCGTGAGCACGCTCCTGCCCCGGAACTGGAGCGCGCCACCGGGGCGCTTCCCGGCCCGCCCCGAGGCCGGGACGGTGGGTAGCCCGGTGTGGTATCGCGACGACTACCGCATCGAGGTCGACCACTTCGCGACCGTCGCCTTCTTCGGCCTCGGCGCCCGGGTCGTGATGCGCGTGACTGCCTGGCCCATCCCCGATCCTTGGTCATCCACTCATCCCCGGCCCGCGCTGGGAGACCTTCCTACAGTGAGGCAGACATGATCCCAAATCGCGAATCGGCGGCCACCAGCCCCAACGATCGCCTGCGGAAGACGCGTGCCGGCAAGACGCAGGGGAACACCGACTGGCTGGCCTCACAGGACCTCCGCGATGGTGTGCTGCTGCTGGGTGGCACATCTCTCGCCGACTTCCGGCAACGGGTCGCGCAATCAGGCCTGCGAGGCGACCTCACGCCCTCGCACTGGTCGATGTGCGGGCTGCTCATCGATGAGGGCACGCGATTCCTCTCGGTCCCGCTCGCGGTTCCCGATGTCTCGGGGGTGCCCGCTACCAACGCCGTGCGGGAGTGTTCGCTGTCCGACTACGACGACCCGGCCAAATGGCCGAACATCGGCGTGGTGCGCTTCGCCACGGACATGTCGACCATCGTCAGGCAGGCTCGAGACATCGCCATGCGGAGGACCATCGTGGACCTGCCCGCGCTCCTGCTGGCGTGGCTCGGCTACGCCTGGGGGGTCACCGACCAGCCCAACCCGCTTACCGAGTCGTTGGGTATCCCCTCGGGAGTGTTCGTCGAGACCGCACATGCCATGGCCGGTGTCGAGCTGACCCCGGGCCTCGCTTCCGCGGCCAGTTGCCCGGAGGCCATCTGGCAGGCCGCCAAGTGGTGGCACGAGTACTACGAGGAGGTGCCCGTCGCAGCGGCTGGACTGCGAAGCGCTGGGCCGGTGGCGCCACAAGGACGCTACGCCGTGCGCCAGCCCGAGGCCCAGCTCATCGCGAGCAGGGGCTGAACGATGGCGACCACCTCGACGGCATACGATGTCGTCATCATCGGCTCAGGCTTCGGTGGGTCGGTCATGGCGCTGCGCCTTGCCGACGCCGGCCGGCGAGTGCTGTTGCTCGAGCGTGGCCGCCGCTACCCACCGGGTAGCTTCCCGCGCAGTCCGTACCGGATGGGCCGAGCCCTGTGGGATCCGAGCAAGGGGCTCTACGGGATGTTCTCGGTATGGTCCTTCGACAACCTCGGCGCCATCGTCTCGAGCGGCCTGGGGGGTGGCTCGCTCATCTACGCCAACGTGTTGTTGCGCAAGGACCCCGAATGGTTCGTGCGCGAGGGCGGCAGCGGACGGGGCGTGGAGTACTGGCCCGTCACGCGCGAGGACCTCGAGCCGCACTACGACGAAGCCGAGCGCATGCTGGGCGCCCAGCGCTACCCATTCGAGAGGGAACCCTACTCGAGCACGCCCCGGACGGCCGCGTTCCATGATGCCGCCACGCGGCTCGGCTGGCATCCCTTCTTCCCGCCCCTCGCGGTCACGTTCGCGGCACCCGGCCGAGATCCTGCCATCGGCGTACCCATCCCGGACCCCGACGGACGGCCCAACCTGCACGGCATGGCCCGATCGACCTGCCGCCTCTGCGGCGAGTGCGACATCGGCTGCAATTACGGGGCCAAGAACACGCTCGACTACAACTACCTGAGCGAGGCTGCGCACGCCGGAGCCGAGATCCGCGACCGCTGCGAGGTCCGAGAGCTGGAGCACCGGGACGCCGGCGGCTACGTCGTCCGCTTCGTCGAGCACGACCTCTCACTGGAAGGCAAGCCACACGCTACATCGAGGCTGCCGCTCAAGGAGGTCACCGCCACCCGCGTGGTCCTGGCCGCCGGGACCCTGGGCACCACCTACCTGCTGCTGCGCAATCAGCACCGCCTGGGCGGCTCCTGGCCAGCCCTGGGCAGGCGCTTCTCCGGCAACGGGGACCTGCTCACGCTCGCGGTGAAGCCGCGCACCCCGTCGGGCCGACCCATCCGCATCGAAGGCGGCGTGGGGCCTTCGATCACCGTCGCTGCCCGGTTCGCCGGTCAGCCCGATCCGGGAGCACCGTCGGGGGCGCCGGGTCGCGGCTTCTACATCGAGGATGCCGGCTATCCCGACCTGCTGAGCTGGGTCGTACATACCGCCTGGCTGCCGCTCTGGCTGGCCCGCCAGGTCCGCACAGTCCGGAAGCTGGTGCTGCGGCTCCTGGGACGCGGAAGCGACACGGACATGAGCGCGGAGCTGTCCGAGTTGCTCGGAGATGCGGAGCTGTCGGCGGGTCTCCTGCCGTTGCTGGGCATGGGTAGGGAGGTGCCCGCTGGGGCACTCGGCCTGCGCGGCCGGAGGCTTCAGGCGCGATGGTCGATCGAGCCATCGAGCGACTACTTCGAGGCCGTCCGTGACAGACAGCGTGAGCTGGCCTCGGCGCTCGGCGCGTCTCATCAGGACAATCCGGCCTGGCACCTGGGACGCAGGGTCATCACCGTGCATCCACTCGGCGGCGCCCCGATGGGTCGTTCTCCGAAGGATGGCGTCGTCGATGCCTGGGGGCGCGTCTACGGGCATCCCGGCCTCTACGTCGCCGACGGCTCCGTCATGCCGGGCACCGTGGGACCCAACCCCAGCCTGACCATCGCAGCGCTATCCGAGCGCTTCGCGAGCGGGATCCTGGACGAATCCAGGACCGAACCAGTAGCTGCCGTGGAGGATGGCGCATGACCAAGAGATCCCTGATCCTGGCCGGCGGCGGATACAAGGTGGCCTTCCAGGCCGGCGTGCTCCAGGTCTGGCTCGACGAGGCCGGGCTCGAGTTCGACCACGCCGACGGGGCGTCGGGCGGCAATCTCAATCTGGCCATGTGGTGCCAGGGCATGAGTGGGCAGACCATCGCCGACAACTGGCGCAACACCTCGCCGCTCTCGGGCATCGGACTCAACTGGCGGACGTGGTGGAAGCTGTTGTGGGCCGATTCGTTGCTGTCGCTTGGTCGCTTCCGGCGCAACCTGCTGCCGGCCTGGGGTATCGACTGGCGCCGCATCCGGGCGTCCGAGCGCAAAGCCAGCTTCAACCTCTACGACTTCACGGAGCATCGACTCGTACCCGTGCCGGCCTCGGAGATGGACGAGGACCTGCTCATGGCCTCGATCTCCATCCCGATGTGGTTCCCGCCCCTTCGGCGCGACGGACACATCTACCTCGATGCCGTGTTCCTCTCGGACGCGAACCTCGAGGAAGCCATCAGTGCCGGCGCCGATGAGCTCTGGATCATCTGGACGGTGAGCGAACGGAGCTCCTGGTGGCCCGGCTTCGTGGGCGCCTATTTCGGCATCATCGAGATGGTGGCCAACGGCAACCTGCGGCGTGTGCTCAAGCGTATCGAGCGCAACAACGGCGAGGTGGCGGCGGGTCGCTCAGGCGAGTTCGGTCGCCACATCGAGGTGAAGATGATCCGTGGCGAGGTGCCCGTGCACTACCTCGTCGTGTTGTCAGCCGATCGCGTACGGGAAGCCGTCGAGCGTGGCGTTCTTGCCGCCCGGGAGTGGTGCCAGGAGCAGGCCATCCCGCTACGTGAACCGAGCGCGTCGGGGCCGGACGCGACACGTCTGCGTTTCACCGAGGAGATGAAGGGCTTCGTCGCGGCTGGCCAGACGGGATTCGAGCGGGGCCGAGCCGCCGCTGAGGCAAGCGATGAGCGCCTGATGGTCCATCTCACGATCACGCTCGACGGTGTCCGCCAATTCGTGGCCGACCCGGATCGCGAAGGAACCGCCGAAGGCTGGATCGAGTGGGCGCACTGGCCCGGGAGGCACAAGGTCGAGCGAGGCACGTTCAATCTCTTCGTCGATCAGGGCGACCCGACTGCCAAGTGGATGCGCTATCGCCTGTTCGCGCGCGATCCCGATGGGCAGCCCGTCACCGTCAGCGGCTTCAAGCACGTGCGAGACGACCCGGGCTTCGACCTTTGGTCCGATACGTCGACACTCTTCACGCGCGTGTACCGCGGTCACGTGAGCCTGGATCAGGAGGACGCCGCGGAGATCTTGGGAGCAGGTGTCATCAGCGTCCACCTCGACGACTTCATGCGGCAGCTCACGACGTTCCAGGTCGAGGCTGCCAGCCGGGCAGAGCGCGCCGAGGTGCTGCTTCGCTTCGGCCGCTTCTTCATGGGCAAGCTCTGGGACGTCTACGCTAGGAAGGTGCTCGACTATGGCCCCTTCTGACGGGCTCGGCCCTCTGCCCACGCATGGCCCGGTGCTCGGCGACGGTCATCGCACGTTGTGGCAGGTCGACCCGGAGCTCCCCGTCGCCGGCTCCACCGAGGTGGCCATGAGCGTCGAGCGGCTGTGGGCCATCTTCGCCGACGTCCGTGCCTGGCCGTCCTGGAACCCATGTATGTGGACGGCCACCGCGAGTGGTGCGGCGAGCCTGGCGGAAGGCAGCCCTCTCGCCCAGGGTGAGTCCCTCATCTGGGCCTTCAACCCCATCCAGCCGGCATACCTGTACCGGCTCCCGGTCGTGGCCCGGCTCGTCGAGGTGATCCCCCGCAGCCGGGTCTCCTGGGAGGTCACCATCATCCCCGGGATGTGGGCGTTGCACACGTACTGGATGGAAGCGGTCGATGACGAGCGCTCTCGCTTCGGGTCGTGGGAGGTGGCCGAGGGCCCCGTGTACCGGTTCATGCGACCGTTCTGGCAGGCGCACTTCAGGTTCGTCCGCGACGCCTCACTGAAGGGCGCCCGTGAACTCGCTTGCGTACGCCCTTCGAGGTCTCCGGCCCGACAGCCACGTTGACAGCCACGGCGCCCACGCGCCCTGGCGACTCGAGGGTTGCCGTGGATGCGAGTCGTGGGCTGGGTGGACGTGGTTGACGCCTGCCCACGTGAGGCGGACAATTCCACCAGCACCAGGGGAGGGATGGATGATGAACAGACGGATGACCGTGGCGCTGGCCGCCACCGTCGTGGTCGCGGGTGCGGTGCCGGTGATGGCACAGGACGAGACAGGGGCGGAGAACACCCACGTGGAGGTCCTCGAGGCAGGTGTCGCCCTGTCCTTCCCCGTCGACTGGGCCGTCGACATCGAGATGCGTGAGCGCGAGGACTGGGGGTTCGTCATCGACGATGAGGATCCTGTGGCCTTCTGGAACGTGGTCTACGCGAGCGACGGCGGTCGCCCCTGGTGCGACGTGACCTGGTATCCGGCATACCCCCTGCCGCTCGCGGAGCATGCCTTCCAGTTCGAGGAGTCGATGACGCCCAGTCATTCGAGCGTGGAGCGTTCGATCGAGGTGGCCCCGGTGACGCTCCCGGCCGGCGAGGCCTACCGCTTCGTCATCTACAACGAGCCAACGGATGACTGGACCACGACCTATCTGCTCGAGGCAGGCGAAGCCCGCTACCTCCTGCAGTGTGCCGGCGACGAGCGAGCCGAGGACGACTGGCAGGGCCTCGCCGAGACGCTGGAGTTCTACGCACCAGCGATTCCGCAGCCGAGCACCGATCCATCCATAGAGGCGGACGCCCGGACTCCGTGACCGCGAGCTGGCGCGACACGCATCCATGAACTGCCTGGTGACAGGCTTCCTGGTCATGCCCACCGCCGGAGTGGCCATGACCAGGACGGTGCTGTCCGCATGGGCGATCGGCGGGGAGTGCGAGTCGATCGCCAGCTACGCAGCTGTGGTCCCTTTGGGGGGTCTCAAGGTAGCCCGTGCTACTTGGTGGGTCGCAGCCCGATGACGATGTCACGGCCGATCTTGAGGTCGACGACGCCATCCGCAGCATCACTCACATACTCGATGGGGATGACGTACTCATGCTTGACGAGACGGCCGCTCTTCACGCCGAGCGCATCGTCCCTGATGTAGGCCACCTCCCCGATAGCGTCGGGCCCGGCGAAGACCTTCCAGCCCTGTCGGATGTTCTCCGTTGTCGCTGCTGTCATGTGGGATCTCCTTTCGACCAGTACAGGCAGTCCCGGATCCGGGACGTAACGAGACACAGCTGGCGAACGGGCCACGGCGCCCGCGTCAACTCCCCATCCCGTGCGTCCGCCTATGTCGCTGGCGATAAGTGCCCATGCTGGCGCAGCCTCTTCGCTGGCCCCACGTTCGACGACTGACTCCAGGGTCGAGCTGCCATCAGGCTGGCACGACCCGCAACGCGTGGGCCGAGGAGTGCTGCGCGCCCAGGGGCGCGACATCGCAGGCCGCACGGCTCATGGCCAACGATGTGCTGGGATTCTAGCAGCGGCGGCAACCGGATCAGGCGCTCATCGTCGTTGATCGGTCGCTCTTCGAGCGCACGTCGCCAGCCTGCAGGTGTCAGATGTGCCTGTGCAGGTCGCTCTCCGGCCCAGCCTCGAGCTCGTCATGCCTTGGTGCTTGTTCCCATCCCATCTGCTCGGCGTCGGGCTGCGTGATGTTGAGGTGGATGGTCTCGTGCTCGACGTTGGCGATGGATGAGGCGGGGACGTACAGGTCTGCGGAGAAGCCGGGTCGAGATGTCAGGACGTAGTTCTGTCCGACGCGTTTGACGGTGCCGACGCGCCGACCGTCGTTCCCTATCACGGCCCATCCGGCCCGAAAGTCCGTCATCCGCATCTTGATCACCTCAGAGGCCACTGGCTGCCGAGCATAGCAGTGGCCCGCCTTGGGTATCGCGGTCGTGGCCGGGCACGCTTGCGAACATGTGTTCGCCATCGGCGGGCCGACCTGCTACGCTGCTCGGAGGACGCCCATCGAGGCGTCAACACAAGACGCGGCACACGATCACTCCCTCTCAATGGCACTCGGCGAGAAAAGGTTCGCTGGGGCCGCACGAGAAGGAGTGTCTTTTGATTGACACGATGGCCGACAAGGTGCTCACCTGCGCCGACTGCGGCATGGAATACGCGTTCACTGCCAGCGAGCAGCAGTTCTACGCCGATCACGACTTCAGCGAACCGCGACGCTGCCCGTCATGTCGCGCGGCCCGCAAGGCGCAGCGTGGAGGCTCCGGCAGCGAAGGTCAGTCCGGCGGCGGCTACTCCGGCGGCGGCTACTCCAGCGGCGGCTCCGACCGCGGCTCGCGGGAGATGTTCAGTGCGACGTGCGCGGATTGTGGTCGCGAAGCTCAGGTCCCGTTCCGCCCGAATGGCTCGAAGCCGGTCTACTGCAGCGACTGCTTCCAGTCTCAGGGACGAGGCCGCTAGAGACGCCCGTCAGCATGATGTCGAAGAGCCCGGCGGCGATCGCCGGGCTCTTCGATTCCCAGCGGTCCACGATGCCCTGATGGTGTGGGCGCGGGACGCACCGTAGCGGGCATGCACGGAGGCCTGCGGTCGAGAGGTGCTCGAGTGCACATCGGACGGCTCCGGCCTGTGCGCCGGCGGGCTAGGGCAGCGCGTCCAGATGGAGTTCCGTGGTGATGCCGCTGGCAGCTTCGGTCCGCGCGATGGCGAGCAGCACACCGGTCTCGACGTCGTACATCGCCCGGCCGCTGATGCCGGGCATCTCTGACAGGACGGTGACGGCGTCGCCGGCCGGGCCCGTCCCGCGCCACTCGATGGTGACGCGCTCAGCGGTGATGGGGTCCTCGTCGACGAGTTGCCCTTCCTCGGCGAACGCGAGCCCGGGTCAACAGTACGGCCCAGCGCCGCCTGCCACTCCGTTCGCGGTGGTCTTGCCCTTCCTCCGAACGCAGGATCTCCGGGTCGATCCAGTACGGCCCAGCGCCGCCTGCCACTCCGTTCGCGGTGGTCAGGTTGGGGACGCCGGCGAAGTCGATCAGCAGCTCCGTCCCGTACTCCAGCCAGGTCGGACCCCCGGCGCCGAAGGCGACGCCCATGCGGGCTGGGTAGACGACGGGCGGTCCCAGAGGGTCATAGGGATTGACGAACGTCCAGGTCCCGCTGTAGCTGAGCTGTGCACCCGGACTCGCCCACGCTGGAGGCTTCGCGGCGAGTGTCGATTCCTCCCGCTGGCGGACACCCAGGAAACGGATGATGGTGATCTGCGTGTTGCCGGCGAGTGGCTCCTCGCCCTCCGCGTAGACCGGGGACGCCCGACCCTGTGTCCGCGTCGTCCCTGAGAGCAGCAGCCCGGTGTCAGTGTCGTAGATCCAGGACGAGTACGCCGCAGGGTCAAGGTTGGCGATGGCGATGGCCTGGTAGGTGGTGCCCTCGGCCTGGTACGGTCCGCGCAGGATCCTCAGCTCGCCGACATCGGTCTCCGGCAAGCGCGCGAGCAGCTCGGGGTGGACCCAGATCTCCTCTGCGGCCGCACCCGGATCGGTCGCGCCGCCCGTCATGCCCCCGAAGAACCGGCCGACCGAGCGGTCGAGGCCGTAGAGGACCCACTGGAGCCCGACCGAGTCACCGGCCACGCCCACGACGTCAGCCTGGAAGATGCCTTCGCCCGAGGCGGTCGGCGTATCGATCTGGCCGTAGCGCTCGCCGGTCGCCGGATCTTCCCAGCTTCCGTTGGGGTCCTTCTCCCATTGCTTCGAGGCATTGGCGATCGAGGCGCCCGCCGCGTAGAAGGTCACACGCATCCCCGGCGTCACCCACTCCGGCGGCTCCATCTGCGCGCCGGGGAACAGGGCTCCGATCCCGGACTGCGCCAGCGCGCCCGTGCTCAGTACCAGGCTCAGGCTCAGCGCGAAGACGGCCGCGACCGATGTCGAGAAGCTGTGACGCCCGCTCATGTCCTACCCCCCAAGAAGTGCACGATCTCAGGGTCCAATGATGCGCAGTGCCGAGGCCCAAGGCAAGCCGGATCGAGCGTGAATTGGCTACATATGGCCATGGACAGGCAGCGGGGCATCTCGCTACGCTCATGGGGAACGCCGTCCGGGCCTGTTGGGCATGGCGGCTGCATCCAGTCAGGGAGGTATCGTCAATGCTCGGTCGCACTCGTCCAGTAGCACTGTTGGGCAGCCTCGCCCTGTCGGTCGCGATGGTCGCGCCGGTCGCGGCGCAACAAGGCTCGGAGCCCGTTCCCTATCTCGATGACCAGGGCAACCAGTTGGGCACCATCCTGGTTCGTGAGTTCCTCGATCCGTATACCGAGTACGACCCTGGGGCGCCGCCGGCGGAGGGCTCGCGCTATGCGGTCCTGTCGCTGGTCTTCGAGGCAGCCGAGGATCAGGCGTTCCCGGCTGACCCCTACCAGGTGCAGCTGCAGGACACGAACGGCTACCTCTACTACTCGCAGTGGGTGCCGCGGCCGGCCGACACGGTGGTGACCGACCTGCAGAGCCAGACCCTCTCGCCATTCGATCGCATCAGCGGCCACATCCCGTTCGTGCTGCCCGCAGAAGCCGAGATCGCTCGTATCGTCTATCGCGGCGACGGTCGCCGCATCATGCCCATCGCCGACGTCGGCGTGACCACCAGCGTGGCCGTGGGGGAGCCCAAAGTGATCACCGACCTCGTCGGCACGCCGTTCGGCAGCGTGACCGTGCGCGAGGTCATCGATCCCTTCCTCGACTTCGACCCCAACGGACCGCCGGCCGAAGGTCATCGCTACGTCCTGCTGGATATGGTCTTCGACGCGACCGACGACCAGGCCATCGGGGCCAACCCGACCAGCGTCGGTTTGGTCGGCGCTGACGGCATGATCTACTGGCCCACCTGGGTCCCCAGGCCACAGCCGTTCCTGCTCCAGTACCTCGAGTCGCAGCCCCTGTCCCCCGGTGACCGGATCTCCGGGGTCGTCGGCTTCGCCATCCCGGACGGTGTCGTCATCGACTACATCGTCTACAACAACGAGGGCAACCGTTTCCTGCCGCTGACCGACCTGTAGGCGGCGTCCAGCCGCCGCCGAGCCGGATCCGGCCGGGCGCGATCCGGAGTTGCGGTCTACCGTGGCTGCGTGATCGATGTCGTGGCCGGGACACGGTCCCGCTCAACGAGCGCCGCGTGGTTGGCGTTTCTGTCGCTGCTCGCCTGCCTCGTGCTGGGCACCGCCTCCGCCTCACCTGCGGCGGCTCGCTCCAGCCATGACCTGCAGGCGAGCTACGACGTCGCGGTGCACCTCGACTGGGACTCTCGGTGGGTGCACGTCAAGACGACCATCGATGTGACCAACACCAGCGGCGGGCCGGTCGGCCGCATCCACCTCAATACCGTGGCGGCCAGGCTCGGCTCGATGAGACAGCTCAAGACCAAGGTCGACGGTGTCGACGTCGATTGCAGGGTCTCGGGTCAGACCATCACGGTCCTGCTGGGCACACCTTTGGCCCCGGATGCGTCCGCGACCTTGCGGGTGGCCTACCGAGCCCGACTTCGGAACAGCAACATCGGGCGCAACTACCTCTGGGCCAAGCTCGACGGCGTAGCGCACCTGTATCGCTTCATCCCCTGGATCAGCAGACGCATCCCCTTCGGAGCGCAGGCCCACGGCGAGCCCTTCCTCACGCCGGTCAGCCCCAGCGTCCGTGTGACTGCCAGTTCCGATCGCAAGCTGGTGTGGGCCACCACCGGCCGGCGCGTGGGCAGGAGCGGCACGACTTCGACCTTCGTCGCCGAGGATGTCCGCGACTTCATCATGACTGCCAGCCCGCTCTACAAGACGGTGCGCGGCTCCAGTCTCGATGGCCAGACCCGCATCATCGCGCACACCAGGACCATCGACGGCCGCCGCCTCATCCGGCTGGCCAGACAAGAGCTCGATCGCTATGAGCGCAAGACCGGCATCGACTACCCCTATCCGACGTATCGCATCGCCGAATTGGGTGGCGGGTTGGCCATGGAGGCGCCCGCCCTCATCTGGATCCCGGCCAGCCGAAGCCCCGCGGACCATCCCTTTCTCGTCTCGCATGAGACGGCGCACCAGTGGTTCTACGGCATCGTGGGCAACGACCAGTCCACGGACGCCTTCGCCGACGAGGCCCTGGCCGACTACTTCTCGCGCCGCGCGCACCTATCCATCCGCGCCAGCCGATGCACTATCGACCGGCTGGACCGGGACATCCGCCGCTATTCGAGCCCATGCTATTTCGAGGTCATCTATGTCCAGGGCGCCGGATTCCTCGATGGCTTGCGGCGTGACTTCGGCAGGGCAGCCTTCGATCGGGCCATCAAGACCTATGCTCGCGACCATCGCCTGGGCGTGGGCAGCAACGTCAAGCTGCTCGAGGCATTCCGCGCCGAGATGGGCGACCGTGTCGTGAAGCGGTTCCACAGGCGTTTCCCGAGCCTCTATGGGCGATCAGGGCTCAGGCCGAAGGCGATGGCTGAGGTTGCGGCGGCGCCTCGGCCAGTGGCCTCCGTGCCGCCCCCGTCCCCGTCTCCGACCCTGCCCGCGATGTTGGATCAGGGCGCAGCGGCGGGCTGATCCTTGAGAGGGATGGTGGGTACGACGGCGAGGAACTTGCCGTCTCGCTTCGGGTAGTCACCCTCGGGACGGTCCCAGCGCAGGTAGTTGCGCTCCATCTCCGACTCATCCTGGAAGGCACCCGGCCGGTCTGACGGGCCCCAGATCGTGGACACGCGCGGGTACCACGGGTCGTAGATGTAGGTGCCGGTGATCTTGGGCTTGGGGAAGATGGTGGGATCTGCGGTCGCCCGATAGCCGGTCATCACCCACGTGTGTGCGCCGCGCCAGGCGATGAGGATCACCGGTGCCTTCGTCTTCGACAGGGCGACCGCGGTGTCTCGCAAGGCCAGGCTCCGACTACCGTACGAGCGCACCTCGTAGCCGGCGACGCCGGCGTCGGCCAGGGCTTCGGCGATCGCCGCCGGTCCCCATCCGCCGTTGTGGCTGTCCTGCCAGGCCTCGTACTTGCGGGTCTTGCCGGCCAACTTGCGTTGAGCGGCGACCGAGTTGTCCAGCACGCCGTGCATGGCCAGCACCATCTGCACGCCTGCCGGCGCACACCAGTCCTTGGTCTGCTGGGAGGTGAACACCCGGTCTGGGTCGAAACGCAGCTTCACGTTCACGGGTTTCCGCTGCGGACGCCGGGCCGCTGGGCCAGCGATGTCGCCCGACCTGCCCGCCGGTCGTGCGTCCTCCGGTGGAGGCATCTCCGTCACCTCCACGAGGTCCGCGATGATGCGGTCGGGCGGAGGGTCAACGACCAGCCGCACGCGGTCGGCAAGACGCTCTAGCCGATCGCCCGCGCCCAGGGTGTTGGTCCACACCGCTGCGGTCGCGGTCGCCCCCCACAGCATCGCCGACACGACGAGCGCCACCAGCAGGACGTTGCGGTTCGAACGGCGGGAAGGGCGTGGTGTCGGCATAGGCGCGTGTGGCGGCATGCTACATCGGCACGCTTGCCCGGGGTATGTCCTTTTCTCAACCCGTTCTTGACGCCCCGCGCTCACCCGGTGCGTCGAGCCCGCTAGGCTGCTGCCATGCGCTCGTTCATCTCCGCGCATCCAAGACTGAGCGCCGTCGATCGCTGGTTGGCCAGGTTCCTGCCGCGCGGCGCGATCCTGCTCTCGATCCTCACCTTCATCGCCTACGTCATGGGCCTCGTCCGCGACCGCACCTTCGCCCGTACCTTCGGCGCCGGTAGCGAGCTCGATGTCTACAACGCGGCGTTGATCCTGCCCGAGCTGGTCCTCGACGTGCTCGTGGTCGCGGGACTGTCATCGGCCTTCGTGCCCGTCTACGCCCGCATCAAGCATGACGATGCCGAGGCTACCGAGACATTCGCTCGGACGGTGCTGACGGCATCGGTGCTGATCATGCTGGTCGCGGTCAGCGTCCTCTTCGTGCTGGCCCCGCAGACCGTGAGCTTCGTCGCCCCAGGCTTCGACCAAGCGCAGCAAGCGCAGTACGTCGAGCTCTTCCGTGTGATGTGCGTGACGGCCGTCATCTTCGCGGCCTCGTTCGCGCTGGGTGAGATGCTCGTGGTGCGCCAGCGCTTCCTGACCTACGGTCTGGCACCCGTCATGTACAACACCGGCATCGTCGTCGGGACCATCCTGCTGAGCCCGACCCTGGGCGTCCTGGGCGCGGCCATCGGGACGGTCATCGGCGCGCTCATGCACCTTGGTGTGCGCGTCCTTGAGATGGCTCGAACGGACTTCTCGTACCGGCCCTCGCTGGCCATGCGCAGCCGGGGCTTCCGAGAGTACCTGCGCCTCTCGATCCCCAAGGCCATCGCCCAACCCATCGAGCCGCTGACGTTCCTGTTCTTCACCTCGGTGGCCTCCACGCTGGCGGTCGGCAGCATCAGCTCGGTCAGCTTCGCGCGCAACTTTCAGAGCGTGCCGGTGGCCCTCATCGGCATCGCCTTCGCGGTCACGGCCTTCCCGGTCATGGCTGCCGCGGCTTCGGACGGAGACCGGGCCCGCTTCACCCGCCTCGTCATCACCAACCTCACGACCATCACCATCCTGACCGTCGGGGCCGCCATCGGGCTGTACCTGGTGGGCGGATTCGCCATCGAGCTGTTCCTCGGTGGCGAGGCGTTCGATGCGGAAGACGTCGAGACCACGACGCTGCTGCTGGGTGCGTTCGCGCTGTCGGTGCCTCTTGAGGCCGCGTCCCACCTGCTGGCCCGCGCCGATCTACTCCACGCGCAACACCATCCTGCCTGTGGCCGCTTCCGTGGTCGGGCTTGTGGTCACGGTCGGCACCGTCAATGGCCTCATGGACGAACAGGGCATCCTGGCGCTGCCGCTGGGGTTCGCGGCCGGGCTCGCGGCGAAGGTAGCGGTGCTGGGCGTGTCGCTGGCCTACCGTGTCCGCAGCGTCGGTTCGGCTGCCGCGAGTTGACCAGCAGGCGATCGCCAACGTCGTGTTGCCGATGATCTTGCCACGCGGCCCGCGGGCCGGATGCGCACGTGCCCAGGCAACACCGGCGCTCCTTGACGGGCCGCCGGCTCGTCGACCGATGATGCAGGAGCGCCGGGCAGTCAGCGATCGCGACCCAGGAGGTCAGCCAGCCATCGCGACCGGATGGACCACGCCGTCCACGACCCAGGTGCCGGCATCGGCCAAACCGTTGGTGGTGATGTCGAGCGTCGCACAGAGCCCCTCGTAGGCACCGTCCCCGATGAGCAGGACGCGAACGTCGACTGGACTGAAGTCGCTGCTTCGGATGCCGGTGAAGGCGCCCTGCCACGAACCATCGTCACCCGAGATGGTGATGGTGCCCCAGGCCGGGATGGGCTGTTCGCCCGAGGCATGGACATCCCAGCTCCAATCGGAAAGGAGGTAGCCGGTCAGCCGCGGGTCACTGAAGTGATAGGCCGACCCACCGACGGGGAAGCCGCGGTATTGGTAAACACGATCCTCGACGTCGAACGTGCCTCCTGGCAGCGGGTGGACATCAAGCGATCCAGCAACTTGCCGGATGGGTTGTGCCGGGTCGCTCGTGGCGGCTGCGACGACCGTGCTGGCTCCGCCCACGAGGGATAGGACGACGGTGAGCAGGGTTGCCATCCGTAGGGCGCGCATGTCATGCCTCCTTGGCATCGCTTGCGCGGGTCGGGTTCGCCAGTGGCTCGGTACAACTCAGGCGGCCAACGTACACGAGTCGTGCTTCACAGCCTCCCGTCGATTTGGGAGGATGCTCCCTCGCTAGCGTCCGAGGCAAGAGGCAAAGGTCAGAATCGTCACGTCACTTCCCTGCGTGCCACACTCCCGCCGGCGCGCTGGATGACGACACTTGACACCAGGTGGTATCGTTACCAACGGTGAACTGGTAACGATACCAAGTACGCCACACAAGCACTGTCCCAGATCCCACGCGCGACCGCATCGGTCCCGCGCCGGAGCAACCGAGAGAGGTAAGCCCGACCATGGAGTTCACCGATACGATTCCCGGCACCGATATCAAACGGGGGCTGGACAAGGACGATCTCATCGTCATCACCGGCGCCGGTGGCTTCATCGCCGGTTCGCTGACGCGCTACTTCCATGAGCAGGGCTACACCAACATCCGGGCCATCGACCGCAAGCCGCTGCCCGACTGGTACCTGCGCGTGCCCGGTGTGGAGTCCATCTCCATGGACCTCAGCGTCGAGCAGAACGCCATCGAAGCCGTCAGGGGAGCCACCGAGGTCTACAACCTGGCCGCCGACATGGGTGGCATGGGCTTCATCGAGAACTTCCGCGTCGAATGCCTGCGCAGCATCCTCGTCAACACGCACCTGACCGAGGCCTCCTACCGGGCCGGCGTCAAGCGCTACTTCTTCTCCTCCTCGGCCTGCGCCTACAACACTGACCTGCAGAAGAGCCCCGAGGTCATCGCGCTCAAGGAGTCCGATGCCTACCCGGCCATGGCCGAGCGCGGCTACGGCTGGGAGAAGCTCGTCTCCGAGATGTTCTGCGAGGAGTACTGGGCGGAGCGAGGTCTGGAGACGCACATCGCCCGTTTCCACAACATCTACGGCCCCAACGGCACCTGGTTCGGTGGTCGCGAGAAGGCGCCGGCCGCGATGTGCCGCAAGGTCCTCGAGGCGATCGACAGTGGTGACATGCGCATCGAGATCTGGGGCGACGGCGAGCAGACCCGTTCCTTCTGCTACATCGACGACTGCCTCTACGGTATCGACCGCATCATGCACAGCCCGGACCTCATCGCCACCCCCATCAACCTCGGCTCGAGCGAGCTGGTCTCGATCAACGAGCTGGTGTCCATGGTCGAAGATATCGCCGGTGTGAAGCTCGAGCGCGAGTACGACCTCGATGCGCCCAAGGGTGTGGCCGGCCGCAACAGCGACAACACCTTCATCGAGGAGGTTCTCGGCTGGGAGCCCAACACGCCGCTGCGCGACGGCCTGGCTGAGACCTTCACCTGGATCGCCGAGCAGCACGCCGATCGCAAGGCCGGCAAGCGCGTCGTCGAGGGCTAGGGTCGATGACCGCGTCGACCGCGGTGCCGCCCATCCCGGCGGGCGTGAGCCGCGCCATCGGACGTTTCCCGTACCGACTCCAGATGGCGGGCGGCTGGATCGACCAGCCGTTCGTCTCGGAGTGCAACCCCGAGCCACCCGGATCGATGGTCGTGGTCTCGATGCGGCCCACGGTCAAGTACATGGAACGCAGTGGGATGGCCACCGGGACCCGCGTCGTGGCCCAGCGGCTGTGGGGCGACGAGGTGCCCACCGACCGTTCGCCCGAGGAGCTCGTGCGCGAGCTCTACGCGGTCGAGAACGACGGCCGCCAGGATCCCTCGGGCTCACAGGACATGTGCGGCCTGGTCTATCCCGGCATCAGCCGGCTGGACTACGACGCCTCGGTCGAGGGTGGCTGGTTCCCGAGCCACGTGGAATCGACGTCGGACCCCAAGGTCGTGGCCTGGCTCGAGCGAGTCCTCCACTTGGTCCCCGTCGGGGGCCGGCCGGATGGCTACAACCCGCTGGGCGAGAAGCACCTGGACCCGGCCTGGATCGCCCGCCTCGGCGCCAGCGGCCGGGCCTGCTATGACGCCATCGTGGCCATGGACCTCGAGGCCCTCGGTGAGTCGCTCAACGAGTGTGCGCGTGCCTGGGGCGCCGTCCTGCCGCAGGTCTACGAGCATCCCGCCATCAAGGCCGATCTGCGTGGCTTGCTGACCGGCTACGCGTCTTCATATGCGGGGGCCATGTACTCGGGCTGCGGCGGTGGCTACATCATCGTCGCCTCCGACGAGCCACCGGCCGGCTCCGCGCGAATCTCGGTGCGGGCATGACATCGCTGACGCGGGCGGTCGTGCAGGTCAGCCTGGACGACCTTCGCTCTGACGACGTCCGCTTTCTCCAAGAGGCTGCCAGGGTCGGACGAGCTGCACGTCCGCGTGCCCTCGGACGAACTGCTCACTGGGCTCACCGGCTCCGCGCCCAAGTTCCCGCAGGCGGAACGGCTGTTCCTCGCCGAGTCGCTGCGCTGGGTCGCGAGCACGGAGGCCGTCGACCATCCCATCTCGGCAGCCCTCCACCACCTCGGCACAGGGAGTGTTGCGCTGGTGACGAAGGAAGAGCACCACGACCCGGAGCTCCAGGACAGCGCCAAGTTCGCCCATGTGGCCTACCACGTCGTGAGCAAGGAGGACCGCGCCGGGTTGCCCCTCATCGAGCCGGCTGTGTTGCCGGACGGGGCGCCCACCGCCATCGTGACCGGCTGCTTCGACTGGCTGCACTCGGGCCATATCCGCTTCTTCATGGATGCGGCCGAGTACGGTGCACTGTACGTCGTCGTCGGCAGCGACCGCAACGTGGCCCTGCTCAAGGGCGAGGGGCACCCGCTCCAGAGCGAGCAGGAACGGCAGTACATGGTCGGCTCCATGAAACCCGTCTATCGCTGTCTCGTGTCCTCCGGCTCCGGCTGGATGGACGCCGAGCCCGAGATCGATGAACTCAAGCCCACCTATTACGTCGTCAACGAGGACGGCGACAAGCCCGAGAAGCGCGAGTTCTGCGAAGCGCACGGGCTCGAGTACGTCGTCCTCGAGCGAATCCCGCACGAGGGCCTTCCGGCCCGGTCGAGTACCGATCTGCGCGGCTTCTAGGACCGCATCTCGCATCGGAGGTAGCCACCATGCCGACCCTGCGTGACGTCGCAGACCGCGCTGGGGTCTCGCCCATGACCGTGTCGCGCGTCGTCAACAAGCGCGGACCTGTCAGTCCCGAGCTGCGCACCCGGGTCGAGGCGGCGCTCGCGGAGACGGGCTACATGCCCAACGCCGTGGCCCGCAACCTGCGTACCCAGCGGACCGACACGGTAGCCCTGGTCATGCCGGACATGACCAACCCGTTCTTCACGGCGCTGGCCCAGGGCGTCGAGACCGCAGCCCGGGAGGCGGGCATCACCTTGCTGCTGGCCAACACCGACGAGAACGAGGACGAAGAGGCCCGGGTCGTGCAAATGCTCCTGCAACGGCAGGTCGATGGGCTCCTCCTCATCCCGGCCGGGTCCTGCGCCGAGACCGCTCGCCTCTGTCGCGACCACACCACTCCGTTGGTGGTCGTGGACCGTCGAACGGAGCAGCCCGGCGTGAACGTCGTTCGAGCCGATTCCGAGCGTGGCTCGCTGGAGCTGGGTCGCTTGCTGGTGGGCCTGGGCCATCAGCGCATGGCTGTCCTGACCGGGCCGGCGACGGTCCCTACCGCGGTCGACCGGGCGGCCGGCTTCTGCCGCGCCCTCGAGGAGGCCGGCCTGCCCGCACCTCGCGTCATCCACGGCGAGTTCAGCATCGACAGTGGCCGGCAGATGGCGCTGGCGGCCATGGGCGAGGAGCCACGCCCCACGGCGCTCTTCGCGGCCAACAACTTCATCGCCATCGGGGTGCTGCACGGGCTCGAGGAGCTCGACCTCCGTGTCCCCGAGGACGTGGCCGTGGTGGGTATGGACGACCTGCCTGCGCAGATGGTCATGTTCCCGTTCCTCACGGTCGCGGCTCAGCCCGCCGTCGAGATCGGCCGTCGCGCGGTGGAGCTCTTCCTCGACGGTCTGGTCGACCCGGATTCACCGGCGCTCGAGGTCGTGCTACCCACGGAGCTCGTCGTCCGGCGCTCCAGCGGCGATCCCGTCGCCAGTTGACGTACCGTCGGATGCTGGACCTCGACGACATGCGCAGCTACGTGACCCACCTCGAAGCCGCCATCGACGGCACGGTGCTGCCTGCCGGGACTTTGCAGACGACACACGAGGGCCGGCCGCTGTGGGTGCGCTACGACCTCGATGCCGTCGGCGCCGCCGTCGATCGTGACGCTCTCCGCGAGCGACCGGCTGGGATGTGGCGCTATGCCGAGCTGCTGCCCCTGGCCGACCAGCGACATCGCGTCTCACTCGGCGAGACGATGACGCCGCTGCTGGAGGCTCCGCGCCTGGCCACGCACCTTGGCCTCCGCAACCTCCTCATCAAGGACGAATCACGACTGCCCACCGGCTCCTTCAAGGCGCGCGGCATGGCCATGGCCGTGTCGATGGCGCACGAGCTGGGCATCGAACGCGTGGCTGCCCCCACCGCGGGCAACGCTGGAGGCGCCCTGGCTGCCTATGCCGCACGGGCCGGGATGGAAGCCTGGGTCTTCATGCCCGCCGACACGCCGCTGGTCAATCGCTACGAGACGGCGCTCTACGGTGCCCACGCCTACCTCGTCGATGGGCTCATCAACGACTGCGGTGCCATCGTCCGCGATGGGGTCGAGGCCATGGGCTGGTTCGACATGAGCACGCTCAAGGAGCCGTACCGTATCGAGGGCAAGAAGACCATGGGCCTGGAGCTCGCCGACCAGCTCGATTGGCAGCTGCCCGATGTCATCCTCTATCCGACCGGCGGCGGCACGGGCCTCATCGGCATGTGGAAGGCCTTCGCCGAGCTCAAGGCGCTCGGTTGGCTCGACTCACCGACGATGCCGCGGCTCATCTCCTGCCAGTCCGATGGCTGCGCCCCCATCGCCGACGCCTGGGCGGCCGGCCAGCGCTTCGCCGAGCCCGCCACCGTTGCCCACACCGTCGCCAGCGGCATCCGCGTGCCCGTCGCGGTCGGTGACTTCATGATCCTCGATGCTGTACGTGAATTGGGCGGAGCTGCGCTGGCGGCAGTGGAGGGGCGCCTCATCGAATGGATGCGACTCGCCGATGGCCTCGAGGGCATCGCGCTGTGCCCGGAGACCGCCGCCTGCCTCGATGTCCTCGCGGGCCTTGTCCAGCGTGAGGAGGTCGACCCCGACGAGCAGGTCGTCGTCTTCAACACCGGTGCCGCTCAGAAGTACGTGGAGGCCATCAGCGTCGATCTGCCGTTGGTGGAACCGCCAGTGGACTACGGGGCGCTCGAGACGTAGTTCCCGGGACTACCGGACATCACGTCACGCGCCAGGCCCCGGCTGCTCACGGGCTGAGCCATCTCGACGTGCCCGGCGCCGATCCTGTCGGTCCTGCTCACGGGGAGAGCACGCCTGACACTGCTGCCCAGCCCATGGACCGAACCTGCAAGAAGGCCGTCACATCGGTCGAGTTTGCTCGTGTGCTGAGCAGACCTGGTCCGCTGACCAGGCCAGCGGTCCTTGGACCTCCCTGCGGGCGTCGGATGACCAGACGTCGAGGCCATCAGTGTCGATCTGCCGTTGGTGGAGCCGCGGGTGGACGACCGGGGCGCTAGCTCGACCGGGAGTCGCGCCCGGGTTTCCAGAAACCCTTGTGCACCGCTTCCGCCTCAGGCAGGTCGGCCGGTCCTTCGACCTCGATCGAGCGCTGCCCGGCGGCGAGTACGATGCGGGCCGGCAAGTGCATCGTCGGGTTCTCCGCGTCTGCCCCTGTGAGTCGGCCCAGCTCCGTCTCGGCGAGCGCGTAGACGACACGACCGATGCCGCTCCAGTAGATGCCGCCCGAACACATCGCGCACGGCTCCGTGCTGCTGTAGAGCGTGCACTCAGCGAGCTCGTCGGCGCTGAAGGAGCGCGAGGCCAGCCGCACCAGGTTGAGCTCGGCGTGCCGGGTCACGTCGCGGTCGGTGGTGACCGTGTTCTCAGCCTCGAGCAGGACCTCGCCGCCCCGTTCCAGGATGGCCCCGAAGGGGTGGTTGCCACGATCGCGGGCACGCTTGGCCACGTCGATGGCAAGCCTTAGCAAACGGAGGTCGTCAGAGTTCATGCACCCGATGGTAGTGCCCCGGTCGAGCTGTCTATGCTTCGGGGACACAGGAGGGACGATGCCGACACGATCCATCGAGCTGATTCGCCACCCACTTCGGGTCCGCAGGATGCAAGTCCGCCGCGTCACACAGCCGGCGCCGCGGTACCAGCTCATCACGCTCGGTGGTGATGAGCTGGCTGACTTCCAGACGCCAAGCGCGACCGACCACGTCGGCCTCATCCCGCCGTTCGAGGGTGAGCTCGTTCTTCCGAGTGTGAGCGAGGGACGCCTCTCGTGGCCGGCCGGCAAGCGCCCGCCGATGCGTGAGTACACCGTGCGTCGCTTCGACCAGGGGGCGCGTGAGATCGACGTCCGCGTGCTGATGCACGGCGCCGGACCGGCGGCCGACTGGGCCGTGCGGGCCACGCCAGGTGACGAGGTCGGTGTGATCGGGCCGCGCACTTCCAGCGTCATGCCCGACGGTTTCGCCAACTACCTCCTCGTCGGCGACCTCACCGCCATCCCGGCCATCGCCCGCTGGCTGTCCGTCCTGCCCGAGGGCGCCATGGCCCAGGTCATCATCGCCGCTCGCTCCGAGGACGATGTCATCGAGCTCAAGTGCGCCGCAGCCCATCTTCGTGCGCTGGCTGACCGACGGCGGTGTGCCCGAGGCCGACCAGCTGCCGCCCATGCTCGAGAGGCTCACCCTCTACTCGCCCGACACGTTCGCCTGGGCGGCAGGCGAGGCGAAGGCCATGCGCGAGACACGCCGCGTGCTGCTCGCCAAACCAGGGCTGGCGAACGACACCGTCAAGGTCACCGGCTACTGGAGCCGCGCCCAGCCCGATTTCGACTACCAGGCCCCACTCGGACCCGATTGACCCTGCCTACGGCTGGTCCGGCGCGGTGAGTCGGTAGACGAAGCCGGCCTTGTCATCGCTCACGTAGAGCGCATCGTCGGCGCCCACGAGCAGGCCCGCCGGCCGCCCGCTGGCGTCGCCGGTCCGAGGTTCGAGGAAGCCGCCCACCAGGGTCTGCGGCGGACCGGCCGGACCGTCGTCCCAGGGCAGCCACTGCACCTCGTAGCCGACCTTCTCGGACCGGTTCCATGAGCCATGGAAGGCGATGACGGCTCGGTCCTGCCAGAAGGCGATGCCCAGCGGCGCCATGTGTGCCCCGAACGAAGCTGCGGGAGGCGCCACATCCTCGCAGCCCACGAGGCCGGTGTCGGGGTCCGGCTCGTCACCCATATCGGGATCGACGATGTTCCCGGCATGGCAGCGGGGCCAGCCCGCGTCGGCACCATCCACGAGGCGGTAGAGCGTCTCTGGCGGCATGTCGTCGCCGATCAAGTCGCGCCCGTTGTTGGTGGCCCAGGCCTCACCGGTGGCGGGATCGATGGCGACTCCCACGGCATTGCGCAGGCCGCGCATCAGCACCCGCCAGTCGCCGCCCTCAGCCGGTGCGGTGACGACCGTGGCGCGCTCCTCGTCCTCCTCCCAGCACACGTTGCAGGAGGAGCCGACGCTGACCAGCAGCGAGCCGTCAGGCGTGACGGCGACGGTGCGGGTGGAGTGCTGGCCGCCCGGCGAGTAGGTGAGGATGGCCTCGCGCTGCGTTTCCCTGAAGTCGTCATCGAGCGTGACCCGGAAGAGCGTGCCGCTGCCGGCCACCAGCAGCGTGCCGTCCTGCGCGAAGGCCAGGGAGTGGGCCACGTCGTAGCCCGAACCGACCACGACCAACTCGTCGGCGCGCCCATCGCCGTCACGGTCGGGCAGGGCCACCACCTGGTTCTCGCCCTGCTCGGCCACGAACAGCGTGCCCTCCGGGCCGACGGCCATGAAACGAGGGTGATCGAGGCCGGAGGCAAAGACGTTCGACTCGATGCCGGCTGGCAGCTCCAGCGCGGTCTCGCCGGGAAGCCCACTGTCCATGCTGATGCCTGCGGCCTTCAAGAGCGGCTCGCGGAACAGCCAGGCGCCTGCCAGCAGCAGCCCGAGGACGACGACGGCGAAGAGGGCGAGTCGGGCCGCGCGCTGCATCTCGAGAAGCTAGCTGCCCAGCTTGAGCAGCGTCAAGAGCAGGGTCACCGGCGTCCGGGCCACGACGCTGTGTGGCGTATTGGCCGGCATGTGCAGCCAGGTGCCCGCCCGCCCCTCGATGGTCTCGTCAGCGAGCGTGATGGTGGCTTCACCATCGACGACCTCGAGTGTGACCGGCATGGGTGCAGTGTGATCCGAGAGCTGCTGGCCCGCCGCGAACGAGAAGAGCACGACGCGGACGACGTCGTCGCTATGGATAGCCCGGCTAACGATGCCATCACTGGGCGTCTCGATCGGTTCGCGCAGGTCGACGATGGTGGAGGTGTTGCTCATCGGCTGCGCTCCTCGCGTTTCTGGGGTGGGAAGTGGGACAACATCATCGAGCGTGCCAGCGCTGGATGCCGGTGCATCACCATCAGCCAGAAGCTTCTTGCCACGATGCTCAGGTGAACACGGTACTCCTCATCACGCAGAGGGGCTGATGGCGTTCTGGCTCCGGTCATGCCACGCCAGCAGGACCAGCCAAGCCCAGGCTGAGCCGATGACCAGCCACTCCAGGGCCGAGTCGAGCCAGACGCCGGGCCGCGGCGTGTCGACATCGAAGTCCATGTCGAAGTTTCGCACGTCGTCGCTGTCGGCGGGCTCCTCGGTGATGACGATGTCGGCCATGTGGCCCTGAAGTATCGTGTCTCGTCGCCGTACCATCGACGCATGACTGACATGCAGACCCTTCCCTACGGCTCATGGCCGTCTCCCATCAGCATCGACCTGGCGGTCGGCTCGTCGCGCGGCCTCTCCGAGCCGCGCCAGGACGGCGACGACATCTACTTCCTCGAGTCCCGACCGGATGAGGCCGGTCGGGTGGCTCTGCTGCGCCGGCGGCCCGACGGCGCGGTCACTGACATGGCGCCCGAACTCAACGTGCGCACTCGCGTCCACGAGTACGGCGGCGGCGCCTACGCCGTCAGCGACGGCGTCATCGTCTTCTCGGAGTTCGACGACAACCGGCTCATGCTCAAGCGCGCTCCAGGCGACGACGCGGTCGAGCTGGTCGGCCGACCCGGCGCTGCGCTTCGCCGACATGGAGATCGACGCTCGTCCGCGACCGGGTCATCGCCGTCATCGAGGACCAACACGAGTCGGCCATCGAGGCACGCAACCTGCTCGTCGCGGTCTCGCTCGCGCGACGGCACCATCATCGAGCTGGCCACCGGACACGACTTCTACTCTGACCCGGTGCTCAGCCCCGACGGACGGCACCTCGCCTTGCTGACCTGGGACTTCCCCCAGATGCCCTGGGACGGCACCGACCTGTGGGTCGCCGCGATCGCCGCGGACGGCACGCTCGGGGAGCCGGTCCACGTGGCCGGCGGCACGGAGGAGTCGGTCATCCAGCCCAAGTGGGCGCCGGACGGTTCACTGCTCTACGTGTCCGACCGCAGCGACTGGTGGAACCTGTATCGCTGCGCCCGAGGAGGCCAGTGGCCGGCCGAGTCGCGCCGATGGACGCGGAGATCGGCGGTCCGCAGTGGGTCTTCGGCCTGTCCGAGTACGACATCGACGACGACGGCACCATCTACGCCTTCGCCAGCGGGCCCAGGCGGTTCGCAGCCTGCTGGCTTTGGGCCCGGGCCAGCCTCCACGCGAGGTCTCCTTCGGCGAGAACGGCCTCGCCTACCTGCGCGTCCGCGATGGCGTCCTCACGGCCATCGCCGGATCGCTCACGCGGCCGACGGCGCTGGTGCGCCTCGACCTCGGCTCGGGTGCGGAGGAGCGGCTGCGCGAGACGAGCACGCTCGCCGTCGACGCGGCCTACCTCTCGACGCCGCAGCACATCGAGTTCCCGACCTCCGGCGGCCGCACCGCCTACGCCTGGTACTACCCGCCCAACGAACCCCGACGTCGAGGCCCCGGACGGCGAGCTGCCACCGCTGGTGGTGATGTCCCACGGCGGCCCGACGAGCCAGGCGCGGACCTCGCTGAGCCTCGAGCGGCAGGCCTTCACCAGCCGTGGCTTCGCCGTCGTGGACGTGGACTACGGTGGATCGACCGGCTACGGCCGCGCCTTCCGTGACCAGCTGCGCGAGAACTGGGGCGTCGTCGACGTCGACGACTGCACCAACGCGGCGCCCTGGCTGGCAGAGCAGTGGCCTGGCCGACCCTGAGCGCCTGGCCATCCGCGGCGGCAGTGCCGGCGGCTACACGACGCTCGCGACGCTGTGCTTCAAGGACGTCTTCGCAGCGGGCACGTCGTTCTATGGCCTGGGTGACCTCGAGGGCTTCGCCGCGGTCACCCACAAGTTCGAGTCGCAGTACGACCGCTATCTGCTTGGGCCCTACCCCGAAGAGGCGGAGCGCTATCGCGAGCGTTCGCCGAACAACCATGCCGACCGTATCTCCTGCCCGGTGCTGGTGATGCAGGGAGCCGACGACAAGGTCGTGCCGCCGTCGCAGGCTGAGGGCATCGTCGCCGCTCTCGAGAAGAACGGCCTGCCGCACGCCTACATCCTCTTCGACGGCGAGGGCCACGGCTTCCGCCAGGCGGCGAACCAGCGCCGCGCCCTCGAGGCCGAGCTGTCGTTCTACGCCCAGGTCTTCGGCTTCGAACTGGCCGACGACTTCGCCCCACTCGAGGTCAGCGGTCTGCTAGCGTCGAACCCCGCGAACCATGAGAACGACCGCCGGGAGGGAGGATCCGGCGGTCGTTCGCGAAAGGGGGAGGGGTGTTCGGTCTACGCGTCCGTGGAGGCGGCCTCTTCACTGCGGGCTCTTCGACGGCCTCGGCTTCGCTCGCTTCCGCGCTGCTCTCGGCCATCTCCTCAGCGGCCGGCTGGACAACGATACGCTCGGCTACGAAGTCGGCGCCGTCCTCGGAGTCGGACCAGACGACGATCTCGGCACCGGCTACGAAGTCGGCCGCCTCGATCTCGGTCGGCGACCATGCGCTCCCGGCTCCAGCCGCGACGGGTCACGGTCGTCTCCTCGAAGCGCGACCATCTCGGTGTCCTCGTCGATGGCGACCGTGACGACCTCGCCGCTGCCGAGCGTGAAGGTCAGGCTGGCGTCGCTCGCGCTCTCGACGAGGCCCTGCTCGACGCGATGGGACGTGGTGCCGTCCGCGGTCTGGACGGTGGTCTCGCGACGCTCGCACGTCCTCGAGCGCGCGCCGCGCATCGGCCCGATGCCTCGCATCGACTGACCTCCGCGCATCTCACCCATACCGGCCCTGCCCGGACCAAAGCCTCGCTCATCGTCTCGGGGACCAGCCGCCGAGACTGCGGCGGTGCCGGTCATGACCAGCGCCATGGTGGTGCCGACCGCGGTGGTGAGACGGGTCTTGCGCTTGTTCATCTGTTCCTGACCTCGTTTCTGCCCGACGGCGCTCCTGGGGTCGCACCGGCCGCCCGAACGGTGCGGCAACGAGAACCATGACGGCGCTCCGTACACCGCAGCGATGAGGGATGTAAGCGCGGCGTAAATGGAAGCCGACACGCCCGAGTGCGTGGAACTGGCGGAATTCTTGGAGCATTTGCTATAGTCGTCCAGCGAGGTGGAGCAGTGGTAGCTCATCGGGCTCATAACCCGAAGGTCGGCGGTTCGAATCCGTCCCTCGCAACCAAGACTACTGACGTGAGAACCCCGGGTCCCGCCCCCGGGGTTTTCCTTTGGCCCGCGCCGGGCCTGGAAGCCGGACGCGACTAGCTAAGCCGGCCCTCGGCGGTGGGGCTGACGGGTCAGAGCGCTATCTCTGCGGCTATCCGATGGCGTAGGTACCCTCTAGCCACGATGACACGACGCGCCACCCTGCTTTTCATCCTGTCCGCCCTCTTCGTCATGTTCGCGATGCCCGTCACCGCGCAGGACGGAGCCACCGCCGAGCCCGGTGAGAGCGCGACTCCCGTGGTCGACGTGGAGCCGGAGGGCTCTGCCGGGGCATCGCTCCCGCCGCTCCCGACGCCGATCCCCGGCAGCGACGGGCCGGTCGTGCAGGGCGTGTTCTTCTTCTCGCCGACCTGCGGGCATTGCGAGTACGTCATCACCCAGGTCCTGCCCGGCCTCTTCGCCGACAACGGCGGCGACTACGTCATCACCTTCGACCAGACCGTGCTGCCCGAGCAGCCGGCCTTCTACCTCATGAGCAACGGAAAGCTGCAGCTGCTCATGGTCGACACCACGGTGGCCCAGGGTGGCACCATGTTCGAGGCAGACTCGGTGCGCCTCGAGCTGGACCGGGCCGGTGTGCCGCGGCTCGACATCGAGGACGACTACCTCGTCGGCTCGGGTGACATCCCCGACCAGTTCCCGGACATCGTCAAGAGCGGTCTGGCCGGCAGCGGCATCGCCTGGCCGGCGGTGCCCGGCCTCGACGCGGCCATCGCCCCGTTCATCGCCGAGGGCAGCGTGGTCGACCCTGGCGCCGAGGCCACCGCCGAGCCCGCCGAGGCATCGGCGGAGCCCACGGCCGAGGGCACCTCAGCGCCGGGGAGGCCAGCGCGGAACCCACCGCAGCCTCGGCGGAGCCCCCCACGGAGGCTACGGCCGCGCCCGGCGACGAGGACGACGCCGTGGCGGTCTTGCCCGTTGGCGACGACGACGCGGATGTGCTCGACAGGATCGGCAACGATCCCGTCGGCAACGGCATCTCCATCGTCGTGCTCATCGTCCTCATCGTCAGCCTCGTCGCCGCGCCGCTCCTGGCTATCCGTGGTGCGATCGCCCGCGTTCCCTTCCTGGCTGGTCATCGTGTTGTCGGCCATCGGCATCGGCGTGGCGGCCTACCTGGCCAGCATCGAGATCGACCGGCAGCGAGGCCGTCTGCGGCCCGGTCGGCGACTGCAACGCGGTCCAGCAGAGCGAGTACGCGGAGCTCTTCGGTATCCCCATCGGCGTCCTCGGCGTCATCGGCTACCTGGTCATCGGCGTCCTCTGGGTCGTCTCCCGCGTGGCCAGGGGCAGTGCCGTCGACTGGGCTCTCCTGCTCATCGCGGTCGGCGCCTTCGCCGGGACGTTGCTCTCGGCGTACCTGACGTTCCTGGAACCCTTCGTCATCGGTGCCACCTGCATGTGGTGCATCACCTCCGCCCTGGTGATGGTGGCAGTGCTGTGGATCAGCGCCGGACCCGGCTGGGCGGCATACCAGCGGTTGCGCGGCCGATCGGACCCGGGAGCTGCCGCCAGCGCCTAACGGCCGGGATGCCGACAGCCGCATAGAGAAGACCCCCGGGGGGTGCACCGGGGGTCTTGCTCGGGGTGTGCGATCTCGGGTCAGGTTACCGACGCTGAGCCGGGCTCCGCGGAGAGCTTCGCGAGGTCCTCCTCGATGCTGATGAGTTCCTCGCGAAGCGCCTCGGCTCGGGACTGCAGCGACGCTGCCGTGACTTCCTCGGTGGCCGTGTTCTTGACTCGACGTCGGCGCCCACGGCGGCCTGGAGCGTCTTCGTCGTAGAGGTCGTCATCGTCGTCACGCAGGACGACGACCTCGTCGCGATAGCGGCGCGGCCGGTAGCCGTAGGCGTCGTACCAGTCGGGTGGCGGCGCCGGCCAATCGCAGCCGTGTCCGTAACGGTGATAGCAGCTCATGTCATTCCCCCAGTCCTTGTGTGATGGCGGAGCTCCGCTCGATGAAGTGGTCGATGAGGCGCTTGCGTTCGCTCATCACGTCGATCCAGTCCCCGAGCGCGCAGGCGCCTTCGTTGGTGAGGCGGTACTCACGTCTGGGCTGGTCGCCCTCCAAGCCCCATTCGGTGGTCACGAGCCCGTCAGTGTCCATGCTTCGCAAGGTGCGATAGACCATCCCCGGATCGATGCCCTCCGGCGCGACACCCAGCTCATCGAGCTCACCGATGAGCTTGTAGCCGTACGTCGGGCCCTGGGCGACGAGCAGGAGCACGAAGGGCTCGACCCACCGCCCCCGCCGGGGACTGTGGTGCGCGCCGTGGTGATGTCCCCGCGTACTCCAGCCGATGCCTGTTCGTTCTTGGCTGTCTTGCGCAGTCATATGCTAATAGCATATACGTGCTGTCAACATCTGCCAAGCCGAACACATCCGCCGAGCAGAACGTGCGTGGCCCGGCGCTGCCGGTCCGTCGGGAGATCTCGGGGTGGTCGAGAGGCGCCCCATCCGGGAGCTACAGCTAGCGCCGCCAGAAGTCGCGCGGATCCTCCTGGCGCCGGAAGCCGGCGGCCTCGGCCATCGCCGCAGCCTCGGCAAAACCGTTACCGACCGCGGTCGGCCCATGGGCATCGGACCCGAACGAGACGGCCGGCCCACCGGCCTCGTGCCACCACTCGAGGATGAGGGGGTCGAGCGGGAGTCGGGTGTTGATCTCCAGCACTCGGCCCGATGACGCCAGCGCCCTCAGCATCTCCCGGTACTCGGCTTCGAACCGGCGGGGATCGTGGCTTCGTCCGGCCTTCCTGATCTGGCGCACGAGGTAGTCGATGTGGGCAAGGATCTCGAAGCCCCCGCTCGACTCGATCATGGTGGTGGCCTCGGCCAGGTAGTCGCGAACGGCGCTCGCCTCAGCCTCTCCATCGACCCGGGTGGTGTGGAACCATTCATCGATAGCTCGGGGAGAGCTCTCGACGGTGACCGAGTGCAGGGAGCCCAGCACCCGCTCGAAACGGCCCTCGGAGAGGAGGCTCGCGACCACCTCGGGGAACCAGTGCGGCTCACCGATCTCCACGCCGGTCAGGATGTGCAGCGTGGGAAACAGGTCGCGGCAGCGTTCGACCGATTCGAAGTAGCCGTCGACATCGAGCGGTGGCGCCTCGAAGCAGGAGTCGGTGTCGATGTAGCGGGCGCCCGCTCGCGGGAACATGTGGACCGCGTCACGGGGTACGAACCAGGGCGTCAGGTCGAGATGCTCGGTGAACGCGATCGAGGGCAGCCCCATCTCGACCGCCCGGCGGCAGGAGCCCACCATCGATCCTCGCCTGGTCGCGTCCCACGAGTACTCCGTATGGACGTGGTCGTCTGCCGGCAGTCGCTGTTCGTTCACCGCCCTAATGTGACACGGCTCGCGGCTGGAGTGGTCTCTGAGCCCGCGCGGGACCTGCCATGGCCTCGATGACGAGGTCCAGCTCGCGGTCTCCGGTGGCGTTGATGTCAAGGACGAGTCCGGACTGCGGCCGGGGATGCTGCTGGTAGTAGCTCAGAGCCTCGCAAGCGACACCCGCGGCCTTGAGCGCGTCGGCCAGGGCCTGGTCGTCGGCAAGGTCGGCGCGGATGCACAGGCTGAGGCCGGCGTCGAGGCCGCTGACACGGAGGTGAGGCGCGGCCGTCGCGAGGCGCGCGGCGAGGTGCGCCCGATGCCGTCGGTAGCGGATGCGGCTGTGACGGAGGTGGCGATCGAAACCGCCCGTGCGCAGCAGCTCCGCGAACGCCGCCTGGCTCAGCACCTGCGTGCCCAGGTCGAACGCGGCCTTGAGCCGCACCGCTGCCTCGATGAGCGCTGGCGGCAGCACCAGCCAGCCCAGGCGCAGACCGGGGGCGAGCGTCTTGGAGATCGACGAGCCGGTGATGACACGATCCGGAGCGAACGGTTGCAGCGACCCGACGGCATTGCTGTCGTAGCGATACTCGGCGTCGTAATCGTCCTCGATGATGAAGCGACCATCGCCCGCACGGACCCATTCGAGCAGCTGCCGGCGGCGTTCGGGTGCGAGCACTACGCCCGTGGGGTAGTGGTGGGCCGGCGTCACCAGCACCGCCTGGGTGCCCGATCGCTCCAGTTCGTCGATGCGCAGACCGTCCTCGTCGACGGTGACCGGTGGCGTGCGCATGCCCCACTCGCGCAACTGCTCGCGCGCGCCGGTGGAACCCGGCTCCTCGACCGCGATGGCAGCCACGCCATGGTCGGGCAGGACACGCGCCAGCAGCGCGAAGCCCTGCGCGAAGCCGTTGACGATGAGGATGTCGTCGGCGGTGGCGCGCAGGCCGCGCACGCGACCGAGATAGGCGGCCAGCTCGAGGCGGAGGGGCTGGTAGCCCTGGGGGTGGCCGTAGCGCAGGTCGGCGTCGGGCAGGGTCTCGAGCGCGTGGCGGTAGGCGCGCAGCCACGTCCTGCGCGGGAACAGGCCGGTGTCGGGCAGGCCGGGGTTGTGGTGCACCGGGGAGGGCAGACCCCGGCGGGTCCGGGGCGGGGTGCCGGTCGGCTCGAGAGCAGCCACGACGGTGCCCGATCCTCGCCGGCTCTGGAGGTATCCCTCGGCGCTGAGCTGCTCGTAGGCGCCGACGACGACGCCGCGGGAGATGCCCAGGTCAGCGGCCAGGGCGCGCGAGGACGGCAGCCGCACGCCGGGACGCATGGCGCCGCTGCGGATCGCTACTCGAAGCTGGTCGCACAGGGTGGCAGCCCACCGGCCGCGGGCTGTGCCAGCCAGCGAGACAAGCAGGTCTCGCCCGTAAGTGGTCCGGTCAGAACGTGTGGATGTGGTCCTAGGCATAGAACCACCTTGACACTAGCGTGAGGGCCATGCAATCGCGCGCCTTCGGCATCTTCGCTGCCTTCACCGCGATGTTCGCGGTGGGCACAGGTGTGACCGTCTCCGCCGAGCTCGTCGACTACCCCATCTTCGCGGCGCAGGCCGTGCGCTACGCCGTAGCCGCCGCCATCCTGGTCGGAGCCGTGGCCCTGCTGCGCCGGCCGATGCCGCGTCCCCTAGGTACCGATTGGCTATGGCTCGCCGGTATCTCCGCCACCGGCTTGGTGCTCTTCAACATCGCGGTGATCCGCTCGGTCGAGCACTCCGAGCCGGCCGCGGTGGCCATCCTCATCGGTGCCGTGCCGCTGGTCCTGCTACTGGCCGACTCTCTCCGCCTCCGGCAGCGGCCCTCACCGATGCTGCTAGGCGGTGCCGTGCTCGTGGTCATCGGAGCTGCCCTCGTGCAGGGTGGCGGCCGTACCTCGCTCGAAGGGCTGCTGTGGGCGACGGTGGCGCTCGCCTGCGAAGCGGCGTTCACGCTGCTGGCCGTACCCGTGCTGGGGCGCCTCGGGGCGGTCGGCGTGTCCATCCACACCTGCTGGATCGCCGCGCTGATGCTCGGCGCGCTGGCGCTGTGGATCGACGGAGCTGGCAGTCCGCCGCCGATGCACACCGGTGCCATCGTCGCGCTGGCCTACCTGGCCATCGTCCAGACCGCCATCGCCTTCTCGCTCTGGTACAGCGCGGTGCGCATCCTGCGTCCGGCCGTGGCCGGGCTCTTCGCCGGCGTCATGCCCATCGCTGCTGCCGTCACCGGCGTCATCCCCGGGCTGACCACGGTCACGCCGGCTGTCATCGGGGGTTCCCTCATCGTCGGCATCGGCATCGCCGTGGGGCTCAGCGCACGGCTGGTCAGCCCCGCCGCGGCAGGGTCTGTGGATGAGCCGGTCGTTGCACCTCGCGATGAACCGGCCGCCGCCGCTGGCGAGCCGGTCGCCGCCGCTGGCGAGCCGCAGACCCACCCCGCCGAAGGCTAGTGCCGGTCCCGGTGGCGCTGCCCTTGCTACCCTGCGGGCATGCCTCCGGATGCTGCTGATCGCTACACCCACGGACACCACGATTCGGTGCTGGCCTCGCATCGCTGGCGGACCGCGGCGAACTCCGCCGCCTACCTGCTGCCGCACCTTCGCGGCGGACAGCGGCTGCTGGACGTCGGCTGCGGTCCCGGCACCATCACCGCGGACCTGGCCGCCATCGTGGCTCCGGGCGAGGTCGTCGCCCTCGATCGGCAGCCGGACATCGTGCGTGAGGCGGCCCGGATCGCCACCGAGCGCGGGCTCGACAACGTCTCGGCCACGGTCGGCGACGTCTACGCGCTCGAGTTCGCCGACGCCACCTTTGACGTGGTCCACGCCCACCAGCTTCTGCAGCACCTCTCCGATCCTGTCGCGGCACTGCGTGAGATGCGCCGTGTGACGAAGCCCGGCGGGGTCGTGGCCGCGCGCGACGCCGACTACGCCTCGATGACCTGGTATCCGGTGGAGCCGCGTCTGGGCCGCTGGTTGGAGATCTACTCGGTCGTCGCGCGGTCCAACGGCGCCGAGCCCGATGCCGGCCGGCAGCTGCTGGCCTGGGCGCGGGCCGCAGGCTTCGAGACGGTGGTGCCCACCGCCTCGGTCTGGCTGTTCGCGGAGGAGGCGAGCCGCTCGTGGTGGGCGGAGACGTGGGCGCAGCGCACCATGAGCTCAGGTATCGCCGAGCAAGCCACGAAGGGCGGGGTCGCCACTGGTGAGGAACTCGCCGAGGTGGCCGCCGGCTGGCGCGATTGGGCAGCGCATCCCGATGGCTGGTTCAGTGTCCTCCACGGCGAGGTCGTGGCCACGCCCTGACGGTCCGACGAGGGCTCGGCCGGCGCTAGCGGCTGATGGACTGGTAGCGGCGCACCGCAAGCGGGGCGAAGATGGCCAGCAGCACCACGTACCAGCCGAGCGTCACCGCGATGGGCATCTCGGCCGGCAGGCCGCTGGCCGGGAACGGGTTGGGGTTGCCCCATAGCTCGCGCAGTGAGGCGGTCAAGGTGCTCA
The DNA here is from genome assembly GCA_963705425.1 of uncultured Chloroflexia bacterium. Lineage (GTDB taxonomy): Bacteria > Chloroflexota > Limnocylindria > Limnocylindrales > CSP1-4 > JAFMJV01. The sequence goes on along the minus strand of CAVPJO010000001.1, from coordinate 66,348 downwards.
CCGGGTTCCAGGCGGCGATGGGCTGCAGCCACTCGGGCAGCGTGCCGATGGGCACGAAGACGTTGGAGATGAAGGTCAGCGGCAGGATGACGATGAAAGACACCTGCTGCGCGACTTCCACGCTGGGCAGGCGCAGACCAAGCCAGACGCCCAGCCAGGACATCACGAAGGCGTAGGCCAGCGCGAGCACGATCCCGAAGAGGAACGCGGGGATGCCGTTGTCGACCGACCAGCCCACGAGCAGGCCGGTGACCATGAGCACGAGCAGGATGCCGGCGTTGTAGATGACGTCCGAGACCGAGCGTCCGAAGAGCACGGCCGACCGGGCCATGGGCAGTGAGCGGAAGCGGTCGATGATGCCCTTGTTGAGATCCTCGGTCATGCCGATGGCCGTGGTGGCCGAGGCGAAGGTCAAGGTCTGCACGAAGATGCCGGGCATGAGGTACTCGGCGTAGCTCGCGCCGCCGGGCAAGGGGATGGCGCCGCCGAACACGATCGTGAACAGCAGCACGAACATGATCGACTGGAGGATGGCGAAGATGGCCAGCTCGGGGATGCGCGGGATGCGCTTGAGGTAGCGCCAGGTGACGACCAGCCCGTCATCGAATGCCTGCCGCAGACCACCGCCCGGCGCGGATGCTGATGTGCTCATGGCCCGGTGGCCTCGATGTCCTCGGCATGGATGAGGTGAGCTGCTGTCGGCGCGTCGGCATCCTCGGCAACGTGGCCGGTGAGGGTCAGGAAGACGTCGTCGAGCGTCGGTCGCCGGAGACCGATGTCGTCGACCGCGATGCTGGCCGCATCGAGCTCGCGGAAGACCCCGAACAGCTTGTCTGAACCACCTCCCGCCGCGATGCTGAGGTGACGTGTGGCCTCCTCGACGGCGATGTCTCCATCACCGTGTCGGGCCAGTACGGCCTCGACGAAGGGGATGTCCTCGGCCCGGTGGAGGTGCACTTCGATGCGTTCCCCGCCGACCTGCCGTTTGAGCTCCCCGGCCGTGCCCCGGGCGATGATCTTGCCGTGGTCGACGACGGCGATGGTGTCAGCCAGCTCGTCGGCCTCCTCGAGGTACTGCGTCGTCAGCAGCAGCGTGGTGCCCCCCTTCACGAGGCCGCGGATGACGTCCCACATGCCCAGGCGGCTGCGTGGATCGAGTCCGGTGGTGGGCTCATCGAGGATGAGCAGGCGCGGCCGGCCGATGAGCGCGCTGGCCAGGTCCAACCGGCGCCGCATGCCGCCGGAGTACGTCTTGACCGTGCGGTCGGCGGCCTCGACGAGGTCGAACTGCTCGAGCAGCTCGCCGGCACGGGTCTTGGCCTCCGACGAGGGCAGCTGGTACAACCGGCCGAAGAGCCACAGGTTCTCGCGCCCCGTCAGGTTCTCGTCGACGGCCGCGTACTGGCCGGACAGCCCGATGACGTGACGCAGCTCCTGGGCCTGCTCGACCACGTCGAAGCCGGCCACGGTGGCACGGCCGGCGTCGGGCCGAAGCAGGGTGGCGATGATGCGCACGGTTGTGGTCTTGCCCGCGCCGTTGGGCCCCAGCAACCCGAGCACGGTGCCTTCTTCGACGCTGAGGTCGAGCCCGTCGAGCGCTCGGACCTCGCTCTTGCGAGACTTATATATCTTGACCAAGCCTTCGGCTTCGATGATCGCCACGCGCGCCCCTGTGAATCCTGGTTGCCGGCCCCCGTCGGTGGCGAAGGATAGCGTGCCCATCGATATCGGTCAGCCGACGCCACCCCAAGTCGAACACGATAAGGTCAGGCCGTGATGCTGCCCATGGCGGTGGCGTCGGGCTTCGTCCTGGCGCTGGTCGTCCCGCTCATCCGCCGCCTGTTCGGCCGCTATGCGATCGCGGTCTTCGTGGCGCTGCCGGCGGCGCTGGCGCTGCTCTTCGCGAGCCTGGCCCCGAGCGTCGTCGACGGCGAAGCGGTGCGCTGGTCGGTGGACTGGGTGCCACAGCTGGGCCTCGCAGTGGCGTTCTCGCTCGATGGGCTCTCGCTGCTGTTCGCGTTGCTCATCACCGGCGTCGGCGCGGCGGTCCTGCTCTACGCCGAGCATTACCTTCACGGTCATCCCGAGCTCGACCGCTTCCACGCCCTGGCCCTGGCCTTCATGGCCTCGATGCTGGGACTGGTGCTGGCCGACAATCTCCTGCTGGTGCTCGTCTTCTGGGGTCTGACGGGCGTGACCTCGTACCTGCTCATCGGCTTCGAGCACACCATCGGCACCTCGCGCCTGTCTGCGCAGCAGGCGCTCATCGTCACCGTCTCGGGCGAGCTGGCCATGATGGCCGGACTGGTCCTGCTCGGATACGTCGCTGAGACGTTCACCATCTCCGAGCTGTTCGGGGCAGGGGAGACCGTCCGCGCCGATGCTCGCTACGGCCTGCTGGCCTTCCTCATCCTGCTCGGCGCGCTGGCCAAGTCGGCGCAGTTCCCCTTCCACTTCTGGCTGCCCAACGCCATGGCCGCGCCGACGCCGGTCAGCGCCTATCTCCATTCGGCCACCATGGTCACGGCCGGCGTCTACCTCGTCTCACGACTCACGCCGGTCCTCGGCGGCACCGAGCTGTGGACCGTCGTGCTCATCGTCAGCGGCGGGCTGACCATGCTCATCGGCAACATCCTGGCCCTGCGCCAGCACGACCTCAAGCTGGTGCTGGCCTACTCCACGGTGGGCGCGCTGGGCACCATGGTGCTGCTCCTCGGTATCGGCTCGGAGACCGCCTTCGTAGCGGCCATGGCCCTGTTGCTGGCGCACGCGCTGTACAAGGCCGGCCTCTTCCTGGTGACCGGCATCATCGACCATGAGATGGGCACGCGTGAGCTCGATCGCGTCGGCGGCCTGGCGCGGATCATGCCCCTCACCGCCATCGCGGCGGCGCTGGGGGCGGTCTCCATGGCCGGCATCCCGCCGATGATCGGCTTCGCGGCCAAGGAGCTGGGCCTGAAGTCGGCGCTGGCGGCCGAGGCGTCGACGCTCATCGTCACCGGCGCCCTGGTCGTCGCCGGCGCGGCCACGGTGGGTGTGGCCGCCATCGCCAGCCTGGGCCCCTTCAGCGGCCGCCTGGAGACGCCGCGCGACGGTGGCCACGACCCGAGCTGGGCGATGTGGCTGGGCCCCATCGTGCTGGGCATCTTCGGCGTCCTGGCCGGGCTGCTGCCGGCGCTCGGCTCGGCAGCGCTGGTCGGCTCGGCGGCGGGGACCATCGGTGCGGGCAGCTCCAAGTACGGCGTGGAGCCGTGGTACGGCGTCGATCTGGCGCTGGCCCTGAGCCTGCTGAGCATCGCGGCCGGCGCCTTCGTCTTCTGGCGACGGCTCGATGCGCGCAGTGCCATCGCGCGCGTCGACATCGGCTATCGCATCGGCCCCGAGAAGGCCTACGTGGTGCTGGAGCTGGCCATGCTTCACTCCGCCAGGCGGCTTACCGGGCTGCTCCAGAACGGCCGGCTGCGGCGCTACCTGCTGGTGGTGGTGGCCACGCTGGTGGGGCTGGTGTGGTTCGTGTTGCTCTACGGCGGCGGGCTGCCGACGCTCCAGCTCGACTCGGACATCTACCCCTGGGAGGCCATCATCGCGGCGCTCATCGCCGGTGGCGCGGTGGTGGCGGTGACCTCGCGCTCGCGCCTCGGTGCGGTGACCGCACTGGGCGTCGTGGGCTACGGCATCGCCCTGGTGTACGTGCTCTTCAGCGCTCCCGACCTGGCCATCGCCCAGATCCTGGTGGAGACGCTGACGGTCCTGCTCTTCGTGCTGGTCTTCTACCACATGCCCCGATTCGGCGAGGACACGGTGCGCTCCTCACGCCTGCGCGACGGCGCCATCGCCAGCGCGGCCGGCGTGCTCGTGACCGTCTTCGTGCTGGCCGCCAGCGGCACCGTCACGGACCCGGTCTCGACGTTCTTCATGGAGAACAGCGTGGCGCTGGCCAAGGGTCAGAACGTGGTCAATACCATCATCGTGGACTTCCGCTCGCTCGACACCCTGGCCGAGGTCGCGGTACTGGCCATCGCCGGCTTCGGCGTCTTCGCGCTGCTGAAGCTGCGGACCCGCAAGCGCGGCAAGGAGGGTGAGGCATGAGGGGCCTGATCCTGCCCACGGCCACCATCTACCTGATGCCGGTGCTGCTGCTGTTCTCGCTGTTCCTGCTGCTGCGCGGGCACAACGACCCGGGTGGCGGCTTCGCCGGTGGCCTCGTGGCCGCGGCGGCGTTCGTGCTGCTCTCCATCGCGGGCGGCGTCGATGTCGCGCGTCGAGTGCTGCGCCTTGACCCGCACTCGTTCATCGGTGCCGGCCTGCTGATCATGCTGGCCAGCGGCTTCGTGGGGCCGCTGCTCTACGGCGAGCCGTACCTCACCTCGCACTGGTGGAAGCTGTCGTTGGGCAGCGTCGAGGTGGCGCTGGGCACGCCGCTCTTCTTCGACATCGGCGTCTTCCTGGCGGTGGCCGGCACGATCCTGCTCATCACCTTCTCGCTCGAGGAGGAGGGCACATGACCGTGGTGCTGGCCGTCGTGGCTGGGATCCTCTTCGCGTCTGCCGTCTACCTGATGCTGCGCCGCTCGGTGCTGAAGCTGGCGCTGGGCCTGTCGTTGCTGGCCAATGCCGCCAACCTGGTCATCTTCGTGGCCGGCGGGCTGACCCGGGGCGAGCCGCCGCTCATCGCCGATGGTGGGTCGGCGCCGCCTCCGGGCGCGGCCGATCCACTACCGCAGGCGATGGTGCTGACGGCCATCGTCATCGGCTTCAGCGTGCTCGCCTTTACGCTCACGCTCATGCATCGCGTCTACCAGGAGGGCGGTTCCGACGACGTCGACGACCTCTCCGAGGCGGACATCCAGTGAACCCGGTCGTGCTCCTCCCGGTGCTCGTGCCGCTCATCGCCGCGGCGCTGGGACTCGCGGCCTCGCGGTCCGGTCCAGCCCAGCGGTCCATCGCCGTGGTCGGCTCGGCCCTGCTGCTGGCGGCCGGCGTGGCGCTGCTCATCGTGGTCGAGCGCGAGGGCATCCAGACCCTGCAGCATCGGGGGCTGGCCGGCGCCGTTCGGCATCACCATGGTGGCGGACCTGTTCAGCGCCATCCTGGTGGTCCTGGCCGGCGTGCTGGCGGTGGCCATCATGCTCTACTCGACGGCCACCATCGACGGCGGCCGCGAGCGCTATGCCTACTACCCCTTGACGATGGTGCTGCTGGCCGGCGTGTGCGGCACGTTCCTGACCGGCGACCTGTTCAACCTCTACGTCTGGTTCGAGGTGCTGCTTATCGCCTCGTTCGTGCTCCTGGCGCTCGGCGGCGAACGGGCTCAGCTCGAAGGCGCCCTCAAGTACGTGGCTCTGAACCTCGTCGCTTCAGCGGTCCTGCTGGTGACCATCGGCGTCATCTACGGCCTGACCGGCACGGTCAACCTGGCTGACCTCTCGGGGCGCATGGCCGAGGTCGAGCCGGACGGTCTGGTGGCTGCCATCGCGGCCATGCTGCTCGTCGCCTTCGGCATCAAGGCCGCGCTGGTACCGCTCTTCTTCTGGCTGCCGGCCGCCTATCCCATGGCTCCGGTGGCGGTCTCGGCCCTCTTCAGCGGGCTGCTCACGAAGGTCGGCATCTATGCCCTGGTGCGCGTCTTCACGCTGCTCTTCGCCGACCAGGCAGATGCCTTCCAGCCGTTGCTGCTGGTGGTTGCCGCGCTGACCATGATCGTCGGTGTGCTCGGAGCGGTGGCACAGCACGAGATGCGTCGTCTGCTCTCGTTCCACATCATCAGCCAGATCGGGTACCTGCTGATGGGCCTGGCCCTGTTCACCGTGTCAGCCATGGCCGGGCTCATCTACTTCCTCGTGCACGTGGCCCTGGCCAAGTCGACGTTGTTCCTCATCAGCGGGGCGGTCGAAGCAGCTGACCGGCTCCTACGAGCTGGCCCGCACCGGTGGCCTGTGGGTGCTGAAGCCGGGCCTGGCCGTGCTCTTCGGCATCGCCGCCATGTCGCTGGCGGGCATCCCGCCCTTCAGCGGCTTCGTCGCCAAGCTGGCCCTTATCGAGGCAGGTCTCGCGGTAGACCAGCTGCTCATCGTCTTCGTGGCCCTGGGCGTCAGCCTGCTGACGCTGTACTCGATGCTCAAGATCTGGAACGCGACCTTCTGGAAGCCACTGCCGACGGCCCAGGAGCCGGTCGCCGAGGGTGCCGCGCTGGTGACCCCGGAGCAGGTCTCCAGCACACGACTGGCGGTGGCCATGGTGGCCCCTATCGTGCTCCTCGTGGCATGCACGGTGGGCCTGACGGTGGCAGCCGGTCCGGCCTTCGACCTGGTCGACCGGGCGGCCGTGCAGCTGATGGAGCCGGCGCGATACATCGAGGCTGTGCTGGGAGCGAGCCGATGACCAGGCCGTCGACGCCGCCTGCTCCACGGACGCCGCCTGCTCCGCCCACGCCAGGGGCGAACCCGCATCGCACCCCGCCGGCCACCATGTTCGCCGGCAATCTCCTGCTGGCGCTGCTGTGGGTGGCCATGAGCGGCCGCTTCGACGTGGCCAGCCTCGTGCTCGGTTTCGTCTTCGGCTACCTCGTGCTCTTCCTGCTGCAGCGCGTCGTCGGTCGCTCCGCCTACTTCACCAAGTCGGTCCTGCTGGTGCGCTTCATCGGCTTCTACATCGTGGAGGTCGTGCGCGCCAACCTCCGCGTCGCCATCGACGTGGTCACGCCTGCCTCACGCGCCAAGCCGGCCGTCGTGGCCGTGCCGCTCGAGGCGCGTACCGACGTCGAGATCACCCTGCTCTCCAACCTCATCACCATGACACCGGGGTCGCTCAGCATCGATGTCGCCGACGACCGCAGCGTCATCTACGTGCACTCGATGTTCGTGGACGACCCCGAGGAGTTCCGCCGGGCCATCAAGGACGACCTCGAGCGGCGCGTGCTGGAGCTGTTGCGGTGAGGGGCGCCATGGACGGCGTGCCGGACACGGTCGTCGAGCTGGCGCTCCTGGCCCTGGCCCTGGCCCTGGTCCTGACCTTCGTGCGCCTGGTACGCGGGCCCAGCCTCATGGACCGCGTCGTCGCCCTGGAGCTCATGGCCAGCCTGGTGGCCGGCATCGTGGCCGTCTTCGCCATCGGCACCGACGACCCGGCGCTCATCGACGTGGCCATCGCCCTCGCGCTGGTGGCCTTCATCGGTGCCGTGGCCTTCGCCCGCTACGCCGAACGGGCATTGCGGCCATGAGCGACATCGTGGCCACGGTGGCGGTCGTGCTCGGTACGGTCTTCGGCGTGCTCAGTGCGGTGGGCATCGTGCGCATGCCCGACGTGTACATCCGACTGCAGGTCGCGAGCAAGGCATCCTCGCTGGGCATCGCCCTGCTGATGCTGGGCGTGGCCGTGCACTTCGGGGAGCTCGATGTCACCGTCCGCGCGCTGCTGGTGGTGGTCTTCCTGTTCCTGACCGCGCCGGTCGCTGCGCATGTCATCGGGCGGGCGGCCTACATCACGCGCACGCCGCTGGCCGCGGGCACCGATCCCGACGAACTGGCCGGCCGCTACGATTCCCGGTCGGGACCGGCCTGGCAGGCGTGGCGTCCGACGCGGCGGCGCAGACGGCCGCCCACGACGACGCCCGGGGTAGCTCGGGGCCACTCCCGGACGTCGTCCGGTTCGAGGTCAGGGTCCTCGATCAGGCCTCGGTCGGCTGTGCCTCCATTCGAGTCGATGCCCGTCACGGTCATGCGCGAGATGCATGAAGTGATCGACCGCACCCACGTCCTTGGTGAGCAGGCTGACGATGATGCCCGCCGCGAACGAGGCCGGCACACCGTAGAGCGCCGGGTTCACCAGCACCGGCAGGCCCAGGATGGACTCGACGCCCAGTGTACTTGGCGAACGTGAACAGTGAGCGACACGATCAGGCCCACGATGAAGGTGGCGATGACGCCCTGCTTGGTATAGCGGGTCCACCACACCGTCATCAGCAGCACCGGCGCGAAGGTGCTCGCCGCGATGCCGAAGGTCATGCCCACCAACTGGGCCACGTTCTCCTCCTTGAGCAGGATCGACAGGAAGACCGCGAGCACCGTGAGCACGATGCCGGCCACGCGCGCCACGAAGACGCGCTGTTCCTCCGACGACTCGGGGCGCAGCAGCACGGTGTAGCCGTCATGCGCGACCGTCGTCGTCATCTGGATGAGCAAGCCCACCGCCGAGCTGAGGATGGCGGCCATCGCGCCGGCGAGCACGATGCCCAGCAGGACCTGGCCACCCAGCAAGTCGCCCAGCTCCGCGACCGCGGTATTGGTCGCCTTGCCGACCTCCTCGCCGGCGATGAGGTCCGTCAGGAGCGGATAGAGCAGCATCATCGCGGCCAGGCCCACGAACAAGGTCATGGTGTAGAAGATGGCCAGGCTGATGATGGTCAGCTCGGTCGACTTCCGGGCGGCCACCGCATCCTTCACCGTGTACAGGCGGATGAGCACATGCGGCAGGCCGACCACGCCCAGGAACAGGCCCAGCACCAGGCTGAGCTGGTTGGGCAGGTCCGTGACGTTGACGCCCGGCGTCAGTGCGCTGGGCTCGTCCGGCAGGATCTCGCTCGGAATACATGGCCGCGGCCATGGACTCGTCGCCGGTGCTCTCGACCGGGTAATCGGCGTCAGGATCTGGTCGGCGACGCCGGCGTCGACGACGAGGGTCGGTGGGCACCACACTGTCCGATTCGGTGAGGATGGACAGAGGGTTCCAGCTGAAGTACATGACCACCGCCAGCACGAGCAGGATGATCATGGCCACGAAGATGATGATGCCCTGGAAGGCCTGGTTGTACGAGGTGCCGCGCATACCACCCATGACCACGATGACGGCGGTCATGCCGCCGGCGACGGCGACCCAGAAGATGTAGTCGAGCCCGGGTACGAGCAGGTTGAAGAGGTGCCCGGCACCGACCAGCTGGGGCACCAGGTAGAGCACCCCGATGGTGAGTCCGGCGACGATGGTCAGGAAGCGGATCTCCGGTCCTGAGAAGCGCTCGCGGAGAGCGTCCGCGACGGTGTACTTGCCGGAGCGCCGTAGCGGGCTGGCCAGGATGAGCACGACCACGACCCAGGCGGCGAAGAAGCCCAGGGCCAGCCACCAGTTGTCGATGCCGAAGATGGCGATGGCGCCGGCCACACCCAGGAAGCTGGCTCCACTGGCGTAGTTGCTGAACATGGCCACGCCGTTGAGCTTCCAGGGGATCTGGCCACCGGCGACGTAGAACTCGGCCGTGGACTTGGTCCAGCGCCGGCTGTACATGCCGATGAGGAAGAAGGTGGCCATGCCCACCGCCAGGATGGTGATGGCAACGATGTTATCCATGGCCTAGGTCTCGATCTTGGCGAGGTAGATGCGCGTGATGACCAGCCCCGAGATGATCACGAGCAGGCCAAGGTAGAAGCCCAGTGGCAGCCCGAAGAACATGGTCGCGGCGAGGTCGGCGAACTCGGCCGAGGTCAGGACGGCCGTGACGAAGTAGATGACCGAGAAGACGGCCATGAGCCCCCATGCCCACCGGGCGCGTGAGGTGCTGAACGGCGACCAGCGCTTGTCGTCGGCGGAACGGGACCCATCCCCATCGGGCGGCACCCCCGCTTGTGGCTCGGCCTGGTTCGGTGACTGGCCCACTCGCATCTCCCTCTACTTCGGAACCGTGCGTTTGCATCTATCCGAACAGCGTCCGGGCCACGGATTGCCGATGCATGAGCCGTCCGTCCCGTGGCCCGGGGCCGGAACGCCTGTATCTGCGGCTGCGAGTTGGGCATCATCTGGACATGAACTCCGACCTGTCCGCCCGCTCATCCCGCCGCACCAAGCTGGTCGCCACCATCGGCCCGGCCTCGATCGGCATCGTCGACCGCCTCATCGCGGCCGGTCTCGACATCGCCCGCATCAACTTCTCGCATGGTTCGGAGGCGGACCACCTGCATGCGGCCGAGGTGGTGCGCAAGGCTGCTGCTGCGGCCGGTCGCACGGTCGCCATCCTGGCCGACCTGCCGGGGCCCAAGCTCCGCCTGGCCCAGCTTCACAGCGACCCGGTGGAGTTGCAGCCCGGTGCCACGGTGGTGCTGACCGGTCCCGAGGTAGCCGCCAGTGACGCTTCCCTGCCACTGGGCGACGCGACCGTGCCGGGCCGGCTGCGCATCGACGACCGCGTCCTGCTGGCCGATGGTGCGGCTGAGCTGCGCATCAGGGGTGCCCGCAATGACGCTGCCATCGCGGAGGTCGTGCGCGGCGGGCCGGTCCGTTCACACCAGGGCGTGAGCGTGCCGGCCGAACGGCTGGCCACGGATGCCCTGGATCGTCGCCGACGAGCTCATCATCCCGCACCTGCTCGAGGTGCACCCCGATTTCGCCGGGCAGTCGTTCGTTCGCTCGGCCGCTGACGTCAAGCTGCTGCGCTCGCGCATCACCGATGACATCCGTATCGTGGCCAAGATCGAGACGCGTCCCGCGGTCGAGGAGATCGATCCGATCCTCGAGGTCGCTGACGGCATCATGGTCGCGCGAGGTGATCTCGGCGTGGAGCTGCCCTTCGCGCAGGTGCCGCTCGCGCAGAAGGACCTAGTGCGTGCCGCGCTGATGGCTGGCAAGCCCAGCATCGTGGCCACGCAGATGCTCGAGTCGATGATCAAGGCGCCGCGACCGACGCGCGCCGAGGCCAGCGACGTGGCCAACGCCATCATCGACGGTGCTGACGCGGTGATGCTCTCCGGTGAGACGGCGGTAGGGGACTGGCCGCTCGAATCGTTGCGTGCCATGTGCGACATCGCGGCCCGGACGGACGCCTACAAGAGACCCACACGCCCGCCTGCGGGGACGCCCTCCTTCGGGCCTGATGTCGATGCCCGGGCGTTGGCCATCGCCGCGGTCTCGATGACCGACACCGACCCTGACGTAGCCGGCCTGGCCTGCTACACACACTCGGGGCGGACGCCACGTCGTCTGTCGTCGCTGCGTCCAGGCGTGCCCATCGTGGCCTTCACGCCCAGTGACACCGGTGGCCCGGTCATTGACCCTGCGACGGGGTGTCCGTCCCATCGTCATGGAGGTGGAGCCGGAGGATCCAGCCACCATCAGCGAAGCCGTCATCCGGGCGCTGAATGAAGGGAAGGGTGAGCTGGGACTACGTGACGACGACGCCATCGTCTTCGTCCAGACCAGCGTCCGCGGCGGTCCCAACGCACTCGAGCTGCTACGCACATGACACACGTGGTACAAACAGTGGACATAGGCTATACTTCGCCCATGATCGAGTACCTCGAGACATCTGCACGCCAGTATCAGCCGGGCGTCTGCAACATCGGCCCGGCTGAGATCGTCGACGGCGTCGGCAGTTCGGCGTTCTGGGCATCGCCGGGGCCGCCGTCCTTGGCGGGGCCCTCCTCGCGCTCGATGCGCCCGCCGTTGCGCGCCTCTTGGTGGCGCTGCCGGTGGCGATCGGGCTCGAAGGCCTCATCCAGGCGCGCCTGCGCTTCTGTGCTGGCTACGGCATGGCCGGCCTTCGGAACCTCGGCGATCTCGGCCAGCAGGAGTCCGTGGAAGAGGATGCCGCGCGAGCTGCCGACCGTCGCAAGGCCCTGCAGATACACGCGGCATCGCTGCTCGGTGGCGTGGCCGCCGGGGTCGCATTCGCCCTGCTGCCGCTGTAGTGCTGGGTTTCGCCACCGTGGCACAATAGGGTCACCGGTCCCCCCTCCGGTGTCAGCCGCACCCCTCAGCGGCCGGCCAGTGCGACGCCGAGGTGGAGTACATGATGGATACATCACGGTCTCCGGGGCTGCCCGGTAAAGCTTGGCTGACCCTCTCGCAAGCCGTGGTCCTGGTCATCGTTGCCTTGCTGGTCTGGCAGGGCCCGGCCGCGGCGGCATCTGCTGTGGTCGTACGCTCGGGCCCGCGGTCGAGCGGCGGTGTGGCCCTCACCTTCGATGACGGCTGGGGTGCATCATCCTGTGAATCCATCGCGAAGACGCTGCGCAGCATGGACGCCACCGGCACGTTCTTCATCAACGGCAGTCATCTCCAGTCCGATCCGAAGCGTTGGCGCCGGATCCTCAAGGGCTTGCCCGTCGCCAATCACACGCGGGCCCACTACGACCTGACGACCCTGTCCGGACAAAGCCATCAAGCGCCAGATCCAGTTCAATGAGCAGATCCACGAGAGCCTGCTCAAGCGACCGATGATCAAGATGCTGCGCCCACCCTACGGCGCGACCAACAACCGGGTGGCGCGGGTCGCTCGGAAGCTCAAGTACAAGCACATCGTGCTCTGGAGCCATACGGCTGCCGACACCTCTTCGGCCGCGACCGTCACGTCGATCAAGCGCCGCACGACGGGTGCTCCTCGGGGGTCGATCATCCTCATGCATTGCGCCCGGAGCGTGACCGCCCAGGCGCTGCCAGCGATCATCCGTCACTACCAGCGGCGGGGCATCAAGCTGATCGGCCTCGACGAGATGTTCAGGCTCGGAAGCTAGGCACAGGTCGGACGGCCAGTCCCCCAGGGTCCACCGCGTGGTCACATGGGTCGTGGCAGCCCTGTCCGCGCGAGGCGCCCAGGCAGGGTCCTGCCCGGGGGCTGGTCGGCGCACCGGGCGTAGCTCAGCGTCGAGGCCGTGTGCCGATCGCGAACGCGAGGTTGCCGTCCGACTGACACCAGCGCGCAGCCGTCACGCGCCAACGCAGCCCGATGCCTGGGTTCGCTAGCGTGCGCCGAGCATGTGCTCGATGGCGAGTTGATCGATTCGGGCGTAGGACATCGAGCGCTTGCCTGCCACATCTGGATCGAAGATCCTCGGCACGCAGTGTCGCCACGGTCTCGCCGATGGCCATGGTCGGCGTGTCGAGCTCGTCGACGCGGGCGACCTTGAGCGCTTCCTGGACCTCGGGATCGGCACGGAAGGCGGCGGCGCGCTCCTTGAGCATGAGATAGGTGCGCATGTTCGAGGCCGCCGTGACCCAGACGTCCTCGCCGAGGTCCGTGCGCAGCGGCTTGTAGTCGAAGTGGCGTGGGCCGTCGTAGCCGTGGGTCTCGAGCAGGTCGACGAGGTAGAACGCACTCTGCAGGTCGCCATGGCCGAAGACGAGGTCCTGGTCGTACTTGATGCCGTGCTGGCCGTTGAGGTCGATGTGGAAGAGCTTGCCCTGCCACAGCGCCTGGGCCACGCCATGGACGAAGTTCAGACCGGCCATCTGCTCGTGTCCGACCTCTGGGTTGAGGCCCACCATCTCGCTGTGCTCGAGCGTCTCGATGAAGGCCATGGCGTGACCGATGGTCGGCAGGAACATGTCGCCGCGAGGTTCGTTGGGCTTGGGCTCCAGCGCGAAGCGGATGTCATAGCCCTGGTCGATGGCGTACTCGCAGAGGATGTCGAACGCCTCCTTGAAGCGATCGAGCGCGGCGCTCAGGTCCTTGGAGCCGTCCACCTCGGCACCCTCGCGGCCGCCCCAGAAGACGTACGTGCTGGCGCCCAGCTCGAGCGGCCAGGTCCATATTGCGCATGACCTTGCGCAGCGCGAAGCGGCGCACATCGCGGTCGTTCGCGGTGAACGCGCCGTCCTTGAAGACCGGATGCGTGAACAGGTTGGTGGTCAGCATCGGCGCCTTCATGCCCGTCTTGTCGAGGGCGTCCTTGAAGCGTCGGATGTGCTCCTCACGAGCGCCTTCCTCGGCGCCGAAGGGGATGAGGTCGTCGTCGTGGAAGGTGACGCCGTAGGCGCCGAGGTCGGCCAGTCGGTAGACCGCCTCGACCGGATCGAGCGGCGGACGCGTGGCGTCCCCGAAAGGGTCGCGAGCCCGGTAGCCCACGGTCCACAGCCCGAACGTGAACTTGTCGGCTGGCGTGGCCTGGTAGTCGCTCATGGATTCCTCCTCGGCCATCGCGGTCGGGCGTGACGGCCCCTGTCTCCAGCAGTGGTTACCCCATCGAGGTCATGCCCTCATCGTACGTCCTGTCGTGCGCGCCCGCGAGCCTGTTGGCCGGGCCTCGAATGAGCTCCTGCGCGGCAACGGTCAGTCGCGCAGTCGCGCCACCCAGATCTCCTCGGCGGGCCACTGGCGGGCCCATTCGGCACTGACGAAGGCGTAGTACTCGTGCGTCTTGGCGGTGGGCGGCACCCGTGGCTCGATGAGGTCCTCGACCTCGAAGCCGTGCTTGCGCAGCAGCCGGACCCAGTCGCCGTGCGCGAGGTTGTACTCGGTGCCGGGCTCGTCAGGCCAGTTGATGCGGTACATGCCGAACTGTGGTCGTTGCAGCGTCTCCGTGATGTCGCCCACGTCGGGAGCGCAGAGGTAGACCAGCACCGAGTTGGTGAGGAAGACGAGACGGCCGCCGGGGCGCAGCAGCCGTGCGGCCTCGGGGATCCACCGATAGGGATCGGCCCAGAGCGAGGCGCCGTACTCGGAGACGACGATGTCGAAGCGAATCATCGGGCAGGGGAACCTGCTCGCCCGACGCCCTCGAGGAGCGGGAACTCGATGCCTGTCAGGGCCTGCAGCCGTCGGGCGGTCTCGAGCTGCGCCGGGGTGGGGTCGATACCCACCGGTCGGGCACCACGCTTGGCCAGCCAGGCCGAGAAGTAGGCCACACCGCAGCCGAGTTCGAGGACGTCTTTGCCATCCACGTCGCCCAGGGGCGAGCCGATGGACGCGTCGGTCACCCCGAACTGGCCCCAGGTGATGGCCTCGGCACGCCAGGCGGACTCGGCACTCTCGTTCCCGTACTCGCGGTTGTGATGCGTCCACTGGGCGATGTTGCCGGCGATCGACTTGGCCGTGGTCTCATTTGGATGGCTCATAAGGAACCTCGTGAAGTGGGTCAGTCCTCGGCGCTGGGCCCGCTGAGGGCACGGTCGGCCTGGCGCGCGGACAGCGCGATGAGCCCCCCGGTCACGACCCCGACGACAGCGTAGACGAGGAACCAGTCGGCTATATCCGGCGGTGGGGCCACGAAGAGGGCCATGGCCAGCAGCAGCGGTGGACCGGCAGCTGCCATGAGCGTGGCCCCGGCGGCCCGGTGGCCGCGGCGCCAGGCCGCGTCGTCATCGCGCATCGAGGCGCTGCGCAGGCCTGCCCAACGGTTGCGCGGCAGGCGCTCGGTGAGCCCGGCGATGCCGATGGCGGCCAGGGCTACGGCGAGCATGAGCAGCGCGATGGCCAGGACGGTGGTCTCCACGGTTAGCAGAGAGCCACGATGCGTGCCTCGGGGTAGCGCGGTCGGCTCGATGAGGCGGTCGGCCGGGGCGTGATCGTCACCCGCCGGGTTCGGCCAGGATGGTCTGCAGCTGGCTGGCAAAGCCTTCCTCGGTGAAGCCACCCAGGCTGAACGCGCGCACGATCCCTTCGGTGTCGATGAAGAACGAGGTGGGCATGCCGACACCGCGGTAGTCCTCCCAGGCGACATCCTCGGGATCGAGCAGCATCGGCCAGGTCGCACGCTTGTCGGCAGCGAAGGCACGCGCGCCCTCGGCCGTGTCGTCGTGGATGATGCCCAGGATCTCCATGCCTTCGCCGGCGTGTGCGGCATAGGCCTCCACCATCATCGGGAACTCCTCGCGACACGGGTTGCACCAGGTGGCCCAGAAATTGACGAGCACCGGGCGGCCCCGCAGCGAGGAGAGGGTGAGGCGCTCGCCATCGAGGGTCTCAAGGTCGATCTTCCGGTGCCGGCTGCCCGTAGAGCGGATGGCCGCCCACCGTGAACGACTCGGTGCTGGGGTCACCGCCCAGCGGCAGGAAGAACAGGCTCAGGCCGATGATGGCGATGGCCACGACCCCGATGAGCAGGATCGCACGCCGCGTCCGTCGCTCGGGCGCCTCAGGCACCGCTACCTGGCAGCAGCGAGAGCAGCCACGGCAGCACGGTCCACAGGATGGCCAGTCCGCCGACGAAGAAGTAGACCGGGATCAGGTGGCGCGGCCAGGCTTTCTCGGGGATCTCGGTCCGACTGCGTGGGGTGGCCATGCGCCTCGATGTCGTCGAGCTCCTTGTTGGCATCGGCCAGCCAGCCGATGATGGCGATGACGGCCATGATGGCGCCGCCGATGAGCATAGCCGGACCGAAGATCAGCCCCGACGCCAGGAAAAGCAGGCCAGCCGGGGCGAGCAGCGGCCAGGCGGACGGTCCGGGCAGGTGCATGCCTGCGGGCGGCGCCAGCGCCCAGCCGGGTGGGTCGGCAGTGGCTCCCCCAGCTCCGGCCCCGTGGCCGCCAGCCTCGACCCGCACGTATTCCCGGTTGGCGTCGAGGTACCAGCCGATGATGCCCATGACCGCCACGGCGATGCCCAGCAGCATCAGGCCCATGGTCAGCAGGGACTCGAACGGACCGAAGGCCACCGCGAAGACGATGAGCAGCAATCCGACAGGGGCCACGAACGGCCATAGCGACGGTCCGGGCAGATGCATGTCCGCCGGCTTGCGACCAGCCGGGATGGGCTTGGGCACGCGGGAACGGTTGCCGGCGGCGTTGCGCTGCCACATCCAGGCCAGGCCCAGCACGAGCGCGATGAGGCCGAAGACGACGAGCAGAGGGAGGTACTGGATGAGGTCGTTCCAGATCGGGATGATGATCTGGGCTACGAACTCGAGGATGCCGGTCCAGAGCTCTTCGAGGTTCACGCTCGCCTCTCTAGGGGCTGACTCGTCGACCCGATGCTAGCGCGCTGCTACAGGTCGCGCGCGCCGCGCAGGATGACGAGCATGCCGAAGCCCATCGACACTCCCAGGGCCACGAGCAGCAGCACACCGGCCGGGTCGATGACCGCTTCGCTGCCGAGGAGGTGCTGCGCCGCGAAGTAGATGAGGCCCACGATGATGGGGATGGCCCCGAGCAGCAAGGCCGCACGTACCGTGTTCATGTCACCTCCTCGCCTACTTGAGCACGTAGATGGTCAGGAACAGCAGCACCCAGACCACGTCCACGAAGTGCCAGTAGTAGTGCACGGCCTCGACCGCGACGTGATGGCGCCTGGTGAACTGGCCGGCCACGCCTCGCGAGAGGATGACCACCAGGCCGATGACGCCACCGATGACGTGCGCACCGTGGAAGCCGGTCAGCGTGTAGAAGAGCGTGCCGTAGACGCCGCTGTCGATGCCGAAGTCGTCCTCGGTGATGAGCACGTAGTAGTCGTACGCCTGCATCACCAGGAAGATGAGGCCCAGCACCAGGGTCACGGCCACGGCCCGGTTGAGGCCGGTGCGATCGCCCTTGCGGATGCGGCTGGTGCCCCACTGCATCGTGACCGAGCTGACGAGCAGCACGATGGTGGCGATGAGCGGGATGCCGATGGGGTCGAGGAACTCGGTGCCCTCGGGCGGGAAGACCGGCAGTGTGGCCTTGGCGTTGAAGTAGGCCGCGAATAGTGCTGCGAAGAACATCACCTCGCTGGCGATGAAGAGCATCATCCCCAGCAGGGCGGGATCCATGCCACCGCGCTTGGCGTCGTGGCCCGACTCGATCTCCTCCTCGGACATCTGCGGGTCCAGCACTTCGGTGTTCACCGTCATGATGCGGCCCCCTCGGTCTCCGGCTCAGGTTCTCGTTCAGGCGTGGGTCCGTGCCCCACACCCGGGTACTTGACATCGAACCACGGTCGCTCCGAGTGGATCTCCGGCAGCGAGTCGAAGTTCCATGGCGGGGGCGGGCTGCTGGTGGCCCACTCGAGCGTGTTGCCGTCCCACGGGTCGGACTCATGCTCCATGGGCTTGCGCAGCGTGGTGAAGACATTCCACAGGAAGGGCAGCACGCTGATGGCGATGAGGAAGGCGCCGATGGTCGAGAGCGAGTTCAGCTCCGTCCAGCCGGCGTTGCCGGAGTAGTCGGAGATGCGGCGGATCATGCCGTCGAGCCCGAGCATGTGCTGTGGGAAGAAGGCCAGGTTGGTGCCCACGAACAGGATCCAGAACTGGACCTTGCCAAGGCGCTCGTCGAGGCGCCGGCCACTGATCTTGGGGAACCAGTAGAACAGTGAGGCGAAGATGGCGAAGACCGCGCCGGCCACCAGCACGTAGTGGATGTGTGAGACGACCCAGTAGGTCTCGTGGACCATGAAGTCGAAGGGCACGACCGCCAGGAAGGCGCCGTCGAGCCCGCCGATGAGGAAGAGCGCGATGAAGCCGACCGCGAAGAGCATGGGCGTGTCGAAGCGCAGGTGGCCGCCCCACATCGTGGCCAGCCAGTTGAAGAACTTCACGCCGGTGGGGACGGCGATGAGGAAGGTGAAGAAACTGAAGAAGGGCAGCGAGACCGCGCCCGTCGCGAACATGTGGTGCGCCCACACGGTGAAGCCCAGGGCGCCGATGGCCACGGTCGCGAGCACGAAGGCCTTGTAGCCGAAGAGCGGCTTGCGGCTGAAGACCGGGATGATCTCGCTGATCACGCCGAAGGCCGGCAGGATCAGGATGTACACCTCGGGATGGCCGAAGAACCAGAAGATGTGCTGCCACAGCACCGGGCTGCCGCCCATGGCCGGGTCGAAGAAGCCGCCACCGTAGTTGCGGTCGATGAAGATCATGATCAGGCCCGCGGCCACCACCGGCAGCGAGAAGAGCAGCAGCACCGCGGTCACCAGCGCGGTCCACGTGAACATGGGCATGCGCAGCAGGCCCATGCCCGGAGCGCGCATCTTGAAGATGGTGACGATGAAGTTGATGGCACCGAAGATGGAGCTGAAGCCCAGGACCACGAGGCCCAGCAGCAAGAGATCCACACCGGTCATGGGCGTGAAGTCGGTATTGGCCGAGAGCGGTACGTAGAGCGTCCAGCCGGTGGGGGCCCCGCCGAAGAAGAAGGCGCTGACGATGAGGATGGCGCCGACCACGAGCATCCAGAAGGACAGTGCGTTGATGCGTGGGAAGGCCATGTCGGCCGCACCCAGCTGCAGGGGCACGATGTAGTTCGCGAGGCCCGTGGTCATGGGCATCACGAACAGGAAGATCATCATCACCGCGTGCATGCCGAAGAGCTGGTTGTAGGTGGCCTGGTCGACCAGCTGCAGGCCGGGCACGGCCAGCTCGGTGCGGATGAAGAGGGCCAGCACGCCGCCGAGCATGAAGAACGCGAAGGCCGTGACCATGTACATCACGCCGATCTTCTTGTGGTCGGTCGTGGTCAACCACTCGAGGAGGGTCGAGCGGCGACTCGGGGGTGCGCCCGCAGGGGCGGTTGCGGTGCCCACTATGCCTCCTCCTCCGGGGTCTCATCGCTGGTCCCAGCCCCAGGCTCGGCCTCAGGTGCGTCGCCCATGGCGTCGCCCGTGGTGGCATCGGTCATCTCGACCTCGGCGCTGTCCGCCTCTGCGGTCAGAGGGGCGGCGCCGGTCTGTTCCGCGACCCAGGCGTCGTACGCGGCCGGCTCCATGGCGTTGACGGAGAAGTACATGTCGCCATGTGCGAGGCCGCAGAACTCGGCGCACTGGCCGCCATAGACGCCGGGTTTCTCGATGGTCAGCTCGAACTGGTTGACGCGGCCGGGGATCGCGTCGCGCTTGAAGAAGAACGAGGGCACATACCAGGAGTGGATGACGTCGGCGGCGGTGAGGCGGATGAGGACCGGTTCGCCGACGGGGAGCACCATCTCGGGCGCGCCTTCGCGGCCACCGCCCGCGACCGTGATGCCGGCGCTCTCGTAATGGCCGGTCTCAGGGTCGAGGCTCCCGGGGTCCATGTAGTCGTACTTCCAGCCGAAGCGGAAGGCTTCGACATCGACCACAGCGCCGTGCGTCTCCGATTCGGTCTCGGCATCGAGCAACACGGACGTCGAGACGAGGAAGAGCACGAACACGATCGTCAGCGGGATGGCGGTCCAGACGATCTCGAGCTTGTTGCTGCCGTGGACCTGTTCGGGCAGGTCGGTGCCGGTACTCCGCTTCCGGAAGCGGAAGGCCATGAAGAGCAGCAGTCCTTCGATCAGGACGAAGATGACGACCGCGATGACGAAGATGGGCAGGTACAGGCCCGCCGAGGCGATGCCTTCGGTGGTGACCACCTCGTGTGGGAAGCCGATGCCGTTGGCGGTCTCACCGAACAGGCTTGGCGCCGAACCGTCGCCGGTCGGATTGTCGTTGGTCTGTGTCGTGCAGGCAGCGATGACCAGGCCGACCGCCGGTATCGCCACGAGCTTGGCCAGGCGGCCACGCCAGCCGCCGGATGCCGGGATGCGCAAGACTTTCCCCCGTCTTTATGTACCTTCTTCAGGACAGCGATACTATACCGACTAGATGCACATTAGCGTGCGCCGTTCCGCAGCCACCCTCATCGGCCGCCCGGCGCACCGAGAGACTCCCCGTCTCGGACCTTCGCTCTTCGCGCCGCTCGTCGCCGCAGTCTTGCTCCTGCTCCTGCTGCCCGCGAGCGTGCTCGCCCATGGCCAGGCACCGGTCGAGCCGACCCTGGCCATGCTCATCGAGGGCTGGACGTTCCCGGTCGACATCTGGCTGCCGGTCATCCTGGTCGCCCTGGCGTACTGGCAGGCTCGCAGCATCGTCGACCGGCGTCATCCTGGCAATCCGGTTCCGCGCTGGCGCATGTGGTCGTGGTTCGCGGGGCTCGGCGCCATCGTCCTCGCGTTGTCGTCGCCGATCGAGTTCTACGACACGACGCTCTTCTCGGTGCACATGGTCCAGCACCTGCTGTTGTCCTTCGTGGCCGCCCCGCTGCTGGTGCTGGCTGCGCCCATCACGTTGCTGCTGCGGGTGGCTTCGCCGGAGGCGCGCCGCCGCTGGATCCTGCCCGTTCTAGAGTCGCGCCCGGTCCGGTTCATCTCGCATCCGCTCGTGGCCTGGGTCCTGTTCGCGGGCGTGATGTGGTTCTCGCACTTCTCGCCGCTGTTCGATGCCGCTCTTGATGACGTCGGGCTGCATCGCCTCGAGCACGCGCTCTTCCTGGGCTCAGCGATGCTGTTCTGGTGGCCGGTCATCGGAGCCGATCCGAGCCCGCACCGCCTCGGCTACGGCGGACGCATGCTGTACCTGGCGCTGGGCATGCCCCTGTCGTCGCTGCTGGGGCTCGTCATCTTCTCGGCGAGGACGGTCCTCTACGACCACTACGAGACGCTGGTCCGCGACTGGGGCCCGACCACCCTTGCGGATCAGGCCATGGCTGGCGGCCTCATGTGGGTCGGCGGCGATGCGGCCTTCGTGCTCGCGCTGATGTTGACGGTCGCGGCGTGGTTGCGGCATGAGGAGCGAGAGTCGGTCCGCGAAGATGCCCGCCTGGCTCGTGCCAGGGCCGCCCGAGAGAAGGCCTCCGTGCCGGGTGAAACGGGCTCAGTGTCCGGGTTCGAACCCCCCGCCCTCGGCGCGGCCGTCTTGCCCGAGGTCACCGCGGAGTCAGCCCCCAAGTAGCGCGCCTGCCGTCGCGGGCGCCGCTGTCTGTCCACGGGCTGCAGCTCGGGAGCCGGGGCGACCCGCCAGCTCTCGCCCCCGAGTGCGTCGTCCGGGTCTAGGAGTCGTCGAGCTGGGTCACGACCAGGCGGTCGCCGTCCTGCTTGTAGGTGACGACGATGCGGTCGCCGATGATGCGGTGCTCGGCAAGGTGCGGCGCCGGGAACTCGGGCCGGAACTCCAGCGTGGAGGTGTCGAACTCCAGCCTCTCGCCATCGACCGTCAGCAGCTCGAAGCAATCGACGCGTCCCAGGGCGGGGGAGTCGATCTCGAGCACGATGCCCTCCGCCTGCTGCAGCGTCGGTTGGCAGGCCATGGCCACGGTGAGGACGAACAGCGAAGCCACCAGAGCCCCCAGCCAGGCCCGGCCCTTCATCGGCCCGCGCCCACTAGAGCGGGATGAAGACGGCGACGTCGAGGATGATCAGCGCGAAGAGCGCGGTCAGGTACGTGATCGAGTACTTGTAGATCTTCACGGCGCGGGCGTCGGTGCCCTCACGAGCCATGGCCAGGGCCTGGAACAGGAACATGCCGCCCAGCACCAGCGCGCCGGCGAGGAAGATCAGGCCCATCTGCGCGACGGCGAAGAAGACCAGCGTCAGCGCCACCATGAGCACGGTGTAGAGCGCGATCTGGTGGGTGGTCTCGCGAACACCGTGGGTCACCGGCAGCATGGGCACGTTGGCCGCGGCGTAGTCGCCGCGGATGCGCAGCGCCAGCGCCCAGAAATGCGGCGGCGTCCAGTAGAAGACGATGGCGAAGAGGAACAGCGCCGGCAGCGAGATGTCGCCGGTGACCGCAGCCCAGCCGATGAGCGGCGGCAGCGCGCCGGCGGCACCACCGATGACGATGTTCTGCGGCGTGGAGCGCTTGAGCAGCAGGGTGTAGACGATGACGTAGAAGGCCACGGCCAGCAGCGTCAGGAAGGCCGCCACGAGGTTGGTCGTGAAGGCCAGCCAGGTGAAGGAGATGACGGTCAGGATGAGGCCGAAGAGCAGGGCGTCCTGCGGGGCGATGGAGTGCGCTGGCAGCGGGCGGCGCTGGGTGCGGACCATGAGCTCGTCGATGTCGCGATCGAGGTAGTTGTTGATGGAGTTGGCGGCACCGGCGGCCAGCGTGCCACCGACCAGCGTGGCCACCACGAGCCAGGTGAAGTGCAGGGGGTCGAGGCCGTCGACGAAGCGCCAGGCCAGTACCATGGCCGGCACCGTGGTCACCAGCAGCAGCTCGATGATGCGCGGCTTGGTGAGCGCCACATAGGCCCTTGCCTTGGCCTTGAAGGGCACCGGCGCCCCGGCTGGGACCGGGTCCGAAGCCGCCACCGACCCCGAGACAGGCGCTCCGGCCGGGGTCGCCGCTCCGACCTCGTCGCTGGGCTCGGCTCCATCGGGACCGGCCAGGGCCACCGCGCGTGCGTCGTACCAGCTGTAGAGCGCGGCCGCGGCCATCAATGCCCAGATGGCAGCACCAAGGGCGAGGTGCAGTGAGACGGCCCAGGCCGCCAGCGTCGACCAGATCTGGAAGGCTCCGACCACGACCTGCACCACGTACAGCGCAGCAGCCGTGCCCACCAGGCCGAACAGCCGGTTGGCGCCGACCGAGCGAAGCGCATCGGCCGCAGCGTCACGAGCCGCACGCCAGGTGACGATGGTCACCCAGAGCATGATGAGCCCCACCATGGCGGCCACGATGCGATGCGCGAAGTGGTGCATCTGCAGCTGTGCCGCCGCTGGGTCGTCATGCCACGTGGGTATCAGCTGGCCATCGAAGAGCGGCCAGTCGGGAAACACCAGCGAGGCAGCGTTGACGGTGACGTTGGACCCGAACAGCATGAGCACGTAGACCGAGGCTGCCGCGAAGGCGACGAGCAGCGTGGTGCGCTGGCTGGTGCCATGCCGCGGCAGGTCCACCACGAAGCGCGAGCGGACGAAGATGAAGATGGTCGCGGCGAGGATGAGCATGGAAACTGCCAGGTGCGCGGTCACCGACTCGTCGGAGTTGCCCGACTCCACGGTCCACTTGCCCAGCCATGCCTGGAAGCCGGTGAACACGATGGTCAGGATCGCGGCAGCGACGATGGAACGGGTGGCCCGATGCAGACGCCACGACTGCACGCCGAGGGCCAGCACGAGGATGCCCACGATGACACCCCACCAGCGATGGATCGATTCGATCCAATCCGCGCTATCCCAGGCGTTGGCGCCCTCGAGCGCGGGGATGATGGCACCGCGACACAGCGGCCAATCGCCGCAGCCCAGGCCGGAACCTGTGCTGCGCACGACGACGCCGATGACGATCATCGCGTAGACCGCGACGATGGTGGACAGGGCCAGCTTCTGGAAGCCGGATAGGCGGAGGTTCATGGGCAGTCGCGATCGTACCAGCGCACAAGCCGGATCGTGGTCGTCGGCGATCTGCGCCGCCGACGTGGTTCGCGTTTTGGCGGTACCTTGCAGGTCGATGACGGTACGTCTCCTGCGCTCGCTGGCCCTGCTCTGCGCTGGCCTGCTGGCGGTCGGTGCCTGCACCCCCGATGAGGGGGCCAGTCCCAGCCCGCAGCAGACGGCGGCGGTGACCCCGGTGGCGGTGGCCGCGGCCGGTGCTGCCGCGTGCAGCGACGTCACGGGCGCGGCCGGGGATATCCCCGAGTGGCCCTTGGCCGGGAGTGCTGAGGCGGACTTCCTGCCCGTGGTGATGTCGTCGCTGCTGAACGCCGGGCACAACCGCTTCCTCTACAACGTGGTCGATAGCTCCTACCGCCAGCTGGCCTCGCCCGAGGTCGCCAGCCGCGTGGACTTCTATGCGCTCCAGCGTGATGCCTCGTCACCTGCGGCCCGCTCGGGCGCTGCCTACCTCAGCTCCGGCCTGGGCCGCGGGTCTCTATCGTGCTGAGGTCGAGTTCGATTGCGTCGGCGAATGGGGCGCCGAGGTGTTCATCCGGGAACCCGGCGGCGAGTGGCTCAGCGAACGCCTGCGCTTTGCGGTGCATCCGCTCGGGGGCACACCGGCCATCGGCATGGCCGTGCCGCTCTCGGATAGCCTCACCGCCGCCACTCTCGAGGAAGCCAGGCTCATCTCGAGCGACGACAACCTGTATCTGCCCGCCTACGACAAGACCGTGGCCGAAACGGTCAGCTCCGGCCGCCCATCGCTGGTCTTCTTCGCCACGCCGGCGTTCTGCCAGACGGGCTACTGCGGGCCGACCGTCGAGCTGGTCAAGTCCGTGGCCAAGGAGTACGAGGCCGACATCGAGTTCGTGAACGTCGAGCCCTACGCCCTGCACATGACCGACAACGGGCTCCAGCCGCTGCTCGACGAGGACGGGCAGCTCCAGCCGGTGCCGGCCGCGCTGGAATGGGGTATCCCCGTGGAGCCGTATCTCTTCCTGGTCGATGCCGAGGGTGACGTCTTCGCCAAGTTCGAGGGCATCGTCGGCGGTGATGAGCTGCGTGCCGCGGTCGAGGACGTGCTCGCCGCCTGAGCAGCCAGCGTCGCGGGGCCAGCGCGCCCCAGGCCGACCCCCAGGCCGACCCCCAGGCCGCTACCGCCCGAACGGCCCCGCCCGCAAGCTGCCGCGATCCCGGCGCGTGGGGAGGGCGCCCCCGATGAGCTCGTGCTCCTCGAGGCCACGTTCCGCACACCAGCTCGCGAGCTGCTCACCGAGCCGGCCCGGGAGCGAAGGCTCGGCCAGTGCTGCCGTGGCCATGGCCACGGCGCTCGCGCCGGCGGCCAGGTAGTCGAGCACATCGGCGAGCGTGTGGGCACCGCCGATGCCGATGACCGGGATACGCACGACCTGGGCGATCTCGTAGACGGCGCGCAGTGCGATGGGCTTCAGCGCCGGGCCCGAGAGGCCGGCGTAGACACTGCCCACGCGTGCCTTGCGGCGCCCCTCGTCCAGGCGCAGCGCGGGCAGCGCGGCCGTGGCGCTGACGACGTCGGCACCGGCCGCGGCCACGGCCCGGGCGATGGCGCGCACGTCTGGAGCCGCGGCCGTGAGCTTGACGATGAGCGGCAGATCGGTGGCGGCGCGCGCAGCGACGGTGGCCGTCTCGCTGGCTTCGATGTCGAGGCCGATGGGCTCACCGCTCCGGCCACGGTCGGGGCAGGCCAGGTTCAACTCGATGCCGGCTACCTCCGGCTGCATGTCGAGGCCACGCGCGAGGAAGGCGATGTCGTCGACGTTGTCCGCGCAGATGCTGACGACGATGGGCACGTGCGAGGTGGCCCAGCGTGGTCCCTGGCGCCGCAGGACCGCGTCGAGGCCGGGGTTCTGCAGGCCGACCGAGCTCAGCAGCCCATGCGGCAGGGTGGCCATGCGCGGCGGTGGGTTGCCCGAGCGTGCTTCACGGGTGATGGTGCGCGTGACGACGGCGCCGGGGACCCGCTCTCCGACCGCCTCCAGCAGCTCGTTGCCGTAGCCTCCGCCACCGGCCGCCACCAGCACCCGATGGCACAGCGCGGAGACGACCGCGACGCGTCGGTGCCAGGTCGACGCTCACGTGCCCGGCTCCAGGCGCAGCTCGGCCGCTGCGAAGGTCGGCCCTTCACGGCAGATGCGCAGGGGGCCATCGGCCCCGGTGGTCACGCAGCCGAGGCAGACCCCCAGCGCGCAGCCGGTCTCGTGTGGCAGCGCCAGCTGCAGCCACTCTCGTCGCCGGGCCTCTGCTCCACGGGGCTCCGGCCGCCTCCCCCGGCGGCGACCCAGCCGGGCCACGCCCAGGCGGCCGTCACGGCCCTTGGCCAGCGTGGCCATGCGTCTCAGCAGCCCGGGCGCACCGGCCGCGAAGCACTGGTCCGCCCATGCCTCGTAGCCAGACACGAGGTCCGTGACCGCACCGTGGTGCCCCAGTGAGCCGTCCGCGGTGGCCACCACGTACTCGGCCTCGTCCGGCAGCAGCGAGGATGGCGGCACCTCCGCCACCGAGCGGGCGCCGTAGAGCACGGTCACCTGGCGTCCGTTGGCGACCGCCTCGTCGACGACGGCACGCACCCGGGCGAAGCCTGTGCCATCAGCGACGACCAGGAGGTAGCGGCTGCGCGGATCGATCTCGAAGCCGCGGCCGAGCGGCCCATCCAGCGTGGCCCTGTCGCCGACGCGCGCGCGAAGCAGCGGACCCGCCGGCCCCTCATCGTCGGTCAGGAGCGCTGTGATGTGGCCGGCCAGGCGGTCGAAACCGGCCACGGGCACGGCCGGCAACAACAGGCCCGGCGTGCGCGGGGCCAGGACGTACACGTACTGACCCGGTCGAGCCCGTCGGGCGATGCTCGTGGCCGCCCACGTCAGCAGGTGCCGGCCGGGCAGGACCTCGCGCGTCTCGAGGAGGAGGGCCTCTTCGTGCGCGCTAGGTTTCGTTGCTCTCGCCGTCCATGGTCTCGGCCGCGTCCTCACCCTCGAGCTCGGGTGCCACATAGGGATGCGCCTCAGCGAGGGCATCGGCCAGGTCACCGAAGAGGTCGGTGGGGTCGTAGAACTGGACCATCTCGTCGTGCGTCGTCAACGACTGCCAGACCGGCTCACCGTTCTCGTCCTCCTCGGGCACGACCTCGCCCTCGAAGGCCCCAGTGGCGCGGTACCAGAGCCGCTCGTCCTCGTCCTCGGCGACCTTGCTGTCGCCGAGCATCGCCGCCGCGTTCTCCGAGGCCATCTGGAAGTCGTCGAGCAGCTGTGCCTCCCTGATCTGACTGCGCTCCTGGAAGGTCAGCGCCAGGTCGTACAGGACCCGCGCGGCCTCGGACCTGTCGCTCGGGGTCGGGACCGGGCCCAGCCACTGGTCGTCATCCTCGACCTCCTCGTCGTCCTCGAGCTCCTCGTCCAGGGCCACGTCTTCGGCCTCGTCCTCAGCCGTGGCCTCTGCTTCGCCTTCCCTCTCGGCCTCGGCCTCGGCAGCATCCACGAAGGCGGCGTAGAGGTCCGCGGGGTTGTAGATGGCGATGAGGTCGACGGCGTCCTCGATGTCCTCGGTCTCCGAGACCCACTCGCCGTCGTCGTCCTGGTAGCGCGTCCGGGAGCGGAACGTGCCTTCCTCGGTGACGAACAGGTAATCCGCCTCGTCATCGATGAGCACCATGCCACCGAGCTCCTTCAAGCGGTACTTGTGAGCGTCGAGGAACCGGGCGAACCCGCGTCCGGCGTCGGTCAGGAATGTCTCACGCTTCCTGGCCGCGTCCTCGGCTAGGTCGCCAAGGAGGGAGGCTCGCTTCTGATCGTCCATGTGTGTGCTCCTCGTGGTCGTGCGCTAGGGGATGAATTCCAGGTCGGAGGTCATTCGTTCACGCAGGATCATCACGTGGTGACGCTCGAACATCCACTCGCCGGCACGATGACCGATGGCTCGCGAGCGAGGGTCGCCCTCGAGCTTGTCGATGGTCTCGTAGTCCGGCACCTCGAGGAGCATGACGTTGTCGAAATCCCAGCCGTAGGCCACGTTGTACCAGCCGAGGAAGCGCATCCCGAAGTCCTGCTCATAACGCTCGACCTGCTTGGGGAAGAGCTTCTGCATGAAGAACTTGAAGAACGGGTCACGACCGCGACGGACAGAGAAGAAGGTAGCCAGGACCGGCACGTTGTCTCCACTTGCGAGTGAGCGCATTGTCGCACGCGACGGGTGCCGGATCTGGGGGCCAGGACCGGCACGTCCGAGACACCCTTCTGGCGATGGGGGGCTTGCTCCTGTCCACGATGCCCTCGTACCTCACCTCGAGGGCGGTGGTCTGGACTACGGGTCGAGTGCGGCCAGCAACGTCTCGATGAGCGCGAGCTGGGCCGGGTTCATGGCCACGCGCGCCTGCTCGGGCGTGAACCAGGCCACCTGGTCGAGCTCGGGCACTTCGATGAAGATGCCCGAGCGTGGCGGCCACTCCATCGGGAACGTGTTCGACCAGGCTTCGGCCGGGTCCATGTCGCCCTCGACGGCCCAGGCGTGGACGGTCTTGCCGCCGCGCTGCTTGACGCTGCCGAGATCGATGAGCCGCGCGTTGGAGCCGACCACGTGGCCGGTCTCCTCGCCGAACTCGCGCTTGGCCACCGCCAGCAGCTGCTCGCCATCCTCGGCCTGGCCCTTGGGGATCGACCAGGTCCCGGCGTCCTTGCCCTCGAAGTAGGGACCGCCCGGGTGGCCAAGCAGCACCTCGACGCCGGCATCGGTACGGCGGAAGAGCAGGATCCCGGCGCTGACGCGAGAGCGGGAGGTGGTGTCAGCCATGGTCGCGCTCTCCGTCCGGCTTCTCGAGCGACGCGCCCGGCGAGGACGACTCCGGCGCAGCCGTGCCGGCACCATCGGTCGGCGCAGCCGCGGCCGTGACCTCGCTGCCGGCCTCTTCCATCTGGCCCACCGTGGGCTTGGCCGCGGGGTCCAACGGCGTTCGCCGGGTGCGGCGGTCGGCGGCCACCAGGCGCAACAGGAAGATGATGGTCTGGCCGCTGAAGAGCAGCAGCACGAGCGTGAAGATGAGCAGCGCCCCGCTGATGAAGGGGTCCCAGCCCCAGG
This sequence comes from uncultured Chloroflexia bacterium, assembly GCA_963705425.1. GTDB lineage: Bacteria > Chloroflexota > Limnocylindria > Limnocylindrales > CSP1-4 > JAFMJV01. Next base: position 37,461 of record CAVPJO010000001.1, on the reverse strand, counting down.
TCACCGTCAGCGGCGTGAAGATGAGGAAGAACGTCAGCAGCGCGATCTGGATCCAGAAGCAGCCCAGGCCGGGGCCGCGTTCGGCGTCGAGCGGTTCGCCCTTGTACTCGGGCATCTCGCCCGTCGCGGTCGGTCCCGACGCGGGCTCCCCGTCGGGCGCCGACGTGGGTCGGCGCGCTTCGGACGCGGCCGGCTCAGCAGGGGAGGCCCCCGGCGCCGCGGACTGCGGATCGGCCGCTTCCGGTGGCGTGTCCTTCGACGCGCTCACGGGGCGAGGGCGGAGGGGACGCCGCAGCGTCGGTCATCGGGTCGGGCACGTCTGCCATCGTACGCCGAGGTGGGTGTACCGCGTCGGGGTCTGCGGATGGCCTTGGGTCAGATGGCCCCATCGTGTCGGTCGCTCGGCTCTTGGCGCTCCTGTACGCCAGAGGCCAATGATGTGCGCAAGCCGCACCGGGGGAAGACCAATGCCATGCGAAGGTCCCGTCCACTATCGCCGCGCCACCACTGAGGATGCGGCCGGCATCGCCCGGGTCCACGTCGACGGCTGGCGTCGCGCTCACGAAGAGCTCGTGCCCCCGGAGTACATCACCCGCAAGTCGTCCCTGGGTCGCGAGGAGTTCTGGCGCGAGGAGCTGACGGTCGAGGCTGCCGACCGCAAGCCGTGGGTGGCGCTGCACGAGGACGTCATCATCGGCTTCGCCGACGGTGGCATCGCGCGCGATGACGATCTCGATGCGGTCACCGGCGAGGTCTACACGCTGTTCGTGACACCCGAGTGCTGGGAGAAAGGCATCCGCAGCAACCTCATCGAGCACGTCGCGCGTGACCTTCGGGAGCACGGCTTCGAGCGTGCCGTCTTCTGGGTCCTCGCGGCCGACCTGATCATGCGTGCCTTCGCCGAGTACGTGGGCTGGCGGCCGACGGTGCCACCCGCTTCGAGGAGTGCGGCGACACCCAGGTGGAGGAGCTGCGCTACTCGCGCGCCGCTGCGCTGAGCCGCGGCTACCCCAGCAAGAGCACCTCGTCGGCGCTGGCGCCGTCCTCGCCGAGGCGCATCTCGATGCGCTCCTCGCGGGCGGTGGGCACGTTCTTGCCGACGTGGTCCGCGCGGATGGGCAGCTCGCGATGGCCACGGTCGATGAGCACCGCCAGGCGCACGGCGGCCGGACGACCGTGGTCCATCAGCGCGTCGAGCGCCGCGCGCACGGTGCGCCCCGTGAAGAGCACATCGTCGACGAGCACGACCGTCGTGCAGGGCCGGGTCGAAGGGCCGCAGCGTCGGCGCCGGGATGGCGGCCGCGGCATCGGCGTCGATGGCGCCGTCGCGATCGTCGCGGTAGGGCGTCACATCGAGGGCCACGACCGGCACCGCGACCCCCTCGCGGGCCTCGATGGCGGCGGCGATGCGTGCAGCCAGGATGGGGCCCCGGCGCTCGATGCCGACCAGCGCGAGGCCGCTGGCGCCGCCGTGCTTCTCGACGACCTCGTGACCGATGCGAACCAGGGCTCGACGCATCTCGTCGGCGGACATGATCTGGTGAGCGCTCATCGGAACCTCCTCGGCTGCAGCGTAGCCGATGCCCCTGCCTGTGCCGAGCGGGCTCGTCGCGGACATCTAGCGACGCGGGAAGTCGTCCCAGGAGCGGCCCGCGTCGGGCTCATCGTGCGGCGCCGACTCGCCGGAGGCCTGCCGGGTCGACGGCGAGCAGCTCGTCGACCGCCTCCTCGGGGCTGATGGGGTTGACGGGCAGGCCGGTGCCCAGCTCCAGGCCGGCGATCTCGCGCAGCCGCGGATGGATCTCCCAGTGCCAGTGGTAGGTCTCGCTGCACGTTCTCGTGGAGCGGGGCGGTGTGCAGCACGAGGTTGTAGGCCGGTCCATCGAGGATGTCGAGCAGGCGGATGACCTTCTGCAGCGCCTCGGCCGCCGCGGTCAGCTGGTCGTCGGTGGCCTCGCCGAAGTCGGCCTCGTGGTGACGCGGCACGACCCACAGCTCGAACGGCGAGCGCGAGGCGTAGGGAGCGAAGCAGACGCTGGCGGCATCCTCGAAGACGAGCCGGTCACGCCGGCGACCTCATCCTCGACGAGCCGGCACCAGGGGCAGATGCCCTCCTTGATGACGTAGCGCGCCGCGCCGCCCAGCTCCTCGCCGATGCGGTGCGGGATCTGGGGCAGGTCGTAGACATCGAAGCAGAGGTGGTTGGTCATGGCGCCGGCCTGCTCGCCCCAGTTCTGGACGACCTGGAGGTACTGGGTGCCGCCGTCCTCGCGGGCGCGCACGATGCGGTCACGGGCGAGGCGCAGCATCTCGATGACGACGGCCTCGGTCTCATCGCCCAGGCGCGGCGTGATGCTCGAACGGCGCCACGATGGTCTCCCACGAGCCGACGTCGCCGAGCAGGCCCATGCGCAGCTCTTCGTCCTCGCGCTCGGCGCTTCCCTGCCGTCCTCGCGCCGGTGCCGGTCGAGCTCGCTGCCGGCCACCGTGAAGGCCTTGGGCTTGAGGATCCGCAGCCGGGTGCGGTCGTTGGGCGCGGCATCGCAGTTCTGGCAGCGGCCGTTCGAAGTCGCGTACCCGTGCCGGCCTCGCGGCGAACCGGGCGCGGTCGAACTCGCGGTCGACCACCACGGCCACCCACCAGCCGGTGATGTCGTCACGTCGCAGCTCGAAGAGTCCGCCGGCCATGGCTAGACCACTGCCGCGGCCGAGCCCTGGACCGGGCGGCGGGGCGTGCTCGGCCGACTCGGCCACGGCCTCGTCGAGGCGGCCCGGAAGGCTGCCGCGAACCAGTCGCCGGCCTCGCGCACGCCCTCGCTGGACGGCTCGGCCGCGACGCCCTCCCAACCCAGCTCGCGGGCGATCGAGGTGACGTCGAGCCCGGCCATGCCGCAGGGATCGATGAGTTCGAAGTCCTCGAGGCGGGTGCTGATGTTGAGCGCGATGCCGTGGTAGGTGATGCCCCGCTCGACGCGCAGGCCGAGCGCTCCCAGCTTGCGGGGCCGGGGGCCCTCCGGCTCGACCCAGATGCCCGGGTAGCCCGAGCGAGGGGCGGCCTTGACGCCGTAGCGCGCGGCCACGTCGGCCATGGCCAACTCGAGGGCGCGCACGAACGGCCGCAGCAGGACCGGCAGCTCGCGGAGGCGGACGATGGGATAGGCCACCAGCTGGCCGGGGCCGTGGTACGTGACCTCGCCGCCGCGCTCCACGCGGATGACCTCGATGCCGCGTCGCTCGAGCTCGGCGGGGGAGGCGATGACGTGCTCATCCCGTGGCGTGGCGGCCCAGCGTCAGCACCGGTTCGTGCTCGACGAGCAGCAGCGTGTCCGGGACGTCGCCGGCGTCGCGCGCGGCGTGGCGGGCACGCTGCCGTGCCAGGCTTCGCGGTAGCGCATGCGGCCGAGCCACTCGACCTTGAGGTCCATGCTCGGACGGTAGCACGCAGCGGTTGGCGGGTGGTTCGTCGCCGGCGCGGGCTGCTACGCGGGGAGGAGCTGGCGCAGCGCGAAGACGACGTTGGCAGGTCGCTCGGCCAGGCGGCGCATGTACCAGCGATACCAGGCCGAGCCGTAGGCCACGAGGCTGTACGCGGGATGTCCGGCGTCGCGCAGGCGGCGCAGCTCCCGCTCGCGGATGCCGTAGAGCATGTGCACCTCGAGCGCTTCGCCGTCGATGCCCTGGGCCGCGGTGATGGTCGCTGATCTGGCCGATGAGCTCGACGTCGTGGGTGCCCAGCGCCAGCCGGGCCTCGCCGCGGGCGGCGGGTCCGGCGATCATCAGGGCCAGGCCCAGGAAGTTGGCATCGACATCGGCCGCGTCCCGGTAGGCGATGGCGGCCGGCTCGTCGTAGGCGCCCTTGACCAGGCGGATGGCGGGCTTGAGTGGCAGCAGGCGCTGCACGTCGGCCGCGCTGCGCTTGAGGTAGGCCTGCAGGGCGATGCCGACGTTGTCGTGCTCGGCCATGAGCGCCTCGGCCAGGTCGATGCGTGCGCTCGGTGTAGTCGGAGCCCTCCATGTCGATCCAGAACCAGGTGCCCGCCTCGGCGCAGCGCCGGGCGATGTCGTGGCAGTGGGCGAGGCAGGCCTCGGAGTCCTGGTCGAGCCCCAGCTGGGTGGGCTTGATGGAGAGCTCGATAGGGCCGACCACGTGCGCCGCGTCGGCGATCCTGCTCGAGCACGCGGTGGTACTGAGCGACGACCTCCCCGGCCTCATCGAGCGTGGTGATGTTCTCGCCGAGGCTGCGTGAAGAGGACCCTGATGCGCTCGTCGCGCAGGCGCTCGGCAGCCGCGAAGGCGTCCTCGACGCGCTCGCCGGGCATGAAGCGGCGCACCGCCCGCTGGGCGAAGGGCAGGGTCGGGATGGTCTGGGCAAGACGCTCGTTGCGGGCCATCCACAGGAGCGCGGAACGCATCGGTCGCATGCCGTCGATGGTGCCACGTCGTGCGACTGTGCCACGTCGTGTGGCCGTCATCGCTGTCACCGAGACGTCATCGCTGTCACCGAGACGTCACCTCGCCGTGACCAGGGCTTCATGGCGGGCTGCCTAGGTTCGCCGAAGTCGACCGGGCGACCCGCCCGGGACAGGCCGGGCACCGACCCGGAAGCAGAGGAAAAGGAGATCCGAACAGATGGACCTCAAACGACGGATCCCCGCATTCGCCCTCGGTAGCACCGTGCTCGCCGCGACCGCCCTCGTCGGCATCGGTGCCGTGGCCGCCGCGCCGAGGCGAACGACAGGAAGCGACCTATCGCGTGACCATCGCCAACCTCGCCGCGGGTCAGCCGCAGACGCCCCCGGTCGTGGTCCTGCACAACGCCAAGACGGCGATCGTGGAGCCCGGTGCGCCCGCCAGCGAGGGCCTGCAGCAGCTCGCCGAGAACGGCAACCCGATGCCGTTGACCGAGGCACTCGGGGCCGACGCCAACGTCGGTGCCGTGGTCGTGGGCGAGCACCCCATCGTCTCCGGCGGCATCCCCGGCGCTGCCGAGGTGCCCAGCTTCGCCACCATCGAGGTCAGTGCCGGCAAGGACGCGCGCCTCGATCAGCATCGCCTCGATGCTCATCTGCACCAACGACGGCCTCTCCATCGTGCACGACCAGAAGCTGCCCAAGAAGGTCGGCCAGTCCACCGTCCTCTACAGCGCCGCCTACGACGCGGGCACCGAGCAGAACACCGAGGCCTTCGCTGACCTGGTACCGCCGTGCCAGGGCCTGGTGGGCATCTCCTCCGGCGCCGAGGGCGCCGGCGCCTCCAACCCTGAGCTGGCCGAGGGTGGCGTGGTCTCGATGCACCCGGGCGTCACCGGCGAGGCCGACCTGGACGCGGCGGCCCACGCCGTGGCTGCGACTCCGGCACTGGTCGTGGTCGAGCGCATCTCCTAGGGGCGCCCCTGGAGACGTCTCTGGGGGCTTCTCTCGAGGCTTCTCACGAGGCTTCTCTCGCCAACGCGTAGAGCTGATGCCCCGGGCCGGGATGGTCCGGGGCATCTTTCGCCTGAGGACCGATCGTCCCTCGGCGGGGACGGGCACCTTCTGGGGCAGCACGGGCAGCACGGGCAGCGCGGGCACGGCTCGACGTGGCGTGGGCGGGAACGGGCACCAGTTGGGGTAGAACGGCTAGACGAGCGCTCGCTGCAGCGGTGGAGCGGACCCGGACTCGCCTACGCGCCCGGCTTGGTGGCGCGGACGATGGCGCTGTGCATCTCATCGGCCACGGCATGGGTCGGCTGCACCTCGACCTCGACCAGACCGACCGACTCCAGGCCGGCCCGGAACTCGGACATGGACAGGGCGCCCGGCGATGCAGCCCACGTACGAGCCGCGCTCGGCACGTTGCGCCTCGGTCAGGTGATCCTCGGCCACGATGTCGGTGATGCCGATGCGCCCACCCGGGCGCAGCACGCGAGCGATCTCGGCGAAGACGGCACCCTTGTCTGCCGCGAGGTTGACCACGCAGTTGCTGATGACCACGTCGACCGAGGCGTCGGGGAGGGGAACGGACTCGATGGTGCCCTTCACGAACTCGACGTTGGTGGTGCCGGCCGCCGGCGCGTTGCGGCGGGCCAGCTCGAGCATCTCGTCGGTCATGTCGAGACCGAAGGCGTGGCCGCTTGGGCCAACGCGGCGAGCGGAGAGGAGCACGTCGATGCCGCCGCCGGAACCCAGGTCCAGGACGATCTCACCCTCGTGCAGCTCAGCCACGGCGACGGGATTGCCGCACCCCAGCGAGGCCAGCGAAGCGGCCGACGGGATGGCCTCGAGCTCGATGCTGCTGTAGAGGCCGGCGCGCGGTCTCCGGTTCCAGCTCGGACGACGGTGTCGCAGCACCCGTCGGCGGGTTCCGGGCTACAGCACGAGGTGCCGCTTCCTCATCGCCCTCGAGGACCTCCAGGGCGGCCCCGGCATAGCGCTCGCGCACTTCCTGGTGGATCCGGTCGCTGTCCCGTGTGGTCGTGGTCATGATGCGCTCTCCGCTATGTATCGATGGATATCAATATATAACTGGCGTATATCGATGTCAATCGATATACTGCGGCCATGAAGCGGACGACCGACCCTGACGTGCGGCTCCTCCAGGCCGCCGCCGACCCGACGCGCCTGGCCATCCTGCGGCAGCTCTCCGCGGATGGTGCGACCTGCGCCTGTGACTTCACCGACTGCTGCGACATCAGCCAGCCCACCATCTCGCACCACCTCAGGGTCCTGCGTGAGGCAGGCTGGATCAAGGGCGAACGTCGGGGCACCTGGATCTGGTACTCGCTGCGCCCCGAGGCCGTCGAGCGCCTGCGCACCATCGTCGGGGACATCCGGCCCGGCGGGGCGCGGCCGGCGGCGGCCCTAGGCCCGGGTGCCGACGAGCAGCGAGGCCTCACCGTCATCCAGCCCGCCTGGCGCCAGTGGTAGATAGGCAGCCAGTCGTGGAAAGGCAGCCGGCCTAGCCGGACGGTTCCGGCGCAGGGCCGCCGACCGGGCTCTCGACAGGAGCTCCCGAACGGGGCACGATGCCCGCGTATCCACTTTCCATGGAGGAGTGAGGCGTGCGAATAGGCAAGGCAGCGTGGCTGGTCGTGGGCATGGCGGTGGGGGCGCTGATCGTCGCGGCGACCCCTGTGCTGGCCACCGAGTACGACGAGTTCCCGGGGCCCGACTGCCGAGGCGCCGCTGGCGGGCTACACGCGTAGCGACGGCACCGTCGTGCTCAGCGACGAGTCGTTCTGCCGCTTCCTGCTGGGCTCGCTATGGGGCGACGGGAGCTCACCTACGTGGATCTCATCGACAAGACCAAGAAGCAGAAGAAGGCACGCAGCGGCGCATTCTCGGCCGGCTCCGACGATGCCTCCGTGGCGCGCTGTGCGGAGGTCCTGGCCGCTTACCGCACGGAGGCTCCAGAGGGCGACACCGCTGGTGGCCTGGGCCCGACGCGCACCGGTCGTACCCGAGGCCCTCGCCGCCCTGCTGCCCGAGGACTTCGTGGCCGAGCCGCTGGCGCAGCCTGACGAGATCGGTGCCGCGGCCCGCACGAGCGGCTTCGGCGACTGTGGTCACGGCCCCGTTCTCGGTGACCGGCGGGCCTGGCTCGCGGAAGTCGATGCCCTCGCCTGCGGGGCCTGGAGTGGATCGCTGCATGACGCCCGAGACCCCGACCGCGTCATCGAGCTCCAGGACAACCGCGAATACCTCTACGACATCGAGGCCGGCCACTACTACTGGGAGGTGACGGCGCCCGACTGCGACTGGAGCGTGGACCTCGTGCCCGTCGTGCTCGGTCCCGTGCCGACGCCGACCCCCGCTCCTCGAGCGGTGGTGCCGACCCTGTTCGGTGCCGAGTGGGATCGCAACATCGGCGCGGAGAACCCCGACCATCTGACCGCGGCACAGGCTCGCGAGGCGGTCTACGCGGCCGGTCTTGTCCCCGGTGTCTGCATCCAGGACCCCAGCGGGGGCCGCAAGGACGACCGTGTCTGGCAACAGGACCCCGTGGCCGGGTCGCTGGCCGACTTCGGCTCAGCGGTAGACATCTGGGTGGGGCTGGATTGCGACGTCTACACCGGCGAGCGCGTGATCGTCGAGTAGCCCGCCGTCAGTCTGCGGAGCCAGCCCGCCTCGGTCTCCCGGCGCGCCACTCGGTGAGCGTCTCCCAGGCGATCCGCTGCAGGAAGGCCGCGTCGTCGGCGCTGACGCCGAACGCGTAGCCCAGCCCTTCAGGGCTGCGATCGAACAGCGTCGCGTAGACGGTGGCGGCGGCCAGATAGGCACCCTCCCAGGTGGCGTGGACCTGGTCGATGTCGATGAGCTCGAGGTCGGGTCGCTCGGCACGCGCCTTCTCGAAGGCCAGCGCGGCCGGGGCGACCGGAGCACCGAGCTCAGCCGAGATGAGGCGGTGCGCAGCGATGATGTCGTCGAGCGTCGACCAGTCGCCGTAGCCCTGCGGCCAGGTCATGAAGAACACGGTTCGCGCGCCGGAGTCGCGGACCGCCTTGTCGAGCAGCCTGGCGTACTCGAGGAACGGCTCGACCGTGCCGTTGCTGCTGCCGGGCAGGTAGCCCTGCAGGACGACCGTGTCGAAGTCGCCCCTGCGGATGGCATTGCGCGCCCCGTTCTGGTAGTGGTACTCGAGCGTGACGCCGCTCTCGGCCCTGGCGGTGCCCTCGAACGGACGCGCTGGGTCCTCGGACGCGACCATGTTCTCGATGAGCCAGTCGAGGCCGCCGTGCCGCGCGGTATGGCTATTGCCGATGAAGAGGACGCGCTCGGGCAGAGGGTCGGCATCAGCACCCTCCGCGGCTTCCTGTGCGGAGACAGGGCCGACGACAAGGGCTCCCAACAGGGCCGTCGCGAGGCAGGCGCGTATGACGTTCACGGTGCTCAATCGTGCCACGGCTCCGGGAAAGCGCGCTGACCCGATGGTCCGCACCGTACGATGGGCAGACTGGCGACGACGTACCTGGGAGCAAGCGACATGCGGCTCGATCGAGTCGAGATCGAAGACTTCCGCGGCATCGACCGGCTCTCGGTCGGTCTCGACGAGCTGACCACGATCATCGGGGAGCATGACTGCGGCAAGTCCTCGCTGCTGCGTGCCATCGGCAGGGTGCTCGATCCGCGCCACATCGCAGGGTTGCCGCGCTTCAGCGTGGCCGACTTCCACCGCCCCACCGAGGACGAGGGCGACCGCGCCGTCACGCTGTCCATCACGCTGGGGCTGCGTGCCACCGACGACGACGAGGGCATTCGCCTGCCGGGACTCGAGGATGGTGGTGTGAGCCTGCGGGTCCTGTCCGAGCGTCGCGACGACGAGCCGGCCACCAGTGTCGCAGTCATCGATCGAGCCGGCGTGCCGCTCGAAGACCTCGACGGCCTCGAGGTCCTGTCCGTTCCTTCGTCGCCACTACCCGGCGGTCATCATCGGTGGCCCACGTCCGTCGATCAGCAAGGAAGCGCCGGATCGGGGGTATCGGGGCGGTCGTTTGCGTGCCGTGCTCCTGGGCGCAGCGGAGCCGAAAGCACCGCTCACCTGGGACCAGATCGTCGACGTGCGCGACGACCTGTTACAGGCCGGAGGGCGGCTGGCCGATCAGCTTGGCCCGGCTCCGGAGCGACACCGTTCGGTGCGAGCCATGACCGAGACACCGCGGCCGCTCGTGACCGATCTTGGCAGTGCGCTGGAGGAGGACGCAGGTCACCAGCGACGCATCGCTGCCCTGTGGCTGTTGGTGGCGGTGCTCGATGCCTTGCCGGCCGAAGGGCTGGGCAGCGAGGCTGAGCCCATCCTGCTCTTTGACGACATCGAGTCCAACCTCCATCCGACCTGGCTGGCCGCGCTCTGCGCGGTGGCCTTCAACCTGCCCTTCCAGCAGATCGTGGCCACGCACTCGCCCGAGGTGCTGGCCTGGGTGCCGCTCAGCTCGATGCGCCGCCTGGTGCGGCGCGCCGTGGGCATCGAGGCACGCTCGGTGCAGCACGGACGCTACTCGACCGATGAGCTGCGGCGCGTCGCCTTCCACCTGCGCCTGAACCGCGCCGGTTCGTTCTTCGCTCGGTGCTGGATCCTCGTGGAGGGCGAGACCGAGGCCTGGCTCGTGCCCGAGTTCGCTCGCCTTTCCGGCGTCGAACTGCCGGTCGAGGGCATCCGCGTCATCGAATTCGCGCAGAGCGGCATCAGGCCGCTGCTCAAGGTCGCCGACGACCTGGGCATCGGCTGGCTGCTGCTGGCCGATGGCGACCCCGCCGGCAAGAACTACGCCCGGGCGGCGCGGCAGCACCTGGAGTCGGGCGGCGGGGGAGAGGTGGTCGTGCTCCCCGCTCAGGACATCGAGCACTACCTCTTCAAGAGTGGCTACGCGGACGTCATCAAGAAGGCCGCAGGCATCGGGGGTACGAGATCGTCGGGCAAGCTCATCCACGCCGCCGTCGAGAAGGCGTCCAAGCCGGGACTGGCGCTCGAGATCCTGGCGGCGGCCGATGCGCGTGGTCCGGCCGGTGTGCCGGCCGTGCTCCGTGACCTCGCCGAGGTCGCTCTCCGAGTCGCACGCGCCTGATCGGGGCTTCAGCCTTCAGCGAACGCCGTCACATCTCGGCCAGGAGGAGTCCCATCTGACCGCGGCGGTCGTCCCTTGACGGCCTTTCGTACCTATCCCACGGTACCGATGAGTCATGACCAACGACCTTCTCCCCGCCGCACCATGCGGTCGTAGCTGCCACGTCGAGCACAAGCGCGGCGAACGTAGACTCGCGGGGGACGATGATAAGCCTGCCAAGCCGACCTTCCGGCGTCGCGTCGCCCCTGTCTTCCTTCCGTTGGGGAGCGATCCTCAGCGCAGGCGTCGATCGTGGGTGTGCTCGTCCTTCCCGTCCTGTTCGGTGGCCGGAGTGCGAGCGCGGCCTCCACCACGGTCGTCATCAGCCAGTTCCAGGTCCTGGGTGGTGGCACCGATCATCACGCCGACGAGTTCGTGGAACTGCACAACGTGGGCACCTCGAGCGTCGACCTCGATGGCATGCGCCTGGTCTACCGCTCGGCAGCTGGCACCACGGACGTGAACCTTCGGGACTGGTCCGTGAGCACGCTCATCCCCCCGGGAGGCTACTACCTGCTCGGGCATGCCCAGGGATACGACGGGCCGGCAGCCGACGCCACCTTCGGGGCCCCCGCCGACAACGGGGTGCTGTCGATGAGCGGTGGGGGTCTCGCGCTGCGCCAAGGCGCGAACAACACGGCACGATCATCGACTCCGTCGGCTACGGGAGCGCGACGAACGCGTTCGTGGAGACCGCCAGGACAGTGGCCCCGCCTGCCAACTCGGCACGAGCTCGCGGCGGCTATGGATGTACTGACACGGACAACAACGCCGCCGACTTCGGCGCAATGACGCCCTCTTCGCCGCGAGACTCCCAGACACAGCGTTTCGTTTGCGGAGCGGCGCCCGAGCTGCAGCTGCGCAAGACAGCCGAGCCCAGCACCTACGCAGGCGGTCGGCGAGGTCATCGGCTACGCGTACCAGCTCGCCAACAGCGGCAACGTCCGGCTGGGTGGCCCGGTCCGCGTGGACGACGACCGCGTCGGTGTCGACTGCCCGAACGTAACCTCCGTGGGCAACGGCGACGGCTATCTCGATCCGGGTGAGGAGGTCGTCTGTACCGCGTCCCACCGGTCACGCTGGCCGACCTGGACGCCGGCACGCTGACGAACACCGCCTATGCCACGGCCAGGGACCAGGTCGGCAACCCCGTCCGGTCCGCCAACGACGCTGAGACCGTGACGGCGCGCCAAAGCCCGGCGCTGTATCTCTCCAAGTGGGTCAGCGGCGGCGAATCCCTACGATGCCGTGGGGGATGTCGTCAGCTACCGCTACCGGCTCACGAACATCGGCAATGTGACGCTCTCGGCACCGTACGTGGTGACCGACGACACGACCACCGCCAGCTGCCCGGTGACCCCGGTCAGCCTGTCACCCAGCGCCTCGGTCACCTGCACCGCGACCTATTCGGTCGGCCAGGCCGAGCTGGACGCCGGCTCGGTCACCAACGTGGCCTCAGCCACCGCCAGGCACGGCACCAACGTCGTGACCTCCAACGAGGCCATGGCGACCGTCTTCGCCAGGTCGGATGTCCGACTCATCCTTGACAAGACCATCACGGGGGTGGAGTCGAACTGATGACTGCTCTCCACGGCGCCACTCGGTTCTCGCAAGACGACCTCGAGTCCATGGCGAGGTGCTCCGCATGAACGCGCGACGTCGTCGCCACGAGCGAGCCCTGTCGCTGCTCGCCTTCTTCCAGGCTTCGCTCCTCATCAGCACGGTGGTCTGGTCGGGGGCGGCCGTCGCCCAGGACGCCTCACCCGCGCCCTCACACGAGGTCGGCAACCAGCAGTCTGACCCCTCGCCGGGGCCGATCGCCAAGGAGGAGCCCGCCCAGAAGCCCAAAGCCGACCCGACGGCGCAACCGACACCCGTCCGCGACATCTTCATCCAGTCCCACCCCAAGCGCCTCAAGCTCGTCGTCGGCGAGACGGCGCGCCTTGCGGCCTTCGACTGCCCGGTTCCTGGCGGGGATGCGTCCCCCTTCGGCCAGGACAAGGAGCCGGCGACCGTCGACGACGAGTGCCTGCCGGCGGGCGAGGCCAGCTGGTCCATCAAGGATCCCGGCGTTGCGACGCTCGGGCGCGACGACGGTGCGCGCGTGCGTCTCACGGCCGATGCGCCGACCGCCGCCGATGGCTCGAGAGTCATCGTCGAGCTCGGCCAGATGCGCGGCAGGGCCAACCTCGTCATCGAGTCGAAGCCGAAGCCCACCGCGGAGCCGACCCCCGAGCCGAAGCCCACCGCGGAGCCGACGCCCGAGCCGAAGCCCACCGCAGCGCCCACTACGGAGCCGACGCCCGAGCCGAAGCCCGAGCCCAGCATGGAGCCCACCGCGGCGCCCACCGCGGAGCCGACCCCCGAGCCGAGCCCGAGCCCAGCATGGAGCCCACCGCGGCGCCCACCGCGGAGCCGACCCCCGAGCCCAGCATGGAGCCCACCGCGGCGCCCACCGCGGAGCCGACCCCCGAGCCCAGCATGGAGCCCACCGCGGCGCCCACCGCGGAGCCGACCCCCGAGCCCAGCATGGAGCCCACCGCGGCGCCCACCGCGGAGCCGACCCCCGAGCCCAGCATGGAGCCCACCGCGGCGCCCACCGCGGAGCCGACCCCCGAGCCCAGCATGGAGCCCACCGCGGCGCCCAGCGGCATGCCGTCGGCTGCGCCTGGTCCTGTGCCCCTCGAGTCGAGCGAGCCCTCGCCCGGGCCGTCGGAATCGCCGACCGCGGAACCCTCAGCGACCCCGACGGGCCCCGTCGGCGACTACATCGTCACCTTCATAGCGGGTACGTCCGCGGCCCAGCAAGGCCGGTCCTTGGATGCGGCGGGCGTGGGCCTGCTCGACACCATCCCGGCGCTCGCCATGTCCGTCGTCAGCGCGACCGCGGACCAGGCCCAGACCCTGCGAGCCGACGCCTTCGTCGGCACCGTCGAGCGCGACCGCCGGCGCGACATCGAAGCGGCTCCCAGCGACCCACGGTACGCCGACCAGTGGTCGCTGCGTCGCATCGATTGGCCGGAAGCCCGCGGAACGATCGACCCGGCAGGGGAGGCCATCGTCGCCATCCTCGACACCGGCGTGGACGTGGGCCACGGCGACCTGGATGCGAACCTCGTGCCCGGCCGTGGCATCGTGGAGGGCTCCGACCCTCAAGCCGACCCGAACGGCCACGGCACGGCTATGGCCGGCATCGTGGCCGCCGAGACGGACAACGGTGCGGCCGTCGCCGGGGTCGGCTATGACGGTGTCTCCGTCATGCCCGTCACCGTCCTGGGGGCGAATGGCGTCGGCCGTGACAGCGACATCATCGAGGGCCTCGTGTGGGCCACCACCAACGGCGCTGATGTCATCCTCATGGCCTTCTCCAACCCCGGCCGCTCCAGCGCGCTCCAGGCCGCCGTCGACTACGCGTGGGCACGGGGCGTGGTCGTCGTGGCCTCCGTGGGCAACGACGCCACCATCGTGCCGGCCTATCCCGCCGGCCTGTCGGGCGTCATCGGCGTGTCCTCCACGGACCGCGACGATGCCCTGGCCCCCACCAGTAGCTCCGGCGCCGCCGTCTTCATGGCCGCGCCCGGCGTGGACATCGTGACGACCGAGGCCGGTGGTGCCGCCGTGACCGTGGGCGGCACCTCCGCCGCCGCCGCGCACGTCGCTGCTGCTGCCGCCCTCATCCGTGCTGCCGACCCCGGTGTTGGACCCGGCATCATCGCCGCGCGCCTGGCACGGACCGCCGATCCGGCGGGCACCGTCGAGCAGACGGGCAACGGTCGACTGAACCTCCTCCGCGCGCTGTCCGATACCGGCGACGGCAACCTGCGCCCGACCGGCGCACCGGACGGCGGCCCCTTTATCGGCCCCTTTGACGGGTCCGACGATGAGCCCAACTACGCGGCTGACGCTGACGCCGACCTGTCCATCACCAAGACGTTGGAGCCCGGCGCTGTGGTGGCCGGTGAGCCCGTCACCTACGTCATCGTGGTCTCGAACTCATCGCTGAGCCCCGATCCCGCATCGGCGGTCCAGGTCGCCGACGTGATCCCCTCCGAGCTCACGGGCGCCGTCTACTGCGTGGGCGCCGGCTGTGACCTCTCGATCAGCGCCGCACCGTGGTCCAGCCCGCTCATCCTGGGCAACCTGGCCCCCGGCGAGTCGGAGACCGTCAAGATCCGCGCTCGCGCGGCTGCTTCCGATCCGGGCGGAACGACCATGACCAACGTCGCGACCGTCAGCAGCAGCACGCCCGATTCGGTGACTGACAACAACCAGGCCATGGCGGAGGCCACGACCCTGGCGCCGGTCCCGTCGCTGGGCCTCGCCAAGACGGCCGCACCGACAGCTTATGACAGTGTCGGTGACCAGATCGCCTACACGTACATCATCACCAACAGTGGCAACGTGACGGTCACCGCGCCATTCAGCGTCGCAGATGACAAGGCCACCACCGTGACTTGTCCGCTGGCGCCACTCAGCCTGGCCCCGGGGGATCCGGCGACCGTCACCTGCACGGCCGTCTATACCATCACCCAGGCGGACATCACGACCGGATCGGTGACCAACATCGCCACTGCCAGCGCTCCATGGGCGGGTGGCACGGGAAGCTCCGTGCCTGCCACCGCGACCGTGACCTACACGGCGCCCCTGCCGCCCGGCGGGGCCGAGCCCCCCTTCTTCTATGAGACCCCAGGCGACGTCATCAGCTATGACTACGACGTCACCAACGGCGGCAACGTGCGCATCCCCGGGCCGGTCACGGTCGATGACGACATGGCCACGGTGACCTGCCCGGCCGTGAGTACGGTCGGGAACGGCGATGCCTTCCTCGATCCGGGTGAATCGATCACCTGCACCGCCAGCTACACCGTCAGCCAGACCGACGTGGACGGTGGCTCCGTGACGAACATCGCCAAGGCATTCGGCAACAGTGGCTTAGTCGCCTCCAACCCCGACATGGCTACGGCCAGCGCCAGCCAGGCCATCGTGCTCACGCTCGACAAGCGCGTCCCGGCCGGCGCCAGCTACGAGCGCGTCGGCGACGTCATCGACTACGACTACGTGCTCGGCAACGGCGGCAACACGACCCTCTCCGCGCCCTTCGCGGTGAGCGATGACAAGACCACCGTGAGCTGCCCGGCCACGCCGGCCAGCCTGGCCCCCGGCGAGTCGCTCACGTGCACCGCGGCCTACGGCGTCAGCCAGGCCGACCTCGACGCGGGCTCGGTCACCAACACGGCCAGCGCCACCGCGCTCGACGTCGACGGCCGGACCGTGACCTCCGACGAGGACGCCGAGACCGTGGCCGCCAGCCAGGCCATCGTGCTCACGCTCGACAAGCGCGTCCCGGCCGGCGCCAGCTACGAGCGCGTCGGCGACGTCATCGACTACGACTACGTGCTCGGCAACGGCGGCAACACGACCCTCTCCGCGCCCTTCGCGGTGAGCGATGACAAGACCACCGTGAGCTGCCCGGCCACGCCGGCCAGCCTGGCCCCCGGCGAGTCGCTCACGTGCACCGCGGCCTACGGCGTCAGCCAGGCCGACCTCGACGCGGGCTCGGTCACCAACACGGCCAGCGCCACCGCGCTCGACGTCGACGGCCGGACCGTGACCTCCGACGAGGACGCCGAGACCGTGGCCGCCAGCCAGGCCATCGTGCTCACGCTCGACAAGCGCGTCCCGGCCGCGCCAGCTACGAGCGCGTCGGCGACGTCATCGACTACGACTACGTGCTCGGCAACGGCGGCAACACGACCCTCTCCGCGCCCTTCGCGGTGAGCGATGACCAGACCACCGTGAGCTGCCCGGCCACGCCGGCCAGCCTGGCCCCCGGCGAGTCGCTCACGTGCACCGCGGCCTACGGCGTCAGCCAGGCCGACCTCGACGCGGGCTCGGTCACCAACACGGCCAGCGCCACCGCGCTCGACGTCGACGGCCGGACCGTGACCTCCGACGAGGACGCCGAGACCGTGGCCGCCAGCCAGGCCATCGTGCTCACGCTCGACAAGCGCGTCCCGGCCGGCGCCAGCTACGAGCGCGTCGGCGACGTCATCGACTACGACTACGTGCTCGGCAACGGCGGCAACACGACCCTCTCCGCGCCCTTCGCGGTGAGCGATGACAAGACCACCGTGAGCTGCCCGGCCACGCCGGCCAGCCTGGCCCCCGGCGAGTCGCTCACGTGCACCGCGGCCTACGGCGTCAGCCAGGCCGACCTCGACGCGGGCTCGGTCACCAACACGGCCAGCGCCACCGCGCTCGACGTCGACGGCCGGACCGTGACCTCCGACGAGGACGCCGAGACCGTGGCCGCCAGCCAGGCCATCGTGCTCACGCTCGACAAGCGCGTCCCGGCCGGCGCCAGCTACGAGCGCGTCGGCGACGTCATCGACTACGACTACGTGCTCGGCAACGGCGGCAACACGACCCTCTCCGCGCCCTTCGCGGTGAGCGATGACAAGACCACCGTGAGCTGCCCGGCCACGCCGGCCAGCCTGGCCCCCGGCGAGTCGCTCACGTGCACCGCGGCCTACGGCGTCAGCCAGGCCGACCTCGACGCGGGCTCGGTCACCAACACGGCCAGCGCCACCGCGCTCGACGTCGACGGCCGGACCGTGACCTCCGACGAGGACGCCGAGACCGTGGCCGCCAGCCAGGCCATCGTGCTCACGCTCGACAAGCGCGTCCCGGCCGGCGCCAGCTACGAGCGCGTCGGCGACGTCATCGACTACGACTACGTGCTCGGCAACGGCGGCAACACGACCCTCTCCGCGCCCTTCGCGGTGAGCGATGACAAGACCACCGTGAGCTGCCCGGCCACGCCGGCCAGCCTGGCCCCCGGCGAGTCGCTCACGTGCACCGCGGCCTACGGCGTCAGCCAGGCCGACCTCGACGCGGGCTCGGTCACCAACACGGCCAGCGCCACCGCGCTCGACGTCGACGGCCGGACCGTGACCTCCGACGAGGACGCCGAGACCGTGGCCGCCAGCCAGCAGCCCGATCTCACCGTCGTCCTGGCGGTCGTCGGCGACGAGGGCGTCAAGTACCCAGGCGACGTCATCAGGTACCGCATCGTGGCCACCAACACCGGCAACACGACGCTCACCGACCTGAACGTCACTGCCAAGCTCGTTGGCACCGCCACGCTCGACTCGTTCGAGTGTGACGTCCCGATGCCCGCGGCGTCACTCCTGCCTGGTGACTCGATCACCTGCAGGGCGACGCATAAGGTCACGCTCGCGGATGCCAGGGCCGGCTCGGTGATCATCGTCGCCTGCGCGGTCGAGATGCCGGTCACACCCTCCGCCATCGGCCCCTCCTACGTCCCGGAGGAGTGCGACAGCGTCTCCACCGACGTCGGCGTCTCCGGGGCCGGCGGTGGCCCAGAGCAGCAGCCCGCGACGGACATGCTGCCGGGCGACCCGTCAGCCACCTCCGGGCCGTTCGGCCTGCAGCCGATCTGGATCCTGATCGCCTTGCTGACATCTGGTGCGCTGCTGGCCGGCGCCTGGGGCGCTCGCATCCGCAGAGGTCGCCACCGGCCCCACTGAGCCCGAGGGCCCAGCCCGGGGGCCACCACCGCAGCTATCAGCAACCCGTCAGATGGCAAGGGCTTCATCCCCGCGGTTAGCATCGGTCGAGAGGGTGGGACTTCTTGCTGGCCACCAGCGGGGACTTCCTGATGGCCATGGGCAGCAACGGTCGGTGTCATCACGGTGTCATCGCCCAAAGGCCGCGCATTCCCGAGCGACTCATGCGCGCATCGCGCCAGGTGGAGGTGAGCGACCTGACAGGAGACCTGCCCATCGCGTCACCTGCAGGCGGGAGGATCTCAGCTACTACGCTGCCTACGCATCGGCCATCATGCCGATCCTGTCGTACCTCCGGCACTGCGTCCGCTTCGATATCGGTCCTCGACTCCGGCACGGCAGGGGCAAGTGGGCGTTGATGGCGATGGCACTCGGACGAGACGCCATGGTCGACCCACAAGGACGCATGTCAGTCGGGCGTGACGTCGAGCAGCTCGACTCGATGAGCGCTTGGCTCTCGACCCCATGGCGAGGCGGCCACGCAGATCGTGTGCCAGCACTGAGCTAGCGTCGCTGGACGGCAGCTGAGCGGCGCAAGATGGCTGCTGTGCACGTGACTGAGCGGGAGTAACGCAGTCGGTAGAGTGTTCGCCTCCCAACGAAAGCGTGACTTCGCCGGAGGCCTACCTGTAGCCCTCCGGACCATCCCAATGCCCTCCGGCTATCGCCGCTACGGATTGGCCGGATGGGGCAGCACCAACGCACCAACGTTCGTTGATACGTGCGGCAGGCTGGTCATGCTCTTCTGGCTCAGCTGATCGAGTCAGAACGGCGCGCCTCGCGGCAATCCGAGGCGTTGCCACCCGTCACCTCGACCGTCCCGAGGCGATGAGCTCATGGTCGGTGGGCGTGAACCGACCAGCGGCGATCTCTGGTTCGTGGTCGAGGATCGGATCCACACCGGCGCCAGCAAGTTCCGGACTCCGCATGAGGTCGTCGGCTCGATGCTCAGGCGTCGATCGCCGTTCGGAAGAACACCGTCCGTGCGTTGAAGGGGTGGGTGCCGATGGCGACCTGGTGGTTGAGGTAGCCCTCGCGGATCCGCATCAACTTGGGACCAACGAGCGGCTTGCTCGAGCCAGCCTTGGTGAGCCAGATGGCCAACGTGCCAGGTTCGGAGGGGCCGCCCTGTTGCTGGCCCTTGCGCAGCGCGGGCACCGTGGGCACGGACTCGGCGGCGCCGGTGTTCAGCGGAGTCGCTACGTAGAGGTCCAGTCGGCCCAGGCGGGCAGCATGCTGGATGACGCCGTACGTCGTGAACGTCATGTCGTCGAAGGTCACGAGGTTCTCGGTGTCATCGAAGACCAGGAGCGCCCGTTGGGCATGCTTGTACGACGACACGACGGTCAGGCGTTCAGTGCCGTCGAGGATGAGCTGCTTCTTGGCGACCAATGCGCCCTTGCAGTTGCCGGTCGCCGCCACTCGAAGGGCGAGTCGATACGTTCCAGCAGGCAGGCTGACCGGCACGTATTGGCCGTACCGGAGCGTATGCCTGATCTCGTTCCCACTGATGCAGACCTCTGTCTTGGCACCGGGGATACCCTGAACGACGACCATCTTGGCCTTGCCGTCGATGGCCGATACCGGCCCGGTCATCGCGCTGATAGCCAGCGCCGCGACCACTGCGCTGGTGACGATGCTCCTGAGTCTTGTCATTCTCATGCCTCACGCTCGGATGTTGCCAGAACCGTGGGTCGGTTCTCCGTGAGCCTCCGGCTGAGCCTGAACACCGTCTACCGACCGAAGGGACCGCGGCAGCCCCGTACCGATGGACGACTCAGGACTGCTATCGCACGACGTTCCTGACCGTCCTTCGGGTCCGAACCACGTCTGCTATCAGCCGAGCGCCGGCTGGGTCTGCGATTTGCTCCGTTCTTCGACGCCAGCCGCTTCTATCTCCACTGCCTGCACGACCACCACGACGTCGAGCGCAGTCGCGGCCACGCATGGCGGCTCGTTCGCACGTCTGACCTGTGTGAGTGGGAGGAGCCACGAGAGATCATCCTCAGGCGCTGGACCTCGGCCGATCTCAGTGGGTACATTCCGCTACTGTGTTCAAGGCAGCCGAACCGGTGCGACCCCCTCTGCGGATGATCCTCGGCAGGCCGAACACGTCTCCCGCCTGGATGAGCCTCGGGTCGGCGAGTTCGTAGGCAAGCAACCCTCCTTCGACGGTGAAGGCGTCGCGCTGCCGAGATGCCTGCACAGTGCCGAAATGAGTGGGGTGGCGGGACCGTGAAGCCGTCAGCGATCGGAGCGGGACCGCACGCTCGGCCGTTGGAAGCCGAGCCACGTCGCACTTGGACCGCGCTACAATCGGCCTACCCCGGGCGGGAGTAACTCAGTCGGTAGAGTATCTGCTTCCCAACGAAAGCGTGACTTCATCGGAGGCCTAGCCCTCCGGATGACCCGAACGGCGAACCTCTTCTACATGACGCATAGCTTGGGCACTCGCGATGACGCGCAGTCTTGAGATGCGACGCCGACTCTTCGACGGCACCCCCACCAAAGAGGTGTTCGCGCGTTGGCACCAGAGGGCGCTCACGGACGTAGCGTCGCTTCCTGCTGACGCCTTGCTGACGGCGAGCCTGGACGGTCTCGTGGACGGGATCGTCGCCGCCTATCGGATCGAGCCGCTCGTGCTCCATCGGGACCTGAAGACCGCTGACTTCTCCGAATCCGAAACCGTCCGCGAAGACGCGCCGCCAGGCGATGCGTCGGTAGATGCCGCCGTCTCGGCACCGTCGGTGACGGTGATCATCGAGTCGATCCCCTTCTCGGGAGCTGAGGGCCTTTTCGACATGCGCCCATCGAACGCGCCTCCCGAACCGGTGTATGGGTCCGTGCGTCGGGCCGGACTGACACTGAGTTGGGTCGGTGTCCACCCCGACGCCCCCACCATCAAGGCTGACTTCGACGGCCAGGAGGCGATCCTTGAGGCCTGGGTGTCCGCCGTCGATGACGACGTCGACCGCTACGACACCGAGCTGCGGAATGTGGTCCGAGCTGCCGTCAAGGGTCGGCTCGCGACGCTCAGGGCGGGCGCCCAGACCGTCACCCAGCTCGGCGTCCGACTGCGACATCCCGACGTGGGTGATGGGCCGGTCTCCCGGGACAGGCGACGACAGCAGGTGACCCGAGCGCCGGACGCTTCTGGGTCCACCCCACGGCGAGGTCCCGGTCGCCCGGGCTGGACGCCTGACCTCTTCGAGGAGCGGTGGTCCGACGCTTCGCGACTCACGCCACCGCCACGAACGCTCAAGGCGCTCGCCAAGCACTTCCGGGGACTGGATGGATCGATGGGGCAGTTGACAGGCGACCACCTGGGCAGGCTCCGTCGGAGGTTCCCCGGGCCCGCGCGATAAGGATCGGATTCCGGCCCCTGTTTCGGCCGGCCGGTCCGTGCTGCAATCCCGGGTATGAAGACGGCGGCTTCGCGAAGACCCCAGGACGAGCACCCGAACATCGCTGTCGCACTGCACGGCCTCGTCGTGCGCATCACCAGCGTCGAGCTCCATCCGCGCAATCCTCGGATCGGCGACGTCGAGGCCGTGGCCGCGAGTCTGCGCCGGTTCGGCCAGCAGAAGCCCATCGTCATCCAGCGGTCGACCGGATACGTCGTGGCCGGGAACCACCTCCTCCGAGCTGCGCAGTCACTCGGCTGGAGCGAGATCGCCGCGAACATCGTCGAGCTCGACGACGCCACCGCGACCGCGTTCATGCTCGCGGACAACCGCACCAGTGACCTCGGCGGCTATGACGATGCCCTGCTCGCGGCCATCCTCGCCGAAGCCGCCGCGGCCGACGACCTCACCGGGACCGGATACGACGCCGATGACGTCGCCGCGCTCGTGGCCGCGGCCGGGCTCGCCGATGCTCGCGACCTCGACGCCTGTCCCGACCTGGCCGCACCGGCCGAGGTGTACGTCCGGCCCGGCGACCTCTACGAGCTCGGTCGCCACCGCCTGCTCGTCGGCGACGCCACCGAGCCCTCCGACGTGGGTCGCCTGCTCGCTGGTGCCTCGGTCGACCTGCTCGTGACCGACCCACCCTACGGCGTCGCCTACACCGGCAAGACCGAGCGGGCCCTGACCATCGCCAACGACGACCTCGGCGAGGCCGGCACCAGACGCCTCGTGGCGGAGGCCCTCCGCGCTGCGCCGCTCCGGCCCGGCGGCGCCTTCTACCTCTTCGCGCCGGGCGGTCCGCTCGGGCTCACGTTCCAGCTCGCGCTGCGTGATGCTGGGCTCGAGATGCACCAGACGCTCGTCTGGGTCAAGGACCGCTTCGTGCTGGGCCGCTCGGATTACCACGCCCGCCACGAGCCCATCCTCTATGGCTGGCGCCCCGGTGCCGCCCACCACTTCATCGCCGACCGGACCCAGGACACGGTCTGGGAGTGCGACCGGCCGGCACGCAGCGCCGAGCACCCCACGATGAAGCCGGTGGCGCTCCTCGAACGAGCCATGCGCAACAGCTCCCGCCCCGGTGAGACGGTCTATGACCCCTTCGCGGGGTCCGGGTCGGGCCTCATCGCGGCCGAGACGACCGACCGCACCGCCGTGGCCATGGAGATCGACCCGCGCTATGCCCAGGTGGCCCTCGAGCGCTGGGCCACCCTCACCGGCCGAGAGCCAGCGCTCGTCGGTGATGACGGTGGTCAGCGTCGTGGGTAGGGGGCGCCGGTCCGAGGCCGAACTCACCGCGCTGCGGGCGCGCATCGAGACGCTGCTGCTCAGCGGGCTGCGGGCCGCGGAGATCCATCGGGCGCTGACCGGACCCGAGAGCCCGAACCCCATCAGCCTGTCGGAGCGCCAGGTCCGGGCCCATGTCGCCGCGGTCGAGCGGGGCTGGGCCGAGCGCGCCAGCCGCGCTCGGCTCGAGGCGGACCGGGGTCGGGCCATGGCCCAGGCCGAGGAGACGGTCCGGGTGGCCACGAGCCGCTCGGCGCTGAACGCCCGCAGCAACATCGGCGTGGGCTACCTCAACGCCGCCCTCAAGGCCCAGGACCAGCTGGCCCGGTTGCGTGGTCTCTATGCCCCGACCCAGACCGAGCTGTCCGGACCGGCCGCGACGCCGCTCGGGCTCACGCTCACGCTCGCCGATCATCCGGCCGAGCACCTCGCCCCGGCCGAGGAGGCCCGACGGTTGCGCCAGCTCGCCGCCGACATCGAGGCCGA
This sequence comes from uncultured Chloroflexia bacterium, assembly GCA_963705425.1. Taxonomy (GTDB): domain Bacteria; phylum Chloroflexota; class Limnocylindria; order Limnocylindrales; family CSP1-4; genus JAFMJV01. The sequence goes on along the minus strand of CAVPJO010000001.1, from coordinate 14,112 downwards.
TGCCGAGGCGTCGGAGGACGACGAGGAAACGGGATGACCAGCAGCTATCGCCGGATCCTGCGCGAGCGGGCCGCCCTCGATGACGCCGCGTTCGCCGAGTACGTGAGCGATCTCGAGTTCCCCGACTTCCTGCGCGACATCGCCCGTTTCGCGGCGGCCGACCGCCGGGCCCTCGTGCTCGCCCCGCGCGGCTTCGCCAAGACGACCGCGGCCATCCACCGGGCCGCCCGCTGGATCGGCCTGACGGAGGGCCGGCAGCGCCTCGGCATCCTGACCGCCGTCGACGCCGATGCCGAGGCTCGCGCCCGGGCCATCCGACAGCTCGTCGCATCGGCACGCTTCGCGGAGGTCTTCCCCTGGGCGCGGGGCGGCGTGAAGGGACCCCGCTGGCGCGATGATGTCTGGACCATCCGCGGCGTGGATCTGGGCAAGGATGCTACGTGCACCGCGATGAGCCTCGGCTCGGTCCGGGCCGGCCCCCGGCTCGATGTCCTCCTCGCCGACGACCCGGTGGGTTTCCAGGAGAACGCCACCTCGGCCGGCCGCGCCAAGGCGCTCGAGACCTTCCTCGAGGTCATCGAGCCGATGCTCATCCCCGGGGCGCGCGTGCTCGTGCTCGGGACCCGCTGGCATGAGGACGATCTGTATGCCTCCCTGGTGCGTCGCGGCTGGCCCAGCCTCGTGCGAAAGGCCATCGAAGCTGGGGTCCCGCTGTGGCCGGCCAGGTTCCCGCTCGAGGAGCTCGCGCAGCGGCGGGCGCTGATGGGCACGCCGCTCTTCAACCTGCAGTTCCAGAACGATCCCGAGGGCATGGGCGGGAACATCTTCCGACGCGACTGGTTCCGCTACGTGGACACGGTGCCAGGCGGGCGCCGGCGAGCGGGGCTCGACCTCAACGCCTCGGCGTCGGAGCGGGCCGACCATACGGCCCTCGTGGAGTGGGTCGAGGATGGCGACCGGAACCTCTACTTCGTGGGGGCATGGCGCGCGCAGCTCGCCGCTGGCCACCAGCGATGGCTGACCGGGCGGACTGACTCCTTCCAGCACGGCGTGAGCCCCGCGTACGGCGAACCGGCTGGCCCGCGACTGCTCTGGCCGCTCGCGATCCTGCCACCAGGGTTCGCGGGCACCGTCGGCGCAGGTGACCGTCCTCGATCGATCGCCCGGCTCGTCATCGAGACCACCGTGTTCGAGGCGACGTTCGTCTCCGAACTGCTCGCCCGGACCCAGCTGCCGGCCGTGGCGGTCCGCCCCGACCGCGACAAGGTCACCCGCGCTCGCACGCTCGCTGCCCGCTATGAGGCCGGCAAGGTCTTCCATCTGCGCTCGGCCCCGGGCCTCGCTGACTACGAGGACGAGCTCGTGGCCTTCCCGAACGGGCGGTATGACGACCAAGTGGATGCTGCCGTCTACGGCGCGGATCTCGGGGCCCCGGTGCAACGTCCCGTCCCCATCCCGGCGAGTGGCTGGATGCGCTCGTGCCGCCGCGGCTCGCGGGCGAGGCCCGAACCGCCCGCGTCCACCGAGGGTGGCCGGCGCGGTGTGCGCCTGGGGTAGCCGGATCCTAGGGTCTCGGCCTCACCGGACCCGGCCAGGTCTCCGCCGCCGTGACGCCAGGAACGCGATGAAGTCCGTGACCTCGACGCGCTCGGCCTCGGACAGGGCCGCATACCGAGCGCCCAGTCCGGTCCCGACCCCGAGCATGTCCAGCTCGTCGGCCAGGCGACCGCGGTCGATGCCCCAGACGGCCTCGAGGAGCTCGACCAAGCTGATGTCGGTCACATCCGAGGCGGCGACGAGGTCGTCGGGTGTCGGCCGGGCTCGCGATGGGCGGGATCGGGTCGAGGTACGCCGCGATGTAGCCGGGGTCGCGGCCCATGGCGCCACTGAGGGCCCGCATCGAGAGTCCGGTGCGGGCGAGCATCGCCCGGATCGCTTCCCGGGCTTCAGCCGTCGATCGCGTCACCGTGCCCTCACCTTCGTGCCCCGTGCGGTTGCTTTTCACGTGTGTCTGACGTATTATAACGTCATGGTGATGCGGCGTGCAAGCGGGGTCCAAGATGCGGAGAGCACGACCGCTCGTCCCACTCATCGCCGAGTTCACGGCCACCTTCGGGGTCGGCTGGGGTCCGGTCACCCGGCGCAAGCACCGTGACGACTTCGCCCGCTTCCTCGCCTGGCTCGAGACCAGCGGTATCGAGCCCACGACCGAGGCACTCGGCTTCACCACCCTCGCCGCCTACGTCGATGCGCTGCGCCATCGGCCCAAGGTCCGCGGCGTCTGGCGCGGCAGCCCCGATGCCCGCGCCCGCTCCCTCGCCGCGGGAGCGACGGAGACGCTCTCGGCCAACAGCGTCAACGCCTATGTCCGGCCCCTACGCTCGCTCGTCATCTGGGCCCTCGATGAGGGCTACCTGGTGACGGACCCGTTCCGCCGCTTCCGCCGACGGGCTGCCCTCGACCCGCTGCTGCCCTCGGAGGAGACGCCCACGAAGGGGGCGACGCTCGCCGACCTCCAGGCGCTCGAGGCCGGCTGCGCCGGTGATCGGCCACGCGACCTACGCGACCGGGCCATCGTCGCCATCCTCGTCACCACGGCCGCCCGCAACAGCGCCGTGCGGTTGCTGCGGCTCGACGATATCGATGCCGAGCGCTCGCTGCTGCGCTTCCGGCGCGGCAAGGGCGGCAAGACCCTCTTGGTGACCCTCCATCCCGATGCCCGGGCGGCGCTCGAGCGCTACCTCACCGAGGGCCGGCCGCTCCTCCTCGGGGCCACCGCGTCGGAGCCCGATCCGGGCTTCCTGTTCCCCTCGGAGCGCGATGGCCGCCGACCCCTCGGCATGAACGCCCTGAGCCTGATGCTCACCCGTCGCTACCACGCCGGGGGAGGGACCTTGCCCTACTTCGGGAGCCACCGCATCCGCCATGGCACCGCGACCCTGCTGGCCAACAACGGCATGCCGCTCGAGGAGCTCAGCCGGTACATGGGTCACGCCTCGACCCAGGTCACCCGGCGCTACGCGGTGCAGACACCCGACGTGCTCGGCGAACGCGCGGCCGAGGCCCTCGCGAGAGCCGGTCTCGCCACCCCCGCGAAATCCTGCGCGCCCGGCCGGCAAGACCGGGCGCGACTCGGTGTGAGAGCGGACAGCCACCGGCAGTCCGCTTCGACTACTCCTCGGCCGCCTCTTCTGCGGCAGCCTCCGCGCAGTTCACGGTGCCGGCCTCGGCTCGTGCCGCCTGGATGGCGGCCAGGGCTCGCGCCCGAGCCCTGGACGGCCTCGGTGACCGACATCGAGCTCGTCGAGATCGTCCTTGTAGCTCCTGAGGTCATCGACGGCTGATTCGATCGCCGCGACCTGCTCTTCTGCGAGGTCCCCGGCGCTGTCCTTCACCTCGGTCACGGCGTCGCTCACCTTGTCCACGGCCGAGTTGTACTCGTCGACGGACGAGTCCGCGTCGAGCGAGTCCAGCTCGTCGACAGACGACGATGAGCGCCACCAGTGACTCGCAGAACGCCACCTCCGGGTCCTCTTCGTCATCGCACGCAGCAACCGCGAAGAGCAACAGTGACGCTGCCCCAAGGGCGATCAACTTGGTCTTCATGAGTCTCTTCTCCAATACGTTGCATCGGGACCGCTCGGTCGCCCGACATGCCCAACCCGCTTGCTGAGCGGGCTTCGCTAGCACGGCCACGGCCTATCCCTGGCCGCACAAGAAGTGTCGCCACGAACGACGCCGCCCGGTACACCCGAACCGGGTAGTCCTGCGACCGAAGTGGGCGAGGATCTAGCTCGACTCCGCACCATGGCAGCGCTTGAGCTTCTTTCCGCTGCCGCAGGTACAGAGTCCATTGCGTCCAAGCTCAGCATCGTTGCGGGCGTACCAGTCGAGTCAGCTCCGAGGGCGCCGCTCCCCGCTGCAGCAACCCACCCATCATGCGCATCGGATCGGTCACGTGATGGAAGAACGCTTTGTACCCGGCGCACAGGTAGTTGAGCCCGGGCTCGCCAGCAGGCGTCTCGATGAAGCGATCCTTGGGACAGCCACCGTGGCAGGCGAAGCGCACGTCGCAGTCGAGACAGTACTGCGGCAGCGAATCGCGCTTGTCCGTGCCGAACTGACGCTGCTGTGGCGACGAAGCGATCTCCAGCATGTGCGACTCGCGGATGTTGCCGACCGCGTAGTCCGGCTCCACGAAGTGGTCGCAGCTGTACATGTCGCCGTTGTGTTCCATGACCATGGCCGTGCCGCAGGTCTCGCTGAAGACGCAGAGCGAGGGCGGCTCGCCCACGAAGTTGGCGAGGGTGACGTCGAACATCTGCACGTAGACCTCGCCGATGTCCCGGCGCACCCACTCCTCGAAGACGTCGATGAGGAAGCGACCCCACATGTCAGAACTGATCGAGCGCTCCGTCACCAGCGAGCCGGACTGGGTGTACAGCGGCCGACCCTCCACGTGGCTGCCCCAGCCGCTCTCAGCGACCTCGATGAGCTCGGGTGTGGCGCGCTCGATGATGGGGATGAACTGGACGAAGCGCGCACCCGACCTCGTCGCGGAAGTAGCGGTAGACCTCACGCCCGCGGGTCCCGTTTTCCGAGTGAACCGTGCACAGGATGTTGAAGTCGGCGCCATGCTCCGCGAGGGTTCGCGCAGCCGCAAGCACCTTCGCATGCGTGCCCTTGCCGCCCTTGTCCACGCGATTGGCATCGTGGATCTCGGCCGGTCCGTCGAGAGACAGGCCCACCAGGAAGCCGTGCTCGCGGAAGAAGTCGGCCCACTCGCCATCGAGCAGCGTGCCGTTGGTCTGGATGGTGTGCTCGACGGTCATGCCAGGGCGGCGATACTTCTCGACCAGCTCCACCGAACGGCGGAAGAAGTCCAGGCCCATCAGTGTGGGCTCACCACCCTGCCAGGCGATGCTCACGTGGTCCTGCCGTTGCGTCTCGATGACCTGGCGGATGTACTGCTCGAGCAGATCGTCGGCCATGCGGAACTTGCTGTTGGGATAGAGCGCTTCCTTGGACAGGAAGAAGCAGTAGGTGCAATCCAGATTGCAGGTGGCGCCGGTGGGCTTGGCCAGCACGTGCAGCGACCAGGGCGCACCCGATGGGCGTGGTTCGGGCAGCACCGGCAGCCGGCTCGGATCGATCGTGGCTTCAGCAGACTGCGGATCCGAGGTCAGGACGTCGCGGCGCGTGAAGGTGCGGCTTGGGTCCATCGGGATCAGGTTCCTCCCTCAGTCAAGGCTCCGGTCATGTCGCCGCGAGCTGCGATCACATGCATGCTCATGGATGAGCCGCCCTGCTGCGATCGGCCGGCTGGCCAACGGTACGAAGGCCACTCCGTCCCGGCCACACCCGGAGTGGGTGATTGCGGCGAGGACTCGAGGGCGGACGAGGGCGGCACGACACCCGCTGCGCGTGGGCCGGCTACAGCTTGTCCGGTGCGTTGAGCATCACGCTCCTCGGTCGGGGCTCCTGGTCGCCGATGAACTCGGGACTGTCCGCCGGCAGACGCTCGGCGTAGCGCCCGTACCAGCGCGCCAATGGGCGAGCGGTGAAGCCGTGCAGGACGACCGATAGCACGACGGTCCAGGCCACGACAGGACCGAGGGGGCCGGCTGAAACCCCCGCCGCATCCATCGCTTCGAGGCCCACGAGCAGGAACACGAGCGAGGCCAGCCCGCGCGGGCCGAACCAGCCGATGAACGCGATCGTGACGCGGTCGAACCGCTGTCCGGCGAGTGCGATGGCCACCGGGATCATGCGCACGAGCGTGAGGGCCAGGACCGCGTAGAGGAACACCGTCGGCGTCACCGCTTCGAGCAGGTGGTCGGCAAAGACCAGGAGTCCGAAGACGAGCCAGACGAGCATCGAGAGCAGGACCGACTGCGCTTCGGTGAAGCCGATCGCACTCTCCACGCGCTTCTTGCTGCCCCTGCCGAAGAGCAGGCCAGCCACGAAGGCCGCGATGAAGCCACTCGCCCCCAGCTCCGCGGCGGCGAAGTAGGACGCCAGCGCAAGAGACAGGACGGCGATCTGCCGAGAGCTACGATGTCGCGGTGTGGCCCAGGTCCGCGAGGCTCAGCAGCCAGCGACCCCCGAACCCGGCCAACCCGCCCACGAGGGCGGCCACGACCAGCTCGTGGACCGCGTCTGCCAGCGGCTCGACTTCGCCCAAGCCACCGAGCGCGGCGAGCGCGATGGCTACGGTGATCACGGGCGCCGCGACTCCATCGTTGAGTCCGCCTTCGACGTTGAGGACGCGGCGGATCCGCGCAGGCACCGACGTGTCTGTGATGACCTGGTGCCCCAGATCCGCATCGGTGGGCGCCAGTGTCGCAGCCATGAGCAGTGCCAGGCCGACGGAGATGCCTGGGAAGAGCCCCAGGGCCAGCACGGTGCCGGCGGCGATGGTCAGCGGCAGGCCGATGACGATCAGGCGCAGGACGATCTTCGAATCACCCTCGATCTCCCGGATGCGGAGCGTCGATGCGGCGCTGAAGAGTACGAGGGCAAGGGTGACCTCGGCCAGCAACGAAAGCAGCGCACGTTCGGGGATGCGACCACCAAGGACGGCGATCCCTGCACCGCCGAGCAGGGCACCGATGGCGAGGAAGGAGAACGCTGCCGAGACCGAGTGCTTCGCGAGCCATCCGGCAGCCAGGCTGTAGAGGCCCACCGCGATCGCCAGGAGCACGAAGCCTCCCTGTGACCCGAGGTCAAGCTGCACGACAGCCACCGGTCACTGGACGCGGTGAACCTTCCAACGCTCGCCCCCATCAGGTCGCCCGCTTACCCGCTGCCGCTGTCTGATCCCGCTGCAACCTCGTCGCTTGGAGGCCTTGCATCGACCCAGGCCTGGGCATCGGCATGGGCACGTTTGAAGGCACGCCCCAGCACTTCAGTGCCGCGGTAGATGTTGTCCTTGCCGATGGTGTCGGTGGCGCCGGTGCGCTCGAGCTGCAGCAGGATGGTCTTGCTGTCGGTGACGAGGACGAAGCGGCTGTCCACGGCTGCGAGTGCCTTCGCATAGCGCACCAGGACCTCGATCAAGGTCGAGCCGATGTCGTCCCGGCCCCGCATTCGCAATATCACGACAGACCCCTTCGATCCCTTGTCGACGACGGGCAGTCGCGCTTCGAATGAGCTCGCTGCCGCGAAGAACAGGCTTCCGTAGGGCTGGAGGGCGAGGACCTCTGCGGCGGGTACCTGCGTGGGCGGATCGACCTCGCTCACGCCACCTTCGTCGTCGACCAACAGGCGACGGATGCTGACACGGTCCGACTGGCGCAGGATGAACAGGACCGACGAGAGCGCGACGCCGGTCAGGACCGCCCATTGCAGCGGGATGAACAACGTCAGGACCAGCGTCGCAAAGAACACGACCGCCTGGATCGGCCCGGTCTTGATGACGGTCTCGATCTTGGCCGGTTTGATCGTCATCGCGCCGACGGTGATCAGCAGGCCGGCGAGCGCGGGCATGGCCACCAGCGCCACGACGTTCGCGAAGAGCAGGATGACGACGGCCATGACGCCGGCGGCCATCATCAGGGAGACCCGCGTGCGGGCACCGGCTGAGACGACGAGGGATGAGGCCGACATGGAGCCGCCGACGGGCATGCCCCGGAAGAAGCCGGCCAGGATGTTGCCGGCGCCCTGGCCGATGAAGTCGCGGTCGACGTTGGCCGGGCGGCCATCAGGATTGGGGAAGCCGGCGGACACGCCGGCGCCCTGCACCAGACCGACGAAGGCGAGAGCGATCGCCGGAACCAAGAGTTCGAAGATCCCGTCCAGCGACGGCAGGACCGGCAGGGGCAAGGCATTGGGGACGTCGGCGACGTCTCCGAGCACCTGGACGTTCGCGCCGAAATGGGTGAACGCGGCCGCAAGGGCCGAGCCGATGGCGATGGCTACGACCAGGCCCAACCCACCGAGCTTGGTCTGCTGGAGGACCAGGATGAGCGCGATCGTGACGATACCCACGGTGAGGGCGGCGCCGTCGATCTGCGTGAAGTTGAGGACGGTGTCGATGGCTCGAGAGACGCGATTGGAGCCGTCCGCGTCATACGCGGTGAGGTCGCCCATCTGGCCCAGGATGATGTTGATGCCGACCGCGGTGATGAAGCCGGTCATGACCGCGTTGGAGACGAAGCGCAGTACGAAGCCGAGCCGCAGGAGCCCGGCCACAGCCATCACGATGCCGGTCAGGATCGTGAGCGTGAACAGCGCGGTGGCCGGATCCGTCGAAGGACTCCAGGCCAGCGTCGGCGACGATGATGGCCATGGCCCCGGTGCCCTGCACGGCCATGAACGATGAGCTCGTGAAGAACGAACCGCCGAGCGTGCCGTAGAGGTAGCCGTAGAGGCCGGCTAGTGGATTGACACCCGCCAGGAGGCCGCTCGCGAGGCCGTCCGGAACGCTCTCGATGCCCAGGACGGTGCCGGCCACGGCATCGCGCTTGAGGGTCTTGGGGTTCAGCCGGGATCTGAGATCAGGCATCGGAAGTGGCCACTGCTCCTCGGTTCACTACGCTTCACGCTCACGGTCGTCGAGTTCATCCGCCGCCGCTCCCTAGATGAGAGCGGCCATGACGAGCACGTCGACCGCCGGCCCTACTCGTCGCCCTCGATGAGCTCCTCGAACTCCTCCTCGAGCTCTTCCAGCCCCTCTTCGAGCTGCGTCCTGAGGTCAGGGGAGGCGTCGACGGCAGAGACGATGGAGAAGGTGCCGTCGGCGACGTTGCCGATGGCGAAGACCGAAAGGCTGGTCAGGTCATCGAGGGTCACGGGGTCTGCATCGAAGACCACGTCGCTGGTGCCGGCGAGCCGGAGCTCGAGGTCGTACTCGCCTTCGGGCAGGTCGAGATAGCCGGCGGTTTCAGCGAACGCCAAGTCGGGAACGATGACGTCGCCTCCATCAAGAGCGACATCGACCGGCGGTGCATAGAAGACGAAGTGTGAGACGCGGACTTGCGAGATCCCGTCCCCCGGTTCGGGCGCATCGGGCAGGATCGACCGGCACGATGCCGGCCTGCAGGCTGCCGGTCGCGACCACGGTCGTCATCGTCCCCGGCTCCAGCTGCAGCTCGGTATCGATGACGCTGCTGCCGGCCGCCGGGGTGGACCCGGAGGGCACGACCTGGACCTGGTAGACACCAGCGGGCACCTCGATGTAGTCGGTGATCTGCCCGTAGTCGAGTGGGCCGGCCAGCTGATCTCCGGAAGCATAGATGTCCACGGCGGGCGCCTCGCCTGCAGCGTGGAGAACGCGCACGTCCGCCATGGCGTCGTGTTCATCCGCTGCAACGGCGCCCGGCAGCGTTGCGCCCAAGGTGAGCAAGGTGACAGCGACGATCGCGCGATTCTTCGGCATGGGGTCACTCCTTCAGATTTCGACTGGCCGCCCTGATCTCATGCAGGCGGTGCCCGTCTGGCTACGCGGTCTCCAGAGTGCGCACTGTGGAGACCGCGCACCACACCCGAACCGGGTGGAATCGCCCAGCTCGCGCTAGCCGCGCGGTCGGCCAGCGTCGCCACATGGCCTCAGCAGACTGCGGATCCGAGGTCAGGACGTCGCGGCGCGTGAACGTGCGGCTTGGGTCCATCGGGATCAGGGTCTCCGTTCTGCTTGATCGAGGCTCAGGCTTGGTGGCGGATCTCTGCCTAGCTGGCTCGTCCATCAAGGCTCCGGTCACGTCGCAGTTGCGCAGGCCGCCTCTCCGGGAGCGTGGCACCGCGCAGGTCGGCTCCGGCGAACCGTGTGCCCCGAAGTCGTGCGATGCGATAGGCCAGGCGGTGGATCGGGCGATCGTCCGTCGGGGTTGCGCCAGCCCGCGTTTGGCGGCGATGACGATGAGGATGCTGGCCGCCATCGCGCCCAGGCCTCCTCCGAAGCCGCCGGTGACAAGGCTGGCGCCGAGGGCGACGAGCAGGATCGAGGCGCCCCCAAAGGTGCCCGCCACCACGCGACCGAGGAGCCCGGCCACGACCGCGGCGACCACGATCAGGACCATGGTCACCAGCTGGATGGCGGTCCCGATGCGATAGGCGCCCGCGAGACCACCGATGAGCACGCCTGCGACGGCCATGAGCACCAGGAGAACGAAGAAGACGCGGACCGCATCCTTGATGCCGCGTGCGGCGAGCACAGCCAGGAAGACGAACAGGATCGCCGCCGCGCTCAGTCCCTGGGCGAGCTCGTACCAGCTCCTGTCGAACGTCCGCTCGCGCATCCATTCGGCGACCAGGCCCACGACCACGCCGGCAGCGATGGCGATGAGCAGGGCGAGCCCGAAGAGCACGACCTTGGCTGGCGTCTGCAGTCCCACGCGCGCCTGGCCCAGGTCGGCACCCGACAGGTTGGTGCCAGAGAGGTCGGCCCCACGCAGATCCGCCTCATGGAATACGGCACCGGCGAGGTTGGCGTCGCTGAGATCGGCGGCGCGCGCGTCGGCCCGGCTGAAGTCGGCACCAGCCAGCTCCTGTCCTCTGAACGAAGCCTCGCGGAACTGCCCGCCAACGAAGGAGCCTGGGCCCGACGTGGGTGATGGCGTGTCCGGGAGGCCGCTCATTCGGTGTCTCCCCAGAGGCCCTGGTACCAGCTCGAGATCGAGTCGAGGACGCTGCCCAGCGGCTCCTCCGGTGCCGCACCGTCGGCGTCGAGCGGCTCCAGGCTGGGCTCTGCATCCGCCTCTGCCTCCGCGTCTGCTCCTGGTTCGGTGCCCGGTGCCCACACGAAGGTGAGCTTCGGCTTGTAGTAGGCCCGAATGAGTTCCTCGCTGTCGTAGTCGAGCCGCTTGACGCAGTCCTTGGCGCTGCGAGCGTAGAGGCGCCATTCGTCAGCATCGGCTGCGCACTTGGTGGCCGAACCCCGGCGGTAGCCGGTCAGGAAGAACTTGCCGTTCTTGCGCAGCGACAACCCCCATAGCGCGTCGCGGGCAGCCTTCTGTTTCTTGGTGGGCTCGGCGCTCTCGGGGCGGTAGACCTGGTCGCGAGCGTCGTCGCGCACGTCGTAGCACGCGCCGGCTGCGGTCTGGTCACCGTCACGATGGTTGCCCTCGAGCGCGTAGTACCAGGCGTACTGCTTGACCGCCAGGGCGCCAGCCTCGAGGAGGGCAGGAGGCATGGTCGTGGGCCACTCGCCCGAAGCCATGACGTCGATGACATAGCGCTTGAAGTTGACCTTCTCGACCCGCCCGCTCGCGGTCCGCAATACCTGGATCGTCTCAGGCGGTTCCTTCTTGCTCGCCCACTCCGTGCCGCAGGCGGCCACGGCCGCGGGTGGCTGGACCACCGCCGGGACCGCCAGCACCAGGCTGAGCGCCAGGGCGCCGATGAAGACTCGAGCGAGGGCCTGGCGCGGGTTCATGTGGTTCCTCCGGGTGGGGACTGGGACTCGGCGCTCCTCCTCGAGGTCGAAGACGGTCTTGAGTGGGTCGCGCCGGCCGATGAGGATCCAGGCCAGCACAGCACCGGCGAGACCGACCACGCCGCATACGAGCAGCGCGATGGAGACACCGTCGATGTAGGCCGAGACGTAGGCGAACCTCACAGCCTCTGAGAGTTGCTCCCGTGCGACCTCGAAGATCTCCCGGAAGCGGGGCGTGCCCAGCGACTCGATGGCGAGGCGGAAGCGTTCCACGAGCGCATCGGCCTGAGCCTGGCCCACGAGCATGTCCTGAGCTGAGCTGACGGCGACCGTGGCGAGGATGGCCGTGGCGCCGACGATCCCGATGCGGGAGCCCAGCCCGACCGATGCCTCGTTGATGGCGGCCGCCGAGCTGGGCAGACCGCGCGGTGTGCTGGCGAAGACGATGGCCGTGCGCACCGTCGTGGAGATCACGAAGCCGCCGCCGATACCGATGAGGGGCAGGATGAAGAGGAGGTAGTTGGTGTCCTTGCCCAGGAATGTGAGCGCCACCGCGATGACGATGTCGGCGATGCCCAGTACGGCCGTTGCGGCGGCCATCAGTGCCCGTGGGCTGTAGCGCCGCAGCAGCGCGCCGGAGATGGGGCCGCCGAGGAACAGGGCGATGGCGAACGGCGCGATGGCCAGGATCGACATCAGCGGAGGGAACCCGAGCACGTACTGGAAGACGATCGGGAGCATCATCAGCGGCACCGCCTGGGCCACGCCGACCGCGACGCCGACCGCCAGCGCCGCGCCCAGCGCGCGCGTGTCGAAGTACAGGTTGGCGATGGTCTTGCGAGCCCGCCCGATCGCCGACGTCGTGGCCACGATGCCGATGGCGCCACCGATGATGAGCACGAAGCGCAGCGCCGGACTGCCTGGCCCGCCGATGCCGATGACCCCGACGACGATGGCCAGGACGCTGATGGCCCAGATCGCCGCGGATGTGACCAGCACCCGTGGTGCCGGCAATTGGCCCGGCAGCGAAGGCATCCAACGGTACGCAGCCCACAAGGCAAGGCTCGCCGCGAGCGCCGCGATGGCATAGGCGAGCCAGGTGTCGAAACCGAAGCCAGCTGGCTGTGTCGGGTCTTCGCTGGGTGTACGGACCACGAACGCCGTAAGGACCGCCGGGGCAAGGGCAGATCCCGCACCCATGGCGCCATAGACGAACCCGAGGGCCGTACCACGCTCGGCGCCGCGATAGGCGATCGCTACCGAGCCGATGCCGTAGGAAAGCGCCACGCCGGCGGCGCTGACCATGGCGATGCTGGCGATGTAGTACGTGATGCCATCGTCGATGAAGATGTTGTGCGCAGCCCCACCGGCCATGACCGCGAGCGCACCCAGGAACAGGCTCCGCCGCCGGAAGACGTCGCTGACGAGTCCGCCCAGGATGATGGTGGCCGCCGACACGAAGGCCAGCAGGTAGAAGAGGTTCTCGATCTCCGGCTGTGTCTTCAGCCGCTCCTGCGACGTGGGCAAGCCGGGCTCCAGGACACGGGGAACCACGCCGACCGCGAACAATGCGAGGATGCCGGTGATGAGGATGCCGCGCTGCTGCGGATCCCGGATGACATCCTCGATGAAATCGGGAACCTTCAGGCGGCTCATGGTCGTGTCATCCCGGCGCTAGCCGGCTTGTGATGTTCCGGCCGGCTCTGCCTTCTGGGCCGCATCCGAACCCTTCTCGACGTCATCCGAACCGCCCGCCTCAGCCTCGGCTGCGGTGGGGTCGTAGTCAGGGCCGAATTCCTTGTAGTCCTTGATGCGCTTGTTGATGCGCAGGGCCATGCCCACGATCGGTGCCGAAAGGGTCGCGCCCAAGACGCCGGCCAGCGCAGAGCCCACGATGGTCGAGCTGAACGAGACGACCGGGTCCAGGTTCAGCGTGTCGCGCTGCAACCTGGTCGAGATGAGCGGCTCCACCAGGCCCTGCGCGACGGCGATGGCGGCCAGGATGCCGACAGCCGGAACCACGCCGCCCGAGCCGAAGGCGATGGCCAGGGCGAACACCGCTGACAGGATGGCGCCGATGTACGGGATGTATGCGGTGACGAAGGTGACCAGGCCGATGGTGAAGGCCAGGGGCACGCCCAGCACGAACGCCGTCGCGCCCACGATGATGGCCACCGGCAAGGCGGTGATGGTCAGCACGTAGAAGTAGTCACGCATGGACTGCGTGGCGTCTTCCACGATGCCTGCGCCGAGGTCAGCCGGGACATCGAGGTGCGCTCCGACCCAGCCGGCGTACGTCTTCCAGTGACTCAACACGAAGAACAGGATGAAGAGGGCTACGAACGCGCCGCTGAAGAACCCGGCCACGCTGGAGAAGACGTCGGGCAGCTGCGAAACGATCCCGGGAAGGGCTTCGTTCACGGCAGACTCGACGCTCGCGACCGTATCAGCGGCCGGTTCGATGTCGATGCCACGCTCTGCGAGCCACTCGCCGAGCCGGGCCACGGCGGCCTGGAACTGTGCGGCGATCTCAGGGCCCTGGTCGATGACGCCGAAGACCACCACACCGACGGCGGCCACGATCAGCCCCACCAGCCCCACCAGCACGACGATGGCGGCGAACGTGCGCGGGATCCAGCGCGCGAGCTTCGTGACCACGGGCTCGAAGATCATGCCCAGGACGATGGCCACGACCAGCGGCACGACCAGGTCCGAGAGCATGCCCAGGAACGTGGCCA